>NZ_QJUJ01000010.1:0-250772 GCF_004327275.1 Phytopseudomonas daroniae
GCGCAATCTACGTTGCAAGCTCAAGGCTTAAGGGTGGACACGGCTTGCAGCTCCTCCCCCGATGATCAGTCGGGAACCATAACCTCACTGAAAGGCTGTAGTCGAGATACAAGGGTGGACGACGCTTCACCTGCGCGGCCCGATCCGTCCACCGCTCTACCATCGCAATGGTGGACAAAAAGAGCGTTGTCCACCCTACGGGGTGAATAGCGCTCCACCACTTTGCCACTGTTACTTTAACGCTAGAAGCCTGCCTTGAAAGAGCATGGGCAGGCTCAGCGAAGCTCGAACGGATCGGCATCCTGGTGCGCCGGAAAGCGCTCGCGGTAGGCAGCCAATGCTGCGCCGTCGAGGCGCTGGTGGAACACGCCGGGCTTGTCATGCGCATCGAGCAGGCTTTCACCCTGGAAATCCAGCACCTGGGAGTCACCGCTGTAAGGGTGCCCCTTGCCATCCACACCGATTCGATTCACCGCCGCCACGTAGCACAGGTTCTCGATGGCCCGGGCGGGCAACAGACGATTCCAGTGCGAGCGCCGCGCCGCTGGCCAGTTGGCGGTGTAGAGCAGCAGATCGGTGCCCTGTGGATCACGGCTCCAGACCGGGAAACGCAGGTCGTAGCAGATCAGCGGACGTACCCGCCATCCCTTGACCTCGAACACCACCTGCCGGTCACCCGCCGCGTAGTGCTGGTGTTCGCCCGCCATACGAAACAGGTGGCGCTTGTCGTAGTGCTCCACCGAACCATCCGGTCGCGCCCACAGCAGGCGATTGCGATAACTGCCGTCGGCGGCCTGGATGATCAGGCTGCCGGTGATCACCGCGCCGACTTGCCGTGCCTGCTCACTGAGCCAACGGCTGGTGGGCCCGTCTTCCGGCTCGGCCAGCTCGGCCGACTGCATGGAAAAACCGGTGCTGAACATCTCGGGCAGTATCACCAGATCGGCGCCAGCGGCCTGCTGCAGCTGCTTTTCGAAATGCGCGCGATTGGCCTCAGGATCGTGCCAGGCCAGTTCGCTCTGGATCAGCGCCAGTTCGAGGTTGTCTTGCTTGGTCATCAATAGCCCTCTCGAGTGATCTCGGCATGCTACGTGGTGGACAACGCTTCGCGGTTGTCCACCCTACACGGCCTGCAGTTTTTCCGCCGCCTGGCGCAAAGTGTCTTCACGCTTGGCGAAGCAGAAGCGCACCAGGCGTTGCGCGGGATCCGGCGTCTGGCAGAACACCGACACGGGAATTGCCGCCACGCCATGTTCACGGGTCAGCCACTGAGCCATTGCCACGTCGTCCAGATCCGGACGGATCGCCGAATAGTCGGCCAGCTGGAAATAGGTGCCCGGCGTGCGGCTGAAGGTGAAGCGTGAATCCGCCAGCAGGTCGCAGAACAGATCGCGCTTGGCCTGATAGAAACCGGGCAGTTCGTCCACGTGCTCGGGGCAAGCCGCCATGAAGTCCGCCAGCGCCCACTGCAACGGTGTCACGCCACAGAAGCTGACGTACTGGTGGATCTTGCGCAGTTCGGCGCTCAGCGTCGGTGGCGCCACCACGTAGCCAGTCTTCCAGCCGGTGACGTGGTAGGTCTTGCCGAACGAGCTGACCACGAAGGCCCGCGCATAGAGTTCGTCATGGGCCAGTACGCTGGCGTGCTGGCGGCCATCGAACACCAGATGCTCATAGACTTCGTCGCTGATCAGGTAGATGTCGCGGTCGCGAATCAGCGCCGCCAGGCGATCCAGTTCGTCACGGCTGATCAGCGCGCCGCTGGGGTTGTGCGGCGTATTGAGGATGATCAGCCGGGTACGCGGGCTCAACGCTGCTTCCAGGCGCTGCCAGTCGATGGCGAAAGCGCCGCTGGCCAGCGGGACATGAACGCAGCGGCCACCGGCCAGGGTGACGCCCGGGTCGTAACTGTCATAGCTCGGGTCGAAGACGATCACCTCGTCGCCGGGGTGGATCAGTGCCTGGATCGCACAGAAGATCGCCTGGGTCGCGCCTGGGGTTACGGTCACTTCACTGTCCACGCCGACCTGGCGACCATAGAGACGCTCGATCTTCAGGGCGATCTGCTCGCGCAGCGCCGGCAGACCGGTCATCGGCGCGTATTGGTTGTGCCCGGCGGCGATGTGCCGGTTGACAGCCTCGCGCAGCGCCTCGGGCCCATCGTAGTCAGGGAAGCCCTGGGACAGGTTGATGGCGCCGGTCTGGGCGGCGAGCTGGGACATGGTGGTAAAAATCGTGGTGCCGATCGACGGCAACTTGCTGGCGAACATCGAAGCGTCCTGGGGCAGTTGAGGCAGACGCCGAGGATAGCCGATGGCGCGAAGCATACGCACCCGGTAATAATCGTAGGCCAACCGATGAGAAGCCCATGAACGTCGAAGACCTGCGCCTGTTCGTCACTACCCTGGACACCGGCAGTTTCACCGCAGCCGCCGACGCCCTCGGTGTGTCCAAGCAGTACGTCAGCCGACGTATCGCCGTGCTGGAGGAACTGCTCGGGGTACGTCTGCTCAACCGCACCACGCGCCGCCTGCAGGCCACCGAGCTGGGTCTGCTGCTGTACGACAAGGCCACCACCATCCTGGCCGATCTGCGTGACGCCCAGGAACTGGTGTCGGCCCAGGGTGCTTCGCTACGCGGCACCCTGCGGGTCAGCGCGCCGATGACCTTCGCCACCCTGCACCTGAGCCACCTGCTGCCGCTGTTCATGCAGCAGCACCCGCACATCAATCTGGAAATCGACCTCAATGACCGCGCCGTCGACCTGCTCGCCGACGGTTACGACATGTCTATCCGCATCGGCACGCTGGAAGACTCCAGCCTGATCGCCAAGCGCCTGACCGACATGCAGACCATTCTCTGCGCCAGCTCGGCCTATCTCGACGAGCACGGCACACCGGAAAACCTCGATGACCTGCAGCAGCATGCCTGCCTGCTCTACGGCCATAGCCGGCATGTCGAATGGCGCCTGCGCGATCAGGGCAAGGCCCGCAACCTGACCATGCGCGGTCAGTTGCGCGCCAACAACGGCGAACTGATCCGCGATGCCGCCATCGCCGGCATGGGCATCGCCTACCTGCCCACCTTCATCATCGGCCAGGCTCTGGAAAGCGGCGCACTGGTTCCGATACTCGAGGAGCATTGGCCGGCTCCGGCGGCGGTCTACGCGGTGTACCCACAACACCGGCAATCCGCGCGGGCGGTGCAGGTGTTCTCGGATTTCATCAAGGAACAGATTCAGCATATGGGCCGCTGAGCTCCGGGAAACTGTCAACCCGAAAGAGACAATAATTCAATTTACAGCCAGTTAATCAATCCACTGATAGTCAGTAAGATCTCTTCCATGCCGCCGATATAAGGCCGCGACCATCAACAGGAGAATCATCATGCTGGCTATCCGTAAATCGACCGATCGTGGCCACGCCAACCATGGCTGGCTCAACTCCTTCCACACCTTCTCTTTCGCCAGTTACAACAACCCGAAAGAAAGAGGTTTCTCCGACCTGCTGGTGATCAATGACGACACCGTGGCCGCCGGCCAGGGCTTCGGCGAACACCCGCATCGCAACATGGAGATTTTCTCCTACGTGCTGGAAGGCGCACTGGAGCACAAGGACAGCATGGGCACCGGCTCGGTGATCCGCCCTGGCGACGTGCAACTGATGAGTGCCGGCACCGGTGTCTCGCACAGCGAGTTCAACCACTCGCCCCGCGACTCGGTGCACTTCCTGCAGATCTGGATCGTGCCGAGCGAGCGTCAGGCCAAGCCACGCTACCAGCAGGAGCACTTCAGCGAAGCGCAGAAACGCGGACGCCTGCAATTGATCATCTCACCGGACGGCGCCGACGGCTCGCTGTCGGTGCGCCAGAACGCGCGAGTCTATGCCGGGCTGTTCGACGGCGCCGAGCAGGCTCACTTGCAGTTGGACGAAAACCGTTACGCCTACGTCCATGTGGCTCGCGGCAGCGTCGAATTGAACGGCCAGCCGCTGCAGGCGGGCGATGGTGCACGGCTGCGCGATGTGCGGGATATCCACCTGAGCAATGGCGAGCAGGCCGAAGTGCTGGTGTTCGACCTGCGCCCCAACGAGCTGCCGTCGCTGTACTGACGCGTACCTCAACCGCAGGCTGCGGCTGGTACATACGAAAACGCCCCGGACAAAGCCGGGGCGTTTTTTCATCTTCCGATGGAGGTCATCAGAGCGACCACTTCACCGAGAACATCAGGTTGCGAGGATCGCCGTACACACCGGTGCCGCCCCCTGATGGAATACCCGCCCAATACTTGGTGTCGAAGACGTTGTTGAGGTTGACACGGGCATCCCAGTGCTCGTCGAAACGATAGCCGGCCATCAGCCCAACCACCGAATAGGCGTCCTGTTCCGAATGCCCGGTACCAACGCGCTTGTAGGTATCGCTCTGCGCGTAAACATCAGCGCCAACACGCCACTTGCTCAGATCACCGGTCAGCTGATAGCTGGTCGCTGCCTTGAACAGGTGCTTGGGCTGCTCTGGGGCAAACAGTTTGCCTTCATTTGCAACGTTTGCATCTTTGACGTACTCGCTAAGGAGATAGACATAGGAAGCCGAGAACTGCCAGTTGGCTGTCAGTGCACCACTCAGCTCTGCATCGATACCTTGACTGCGGACTTCGCCAGCAGCTGCAGAACAGGCTATGTTAGGGTTTGGGCAAAGGCTGCGATCTAGCGCATAAGCACGCCCTTCTTGGGTCATGTCAAACAGCGCCACAGAAGCATTGAGGTCGCCGTCAAAATACTCGCCTTTCAGGCCAATTTCGTAGCTTTCCCCTGTCATGGGATCCAAAATAGCAGAGGCTACGCTCTGAACGCTTTGAGGCTTAAATATCTCCGTGTAGCTCGCATAGACCGAATAAGTGTCATTAAGGTCGTAGATCACTCCGGCATAAGGCGTTACCTCTCGAGTAACCTTTTGCTCTTGAGGAGTCTCTACATAGGCATTGTTAACCAAACGCCCTTCATACTCATACCAACTTACTCGCCCGCCAATGATCACACGCAGCGGATCAATCGGGTTAAAACGTGCACCTGCATAAACGGCTTCTTCCGTTTGAGTATTATGCGACCCATAGTATTGGCGATCAGCAAGTGAAGGTTTGGCGATATCATGGTTGAAGTTGTAAATATTGATTGGGGTAGCGCCCCAATATCCGCCTACCGAACGAAACTGTTCCTCTCGACGGCTAGCACCTACAAAGAGTTCATGCTCCCTGCCAAACAGCTGGATCGGGCCAGATAGCGTGGCATCCAAATTAGTCTGGATATCTTTGTTCGCATACTGCCCTGAAGATTGAACAAGCTCACTGGGCGAGTAATACAAGTAACTGGAAAAGGTATCAGCGTCAGACCACATCTTCGCGGCAGCCAACTTTGCGGTCCAACCATTGGCGAAGCGATGGGTGATATCGGAAAACAGCGTGTAATTTTCCTGATCCCAATATGACCAGTCGTTGGATATAAACGTAGAGCGTGAAAGGTGCAGATCCTCACCATTGGGGCCGCTCGGCAGGCTGCCCCAGTCAGAAGTCTTGTCTTCACGCTGTTTGGAAGCACCTATTGTCCAGGTGGTCGCGTCGGTCAGATCAGCCTCAAGAACGCCGTAAAAGGTCTGGCGCTTGGTTTCGCGCACATCGACGAAGCTGTTGTTGTCTTCATAAGCCGCCACTACGCGGCCACGCAAGGTGCCCGATTCGTTCAGCTTGTTGGAGGCATCGACCTCGGTGCGGTAGCGATCCCAGCTACCAGCACTGGCGCTGATACTCAGTTGCGGAGTAGCAGTCGGGCGCTTGCGCACCAAGTTGATAGTTGCAGAGGGGTTGCCCGCTCCCGTCATCAGGCCGGTAGCGCCACGTACGACTTCGACACGGTCGAAGATCGCCATGTCGGCCGAGGCAATGGTGTCCTGTGTGAAGGTACTCGTGGTGGTCGGCAGACCGTCATACATGATGTTGTCGATATCGAAACCACGGGCCTGGAACGACTGACGATCAGAGCCGATCTTGTTCAAGGTGAGGCCTGGGGCAGAGCGCACCAGATCCTGCAGATCGTTGATGCCCTGATCTTCGATACGTTGGCGGGTGATCACACTGACCGACTGCGGCGTTTCGCGAATCGACATCGGCAGCTTGGTCGCGGTGCTCATCGAACCGGTGGTGTAGGACTGCGTACCTTCGGTGGTTGCCGCTCCAGCGAGGCTACTCTGCGCATTGATGTTCACCTCACCGAGCGTCAGCGTGCCATCGTTGCTGCCCAGCAGAGATACCTGCGCGGTATTACCGTTGACCGATGCACTAAGCCCACTACCCGCCAGCACCTGGTTCAGGGCCTGGGCTGGCTCCAGGCTACCGCGTACTGCCGGGGCCTGCTTACCCGCTACCGCTTGCGCGTCGAAGATAACGCGCATGCCACTGGCGGCGCTCAATTGAGTCAAGGCACTGGATAAGGGCTGCGCCGGCAGGTCGAAATTGACTGGGGCAGCGAGCACATAGGTAGACAGGCACAATGACAAGGCACTGGCCAGAGCAGGATAGACTGGGCGAAGCATCGTTTGATTCCTAAATACGGATAGTGGTTTTGCTGACATTTGCCCAGTCCGTATGAGCAGCAGGAAAGCATCACCTGTTGTTGGCGCATGAGATGCTAACAACTTGGAATCAAATATAAAACTTAATTATTCTCATAAGCACTACACTCATGAGTCGCAAAGAATGGCTCTTCAGCCACGCAGCTCTATCGCTGAAGGAGATTGCCGGTGCAATGCGTGGCTCCCGCCCCTGCTGCCCAACCTGCCAGAAACAAATAAGCCTCCGATCATGCGTCAGTTGAGTCATCACGCTTTTAAGCGGTACAAGGCACCTGATTTTCAAGGCTGCCCCAGCGGCCTCTAGGCGCCCCAATACCCGTGCCTTAGAATGAGCATCCGCCGCCTGCCGGCCATCTGATCAGTCGGAAACACCATGCGCTGGTTACTCGCCCTTCTCTGCTTCACGCTGTCCTTCGCGAGTCATGCCGCCACAGCACCCGCCTCGACCGCAGTGACCGTCGACAAGATCCTGGTGGAAAAATCCGAGCGCCGGCTGCATCTGATTGGCCAGGGTGAAACCCTCAAGTCGTACCGGATTTCCCTGGGCAAGCAGCCAATCGGCGCCAAACAGCGCGAAGGCGACCTGCGCACGCCGGAAGGTTTCTACTGGATAGACTGGCGCCGCAAGAGTGAGAACTACCAGTTGTCCATGCACATCTCCTACCCCAACGCTCGCGACCAGGCCCAGGCGAAAGCCGCCGGCGCAAAACCGGGCAGCATGATCATGATCCACGGCACACCGCTGGACGATGAATACCCCGAGTGGTTCTTCCACACCCTGGACTGGACCGAAGGCTGCATCGCCATGAAGAATGCCGACATGCGCGAGGTCTGGGCACTGGTGAAAGATGGGACGCTGATCGAAATCAGGCCCTGACAAGGATCACAAGGCTCGGTATCAGCGTGAGGAAGCGGATCAGAACTGCAGGTCGGACAGACGCCACACCTCGAAGGCAGGCATTTCGTAGGGATGGGTATTCTTCAGGGCCTTGACCGCGTTGTGGATCAGCTCATCGGCGACCACCATTTCGACCTTCCATTCGGCGATCGTTTCCAGCTCACCGCTCTGACCAAGAAACGGCGTGCTGCCTTCCAGAGGGCGGAACTGGCCGCGGCCAAGGGTTTGCCAGCAGCATTGCTCGTAATCGCCGATGCGTCCGGCGCCAGCCACGAATACGGCCGACTTCACGCTTTCCAGATGACTCTCCGGAACGTAGAAACAAAATTTGTACATCAACTACTCCGCTGCAAGTCGCTGAAAACAATGAGCTAATCATGCCACAGCATAATGGCCCATTGCCGTGCCGGGTTCGTGATGCAGCCGACACTGCTGACATATCGACTCGCCTCAGCGAGCGCCGTTCCCTAGCGGAAAGGCGCTGTAATGGGATTGGGGTGGCTCTGGCAATCATGGCGTGGCGCACACCTCGCCAGGCGGTGTTATGTAGTGCGACGATGGTGGGTTTCTAGCGATCTTACAGGCGTTTCACCCACCCTACAGGTACTGCGCTACTCGTGCTGCAAAACGAAAAACGCCAGGCAATGCCTGACGTTTTTTATGGCCTGCCATCCCTGGTGGCCACTCTTCGGGCCGTCGCAAGCGACGTTAAAAATAACTCCCGGCTATTTTTTCACTGCAAGTCGGTGATCAGTCGACCCATACCCGGGCGTTGCGGAACATGCGCAGCCAGCCACCATCTTCCTGCCAGTCATCCGGACGCCAGGAGTTCTGCACGGCGCGGAACACGCGCTCCGGGTGCGGCATCATGATGGTGACGCGACCGTCGCGGCTGGTCAGGCCGGTGATCCCGCGCGGCGAGCCGTTGGGGTTGGCCGGGTAAGCTTCGGTGACCTTGCCGTGGTTGTCGACGAAACGCAGCGCGATGGTGCCGGACAGGTCGGCTTCCAGCAGCGCCTCTTCGCTTCCGAACTCGGCATGACCTTCACCATGGGCGATGGCGATCGGCAGGCGCGAACCGGCCATGCCGCGCAGGAAGATCGACGCCGATTCCTGCACCTGCACCATGGCCACACGGGCCTCGAACTGCTCGGAGCGGTTGCGCACGAAGTGTGGCCAGAACTCACTGCCCGGAATCAACTCGTGCAGGTTGGAGAGCATCTGGCAACCGTTGCACACACCGAGGGTGAAGCTGTCCTTGCGTTCGAAGAAGCCCTGGAAAGCATCGCGGGCACGGGCGTTGAACAGCGCCGACTTGGCCCAGCCTTCACCGGCGCCGAGTACGTCGCCGTAGGAGAAGCCACCGCAGGCGACCAGGCCCTTGAAGTCATTCAGATCGACACGACCGGCGAGGATGTCGCTCATATGCACATCAACCGATGTAAAGCCGGCGCGGTCGAAGGCTGCGGCCATTTCCACCTGACCGTTGACGCCCTGCTCACGCAGAACGGCGACCTGCGGACGCACGCCCTTCTTGATGTAAGGCGCGGCGATGTTGTCGTTGACGTCGAAGCCAAGCTTGACGCTCAGGCCGGGGTTGTCTTCTTCCAGCAGCGCATCGAATTCCTGATCCGCGCAGTCGGCGTTGTCACGCAGACGCTGGATGCGATGGCTGGTTTCAGCCCACTGACGTTGCAGCAGACGACGCTGGCCTGCGAATACAGGCTGGTCGTTGAAACTGATGGCCACGTCGCCGTTGTTGACCGGCTGGCCGATCACCGCGACGCAGTCGCCGAGGCCGGCAGCGCTGAACTGCGCCAGCACGTCCGGGGTGGCGTCCTGGCGTACCTGGATCAGCGCCCCCAGCTCTTCGTTGAACAGGATGGCAGCCAGTTCCTCACGGCTCTCGGCCAGGCCGTCGAGCTGCAGGTTCAGGCCGCAATGACCGGCGAAGGCCATTTCCAGGGCGCTGACCAGCAGGCCGCCGTCGGAACGGTCGTGGTAGGCCAGCAGGTGACCATCGGCGTTGAGGCCCTGGATCACCGCGAAGAACGCCTTGAGGTCTTCGGCGTCATCGACATCCGGCGCTTGGCGGCCGAGCTTGCTGTAGACCTGAGCGAGGATCGAGGCGCCCATACGGTTCTGGCCACGACCGAGGTCGATCAGGATCAGATCGGTCTCGCCCTTGTCCATGCGCAGTTCGGGGGTCAGGGTCTTGCGCACATCGGCGACCGGCGCGAAACCGGTGACGATCAGCGACAGCGGCGAGGTGACGCTCTTATCAAGGCCCTCTTCGCTCCACTTGGTCTTCATCGACATCGAGTCCTTGCCCACCGGAATGGTCAGGCCCAGCTCGGGGCACAGCTCCATACCGACGGCTTTCACCGTGTCGTACAGGCGCGCGTCTTCACCCGGGTGACCGGCCGCGGACATCCAGTTGGCCGACAGTTTGATGTCGGACAGCTTGTCGATGCGCGAAGCCGCGATGTTGGTCAGCGTCTCACCGATCGCCATCCGCCCGGACGCCGGGGCGTCGAGCAGCGCCAGCGGCGTGCGCTCGCCCATGGCCATGGCTTCACCGGTATAGACGTCGAAGCTGGTGGCGGTAACGGCGACGTCGGCCACCGGAACCTGCCACGGGCCGACCATCTGATCGCGGGCGACCAGGCCGGTGATGGTGCGGTCGCCGATGGTGATCAGGAAGCTCTTGCTGGCCACGGCCGGGTGATGCAGCACGCGCTCGGCGGCTTCGCCGATGTCCAGGGTGCTCGGGTCGAAATCATCGCCCAGCTCGGCTTCACGGGTCACCGAACGGTGCATGCGCGGCGGCTTGCCGAGCAGCACTTCCAGCGGCATGTCCACCGGAGTGTTGCCGAAATGGCTGTCGGTGACGGTCAGTTGCGGCTCTGCGGTGGCCTCGCCGACCACGGCGAACGGGCAGCGCTCACGCTCGCAGATGGCCTGGAAACGCTCGAAATCGACGGCGCTGACGGCCAGCACGTAACGTTCCTGGGATTCGTTGCTCCAGATCTCGTGCGGGGCCATGCCCGGCTCGTCGTTGGGCACGTTGCGCAGTTCGAAGCGGCCACCACGACCACCATCGTTGACCAGCTCCGGGAAGGCATTGGAGATGCCACCGGCGCCGACGTCATGGATGAAGGCGATGGGGTTCTTGTCGCCCAGTTGCCAGCAGCGGTCGATGACCTCCTGGCAGCGGCGCTCCATTTCCGGGTTCTCGCGCTGTACCGAGGCGAAATCCAGATCGGCGGAGCTGGCGCCGGTGGCCATCGACGAAGCGGCGCCGCCGCCCAGACCGATCAGCATGGCCGGGCCGCCGAGCACGATCAGCTTGGCGCCAACGGTGATCTCGCCCTTCTGCACATGATCTTCACGGATGTTGCCCATGCCGCCAGCGAGCATGATCGGCTTGTGGTAGCCACGCACTTCTTCGCCGTGGGGCGTGTTGATCGATTGTTCGAAGGTGCGGAAGTAACCGGTCAGGGCCGGACGACCGAATTCGTTGTTGAACGCGGCGCCGCCCAGCGGGCCTTCGATCATGATATCCAGCGGGGTGACGATACGCTCGGGCTTGCCGTAGGCCTGTTCCCAGGGCTGTTCGAAGCCGGGGATGTTCAGGTTGGAGACGGTGAAACCGGTCAGGCCGGCTTTCGGCTTGGCACCACGGCCGGTGGCGCCTTCGTCGCGAATCTCGCCGCCGGAACCAGTGGATGCACCGGGGAACGGGGCGATGGCGGTCGGGTGGTTGTGGGTTTCCACCTTCATCAGGATGTGCACCGGCTCCTGCACCGCGCCGTACTGGCGGGTTTCAGGATTGGGGAAGAAACGCCCGGCGGTGTGGCCTTTGATCACCGAGGCGTTGTCCTTATAAGCGGACAGCACGCCTTCACTGTGCATCTGGTAGGTGTTCTTGATCATGCCGAACAGGGATTTTTCCTGGTTCTGGCCGTCGATATCCCAGCTGGCATTGAAGATCTTGTGACGACAATGCTCGGAGTTGGCCTGGGCGAACATCATCAGTTCGATGTCGTGCGGGTTGCGCGAAAGATTCTGGAAGGCGCTGACCAGGTAATCGATTTCGTCTTCGGCCAGGGCCAGGCCCAACTCGATGTTGGCCTTCTCCAGCGCGGCGCGGCCGCCACCGAGGATGTCCACGGCGGTCAGCGGCTTGGGTTCGGCATGGCTGAACAGCTTGTCGGCATCCTGCAGGTTGCTCAGCACCAGCTGGGTCATGCGGTCGTGCAATACGGCGGCAGCCTGCTGCACATCGGCGTCGCTCAGTTCGCCCGAGACGTAATAGGCGATGCCCCGCTCCAGGCGGCGAATCTTGCCCAGGCCGCAGTTGCGGGCAATGTCGCTGGCCTTGCTCGACCATGGCGAAATGGTGCCGAAACGCGGGATGGTCAGCAGCAGGCGACCGCTGGGCTCCTGCACCGGAACACTCGGGCCGTACTTCAGCAAACGGGCCAGCACTTGCTCTTCGTCGGCACGGAGCGCACCGTCGACATCGGCAAAGTGTGCGAACTCGGCGTAAAGGCCGGTCACAGCAGGCACCTTGCTGGTCAGTTGCTCGAGCAATTTACCGTGGCGAAAAGCAGAAAGGGCGGGAGCGCCGCGCAGGATCAACATCGGGGACAGCCTCTGGGAAGGGGTGTACTTTGAGGCCGTGCATTCTAGCCTAAAGCGTCGTTCGCGGCACGCCCGCTCGCGCCGTGCGGTCATCGGCCAAGTCACCCTCCTGCATCGCCTGAAATGCGCCGAAAAAGTGTGTCTGCCTAGCAGAGCGCAGCGCTGCTGTCCAGATATGGAACGGCACGACGTTGTCGTATACTGCTCCGATGCCCTCCCCCAACCTGATTGGCAAGCGCTACGCCGGCTGGCTCTCGGCGATCGGATTACTCCTAATGCTCAGCGGCTGCGCGGAACCTCCCAGCAGCCTTGAACGCATCAAGGAGGAAGGCGTGCTGCGCGTGATAACCCGCAACAGCCCGGCGACCTATTTCCAGGATCGTAACGGCGAAACCGGCTTCGAGTACGAGCTGGTCAAGCGCTTCGCCGACGACCTCGACGTCAAGCTGGAAATCCAGACCGCCGACAACCTCGATGACCTGTTTTCCCGCCTCGGCCAACCCAACGGCCCGGTGCTCGCTGCCGCCGGCCTGGTGGAAAGCCAAGGTCGCCAGCAAAGCGCCCGCTTCTCCGTGCCCTATCTGGAAGTGACCCCGCAGATCGTCTACCGCAACGGCCAGCGCCGCCCCAGCCGCCCCGCGGATCTGGTCGGCAAACGCATTCTGGTGCTCAAGGGCAGCAGCCATGCCGAACAGCTGGCCGCACTGAAGGCAGAAGAGCCGGAATTGCAGTACGAGGAATCGGCCGATATCGAGGTAGTCGACCTGCTGCGTATGGTCGATGAAGGGCAGATCGACCTGACCCTGGTCGACTCCAACGAACTGGCCATGAATCAGGTGTATTTCCCCAACGTGCGCGTCGGCTTCGACCTTGGCGACTCGCGCAATCTGGGTTGGGCCGTGGCGCCCGGCGAAGACACCAGCCTGCTCGAGCAGGTCGATGGTTTCCTGCGCCGCTCTCAGGATAACGGCAGCCTGCAACGCCTGAAGGAACGCTATTACGGCCACGTCGATGTGCTCGGCTACGTTGGCGCCTATACCTTCGCCCAGCACCTGCAGCAGCGCCTGCCACGTTACGAAAAAGATTTCCGCAAGGCTGCCCAGGCCAATGGCCTGGACTGGCGAATGCTCGCCGCAGTGGGTTATCAGGAGTCCCTCTGGCAACCCGGCGCCACCTCCAAGACCGGTGTGCGCGGTCTGATGATGCTGACCCTGCGCACCGCCCAGGCAATGGGTGTGTCCGACCGTCTCAACCCGCAGCAGAGCATCCAGGGTGGCGCCAAGTACCTGGTGCACGTCAAGGAACAGCTGCCGGACAGCATTCAGGAACCGGATCGCACCTGGTTCGCCCTCGCCTCCTACAACATCGGCGGTGGGCACCTGGAAGACGCCCGCAAGCTGACCGAAGCCGAAGGGATGGATCCCAACAAATGGCTCGACGTGCAGAAGATCCTGCCGCGGCTGTCGCAAAAGCAGTGGTACAGCAAAACCCGCTACGGCTACGCCCGCGGCGGTGAGCCGGTGCACTTCGTGCGTAACATCCGCCGCTACTACGACATCCTCACCTGGGTAACCCAACCGCAACTGGAAGGCAGCCAGGTCGCCGAGAGCGGCCTGCACGTACCCGGCGTCGCCAAGGATCACCCCGAGCAGCAGGACAAGCTTTAAAGCATCCGACCTGAAAGGCCCGCTTGCGGGCGATATCGATTGCCAGACCGCATCGCTGGCAAGGCTAGGCGCCCCCGCAGCTCCTACAGTGTGATAACGATGGTTTTTCACATGGAGAGGCACTGGAATGGATTCCAGCCACTTTGCCCGACGAGGGCATGCTCTGCGTTCGGGGCGTTTTTCCGAGCAGGGACGTATCTACCTGCTGACTACTGTCACTTTGAACCGACAGCCATTTTTCCATGACTGGAACCTCGCTCGCCTATTGGTGGCGGAGATGCGGCGACTACACGATGACAAGCATTTGTGCTCGTTAGCCTGGGTGGTCATGCCAGATCATCTGCACTGGCTGATTCAACTGGAAAACATGCCGCTGGAAAAACTGATGCGGCAACTGAAGTCGCGCAGCGCCATCAGCGTCAATAACAGCCGCGGCCGCAGTGGCCGCCTCTGGCAGAAAGGCTTCCACGACCATGCCCTGCGCAATGAGGATGAACTTCTGCACACGGCACGCTATGTCGTGGCCAATCCTCTGCGTGCAGGGCTGGTTCGCCATATCGGGGACTATCCCTTTTGGGATGCCGTCTG
This sequence comes from Phytopseudomonas daroniae, assembly GCF_004327275.1. NCBI lineage: Bacteria > Pseudomonadati > Pseudomonadota > Gammaproteobacteria > Pseudomonadales > Pseudomonadaceae > Phytopseudomonas > Phytopseudomonas daroniae. The sequence goes on from NZ_QJUJ01000010.1 coordinate 14,422, forward strand.
GCTGTGATATCACGGATGATCGCCGGCAAGCCGGCTCCTACCGGGTGCATGTAGGAGCCGGCTTGCCGGCGATTCTTTTCTTTATCGCGCCGCTTGCGTGTGCTGATCCTCCGCGATCGCTTTGCGCACATCCCCCGCCAGGCTGAAATCGAACGCCTGCTGCACGTCCAGCTGTTTCGGCAGCACGCCATGGCGGTGGAAGAAATCCGCGGCTTTCTGCAGGCTGGTCGCCACTTCCTCGTCCAATGCGGCGGGCTGGATACGGGCTTCTTCTACCCAGCGACGGGCCACGTTCTGGGGAATGTTGAGGTCTTCGGACAGCGCGTCAGCCATTTGCTGCGGATGGGCCAGCGCCCATTGCTGCGCCTTGGCCAGGCGGATCAGCAGGTCGCCGATAGCGGCCTTCTTGTCGGCATCGGCCAGGGCCTTTTCGCTGGCCAGGGCGTAGGAGTAGCCACTCATGATGCCGCGCCCGTCACCGATCACTCGCGCGCCATCGATCAGGATGGCGTTGGAGGTGTAGGGTTCCCATGGCACCCAGGCATCCACCGAGCCACGTACCAGCGCTGCACGGCCATCGACCGGGCCGAGGAAGGAGAAGGTCACGTCCTTGTCGGTCAGGCCGTTCTTCTCCAGCAGGCCAAGCGCCAGAAAATGCCCCCAGCCGCCACGGTTGACGGCGATACGCTTACCCTTGAGATCGGACACGTTCTGCGCCGCCGAATCCTTCGGCACCACCAGAGCCACGGTCGCGGTGTTGTAGCGCCAGGCGCCAACCGCCTTCAGCTGGGCGCCAGCGGCATGCACGAACAGGAACGGAATATCGCCAGTGAAGCCGACATCCAGGGCATTGGCATTCAGCGCTTCGAGCACCGGGGCACCCGCGGCGAATGGCGTCAGCTCGACCTTGTAATCGAGATTTTCCAGCTCGCCCGAAGCACGCAGCGAGGCGTAGCGGTCGCCCTTCACGTAGCCGAGGCGGATGGTGACGGGCTCGGCTGCCTGCAACAGGCTGCTGAACGACAGGGCAGCGAGAACCGCTGTGACGATAAAACGGGAACGGGACATGCGACAGACTCCAATGGCGATTACGCACAAGAGCTGCTGCGTGGGTACGCTCACAAGACTCGAAAGAAAATGATGTTGACGCTGCCTGCTCCGCCGGTGCGGTGGCAGACCCTGGCTTATTTGAAGGCGTCGCCGAACGAGGTATCGATAACGCCCTTGGTGTCGAACGCCTTGGGCAGTGCGCCGGTTTCGACGAGGAAATCGGCAGTGTCCTGATAGTCGCGAGCCGCCTGCTCATCCACCGGGCCGACGCTCATGTTGGCCTGGCCAATCCAGTGGCGGGATACGGCCTGATCGAGGCTGGCTTTCTTCGCCCACAGGTCGGCGTAGGTTTCCTTGTTCGCTTCGACCCAGGCTCGGGCTTTCTGCAGGCGGCCGAGGAAATCGCTGATCGCAGCACGTTTCTCATCCAGGGTGTCGGCGTTGGCCGCGATGCTCGACAGCCCCGGCATCAGGTCACGTGCGGTGATGATTGGTTTGGCGCCGGAGAACACGATCTGCTGGGAAATGTAGGGTTCCCACACCGGAAACGCGTCGATGCTGCCTTGCGGCAAGGCCGCGGCGGCGTCGATGGGCATCAGCTTGACGAACTCCACGTAGTCGCGAGGCAACCCGGCTTTCTCCAGGGCGCGCAGGGTCAACTGCTGGCTCCAGGCACCCGGCCAGTAAGCGACCTTCTTGCCTTTCAGGTCGGCGATGGTCTTGGCCGGCGAATCCTTGGGCACCAGCAGGGCAATGGTGTCCGGATTCTGCCGCGACACGCCGATCAGCTTCACCGGCGCGCCCTTGGCAGCCAGGAAGATAAAACCCGAATCACCGAGAAAGCCGAGATCCAGCGCGCCGGCATCCAGACCTTCAGCGACTGGTGCGGCGGATTGGAAATGTTTCCAGTCGACCTTGTAGGGCGCGCCCTCCAGCACACCGGATGCCTCCACCGAAGCGCGGACGTTGTAGTAGTTCTGGTCACCCACGCGCAGGGTGATCTGCTCGGCAGCCTGAACCAGAGGTGCAGCCAGGAACGCGCCGGCCAGTGCGGTGCGCAACAGTGCGGACAGTTTCATTGCGATGGATCCTCGGAATTGCCGGGCGCCAAGCGGGCGACCTGCTCGTGAATGGCGGGAATCAGCCCCTGCCCGTAAGTGATGGCATCGCCCAATGGGTCGAAACCGCGAATCAGAAAGGTGGAAACACCGAGTTTGTAGTACTCGCCCAATGCGGCGGCGACCTGTTCCGGCGTGCCGACCAGCGAGGTGGAATTCCAGCGGGCACCGGTCAAACGGGCAACGCCCATCCACAAACGACTGTCCAGCACCTCGCCCTGCCCCGCTGCCGCCAGCAGGCGCTGGGAACCGACGTTCTCGGGTGCGTGCTCGGTGAGGGGCAGCCCCAGACGGGTACGGTTTTCGCGAATCTGTTCGAGTATCTCGGCAGCACGTTTCCAGGCCGCCTCTTCGGTGTCGGCAACGATGGGCCGGAACGACACCGAGAACCTGGGCGTGCGGCCTCGCGCCGCGGCCGCAGCCCTTACGCTGGCGACCTGATCAGCCACCGAAGCCAGCGGCTCGCCCCAGAGCATGTAGGTGTCCGCATGCTGCGCCGCGACCTGCACCGCCGCAGCCGATGCACCGCTGAAATAGATCGGGATGTGTGGCCGTTGGGTGCAACGCACCGCCGGCGAGGCGCCCTGGAAGCGATAGAAATCACCACTGAAATCCACCGGCTGCTCGGCCGTCCAGATCGCCTTCAGTGCCTGCAGGTATTCTTCGGTGCGAGCGTAACGTTGCGTGTGATTGAGGTAATCGCCGTCACGCTGCAGATCCTCATCATTGCCGCCACTGACCACATTGAGTGCCAGGCGTCCGCCGCTGAACTGATCCAGGGTGGCGAGCTGTCGGGCGGCCAGCGACGGCGCGATCATGCCCGGCCGGTAAGCCAGCAGAATGCCCAGCTTGCGTGTCGCGGCGGCAGCGAAGGAGCTGACCACCGCGCCTTCCGGGCCGTTGGAGAAATAGCCGACCAGTACGCGGTCGAAGCCCGCCTCTTCATGGGCCTGGGCGAACCGGGCGACGAACGCCGGATCCACCGCATCACCCAGTGGCTGATCCACTTCCGAAGCCGGCGCGGCCGTGATCATGCCGATGATTTCGATGCTCATGTCGCAATTTCCTGTCACGTGGTCATGTCCGGGAGCCAAGCTATTGCGGACGCCTCACTTATAATAAAAACGTCTTTACTGGCTAGTTCTTATAAAATTTATAGAGAGACGAGCAGAAAATGAAATTCATTTTAGGAATATCCTAATATGCAAAATAATTAAAAATCGTGAGACAGGCTCAAGCGTGCGCCACAAGCCCATAAAAGGCCGGAAGCAGAAATGATCCGAGGCAGGAAGCAGAGGGAGAAAAAACGCTGGCAACACGAAAGGCGGGTTCGAACGACACACCTGAAATTACTCAATCCGCATATTAGCTTATGCATAAATTGAATTTTTATAATCAATAACGGATTGCTACCTTAGCGCTAAACCGCTACGGATTACCTGCCATGAGCCCCCCCGCCACCCCGCAACGCCTGAACGCCTTCGTTCACGGCCTCTCAGAACTGCTAAACCGTGCCCCCGATGAAGCCACTCTGATCGAACAAGGCGGCGAGCTGCTGCAGCAACTGATCAGCCACGATGACTGGCTGCCGGATGAACTCGCGCAACCCAGCACCGAGCGCTACCAGCAATACCTGCTGCATCTCGACCCGGCGCAACGTTTCTCGGTGGTCAGCTTCGTCTGGGGCCCGGGGCAAAGCACCCCCGTACACGACCACCGCGTCTGGGGGCTGATCGGCATGCTACGTGGCGCAGAGGACTCCCAGAGTTTCACCCGCCACGCAGATGGACGCCTGGAAGCCGATGGCGACGCCGTGCGTCTGCAGCCCGGCCAGGTCGAAGCGGTGTCGCCACGCATCGGCGATATCCATCAGGTCAGCAATGCCTTCGACGATCGCGTGTCGATCAGCATCCACGTCTACGGTGCCGACATCGGCGCGGTGAATCGCGCCGTGTACCGTGAAGACGGCAGCGAGAAACTGTTCATCTCCGGCTACTCCACGCCTCCCTCCATTGCCCAACGGCAGCCTGCCCAACACGAGTCCTGAACTATGAGCCATGTCGTAACCCGCTCTTTCGCCGACATCCGCACCGCCCTGCTGCAACAGCAGGAAGTCGCCTTGATCGATGTGCGCGAAGAAGCGCCCTTCGCCGAAGAACACCCGCTGTTCGCCGCCAACATCCCACTGTCGAAACTGGAGCTGGAAATCTACGCACGGGTGCCGCGCCGCGACACCACGATCACCGTCTATGACGATGGCGAAGGCCTGGCCCAGGTCGCCGCCGAGCGTCTGCTGAAACTCGGTTACAGCAACGTAGCCCTGCTGGCAGGCCAACTGGCCGGCTGGCGCAACGCCGGTGGCGAGCTGTTCCGCGATGTCAACGTACCGAGCAAGGCCTTTGGCGAGCTGGTGGAAAGTCAGCGCCACACCCCGTCGCTGGCCGCCGAAGAGGTACAGGCCCTGCTCGATGCCAAGGCCGACGTGGTGGTGCTCGACGCCCGCCGCTTCGACGAATACCAGACCATGAGCATCCCCACCGGGATCAGCGTGCCCGGTGCCGAACTGGTGCTGCGTGCCCGCGAACTGGCGCCGAATCCAGCCACGCAGATCATCGTCAACTGTGCCGGCCGTACCCGCAGCATTATCGGCACCCAGTCGCTGGTGAATGCCGGCGTGCCCAACCCGGTCGCCGCGCTGCGCAACGGCACCATCGGCTGGACGCTGGCCGGTCAGCAACTGGAACACGGCCAGAGCCGCCGCTTTGGCGAGGTCAGCGCGAGCAACCACGAACAGGCCGTACAATCTGCCCGCGCCGTGGCCGACAAGGCCGGTGTCGGCCGTGCCACGCTCGAACACTTGGCGAGCTGGCAGGCACAACCGGCACGCACCACCTACCTGTTCGACGTGCGCACCCCGGAAGAATACGAAGCCGGCCACCTGCCCGGCTCGCGCTCCACGCCGGGCGGCCAGTTGGTACAGGAAACCGATCACTTCGCCAGCGTACGCGGTGCGCGCATCGTCCTGGCCGACGACGACGGCGTGCGCGCCAACATGAGCGCCTCCTGGCTGGCTCAACTGGGCTGGGACGTGCATGTGCTGGACAATCTGCCGCCGAGCGCCTTCAGCGAAACCGGCGCCTGGCCCGCTCCCCTGCCCGCCCTGCCACAGGCCGAGGAAATCAGCCCGCACACCCTGCAAACCTGGCTAGCGGCAGGCGACACCGTGGTGATCGATTTCACCACCAGCGCCAACCACGTCAAACGCCATATCGCCGGAGCCCACTGGGCCATCCGCGCACAACTGCCGCAAGCCCTGGAAAACCTGCCAGTGGCCGAGCGCTACGTACTCACCTGCGGCAGCAGCCTGCTGGCTCGCTTCGTGGTCAGCGAACTGCACACCCTGACCGGCAAACCGGTGTTCCTGCTCGCCGGTGGCAACGCCGCCTGGTTCGCCGCAGGCCTACCCGACGAATCCGGCGAACAGCACCTGGCCGTCCCACGCAGCGACCGCTACCGCCGCCCCTACGAGGGCACGGACAATCCACGCGAAGCGATGCAGGGTTATCTGGATTGGGAGTTCGGCCTGGTCGAACAACTGGGCCGGGATGGCACGCACGGGTTCAGGGTGATCTGAGCGCTAAACACTTGATCGCTCCTACGAAAAGCGTGGGGGCGATCTAAAAACGACAGCTTACGGCCAGCGCTCGACCCGATAGAGCTCCCCAACCGCCTGCACATAGAACCGTAGGGCGTATTAGCCGAAGGCGTAATCCGCCGCACGAAACCACACCGAACGTTACAGGTAGAAAGAGAGGTGTTGGTTAAGCAACGAGTTCAACAGGCACGCGGTAAACGACGGATTACGCTTCGTAGTCCATCCTACAAGGATTGATCCGCCTTACCGCGTTGCTCCTGAAAGTATTCTGGCTGTTCGCCTGATGACTCGATGAATCCCAACCGTGCAGCTGACTCTGGCGAGTGGCAGGGGCTTTAAGTGGCCCCACCATTATCCGACGAACTCAGCGCACAACCAACCTACTGGCGATCCTCATCACAAATCGCAGTGAGCCCAAGCACTGTAGTGGGTGTGTCACCAAACTGGGTTTTCGTAGCGATCAGCATATTGGCATCAGCGTCGCCCTCCAGCCGGTATGACTGTCCATTGCATACCTTGCTCGCTTTTCTATTTATCTTCTCCAGCAATCCCGCACGAGAATTAAAGGCGCTGCCGTGACTTGTAATTGCATACTGGCCTGGTGCAATCTCAGTTGCAGCAGTCCAGGTGCAACCTGGCAAAACTAAAGCGGCAAATCCGACCAATATAAACCTCTTCAATTTTTGGTATCTCCTATTCACTACTAACGCAAAATCAGTATTCTGGGATAGATCACGATTATCTCCTGAAGCCTCTCTGCCCCTCTAAAACCACCTACCTATCAATAATTAAACCCATGCACCAAATTTCCCTGAGTGTTCCGAGACTCCCGCATATCACTGGCTTGCTCTGCGTAGGGTGGATGATATTTTTTCATCCACTCTGGCAGTTACAGATTACCGGCTGTTTACCTGCTACTACGTGACGTCCGAACGACACGGTGGATAGATGAAGCGTTATCCACCCTACGAGCTGGTCAGGCCTACATGGGGCACCAAGGATGTCCGCCGTTTGCACTCTCAAGCAGCTTGCTGAAATTCCGCTCCCACATAAAGTTATAGGCAGTGGCCGACATTTCTGTTTTGCAGTTGGCTTCACCATCGGTGACAACCACATTCAAAAAATATCCTGCTCCTGTACCGGATGGAACTGATACTGAGAATTCGGTTTTATCATTTTCTTGAGATTTTGATAGAGTTTGGTTGTTAATAAAGCCCGTGCCATTTCCAACACTTACATAACTAGGGCGAAAGCATTTAGACAAATAGGCCTCAATACGTGGCTCAACAACACTTCGCTCTGCCGAAATACAATATTTTTGGCTTTGATTTCCTGTTCTGATCAATTCCTCTTTTGTCTCAGGGAACATTGAGCAGCCGTTTATGACGGGAACGATAAGTATCGGAATGTATTTTTTCATGTCGATTCTGGTAACGCCTAACCTTTGGTTAAATGGTGGGTTTTAGCCCATCTCGAGTGAGCGAAGCGAGCGACCTTGCATATTTTGTCAGGGGTTCTCGGTACGCATTAGCTGAAAAAACCTGTGCCACCCGCCGTTTTTAGGATTTGATCTATGGCTTCGACTTTAGCCAAGACTGCTTCAACATCGAAGCCTTTGCCCTCTACCAATGGCCAAAGCCTCATTGTGCAGCGCGTATGCTAGATGCGCGGCAAGCCGCACTTCATTGGACTATGGCTATTGCTACTCAAGTGATCGGATAAAAGACCCTGATCTGATAAAGCGCTTGGGCCAACAATTGTGCTTCCGAGCTCTGTTGGGAGATTACGTACTTCCAGAAGGCCTAACTATAAATAGACATCAATGGTGCATCACCTGCCAAACAGGACTGTCGGATAATCTTTTCGCAAAATGGCGCAAAGCCCCACGAAAAGCGGATGGCATAAAAATTACGGGGAGCTATGCACCAATATCGCAAGTCCTTTTGCCCGATAAAAACAGCATAGGGCCAAAGCGTATCCGGGCTAGATCACCAAGACAATGGATTAGCCACCAGACACGCCAAACCTCAGACACCGTTCACAGACACCAGCGTACTTTAGCCCCGCCGCGCCTTGAAAAACGCCTTCAACACCGCCCCACACTCCTCCGCCAGCACTCCACCCTCGACCAGCACCCGATGGTTGAGAAAGCCCTGCTCGAAAAACTGCCCACGGCTCACCGCCATGCCCGCCCGTGGTTCGCTGGCGCCGAATACCACGCGCTGCACCCGCGAGTGGACGATCAGTCCGGCACACATGGCGCAGGGTTCCAGGGTCACGTACAGGGTGCTGCCGGGCAGGCGGTAGTTGCTGACGGCCTGGGCGGCGGCGCGGATGGCGACCATTTCGGCGTGGGCGCTGGGATCGTTGGTGGAGATCGGGCAGTTGAAGCCACGGCCGATCACCTCGCCGTTCTGCACCAGCACGGCGCCAACCGGCACTTCGCCAAGTTCGGCACCTTTACCAGCAAGCACCAGCGCTTCGCGCATAAAGCGTTCGTCGTGGCTGCGGTCGATGATCAGCGGGGCTCTCATGTCAGGCGATCTCGATGGCGGCCATGAGGCCGGTTTCCATATGGTCGATGACGTGGCAGTGGAACATCCATACGCCAGGGTTATCGGCAACGAAGGCGATACGCGCGGTCTCGTTCTTGCCGAGCAGGAAGGTGTCGGTGTAGTACGGTTCGATCTTGCGACGGTTGGAGTCCAGCACCTTGAAGATCAGCCCGTGCAGGTGGATCGGGTGTTGGTACTGGGCCATGTTGCGCAGCACGAAGATGTAGTGGCCGTCTTTCTTCAAGCTGGCGATGGGGCGATCGGCGCAGGTCTTGTCGTTGATGTCCCAGGCCTGGCCGTTGATCTGCCAGTACTTGTAGCGGCCGGCGGCTTCATCGGCGGGTGATGCCAGTGCGGCTGCCCATTCGAAGTTGAAGCGCAGGGTTTCGGCGCGCTGCAGATCCGGCTCGGCCACTGGGTTGGCCGGCAGAGCGGGCGGCCATTCACCGGCCGGCTCGCTGCTGGCCAGCGGCTTGATGGTAGCCAGGCGCAGCGGCCCGTTACGCAGCGACAGTTCGTCGCTGCCGACGTCTGGCACCTTGAGCGCCAGGTCGATGCGCATGCCCGGCCCCAGCCAGTATTCCTTGCCCAGCGGGCGCGGCTGGATCGGGTTGCCGTCCAGGGCATAGATGCGGGCATCGCCCTTGGGCAGGTTGAGGCGGTAGGTGATGGTGCTGTCGACGTTGATCAGACGCAGGCGCACCACCTGCCCGGCCGGCAGTTCCAGGGTCGGCAGCGATACGCCATTGATGGTCGACAGGCGCCCGCGGGTGCCCTCGCGTGCCGCTTCGCGAGGCACGCTGAATGCAGTGAAAGCGCCCTGCTCGTCCACGTGCCAGCTCTTCAGGCACAGAGTGCGCTCGTGCAGGAAACCGGTGGGTTCGCGTTCCTCGATGATCAGCGGGCCGACCAGGCCTCGGCCCAGTTGCACCGCGCTCGACTCGTGAGGGTGATACCAGTAGCTGCCGGCATCCGGGGTGACGAAGCGGTAGTCGAAGTACTCGCCCGGCAATACCGGCAACTGGGATACGTAGGGTACGCCATCCATCTCCAGCGGCAGGCGGATGCCGTGCCAGTGAATGGTGGTCGGCTCGGGCAGACGATTGATGAATCGCACCCGCAGTTCATCGCCCTGGCGGCAACGCAGCTCGACGCCGGGTGCCTGGCCGCCGAACGTCCAGGCAGGCGTGACATGGCCGGGCACCAGCTCGATGTCGTGGGGCGCGGCGATCAGCTCGTAGTCGTGGGTCTTGCGGTCGAACGGGCGCCCCAGCCAATAACGCGCGCCGCCAGCGCCCAGGCCAACGACGCCAAGACCGACCAGACCGCCCAATACCTGTCTACGGGTGAAACTCATGAAGCCTGCTCCTGAAGCGGGAATGGCCATTACAGACCGCCGTCGAGGCATAACCTGGCAGGGTCTTGTCGGCAACTATCGCTCGGTGGGTTACGCGCCGCGCGAAATGAGCATCGTCGGTAAGGCCGATGTATGGCGCCGCTAACCCACCCTACGGGGTGCGAACGATACACCTTGAAAGCGGGGGCGTTAAGGCTGCGCCTCTGTTATGTGCTGGATAACGGAACCAAATGACTTCGTATGATCAGGCATGTCGGGATGGCAGCCGCGTAGGGTGGATGACGCTCTTTTCATCCACCATTGTGATCGCAGGACGGTGACGGTGGACGGATAAAGCGTCGTCCACCCTGTACCTCTCGCCTCGTTTACGTATGCCGATAAGCGCGCGTAGTCAGCAGGTAAACCGGCAACCCCGACACCAGCACGATCAACGCGGCATAGGGCGCGGCGCCGGCGTACTCCAGGTTTCCGGTATGCGACCAGACCTTGGTCGCCAGGGTCTCCAGGCCGGTTGGGCCGAGAATCAAAGTGGCCGTCAATTCCTTCATGCAGTCGAGGAAGACCAGCACGAAACCGGCACCGATGGCTGGCGAGATGATCGGTAGGGTTACCCTGAGGAAGGTGGCGATTGGCGTATGCCCCAGGGTGCGAGCAGCCTCTTCCAACTGCGGCGAAGCTTTTTCCAGCGCCACGCGGATCGGCCCCTGGGCCATCGGCATGAACAGCAGCGCATAGGCCACCAGCAACAGAATGCTGGTCTGGTACAGCGCGGGCACGTAGCCGAGGGCGAAGAACACCAGCGACAGCGCGATCACCAGCCCCGGCAAGGCATGCAGCAAGTACGGTAGTTTGTCTGCCAGCGCGGCCATGCGCCCGTAGTAGCGCACCACCACCAGGCACACCGGCAGCGCCAGCAGGCAACTGAGCAAGGCACCGCCGAAGGAGTAGGACAGCGACGACCACAACGTCTGGGCGATTTCCACGACCGGAAAGCTGGCCGAACTGCCTTCGACGATCCAGAAACCCAGCATCACCAGCGGTACACCGCAGCCGATGGCCACCAGAGCCAGCAACAGCATCTGAGCCAGCACGCCCCAGCGACCCAGGCGCACCCGCGCCGCACTGCGTGCCACACCCTGGCCGGTACGTGCATAGCCGCGCCCGCGCAGGCGAAACTCGCCCCACAGCAGCATCATGCACAGCGCCAGCAGCAGCGCAGAGAGCATGGCGGCGTTGCTGCCACTGAACTCCAGCTCGAACTGCTGGTAGATGGCGGTGGTGAAGGTCTGGTAACGCATGATCGACGGCGCGCCGAACTCGACCAGCATGTGCACGGCCACCAGCAGGCTGGTTGCCATCAGCACCGGGCGCAACAGCGGCAGCGTGACCCGCCAGAACACCTGGCGGCGGCTGCAACCGAGCATCCGTGCCGACTCTTCCAGCGCAGGGTCGAGATTGCGCAATACCGCGACCACCGGCAGGTAGATCAGCGGGTATTTCGACAGAATCATCACCAGCACCGTGCCACCCAGGCCTTCGAACATCGGGCTGATCGACACCCAGGTGAAACCACTGACGAACGAGGGAATAGCGAACGGCAGGCACAACAGCACGTTCCAGTGCCGGCGCCAGCGCAGGTCGCTACGCTCCACCAGCCAGGCCAGCGCCAGGCCGATCAGCGCGCAGCCGAGGGTGACCAGCACCATCAGCTTCATGGTATTGGCCAGCAGGCCGAAAACGAATGGCCGCCACAGCAGCGCAAAGGCTTCGTGCAAGCCGGTTTGCGCCGCGCGAGCGACCACGAAGAACAACGGCAACGCGGCGAGCAGCAGCAAGGCCAGTACCGGAATCTGCAGCCAGATCGGTGGTGCCTTGCGCCGCCGCGTGGTGACGGTTACCGGGGGTAGCGGCAGTTCGGGGTTTACTGCCTGGGGCTGCATGATCAGTTCATTCCAACTTCGCGTTGCAGTTCCAGCGCATCTTCGGCCAGGCCAATCTGCGCGGCGGTGATCGCCGGCGGCTTGAGCTGATCATAGGGCTTGAGCAGCGGATCGGCCTGCACCTTCGGGTTGACCGGGTACTCGGCGGATTTGCTCAGCACGGCCTGCTGCCCTTCCTCGCTGATCATGAAGGCAAGGAACTGCTGGGCCTCTTTCGGGTGCTTGCTGGCCTTGACCACGGCCGCGCCGGACACGCTCGACAGGCCGCCCGCGTCGCCATCGGCGAAGTAGTGCAGCCTGGACTTGAGCTCGCCCTTCTCTTTCTTCAGCGCCGTCCAGTAGTAACTGTTCACCAGTGCGGCACCGACCTCGCCATTTTCCACGGCCTTCATGGCGATGACGTTGTTGGTGTAGGTGCCACCGAAGGCCTTGAGACCGGTCAGCCATTCCTCGGCAGCCTCACGGCCATTGATGCGGATGACCGCAGCCGTCTGACCGAGGAACTCGCCGCTGCTCGGCACGAAGGCGATCTTGCCCGCCCACTCCGGGTCAGCCACTTCCAGCACGCTTTTCGGCAGTTCGGCCTCGCTGACCAGATCCGGGTTGTAGGCCAGCACACGCACACGCGAAGTGATGCCGATCCAGTTGCCGCTGTCGTCGGAGAACTTCGCGTCGATCTGCGCCAGGGTGCTCTCATCCACCTTGGCCAGCAGGCCCTGGCTGCCGAGCTTGATCAGCGGCGGTGCTTCTTCGGTGTAGATGATGTCTGCCGGCGAGCGCTCGCCCTCTTCAGCGATCTGGTTGGCCAACTGGCCGCCACCGCCCTTGCGGATCAGCACCTTGATCCCGGTCTTCTTCTCGAAAGCAGCCGCCACAGCCTTGCCGGTCGCCTCGTGCTGGCCGTTGTACAGCGTCAGGGTCACCGCATCATCGGCGCGCACAGCACTGGCGAACAGCAGGCCAAAGGACAGAACACCAGCGCCAATCGCACGCGCCAGACCGGTTACTCGATGTGCCGACATAAGCCACTTCCCTCTGAAACAAAAAAATCGTCGGGAGCGATTTTCGACATCGCTCCCGACGGCCTGCAGAGTGGCCGCCAGGGACGGCGGACACAAAAAGTTACCGATGATTATACGGGCCAATTGCAGCTGATTCTCAAGAAATCCATGCAATGACGGGTCAAACAAGCGCTGTAAGGTCATCGACCCGCTCGACAACCTACCAAAAGTAAGTTACTAATAGTAGGTAATTGACCAATGGAGGTACCGAACATGCACGCCCTTATCGTTGTTGCACACCCGGATCAACACTCTCTCACCCATGCGGTTGCCGCACAGATCGCCGACGGGGTCGCCACAACCGAGGCCAGGCACTCGGCCGAGATCGCCGACCTGGCGGCGGAAGGCTTCGACCCACGCTTCAACGAAGCCGACATCGCCCTGTTCCAGAAGAAGGCCCAGGCACCGGCAGACGTCGCGGCGGAACACGCGCGCCTCGACCGTGCGGATACGCTGGTGCTGGTCTACCCCATCTACTGGTGGTCTTTCCCTGCCCTGCTCAAGGGCTGGATCGACCGTGTGTTCACCCAGGGTTGGGCCTATGAGGATGCCGAGAACGGCAAGGTCGTCAAGAAACTGCAGCGCCTGCAGGTACACCTGGTGGCCATCGGCGGTGCGGACGAAGGCACCTTCACCCGCCACGGCTATGCCGAGGCGATGAAGACGCAGATCGACCACGGCATCTTCGATTACTGTGGCGCATCGGTAGCGACATCGCGGTTTCTGCTGGCCTCCGATCCTGGCTTCCCGGAGGCACACCTCGAGACGGCGCAGGCGATTGGCCGTAAGCTGTTCGCCGAGCAATCCTGAAACGCCCTGGAGTATCGATGAGTTCGCAGCCCCCCGCATCGCCACGTCGCCGCCTGCCACGGGAGGAACGCACACGTCAGCTTCTGGAAGTGGCGTGGCAGTTGATCGGCGATGAAGGCACGAATGCCCTGACGCTGGGCAGACTGGCCGAAGCAGCGGGCGTGACCAAGCCAGTGGTGTACGACCACTTCGGCACCCGCAACGGGCTCTTGGCAGCGCTCTATCAGGACTACGACGAGCGCCAGACCCTGATCTTCGACGCCGCCGTCGAAGCCGCTGCTGCGAACCTGCAGGACAAGGCCCGCGTCATCGCCTCCAGCTACGTCAATTGCGTGCTGACCCAGGGCCGTGAAATATCCGATGTCGTGGCAGCCCTCAACGGCTCCCCGGAACTGGCCGCGGTGAAGAAACGCTACCAGCACGCCTTCATCGAAAAGTGCGCAGCGATCCTGGCCCCCTTCGCCGCACCCAGCGGCATCTCATCAGCCAGCATGTGGGCCATGCTCGGCGCCGCCGACTCAGTTTCGGACGCCGCCGTTGCCGGCGATATCAGCGAAGAGCAGGCCCAGGACGAACTGCAGTCGATCATTCTCGGGATGGTCGAGCGCAGCCGGTAAAGCCTTTGGCATTTCCTCGAACGCGTCCTAGTGTAGCAAGCGGCCGGTCGATGATCCGCGTTAACCGAAGGATAAGGCCTTCGGCCCCGGATTACGCCTGCGGCTAATCCAGGCTACATTCGTGCCATGGCCCCGTAGGATGGGTGAAACCCATCGGCAATATTGATGGGTTTCACCCATCCTACGGGCTGCTGCTTACGCCTTATGGCTGCCATCCCACATTACGATATCCCGCTCGCCGCCTCGGGCACATCGACCACCCTGGCCGATGTATGACCGTTGTCGCGACACCAGGGGCATTCGTTGCTAGCGGGCAGTCTCTGAATCCTCACTAAACATTGCCTGCAACAGCATGGCGAAACGTGAACCGAGACTGTTCTGCGGGCGGTAATCCGGGTGTAGCAGGTAGCTGGTGAAGCGCATATCACCCGCAAAAGGCCGTACTTCGATGCCAGCATGCAAATAATCGCGGGCCACCAGCGGGCTGACGATGCTGACACCCAGACCGGCGCCCACCATGCTGCAGATGCTCGCTGCATAACGCGCTTCCAGGCTCAGTTTGCGACGGTCGCCATGCTGCTGAAACAGCCGGTCGATACGTTGTCGCGTGCCATCGTCGTGAGCCAACGAGATGAACTCCTCGCCAGCCAGATCGTCAATGCCGACCTGCTCCAATGCGGTCAGGCGGTGACCTCTGGGAAGAATGCACACTCCCGCCAGGTCGCCAATCAACTGCGCATTCACTCCCGGGGTTTCCTCGCCGATGAAGGACACCAGGCCAAAATCGCAGTATTGCGAAGCGACCCATCGAGCGATCGTTGTCGAGCCGCTGGTATGCAGTGATATGGCGACCTGCTCATGATCCTGACGAAAGCGCTGGATGGCGCGCGGCAACAAGGTCAGGGACAGGGACGGCACGGCGGCGATGCGTATCTGGCCAGTGCCCAGTTGACGAATATGCCGGGCTGAATGCTCGAGATTGCGCAAACCGATGAAAGCCCTGTCGACTTCGTTGAAGAACGCCGTGCCCTCGTCCGTGGGGACAAGACGACTGCCGATGCGTTCGAACAGGGCAAAGCCGTTGAGCCGCTCCAACTGCCCGATCAGCCGGCTGATATTGGGCTGGGAGGTGTGCAGGGCTTCCGCGGCGGCGGTCATCGAGCCCGACAACATGACTGTCCGAAAGGCCTCTACCTGCTTGAAGTTCATGACATCCCCATATCATTTACGCATGGACTACTAGCATATTGGCATTTGTCAGTATGAGCCAATCCCTTTAAAACTGCAGCCAAGCACTCGCCATCGTGATCGGAACCCACGGCGAGCCTCCTATACCAAGGTTCCGATACTCCTAACTGCCATGGTCATGCACGAGTTCCGGCTCGCCCATTGCGATAACAACAAACAGGAGACACCCATGTCATCGTTCAACAAGATACCGCTCGCCCTGATCGCCGCCACGTCGTTCGCTTTCGCCGCACAGGCGATGGCCGCAGAAAGCATGCCGCCCGTTCCATCTTCCATCAGCGAACAGAGCGTGCTGCGCGCAGGCGTGCGTTGTGATCAACCGCCTTACGGCTACCAGGACAACAACGGCGATTTCGCCGGGGTCGAGGTGGAAATGTCCCGCCTGATCGCCGAATGGGCGCTCGGCTCGCCCGACAAGGTGACCTTCACCTGCGTGACGGCGGAAAACCGCGTGCCCCAGTTGCTGGGCCGCAAGGTCGACATACTGATCGCCACCCTGGGGGTCACTCCTGAGCGCGAGCGCGTAATCGCCTTCACCCAGCCCTACCGCTGGGGCGCCAGTGACGTGCTGGTTCGCAAGGACAGCGGCATCGAGAAAATCGCCGACCTCAAGGGCAAGACCCTGGCGACGCTCAAGGGCTCGGTGCAGGCGAAGTGGTTCGAAGAGCACATGCCCGAGGTCAAGACCCTGCGCCTGAACAGTGCCGCCGATGCCTTGCAGAGCTTTCGCCAAGGCCGTGCCGACGCCTACACGCATGACGCGGCGACCCTGGTGGTGATCACTGGCAACGACGATGCCCTGCGCCTGATCGAGGAGCCGTTCCAGATATCCGATGCCGCCATCGGGCTGCGCAAGGGCGAGGATGAATGGCGTACCTATCTGTCCGCCGCCGTGGTGCGCATGCACGAGGAAAAACGCTTCCGTCCCTGGATCGAGCAATACGTGCCCGAAGCCACCCGTGCCTATTACCTGAGCGTGTTCGAGCAGCCCAAGCCCGAAGAATCCCACTGATCGGCGGTTTCCCATGAGTTTCGATTTCGACTATCTGCTCATGCAGTGGCCAGCCCTGCTCGAAGGGTTATGGATGACCCTGCAGGTTTCCGCGCTGAGCATCGTGCTGTCCCTGCTGGTCGGCGTACTGGGCGCCGGTATCCGGCTGTTCAGGCTGCCGCTGTTGTCACAGCTGGTCGCGCTCTACGTCGAGCTGATCCGCAACACGCCGATCCTAGTACAGCTGTTCTTCATCTTCTACGGCCTGCCCGCGGTTGGCATGAAGCTGTCGCTGTACTGGTCGGGCGTGCTGTGCCTGTCGCTATGGGCAGGGGCCTATCAGATCGAGAACCTGCGCGGTGGCCTGGCGACCATCGACAAGGGGCTGCGTGAAGCCGGCATGGCGCTGAATCTGCAATCACGACAGTTCTTCCGTTTGATCGCCATCCCCATCGCCTTTCGCATCAGCCTGCCGGCCATGCTCAACACGGCCATCTCGCTGCTGAAGAACTCGGCGTACCTGCAGACCATCGGCCTGGCCGAGCTGACCTTCGTAGCGGTGGATCGCATCGCCACGGATTTCCGCGCCATCGAGATGTTCACCGCCATCTGCGTGATCTACCTCGCCCTGGTAGCCGTGCTGGCCCTGCTCGCGGGGCGCCTGGAAGCCCGCTTGCAACGTCCTTTCCAACAATGAGGTGGTCATGGAATTCGTGATCGAGAACTGGGGCTTCATCTCCAAGGGCCTGCTCATGACCCTGAAACTGGCGCTGGTGATCCTGTTGTTCACCACCCTGATTTCAGTGTCGCTCGGCACCCTGGCGACCCTGCAAAGCCGCCCGCTACGCTGGCTGATCCACGCTTACGTCGAGCTGTTTCGCTCGATCCCGCTGATCGTCAACGTGTTCTTCATTTTTTTCGGTGCGCCGCTGCTCGGCATCGATCTGAGCCCGTTCGCGGCGGTCACTCTCGGCCTGACCCTATGGGGCAGCGCCAACGGCATCGAGATCGTCCGTGGCGGCCTGCTCTCGGTACCCCGGCACCAGTGGAAAAGCGCCTGGGCGCTGGGCCTGCGCCCCTGGCACATCTATGTGTACATCGTCGTGCCGCAATCGCTCAAGGCGATTTTGCCAGCCTACACAGGCCTGCTGACGCTGCTGGTTCAGGCCACCTCATTGGGGGCTCTGGTCGGCGTCGGCGAATTCCTCAAGGTCGGCCAGATCATCGTCGAACGCAGCACCATGATGGGCGGAGAGAACCCCGCCTTCACCGTCTACAGCGTGGTGCTGCTCGTTTACTTCGTCATCTGCAGCGCGCTGACCTGGCTTAGCCGCTACCTCGAACGCCGCCTGGGCCGCACCGCGTCCCGGATCACCCAACCTCAGCCCTGATGCTCAGAAGGCCTATTCCCATGCTCGAATCCAAAGTCAGCCGTCGACTCAAGGAACCCACCGCAGCGCAAGTCTGCGAGCTCATCTACACCCCGCGTCTCGCCGGTTTCGCCGAGGGGTTCGGCTATCTTGGCGACGTCAATAAAGCGCATATCGTCATGCTCGCCGAATGCAATCTTATCGATCCTGCGGTGGCCGTCGCCCTGGCCCGCGGCGTGCTCGAGATGGAGCGGGTCGGCCCCCAGGCCGTGCCCCTGGATCCGCTGCGCGAAGATGCCTATTTCAACTACGAAGCGCACCTGATCGAACAGGTTGGCACCGACGTTGGCGGGCGGCTGCACATCGGTCGCAGTCGCAACGATCTGCTCGCGACCCTGGATCGCCTGCGCGGTCGTGACGTGCTGATGAACCTGCTCGATGCTCTTTACACCGTCCGCCAGAGCGCACTGGACGGCGCTGCGCAGCATGCCGAGGCGATCATGCCGGGCTACACCCATTTGCAGCCAGCACAGCCGATCACCTACGGCTTTTATCTGTCTGGCGTGGCACAAGCACTGGAACGCGACTGCAAACGTCTGGCAGCCACACTGGACAGCATGAACCAAAGCCCCATGGGCGCCGCGGCCTTCGCAGGTACGCCCTTTGCCATCGACCGTGCTCGTACTGCCGAATTGCTGGGCTTCGACGGTTTTCTGGAAAACACTCTGGATGCCGTCGGCTCGCGGGACTTCGCTCTGGAGAGCATGGCGCAGATGACCCTGCTGGCGGTGTTCTGGAGCCGTGTGGCGCAGGACTTCTTCGTCTGGTCGACCCACGAGTTCGCCCTCGTCGACTTCCCGGACAGCGTCGCCGGTACCTCCAGCATCATGCCGCAGAAGAAGAACCCGGTGGTACTCGAGTATCTCAAGGGCCGCACCGGCCAGGTACTCGGTTCTCTGGTCGCCTCGGCGGTCAGCATCAAGGGCAGCAACTTTACCCATACCGGCGACGGCAACCGAGAAAGCATGCGCGGCTTCTGGGAGTCGGCGCAGGAATGCCAGCAGTGCCTGACCCTGCTGGATCTGGTACTGCGTACCGCACGCCCCAACCTGGAGGCGGGGCTGCGCAAAGCTACGGAAGACTTTTCCACCGCAACCGGCCTGGCCGATCTGATGGTCAGCTCGGCCAACCTGTCCTTCCGCGAGGCTCACCATGTGGTCGGTGCCGTGGTGCGCCAGGCCATGGACAATGGCCTGCCTGCCAATCGCATCGACAACGCCATGGTCGAGCAGGCCGCCCAGGAGCAACTCGGCCGCTCTCTCGGCCTGGACGAGCAACAGGTTCGCCAGGCCCTGGATCCGATAACCAACGTCAACTCACGTAGTCTGCCCGGGGGCCCGGCAACCGGCGCAGTGCAGCAACAGATCGACGCGGCACGCATCCGTCTGGAGAAGGAACGCAGCGTCCAGGCCAATCGCCGTCAACGCCAGATCCAGGCGAAACAATCCCTGCAGGCGGCCACCGAGAGGCTCGCGCAGTCATGAGCACTCTGATGACAGTACGTGGCCTGCGCAAACGCTTCGGCGACAGCGAAGTCATCAGGGGTGTCGACCTGGACATCCACGAGGGCGAGGTGGTGGTCGTGATCGGCCCCAGCGGCTCGGGCAAATCCACCCTGATCCGCTGCCTCAACAACCTCGAACCGGCAACGTCTGGAGAGATCGTGCTGACTGGCGCGCGCAGCAGCCGTGAATCCAATGCCCGCCTGCGTGACGAGGTCGGCATGGTGTTCCAGGACTACACGCTGTTCCCGCACCTGAGCATCCTGCGCAACATGACCCTGGCACCGATGAAACTCCGCGGCCTATCGCGTGCCGATGCCGAAGCCCAGGCGATGAAGCTGCTCGAACGGGTCGGCCTGGCGCACAAGGCACAGGCATGTCCTGGCGAATTGTCCGGCGGCCAGCAGCAGCGCGTGGCCATCGTCAGGGCGCTGGCCATGCAGCCCAGGCTGATGCTGTTCGACGAGCCGACCTCGGCGCTCGATCCGGAAACCGTCAACGAAGTATTGCTGGTGATGAAAGAGCTCGCCGCCGAAGGCATGACCATGGTGGTGGTGACCCATGAGATGGGCTTTGCCAGGGAAGTAGCCGACCGGGTGATCGTCTTCGACGGCGGGCAAATCGTCGAGTGCGCGCCCCCCGCTCAACTGTTTGCCGCACCTCGCGAGGCGCGCACCCAACAGTTTCTCGCCCACGTCCTGAAGTGACCCAAGACAGCGGATATCCCATGCCAGACACGCCCATCATCCAGATCGACGACCTGAACAAGTGGTACGGCCCCTTCCATGTCCTCAAGGATGTGAATCTGCAGGTTGCCGCCGGAGAACGGCTGGTGATCTGCGGCCCCAGTGGCTCGGGCAAATCGACACTGATACGTTGCATCAATGCCCTGGAGCCTTTCCAGCGTGGCCGCCTCGAGGTGGCGAGCATTGCTCTGGATGCCACCACGAAAACCATTACCCGCGTGCGCGAGCAGGTGGGCATGGTGTTTCAGAACTTTCACCTTTTCCCGCACCTGAGCATCGCCGAGAACTGCGCCCTGGCGCCCGTTCACGTGCTCGGCCTGGATAAGCGCAAGGCCCGTGAGCGAGCCATGCAACAGTTGGAGAAACTGCGTATCGCCGACAAGGCCGACCGTTATCCGGCCCAGCTTTCCGGCGGCCAACAACAACGCGCCGCCATCGCCCGCGCGCTGTGCCTGGAACCGAAGATCATGCTGTTCGACGAACCCACTTCAGCACTCGACCCGGAGATGGTCGGCGAAGTGCTCGATTCCATGGTGGCGCTGGCCGAGTCGGGCATGACCATGCTGGTGGTCACCCACGAGATGGGCTTCGCCCGCCAGGTCGCCGATCGTGTGGTATTCATGGATGGTGGTGCGATTGTGGAAAGCGCCGTCCCCGAACACTTTTTCGCGCATGCGCAGAGCGAACGGGCACGGCAATTTCTGTCGAAGATCATTCACTGAGGGTGGGGTACCGTCCTGCCCCGACACGGGCAGGACGCCCCCGGCCAGATGGTCGGGATTTTCCTGTCAGCGGGCGGGATCGATCATGCCCGCTCCCTCATCGACAGGCCTCGTTCATTTCCCCTGGGTCAGCACGGTGTGGCTGGTGATCAGGTTGCGGTAGTCGGGGATGTGATTGGAGAACAGGGTGCCCAGCCCCTCCACATCGTTGCGCCAATCACGGTGCAGCTCGCAGGCCGCACCGAACCAGCTCATCAGCTGTACACCGGCCTGCGACATACGATCCCACGCCGCATTACGGGTGATCTCGTTGAAAGTGCCGGAGGCATCGGTGATCACGAATACCTCGAAGCCTTCCTCGATGGCGGACAGTGCCGGGAAGGCCACGCACACCTCGGTCACCACGCCGGCGATGATGAGCTGCTTCTTGCCGGTGGCTTTCACCGCCTTGACGAAATCCTCGTTGTCCCAGGCGTTGATATTGCCGGGCCGGGCGATATAGGGCGCGTCGGGGAACTGGCTCTTCAATTCCGCAACCAGCGGGCCGTTCGGGCCTTCCTCGAAACTGGTGGTGAGGATGGTCGGCAGCTTGAAATAGCTGGCGATGTCGGCCAGCGCCAGCACACTGTTCTTGAACTTGTCGGGATCGATGTCGCGCACCAGGGACAGCAGGCCGGTCTGATGATCCACCAGCAGCACGGCGGCATCGTTCTTGTCGAGTCGAACATAGGGTTTGCTCATGGTGTGTCTCCTTCGGGTTGCAGGATTGCCCGGGATGGGCGCAAAAGGAGGCTCCGGATACCGGGGCCTCCCAGACTCAGTTCGCCATATGGCCGAAGCGGCCGCCGCTGAAGTCGGCCATGGCCTGGCGGATTTCGGCCTCGCTGTTCATCACGAACGGGCCGTAGCCCACCACGGGCTCGTCGATCGGCTCGCCGGACAGCCACAGTACGGTTGCATCGCTGCTGGCCTCGATCTCCACGCCGCTGCCGGCGCGGTCGAGATGCACCAGTTGCCCTTCACCGGCGACAACGTTGCCGTTGATCAGCAGCGTGCCGTGCAGCACCACCAGCGCCAGCGTATGGCCGTCCTGCGCCTCGAAGCGACCGATGCTGCCCTGGCCGAGGCGCACGTCCCACACGTCCATCGGCGTGAAAGTGCGCGCCGGGCCGCGATGGCCGTCGAACTCGCCGGCGATCACCCGCACCCGGCCCGCGCCGTCAGGCAGGTTCACCGACGGGATCTGCGCATCCAGCAGGGTCTGGTAGCCCGGCTCGGCCATCTTGTCCTTGGCGGGCAGGTTGACCCAGAGCTGCACCATCTCGATGGTGCCACCGCGTTCGGTGAAAGCCCGCGAATGGAATTCCTCGTGCAGGATGCCGCCGCCGGCGGTCATCCACTGCACGTCGCCGGGGCCGATCAGCCCGCCGGCACCGGTGGAATCCTTATGCTCCAGCTCGCCTTGGTAGACGATGGTTACGGTCTCGAAACCGCGGTGCGGATGCTGGCCGACGCCACGCGGGCGTGCGGCCGGCTCGAAGTGCGTGGGCGCCGCATGGTCGAGCAGCAGGAACGGGCTCAGGTGCTTGCCGAGGCCGTCATAGCCGAACAGCGAGCGCACCGGAAAGCCATCCCCTACCCAATGCGGACGGGGGGCGCTGTAGACACCGAGGATCTTCTTCATGCCGATCTCCTGCGTGTGCCGCGGCGGGATGCGTTGGCGATGAAGAGAGCATAGAAGTAGGACGATGAGCCCGGTAGTCGCTATTATTTGACCTCAGAGTCCTATTGAATGAACGATGCAGCCATGCGAGACCTGAACGACCTCTACTACTACGTGCAGGTGGTGGATCACGGCGGCTTCGCCCCGGCCGGGCGCGCGCTGGGCATGCCCAAGTCCAAGCTGAGCCGGCGCATCGCCCTGCTCGAAGAGCGCCTGGGCACACGCCTGATCCAACGCTCCACGCGGCGCTTCGCGGTCACTGACAGCGGCCTGACCTACTACGACCACTGCAAGGCCATGCTGGTGGAAGCCGACGCCGCCGACGAGGCCATCGCACTGACCCATGCCGAGCCCTGCGGCACCGTGCGCATGACCTGCCCGGTGGCGCTGCTCGATACGCGCATCGCCGACATGCTGGCGGCGTTCATGGTCGCGTACCCGCGCGTGCAGATCCATCTGGAGGAAACCAACCGGCGCGTGGACGTGGTGGGCGAAGGCATCGACATTGCCATCCGCGTGCGGCCGCCGCCGATCGAAGACAGCGATCTGGTAATGCGCGTGCTCGCCGATCGCAGGCAGTGTCTGGTGGCTTGTCCGCAGTTGCTGAAAGACGGCATTCCCAGCGTGCCTGCCGACCTGGCGGGTCTGCCGAGCATGGATCTGGGCCTGCCCCAGCACGAGCATGTGTGGAACCTGATCGGCCCCGACGGTACGCAGGCCGCCATCCGCCACCAGCCCCGCCTGATTACCCGCGGCATGTTCGCACTGCGCACGGCTGCGGTCGCTGGCGTGGGCGTCGTGCAACTGCCTTCGATGATGGTGCGCGAACAGATCGCGCGCGGCGAACTGGTGCATGTGATTCCGGGCTGGGCGCCGCGGCACGAAATCATTCACGCCGTGTTCGCTTCGCGCCGGGGGCTGTTGCCGTCGATCCGGGCGCTGGTGGATTTTCTGGCGGAACGCTTTCGGGAGTTGGATGAAGACTGAGCTGCCCGGGTGGTTGTCGGCATCCCGTTCGCTCGATACGGCGCAGCCTGCAGGAATCGAGGCGCGCTCATCCGCTGTCGGCGGCTGACGCCTCAGTCGCACTCCGGAACCTGGGCCAGGGTCATTCCGCCGCATCTAGCGCGTCGTTGACGCTCGTCGAATCTTTATATTATGCTCATCATATAAAGAGGAACCCCCATGCGATACAGCACAGATCAAAAGCAAATTACCCGCGATCGGGTACTGAAAGCGGCGGCGAGGCAACTGCGCGAACGTGGCCCGGGGCGCATAGCGCTCGCGAGCGTCATGTCGGATGCCGGCCTGACCCACGGGGGCTTCTACGCCCACTTCGAGTCCAAGGATGATTTCCTGCGTGCCACGGTCGAGCAAATGTTCGCCGACAGTCCGTTCGCCATGTTGCGCGACGAGGGTCAGCCCCCGCGCGAAGCGTTGGCGAGGTTCGTGAACTTCTACCTCTCGCCCGATCATCGGGACACCCGCGAAGGGGGATGCCCACTGCCCTTTCTTACGGCAGATGCGTCGAGGCTTCCAGCAGATATTCAGGAGCGCCTGGCGGGAGGAGCAAGCACGCTGACGAGGCATATCGCACAGCATCTTGCGACACTCGGTCACCTTGATGCTGAAAGCGAGGCGTCGTCATGCGTGGCTGAAATCATCGGTGCGATGGTTCTTGCGCGCGCCGAGCCAAACCGATCGCGCTCGGACGCCATTCTTACCCGAAGTCGATTGGCGATCTTGCGTCGGCTCACATTGGAGGCATGCCAATGAATCTCGTTGACAACATCGCCCCCGGCCTTTCCGGGCTTGAAACCGTACAGGCGTTGATTGCTGCCGGAGGCCGACCGCCAATCGGCGATTCGCTCGACTTCACCCTTGTTGAAGCGGGCGATGGATGGGCCGTTTTCACCGGTACGCCCGGCATACACGCCTACAACCCGATCGGCACAGTCCATGGGGGATATGCCGCAACGCTACTCGATTCCGCGTGTGGGTGCGCCGTTCATTCCAAGCTGTCAGCGAATCAAGCCTACACGACCCTGGAACTGAAGGTCTCATATCTCCGCCCGATTACGACTGACACCGGCCCCCTTCGGGCGGAAGGTCGCGTCATATCCGTCGGCCGTCGTGCCGCCTTTGCCGAGGCGATGCTGAAGGACGCCAATGGGCGCATCTACGCAAGCGCGACCTCGACCTTGCTGGTAATGGAACGCCCCCCGAAACCGGCGCTCGGCTGAGCCAGTACCTTGCATTGAACTGAAAGAGGAAGTCCCCGATGGTCAAGCAAAGCAAGCGTATCGTCGTGACAGGCGTCGGCATCGTCGGACCGCTGGGGTGTGGCACCGAGGAGGTATGGCGCAGATTGCTTGCCGGGCAGTCGGGAATCCGATCGTTGTCCGCCGAATTGACCGATGGCGTACCCTGCACCGTGGGTGGGCAGGTTCCTTCGCTGGCCGAAGACCCGGTTGCCGGCTTTGATCCCGAACTGGCGGCAGCGGCCAAGGATCGCAAGAAAATGGATCGCTTCATCGAGTTCTCGCTTGTAGCGGCTCAGGAAGCGCTGACGCAAGCGGGGTGGACGCCCCAGGATGCCGAGCAGCAACAGCGAACCGCCACGATCATTGCAACCGGCATCGGTGGTTTTGGTGCGATTGCAGAGGCAGTGCGCATCACCGATGACCGAGGGCCGCGCCGTTTGTCGCCCTTCACCGTGCCATCCTTTCTGGCCAACCTCGCGGCGGGGCATGTCTCGATACGCCATGGCTTCAAAGGCCCCATCGGCACTCCAGTGACGGCCTGTGCCGCCAGCGTTCAGGCGATTGGCGATGCAGCGCGGCTGATCCGCTCCGGCGAAGCGGATGTCGCCTTGTGCGGCGGTTCCGAAGCGGCCATCCATCGCGCCAGCCTTGGCGGTTTTGCCGCCGCGCGGGCGCTGGCGACCCGCTTCAATGATCGACCGGAACAGGCGTCGCGTCCTTTCGACCAGGAGCGCGATGGCTTTGTCATGGGCGAAGGCGCAGGCTTGCTGGTGATCGAGTCGTTGGAGCATGCGCTGGCAAGGGGCGCGCATCCCCTCGCCGAATTGGTCGGCTATGGCACGAGCGCCGACGCCTATCATTTGACTGCAGGCCCCGAGGATGGCGATGGTGCCCGCCGATCCATGGAGCAAGCCTTGCGGCAGGCGGGGCTCTCTCCGAGCCAGATCCAGCACATCAATGCGCATGCGACCTCGACATCGGTGGGCGACAAGGGCGAACTGGCGGCTATTCGGGCAGTGTTCGGAACCACGTCGTGTCCAACGATCACCTCGACCAAATCGTCGACCGGCCATCTACTGGGCGCCGCTGGTGGCATCGAGGCCATTTTCACGGTACTTGCCCTGCGCGATCAGGTCGTTCCGCCCACACTGAACCTGACCACACCCGACGCGTTGGCCGAAGGACTCGATCTGGTTGGCCCCAGCGCACGGCAGATGCCCATCGAATACGCGCTCTCCAATGGCTTCGGCTTTGGCGGGGTCAATGCCAGCGTGATTTTTCGTCGCTGGGGACAGGCATGAATACGTTGCTTGTCACCTCACGGTACCCATAAGGCGAACACTCCGGCCGGGGCGTCATTGGCATGACCGGCTTTTCTTACGGCCTTTTATATTACAACCGTCATATAAACGAAGAGCGCTCAGAGCAGAAGGATGTCCCATGAAACTCGAAGGTTCTGTTGTCCTGGTCACCGGGGCCAATCGTGGTCTCGGTCTTGAATTCTCCAAACAACTGCTGGCACGCGGTACCGCGAAGGTCTACGCCGCGGCACGCAATCCGGCCTCCGTCACGCTTCCCGGCGTGGTGCCGATCCAGTTGGACGTGACCAAGCCCGAAGAGGTCGCGGAAGCTGCGCGCGTCTGTGGTGATGTCACCGTGCTGATCAACAACGCAGGCATCGCCCGGCTGGGCGGATTCCTCACCGAGGATGCCGATGCGCTGCTACGCGAACAACTGGATACCAACCTCTTCGGCGTGCTGAACACCAGCAGAGCATTCGCCAGCACCCTGGGTCGTAACGGTGGCGGTGCGCTGGTGAACATTCTCTCCATCGTGAGCTGGATCAACACACCGGCAATCGCCGCCTATAGCGTCTCCAAAGCAGCGGCTTGGTCGTTGACCAATGGCCTGCGCCACGAGCTGCGTGCCCAGGGCACCCAGGTTCTGGGCTTCCATGGTGGCTTCATCGACACCGATCTGGTGCGGGCCTTCGACGTGCCCAAGGCCACGCCCGAAGACGTCGTACGCCGCACGCTGGATGCGCTGGAAGCCGGCAAGGAAGAAGTCGCCGTCGATGAACCGTCGCACCAGGTCAAACAGGGCCTGTCGCACGGCGTCTACCTCACTGACATCCTTGCCGGCTAAAGAGACGCCCATGACCAGACCAACCACGGAACGAACAGACCTGCAGGCAGTGCCGGGCAGCGCGGCGCTCGACACGGATCTCCTGCCGGTGCCACGTCGCCTGACAGGTTCGTTGCTCTTCCTGCTGGCCGGCCTGGCTGCGCTCGGGGCACTGTCGACCAACATCATCCTGCCCGCTTTCCCGGACATGGGCAGCGACCTGGGCGTGTCGACCAAGGATCTCGGCGTCACGCTCAGCAGCTTCTTCATCGCGTTCGCGGTGGGCCAGCTCCTGGCAGGGCCGCTGTCCGATCGCTTCGGCAGGCGGTGGCTGGTGCTGGGCGGGCTGGCCGTGTTCCTGGCCGGCAGCACGCTGTGTGCGCTGGCGACGAACTTGCCCTGGCTGGTTGCCGGCCGCGTCGTACAGGCCCTGGGCGTGTGCGCGGCCTCCGTGCTGTCACGCGCCATCGCGCGCGATCTCTTCGAGGGCGAAGCGCTCGCGCGAACTCTGGCACTCATCATGGTGGCGATGGCAGCGGCGCCGGGCTTCTCGCCGCTGCTCGGCGGCGCGTTGAATCACCTGTTCGGCTGGCGCGGCGCCTTCGTGCTGGTCGGCATGCTGGGGCTGGTGCTCGCAGTGCACTACGTGATCGGCACAGGCGAGACCCATCCGGCAGATCGACGCGCAGCGATCTCGGCCGCGGCCATCGTGAAGGGCTACGCCCGGCTGCTCGTCGATCCCCGCTTCATCGTACCGGCGGCGTCGGTCAGCCTCATCCTTGGCGGGCTCTACACCGTCTTCGCGACGGCACCGGCCATCCTGATGGATGGCCTGGGTTTCTCGTCGCTGGATCTTGGGCTGTTCTTCGCCACGACCGTGTTCGTGGTATTCGCCGCCGGCCTGCTCGCGCCACGGCTGGCCCATCGCTGGGGAGCACGGCCGGTCATGCTCGCAGGTGTCGCCCTCGCACTCACTGGCGGCGCTCTACTGCTGACCGGATCGCAGACCGTCACGATGTTCAGCGTGTCGCTGGCGGTGTTCCTGCTTGGCATGGGCATGGTGAATCCACTCGGCACCGCGATCACCCTGCAGCCGTTCGGCCATCAGGCGGGTACGGCCTCGGCTCTGCTCGGCTTCCTCCAGATGGGCAGCGCGGCGCTGGCCATCAGCATCGCCAGCAGCCTCGATCTGCCTGCCTACACCGCGCTGGGCGCCGTTCTGGCGGGCTGCACGGCACTGTCCCTGATCGTTTTCGCAACCGGCATGCGCCAGCCACCCGCGCCACCCGCGCCTGCGGCGCCGTAGACGCAGGCATCGCGTGAAGAAAACACCGCTATAGCCACCCTCCCCCGGCTCCATCGTCACCGTCGCGGCAACGCGCATACCGCCGGGACGCCTCCTTGGCGATTGGCGCCGGGATCAGCCACTTCGCTCGGCACGCATGTCATCCGCGCAGCGCTTAATCAATCCGGCTTGCCGGATGACCGCGTGGACGAAGTGCTGATGGTTTGCGTCCCGCAACGACCCTTGAGACGGTAATCGCAGCAAAAGGCGACGGTATCGGCGAACAGCAACTATGGAGAATCACCTGTGCGGCAAGAAACAGCACAGGTGATGACACCGGCTTACCAGTTGTAACTCACCTTGGCAGTGACTTCGCGACCCGAGTTGTAGTAGTTCGCGGTACCGCGACCGACCACATGCTGCTCGTCGAACAGGTTGCTGACGTTGATGGCTAGGTCTGTGCCCTTGACGATCTGGTAGTTGAACGCGGCATCGAACAGCGTGGTGCCATCGCTCTCGCCAGTATCGTTGAGATCGTTGAAATGGTAGGCCCCAACATAACGGGCACCCAAACCGACACTAACATCCGTTCTAGGCACGCTGTAATAAGTCCAGAGCGAGGCCGAATGCTTGGGAGCGGTAACGAGCTTGTTACCCTTGATCGATACGGCATCATAGCTCGCCCCATTCCATACTTGCAGCGCACCACGAAGAACCTCGGTGTCCATATAGGTGTAACCACCAACTAGGGTCAGGTTCTCGGTCAGCTCAGCTTTGGCTTCCAGATCGAGGCCACGCACGCGCTGCTCGCCCACGGTCTGCTGCTCGATATTGCCATTCGGCTGCACAACCGCCGTGGCGACATCTTCCTGAGTCAACTCATAGATGGCGGCAGAGAACAGCGCATTCATCGCCATTGGCGAATACTTCACGCCCACTTCGTACTGTATGCCGCGCTCCGGGGTGGTGCCGATCTCTGGCACGGAGACGGACTCCACCATGCTGACGTAGGTGGAAACCTCATCGTTAACGATATAAGTCAGCGCCCCCCGGTAAGAGGTCTCTGAGAAGCTGTCGCTGTCGTCAAACTCAGGGACAACGTTGAAGTTGTTGAATCCCTTACTGGACAAATCCATGGAGTCGTTACGCACACCGGCAGTGACGATAAAACGCTCGTAGAACGACAGGTTCTGCTGCAGGAATACCGATTTGCTGGTGTAGTCCTGTTTCCTGGAAAGATAGGGCAAAAGTCCTGACGCAACACCCGTGTACACGGGATTGGTAACGCTGATGGGATCTATTCCCTGATATATAGCGCTTTCGTCGGTCGACGAGTCGCCGTACTCCACGCCGACCGTAGTGCTGCTGTCGATATTCCCAAAACGGGCGTCGTACTGCAGCATCAGATTGCCGTTGAGCTGCTCGGCCTCATTGTCTGCACCCAGAACAGCACGGCCCAGCATGTCTCCGGTACGGACTCCAGTCAGATAGGCAAAACCATAATCATCGTGTAATTCGCTGTAACGCAAGTTGCTACGTAGCACAAAGCCATTGTCGAAGTCGTGGCTGAGGCTGCCACTGATATTGGTGCGTTCGACATCGTGGAAGTTGTAGCCGGGCTCGCCGAAGAACTCATCACGGTCATATTCCCTGTCCATAGGGTAACCGCCACTGTTCGGCGTGCTCTTGGTCTTAAGATGATCGACGACCAGAGTTGCCGAGGTAAAGGCAGTCGGTGCCCAAGTCAGGCCACCCATGACGAACTGATTATCGTCACGAGAATGGTCGTACTCACGATCGCTGTCCTGGAACTTGCCGGTGAAACGATACGCCAGGGTCTGATCCGCGTTCAACGAGTCACCAACATCGATGCCGGTTTCCTTGTGATTGAAGGAGCCGTAAGAGCCGTAAACCTGACCGAATTTTCGAAGCGCGGCTTCTTGGTCACGAAGTTCACCGAACCACCCGGGTCGGCCGGGCCGAACAGCGTGGAGTTGGCACCACGCAACACCTCGACACGCTCATAAGCGAATGAATCTTCACGCACGCCGCGCATCGAGCCCAGGGTCAGGCCGTCGCGATAAGTCGTGGCGTTGAAGCCTCGAATCTGGAAGTAATCGTTGCGATCATCGGTGCTGTAGTAGTCGGCAATGACGCCCGGCGTGTATTTCAGAACTTCTTCAGTGGTGCTGGCACTGCGCTGCTCTATTTCCTTCTGCGTGATCACGGAAACGGAAGCAGGCGTATTGAGGATGCTGGTGGCGACCTTACCGCCAACCCAGAGCTCCTGAGCGACCACCGAGTTCGCATCATCACTGGCCGCGACCTGGGAATTGACGATGATCGGCGCGAGGCGGTAGGTCTCCTCCTCATTGGCGCTGCCTGCTTCTTGGGCATTCGCGCCCAGGGGAGTAGCAACCATTGGGGCGCAGAACAGGACGGCAACAGCGGTGCGTTGCCTTGATACACGTGTGTTGATAAACCCGGTTTTATTATCAGCCATGCTCAAGATCCTTGATGATTCAGTTTCAGCCGCTAGAGCCCTATGAATTTCTATTGTGACGAAGCCATACGTTTTTTCGGCGGGAACTATAATTCTAAAATCATCTCATAACGATAAATATTCGCATCTGCAACCTCGAAAACCTCACATAAACACCGAACTGCCGTCCCACTGCAGCGATGCACGGCCACGACCTCGCCCTCTAGTGCCGAACGTGCCACGGAAAAACGCTGCCTGGCGATGCCGAGCGCAGTTGAAAAATGCCAGGCGCAGAATAGAAAAAGCCCGCAATTACGCGGGCTTCAGAGTGTTTCTTGCTAGTTGGCGCCGGTCAGTGCCGGACGTCCAATCATTCCACTCTATTATTTTCTACAAAAAATATATAAGCAATATCAATAAATTACAGAATAAAGCATCACCAATACCATGAAAAATGCCATTTTTTGCTATGAAGGCGGTAGCACGCGCTCCACCTCGACAGAGCTCCCCCCGCTGCCCTGCCCGACCACCTTGGTCAGCTGCCGCAATAAGATAGCAAGCTCGGCCGGGTCGCCGTTACGGCGCACTTCGGCCAACAGTTCAGCGGCGTAGACCGGATCAGCATAGAGCTGTTCGGCCATTGCCTCGTCGTGTGGACGGCCTTTCATCTGGTGCCATCCTCTATGTTGAAGGTGGAGTAGAGGGTGACGCGATCGCACCAAGAAGCGCCGCGACTTCGGATGCCATTTGTTCCCTTCCCCATTAGCGGCCACATAGATTTAAGTCGTATAGAAAATTAAGAGTGGACTCAAGTATAGCTTAGAGGAGATTACACAAGCTGACGTGCCGCAAACCGTGCATATAGCGAGCGCAACCGGAAATTAACAGAGCTAGCTCTTGTTCCTTTTTTGCACCGACTCAAGGAGCGACCAATGGCATTGGTTCACAAGCTTTTTCGCTGCTAGCGAAAAATCGCCAACAGTCATCCATAACGCTGGCGTAGCTAGTATCTCACTATATTGGGGGAAGCACGTTTTGTTTGACTATGAGTCACCACTTACATGCTTGATTATCTTGGACAGATGAGCGTTCTCTCGTGCAGCAACTTTTTAGTGCTACACGAAAGAGCGAAGGCAGCACTTTGTTATCGAAAATGTAATCTGCGAGCCTCGGTTTCTTGGAAGAAATCATCGTCCAACTGAGAACAAGATGCAAGTTCGCGAATGTATTCCTCCTCAAAGTAATTTTCTATTTTACTTTCTTTTTCGTACTCACCCTTCTCCTTCCAAGTCAAGGAATGATAGAGGAATATTATTTTCAGAAAAAAGGCAAATGGGGAAAGCACTCTATTTACAGGCCATCTGTTTTCAGCTTTAAACCCGATATGAAAGTGGGCAGCCGGATGATATTTAGCGCAGTACTGATTCGTTGAAAGATCGTATCTTATAATTGGGATATCGAACGTCATATTCCCCTCGCTTATTAGCTGTTCAAACTCCTGCAAAGTAATATCACCATTTGCAAGCATGCTTTCCGCTGTTTGACGGTCATTCTGATATTCAATAAAGGAATAGGGGTTTGGATAATATGCTAGACGAATATCCTCTCGCTCGGTGGTTTCTGTGAATTGGAAAAATGAGTGATCCTTAAGCATTAAGTTAAAGTCTTGATTTTTCGCACCGACATCATAAACCTGACTATAACTACTGGACTGCCTTGCTGCTCTCTTGAAGTCCGATGAAGCTTTTAGTGAGCTGATGGGGCCGCATTGCAGAGCGATACCAGCTTCATAGGCAAAATCTACAGTTCTTCTCACACTTCTATCGAAGGCTGCACTCATCATTCTCCCTTCCCAAACGCCAGGTTCAATTCCATTTGAATCTCTTCCTCAGTGAAACCTTGATCGCGTAGTTCGCCTACCATTTGATGAAGCTTGTATATTTCTGAACTTTTACTATCGAGATCACGCTGAATTGTTTCAATCTCTTCGATGTTTGGCACTTCGAATATCAAGCTTGGAGCGTTATGGAGGCTTTGCTCAATCTCACGAAAGAAATAATTAGCCTTTTCACCCCACCCGCTAACCCGCAACCAAGCTTTGGTTCTCGTGAATGCGGTGAATAACTTGTTTCTTCCACTTCTGTGGTTTTTGTATTGATATATTGCATCTATACCAGCTGCGAAAACTAGGGGGGCTTCGTTACCCTTCGCTCTATGTACAGTAGAAAGTGTCACCATATCATCAAGAGTAAAAGGTGGTGCCGCAGAAATTGAGGTTAGGAGATTATTCGATCTTATTCCGTTCTGTGCCAGCGCACGAGAGATTTTAGCAAAGTATGTTCTCGCATTTAAATCATCCAATGAAATCACGAGAATATCATGGGGCTTTAAGCCTTCTGCCAGAGCTGCGGAAATTCCCTCTGTAATCCACAAGCACTCTTCATCTATTGAATCCGCACCATATAGCTTCACCAAGTCATTCTTGCTTTGTTGGTGATAAATCGATAAAGGGCTATTTTCTCGGCTTCGCGTAATTTTAACCTGCGTACCAGCGGTCAATGATCCCGATTCAACTGTATAGCCGACGTCCTCCCAGTGCTCTTCGTTTTCAAGCATCTGAACGGGCTTCTCCGAATAAAGCCCAAAGCCTACAGCGTGAGCCGTCACCAAGATTTCCAGCGGGTTTCGATAGCATTTGTAAAGCACAAGGTCATTACTTTGACCATAGCTTAGATTCGCCTTAAACCTCCTAAGATCAATTTTTGGGCTTCCGTCACTCGCATTACCAAACAATTCTTCAGGTGTACGCTGGTAGACATTGAATATTGACTGTAAGTCGTCATATGCCCAGACAATATTTTTATCACTTCCCGCGTCCCCTTTCGCGAGCTGATAGCATATTTTAAAAAAGTCATTGGGCAAGTCTTGTGCTTCGTCGATCAAAATATAATCATATTTCTGCTTTAATTTTCGCTCTTCAAGCTTCTCGCAAATAAAGCTAAATGGATCATTAGGGTTGTTGCTTTTTGCCACTTGAAACGCAATTGGTGTCAGCGAATTCTCCATGCATGCGTTGAAATACACTCCGTCGATTTTTCGCCCACCCCAAGCATGTAGAATGTCAATTTTCTCCCAATTAGGCTCGTCTCCGGCGAAGTGCCTATAGAATCGAGCAATCGATTCCTTGATCAACTCGTATAGACTTTTTGTGTAAAAAGTAAATAATATTTTTTTGTCAGGGTGCTGCAAGTGAATGTGCGCAGCTTTCATTGCTAGGACTACAGTTTTCCCTGATCCAGCAAGACCCCGAATGCGCTGAGGACCATTAATTAGACTAATCGCAATCTTTCTTTGGTCGATGTCGAAATTTGATATTTCTTTTTCCAACTCAATTAAAATATTTAGCTTTGTAGATGGGTCATCCGACACCTTGATCCTTCGGGAGGGTTTTGAAAGAGCTTTAGAGCCCTCAATTATCGCCCGGGCCTCGTCAAATATTTCATTACTTAGCGGAGAATCGTCGTGGCATAATTCGTCAAGATATACTTCTATCCCATTGATTGACGTTATCGTTTCATTTTCTAGATCTTCACTATCAAATTGCTCGGCACAAAAAATAGCGCTCTCAAATTGAACATGCAGCTCTTTTTTGCTTTTCCTCAGTAACTTGCTTTTCCGGATAGCAGAGTCAATAAAACTAAAGATCTGACTCAGATTTTCGTCATCGGTCTCAGCGTTAGATTTGCTAGATGTCTGGATTAGAACCAAGCCATGAACTTTAGACAAAATCAAAATCTTAGACTTTATTGTTTCATGCTCATAGTCCTTGAATACCGGAAATCCGTAGTACACTACTGCATCATCAAGCTTTAGGTCATTGGATCTGGCGGTGAGATATGTAAGTATTTCATTGTCTAAACCGTGAGGCGACACTTCGGTTGCAATAATTTTTTCCAATTTTTTATCCTTTTTCAAGAAGGGGAAGCATTTATTTATAGATCAAACAACCGCTTTTAACCAAACAATCCGTTCATAAACTCAACCTTTCTCCTTGGCGTCCTGGCGAATGCCGTTAGTCAGTTGCTCGACTAGATTAAGAGCTTCAGTCACAGCCTCACGTTTGATCACTAATCGCTGCCCAGACTTATACCGTATGTCGGCGGTTTCCTGGATGTAATCATCATCAACTACACCCTGCGTATGAGCGAGCAGATGACGCTGTTGGAAGGCCTTTGTCAGGTATTCCATCTCGACTCTCGTAAGATGCTTATCGTAACCTCCCCCTGTCGCGGCAGCCCAAAGAGCTGACCCTTCGGTAAGATTCTGAAATGCGTTGCGCCGAATCTTGGTTGTCGGGGCTACGCGCGCGTGGAGCGCTTCTGCAATCCTCTGGAATGCCGTCACCACGTTCTGTAAAGCGCTCTCAACGATCAGACGGCACGTGTTCTCAGCAGTATCTGCATCTGCAATGGCGGCTCTGATGGCGTCAACGGCTGCAAGCGACTGCCGGATGCCCTGGGCTGTGAGATCGAAGACAAGTTCCGCAGCGTTTGCCCCGCAAGACGGACAGAAATACGCCGCACCGACAACGGCATACCAACATCATGTCTGCCCAGTCCTGCAACATGGCTCGACGCTGATCGCGGTATTCAGCCTTGTTATAAACCGCCCTGACGCCCTTCTGCTCATGCGCAAGGCACTTCTCGATCCAGTCGTTGTTATAGCCTGCCTCATGCAATAGCGTGCTGGCCGTGCGCCTCAGGTCATGCGGGCCAAACTTGCCTAGTGATTTGCCTTCCTTCTGCGCAAGCCGATACGTCAGCGTCAGCACCTGATTGATCGTAGCAGCACTCATCGGTTGATCGGAATCGTATCGAGACGGGAACACGTAGTCCGAACCGCCTGCAAAGGTCTTCAGTGCAATGAAGAAATCCAGGGCCTGGTTCGACAGGAACACCAAATGGGGATTACGGCGCTTCATGCGCTCCTTGGGGATCGTCCATAGCGCCTCGGTGAAGTTGATTTCGCTCCACGTAGCATTGGTCAGCTCACTCTTACGCACCATGGTGAGTAGCAGCAACTTGGCCGCAGCGCGTACAGACGATGCCGTGCCGATTCGATCCATGTACTGATACATCAGCGCGATCTCGTCGGGCAGCAACGCGCGATCCCGCGGCTCGAATTTGGCGATGCTTGCCGGGCGCACCAAATCAGCAGGGTTCTCTACCTTCTGACCGCTCTCGATGGCCCAGCGGTAGACCTGCAATACGATTTCTCAGGAATGCACTGCCGTCGCCGGTGCGTTTCTCGCCACGATGGCATCGGTCAGGCTACGCAGGTCTTCGTGGGTGATTTCAGAGAGTTTCTGACTACCGAATTTCGGCTTCAACTCGCGCTCGTAAACTGAGCGGCGCATGTCGCGGGTCGAGTCGGCCATCTGATAACCGCGCAGCCACTTTTCGGCCCAAGCGTCGAAGGTCTCCGCCCCTTTGGTACGAGCCTTGTCCCTGGCCTTCTCCTTCGCTGGCGACTTACCTGCGGCAATCATCCTCTTCGCTTCGCCCAAGCGCTCTCGTGCCTCTGCCAGCGTGATTCCGCCGACACCGTAGCGGCCGAAGGTAATGGTCTCCTGCCTGCCATGGATCGAGTAGTTGTAGCGGAACGAGATTAAGCCTGCGGGTGTGACCGCTACGTACAGGCCATCCCGGTCGTTGGCTTTGTACAGCTTCTCTTGCGGCTTGAGGTTGCGCAGCTTGGTATCGGTCAGCATCGCCCCGGCAAATCTCCATGTAAAAATACCATGATGAAAAACATCGACCCAAAATGGCTAAAACCCTTAGAAATCAATGCTTAGATCAAAATCGATACCATGAGCTCAGCTTGACCATCATCATGGTACCGAGCGCAGCACATGGTATTTCCTCTCGATACTACCATCATCTGTGCCATGTAAAAGAGCTGCTTGGCGCTGCCAAACCCTGCCAGAAAATGCCAGACGCAAAATGCAAGAAGCCCGCAATTACGCGGGCTTCTTGGCATTTTTTGCTAGATCGTGCCGGACAGTGCTGGACGTGGGATCATTCCCACTCGATGGTCGCTGGCGGCTTGCTCGACACGTCGTAGGTGACGCGGGAGATGCCGTCGATTTCGTTGATGATGCGACCGCTGACGGTTTCCAGCAGTTCGTAAGGCAGGTGCGCCCAGCGGGCGGTCATGAAGTCGATGGTTTCCACTGCACGCAGGGCCACGACCCAGGCGTAACGGCGACCGTCACCGACCACGCCAACCGATTTCACCGGCTGGAACACCACGAACGCCTGGCTGACCTTGTGGTACCAGTCGGCCTTGCGCAGTTCTTCGATGAAGATGTGGTCGGCACGGCGCAGCAGGTCGGCGTATTCCTTCTTCACTTCACCGAGGATGCGCACGCCCAAACCCGGGCCCGGGAACGGGTGGCGGTAGACCATATCGTACGGCAGGCCCAGTTCGAGACCGAGGCGACGCACTTCATCCTTGAACAGTTCGCGCAGCGGTTCGACCAGCTTGAGGTTCATTTCCTCGGGCAGGCCGCCGACGTTGTGGTGCGACTTGATCACGTGGGCCTTGCCGCTCTTGGCGCCAGCGGACTCGATCACGTCCGGGTAGATGGTGCCTTGCGCCAGGAACTGGATGTTGTCGAGCTGGCTGGCCTGGGCATCGAACACGTCGATGAAGGTGCGACCGATGATCTTGCGCTTCTTCTCCGGATCGGCTTCGCCGGCCAGGTTGTCGAGGAACTGCGCTTCGGCGTTGGCGCGGATTACCTTGACGCCCATGTTCTCGGCGAACATGGCCATCACCTGCTCGCCTTCGTGCAGGCGCAGCAGGCCGTTGTCGACGAATACGCAGGTCAGTTGATCGCCGATGGCCTTGTGCAGCAGCGCTGCCACCACCGAGGAGTCCACGCCGCCGGATAGGCCGAGCAGCACGTTGGCGTCGCCGACCTGGGCGCGTACCTGAGCGATGGCGTCTTCGGCGATCTTCGACGGCGTCCACAGGGCTTCACAGCCGCAGATGTCGAGGATGAAGCGCGACAGGATGCGTTCGCCCTGCTTGGTGTGGGTCACTTCCGGGTGGAACTGCACGCCGTAGTAGTGACGGTCGTCGTCGAACATGCCGGCGATCGGGCAGCTCGGCGTGCTGGCCAGCACGTGGAAGCCAGCCGGGATCTCGGTGACCTTGTCGCCGTGGCTCATCCATACGTCCAGGCCGAATACGCCGTCGGCATCGACGTGGTCTTCGATGCCATCGAGGATGCGGCTCTTGCCGACCACGTCGACACGGGCATAGCCGAATTCGCGCAGGTCGGAACCGGCCACTCGACCGCCAAGCTGCTCGGCCATGGTCTGCATGCCGTAGCAGATGCCGAACACCGGCACGCCGAGGTCGAACACCGCTTGCGGGCAGCGCGGGCTGTTGGCTTCGTGTACCGACTCCGGACCACCGGCGAGGATGACGCCGCGCGGTGCGAATTCGCGAATCGCGTCATCGTCCATGTCGAACGGGTGCAGTTCGCAATACACGCCGATCTCGCGCACGCGGCGGGCGATCAACTGGGTGTACTGGGAACCGAAATCGAGGATCAGGATGCGGTGAGCGTGAATGTCTTGATGGGCCATGGGTGCCTCTACGAGGCAGCTTCAAGCTGCAAGCTTCAAGCTGCAAGTAATTGGGGAGCTGTAAGCCAGGCTATCAGGCTCATCCTAACAGCTTGGCGCTTGCAGCTTGTCGCTTGGGGCTGCTTCAGCCTACCCGGTAGTTCGGCGCTTCCTTGGTGATCTGCACGTCGTGAACGTGGGATTCGGCCATGCCGGCACCGGTGATACGCACGAACTCGGGCTTGGTGCGCATCTCTTCGATGGTCGCGCAACCGGTGTAACCCATGGAGGCACGCAGGCCGCCCATCAACTGATGGACGATGGAGCCCATGGCGCCCTTGTAGGCCACGCGGCCTTCGATGCCCTCGGGCACCAGCTTCTCGGCACCGGCGGAGGAATCCTGGAAGTAGCGATCCGAGGAACCCTGAGCCTGGGACATGGCGCCCAGCGAGCCCATGCCACGGTAAGCCTTGTAGGAACGCCCCTGGAACAGTTCGATCTCGCCCGGTGCCTCCTCGGTACCGGCCAGCATGGAACCGATCATTACCGCCGAAGCGCCGGCAACGATGGCCTTGGACAGGTCACCGGAGAAGCGGATGCCGCCATCGGCGATCAGCGGAATGCCAGTGCCTTCCAGCGCCGCAGCGACATTGGCCACGGCGGAGATCTGCGGCACGCCGACACCGGCGACGATACGGGTGGTGCAGATCGAGCCAGGGCCGATACCGACCTTGACCGCATCGGCGCCCGCTTCGGCCAGGGCCAGTGCAGCAGCGCCGGTGGCGATGTTGCCGCCGATCACCTGGATGTCCGGGAAGTTCTGCTTGACCCAGCGCACGCGCTCGATCACGCCCTTGGAGTGACCGTGAGCAGTATCGACGATGATCACATCGACGCCGGCATTGGCCAGCGCGGCAACTCGGTCACCGGTATCGGCGCCAGTTCCTACGGCGGCACCGACGCGCAGACGACCTTGGTCGTCCTTGCTGGCCAGCGGGTAGGCCTTGGCTTTCTCGATGTCCTTGACGGTCATCATGCCCTTGAGGGTGAAAGCGTCGTCGACGATCAGGACTTTCTCGATGCGGTGCTTGTGCAGCAGCTCGCGAACCACTTCCTTGGTAGCGCCTTCCTTGACCGTGACGAGACGCTCTTTGGGCGTCATCACTTCACGCACGGTAGCGTCCAGGCGGTTCTCGAAGCGCACGTCACGGGAAGTGACGATGCCGACCAGATCACCGTTGCTCAGCACCGGTACGCCGGAGATGTTGTGTTGGCGGGTCAGTTCGAACAGGTCGCGCACGGTGGCGTCGGCCTCGATGGTGATCGGATCCTTGACCACACCGGATTCGAATTTCTTGACCTTGCGGACTTCGACAGCCTGCTGCTCGATGGTCATGTTCTTGTGGATGATGCCGATGCCACCTTCCTGCGCCATGGCGATGGCCAGGCGGGCTTCGGTCACGGTATCCATGGCGGCGGACAGCAGCGGAATATTCAACTCGATGCCACGGGTGAGGCGAGTCTTGAGGCTGACGTCCTTCGGCAGAACATCGGAGAAACCGGGGATAAGTAAAACGTCGTCGAAGGTAAGAGCTTCTTGACTGATACGCAGCATGGCGGGGGCTCCCAGACGGGAAAATTGGAAGCGCGCCATTATACCGAGTCAGCCCCCGTCACTCAATGTAAAGAATAGGTTCGACCGTTCGGCAATTAATATCAATGATTCTCAGCCGGCAGGGAACCGAAGCGGATTCATGCAGCCTGATCTATTCAGGCTCAGGGAAGAGCTCCCCCCTTTTATATGCAGAACCGCGCCAGAGGCTGGTCTCCAGGCTGCCAGGCCGAGAGCAGCAATAAGCCTCCTTCCAGAGCCGGCTCAAGATCTTTCGACAAGATTGCACGTGCAATGACAGCAAAGTGGCAGTAGCGGCCTGCCGTAGGATGGACGACGCTTCACCTACGCGGCCCGATCCGTTCACCACTCTGCGGTCTCAATGGTGGATGAAAAGAGCGTCATCCACCCTACGGTGACTGCTCAGGCTCTCAGGCCTGCACCCATGCAACCGGGTAGCCCAGCCGTTCGGCGAACTCTTCGAGAAAGGCTGGCGTGAAGCGCGCCCCGGCCCAGCCGTTGAAGATGAAACCCAGGTTGGAAAAACCGCAGGGTTGCAGAAACAGGAAGCCGTTGATGTCATCTTCGTGCCGACATTCGGGGCACATGAAGTTGTCGGTTTCCCCCGGCGTCCACTCATCCAGGCTCTCGAACAGCGCCTCGCCGACTTCTCGACGGCACTCGGGGCAGCCGGCCTCCTCGAGAAAATCGTCGATGGGCGTATAGATGCAGCGCCGGTAAATGACTTCCAGGCCATTGATGGGTTGGCCGAACGGCAACCGATCCGCAAATTCAACGACCCGACTCGCCCCTGGCGCGATGGCGTAGGCCATGCCACTGCGCCCACAGGTGGTGGGCAGCGCCGCGACGATATCGCGCTTGGCCAGCCAGCGCAGGATCTGCTGCGCTTTGCGCTCATGGCCAGGAAAGCTGGAAATCCGCGGAACGACGATGCTCTGAGTTGCCATACCCTTGCCTTCGGGGATTGGAAATCCGCGCAGCTTAGGGGTTGCCTGCAACGAATCCAAGCTACATGGCGTTCGGCCGACGACCTGCAGCCTGGCAGATCGTCGCGAAAGCCAGTCGCTATCGGCAAGCCAGAGAGCAGGCCTCGCGGCGATTGAAGTAGCGCTCGCGCAGGCTGTCGTACGCCCAGTTGTAGCCCAGGGTGTAAGGCAGGAAGAACAGGATCAGGCCGATATCCAGAAAGAATGCCGCGACCAGACTGATGGACAACCACCAGGCCGCCAGCGGTACCAGCACCAGAATCAGGCCAGCCTCGAAGAGCAAGGCATGGCTGATCCGCGCCCACAGGCCGCGCTCGAAGCCCATGCGCCGCTGGGCAGCGTCGAACATGACGTTGAAGATCATGTTCCAGAGCATGGCGATGGCCGAGAACATCAGCGTCAGGGCGCCCATGTGCGCCAGGGATTTACCCATCGCCCAGGCCAGCAGCGGCGCGCACACCGCCACGGCGATCACCTCGAACAGGGTTGCATGCAGCACGCGCTCCTTGAAGGAGCGACGGGCAAGCTGATTGGATTGACTCATTGTCCAGACTCGCTAGGTAACGTCGATGGGGCTATCCTCATCGGAAAAACAGCCAGAGCAAAGTTGCCAGCCATCGGCAAAACCGATATGAACCTATCTCCCGAATCTCTCCATGCGTTCGCCCAGGCAGCCGCCACCGGCTCGTTCAGTGCGGCGGCCAGGCGCCTGGGTAAAAGCCAGTCGACGATCAGCGAAGCGATTTCGCGACTGGAAATCGACCTCAACGTCAGCCTGTTCGTACGCGGTGCACGCCAGCTCACTCTGACCGAGGCCGGCTGCAGCCTTCTGAGCCGCGTACAGGATGTACTGGCAGCGTCGGATCGCCTGTTGCGCCAGGCCGGCCAATTGGCTGCGGGCCTGGAGCCCAAGCTGACGCTGGTGCTGTCGGACGCCTACCAGGCCAGCCAATATCAGGCTCGCTTGGCCGAACTCGACCAGCGATACCCGGATCTGGAGTTCGAATGCTTCTTCGCCGAACATGCTGACGTGCTCGACCTTGTCGGCCAGGGCCGCGCCAATCTGGGCCTGCTCGCCGCGCAGGCCAGCTACCCACCGGAACTGGCACACGCGAGCCTGGCGGATTGTGCGGACTTCGGTCTCTTCGTTGCCAAGGGGCATCCGCTCACCCGATCGTCTCGGGTCAACCCGGAGGATCTGGCCCATTGGCGCGTATTACGCCTGAGTAGCGTGGCGGATCAGGAAGGTGCGCTGGACGATCTGCCAGGCAGCGGCGGACGCTGCTGGTCAGCACCGGACTATCTGCTGCTACTGGAAATGGCCACACTGGGCTTTGGCTGGGCCGCACTGCCACGACAACTGGTCATCGGCCATGGCGGTGAGCGCCTGCAGGAACTGGCAGTCAACGGTTGGCCCAGGCAGGTTTCAGTGGACGTGGTCTGGTCACGTGAGCGGCCGCTGGGCCCGGCGGCGGCGTGGTTGCTCGAACGGCTTTTGAATAGCTGAAATGGGAACGCACAAGGATATCCACCGATGAAGATCCATCTCCCGATCAATACCGGGCGCAGGCCTCATACCCGCCTTTGCGCTATCCATCTGCCGAGCGGCATCACCCACGCATGGTAATCGCGCTGTTTGCCCTGCTGGTCGTGCTGGCCCTGTGGATACGCCATACGCGCAACAGAAGGCCGCCAGTGCCCTCGGTAGCCAACGCCGAAAGGTTGCTGGCCTTTTTCGCCCAGCCGGAGCGTTACGCCGGACAGCCCATTGAACAGGTATTCGAGCACATAGGCCGTGTGCCACCTTGCGACGATTGGGACTGGGGCAGGCTGGTCTATGAATGGAGAGACCAGCAGCTGCGCCTGCGGATCATCACCCAGAGCGGCATGGTGATCTGCGCAGAGCGCCTCGATCCACTTGATACCAGCCGTTTCGGCAGTGTGCTCGAAACCTTCTGGGCACGCGATGAAACGGCCTGAACCTCTTTTCACGCACGCCCATATCCTGTTCACGCAGGAACGCCACCACTCAGGAGAACCGCAACCCGATGCT
This sequence comes from Phytopseudomonas daroniae, assembly GCF_004327275.1. Classification (NCBI taxonomy): domain Bacteria; kingdom Pseudomonadati; phylum Pseudomonadota; class Gammaproteobacteria; order Pseudomonadales; family Pseudomonadaceae; genus Phytopseudomonas; species Phytopseudomonas daroniae. The sequence goes on from NZ_QJUJ01000010.1 coordinate 57,411, forward strand.
CACGGTCATTGCCCAGGACTTCATCAAGGAAGAATTCATCGAGCAGGTACTGCCGCTCTACGCCGAATTGGTACGCCGAACCCGCGAAGAGCCGCTGTGCCTGTCTTACGATCTGCACATCGACGAGAAGGATCCTGGTCATTTCGTTTTCATCGAAAAATGGCCGGACAGAGCCGCGCTGGATACTCACTGCAAGACCGAGCATTTCCAGACACTGGTACCCAGGATCGACAGCTACCAGCGCCAGCCCGGTACCTTCCTGCTGCTCGAACCATTCGCCTAGGGGGCTTTCATGTCCACCCTGGAATGGGCCAATTACCATTGCCGCCGCTCACCAGTGTCGCGACAACGGTCATGTGTCGGCCAGGGTGGTAGATGTGCCCGAGATGGAGTATGGCAGCCATGTGGCGCAAGCGGACGGTCGTAGGATGGGTCGGGCCGCGCAGGTGAAACCCATCGGAAATTGATGGGTTTCACCCATCCTACGGGCTGTAGAACGTAGCCTGGATTAGCCGCAGGCGTAATCCGGGGCCGAAGGCCATGATCCATGGTTCAACGCGGGTCACCGACCGGCCGCTTCCGCCTTTGAGCAACCACTCAGCCCGTTCGCTCGGATACGACATTTGATCTGTGATGTGGCACCAGGGTCATTTGCACAAGGCCGGCGCTCCTTACATCCTTCACCCCAGCAAATTCATACTAGGGCCTGGCCATGCCGAGCCCAGTCAAGGAGATGAGCATGATCACCTGCTACCTGCGCTATATCATCGACCCCTATCAACTCGCCGAATTCGAGCATTACGCCCAGCTGTGGATACCGCTGGTGGAGAAATTCGGCGGCCAGCACCATGGCTACTTCCTGCCCTCGGAAGGCAGCAACAACGTGGCCCTGGCGTTGTTCAGCTTCCCCAGCCTGGCCGCCTACGAGGAGTACCGCGAGCGTTCCATGCAGGATGCCGAATGCCTGGAAGCCTTCGCCTATGCCCAGCAGAATCGCTGCATCATCAGTTACGAGCGCAGCTTTATGCGCCCGCTGGGCGTAGGGCCCCGATAGCGCTTAGAACCTGTTCAACGTCTTTTTAGCAGGAGAGCCAGGAAGGCCAGATGAATGAATTGCAAACTGCGTCCACGCTCAAGAGCGTACTGCTGGCGTTGCGCCTCAGTCGCGCGCGGGCCGCACCAGCCTGATTTTTTAACGCCCGCTCCCCACGGCACAAACCATCATCGCGGACAAGGGCCATGACAGCGAGGCGATACGGGAGCAGATTGAGGAACAAGGTGCCACGGCTGTGATCCCAAGAAAGCGAACGTCTGTGAAAGGCAACAGACCCTAGCTGCAATTTGACCTTCCCTCACTACAAGCCATCAGATACAGGGGGCAGCAATCCGTCTTCGGTCAAATTCCAATCGGCAGGACGGGGCGGATTCAGATCAATGCCAATGCCTGCGTGTGCGGCCTGCTCATCACGTTGCATAGACCTCCCTTAACCATTCACTCAAATGCAACGCCATTTTTCTCAATGGATACTGCACCGATAGACGGGCAAAATTTTTAGCGCGTCTTATAAGTTATTGGCACGCGAACAGAGGCGCATCGGGCCGCACGAATATCTGCGAGAGCACGACCCCATAGTCGGTTCAAACAACTTGGCCCTCGCACGCAGGGCAGAGCCACGAAAGAGGAATCAAAGCACAAGCGAAGCCGGCCAAGCATCGCCCCTTATGCATCCACCCGCTCGACACTCTTCCATGCCTATGACGTGTTTCATGGTCAGACCGGGCACGTCCGTTAAAGAGGGAAATGGTCGTGGACAACAATCAACAGGATGCCTTCATTGCTCGCCAGCCCATATTCAAGCGCGCGCGACGAGTAATTGCCTATGGCCAGCCCGATACCACCAGGGCACTCTCCCCTGCCTCTGACGATCCTGATACTCAGCACGTCGCCGACATCTCTCCTGTCTTTGTTGATTGTTCCGTCAAATCGCCCACCACGTTCGACCTCCCTATACGTCCCGCTTGCCTGAGCGTATTAGTCCAGCACCGGAGACTTCGCCGGGCACGTCTTCTTGCGAGAAAAATAAACGGTTTCGAGCGAGCCCAAGAGCACTCGAACCTGGGCTTCGATCTTTTCCTGGGACACCTTTCGGACATCCGATACTCGTCAGTGCCTGGGTTCGCCCAGAAAATCCAGAACGATGGCTGGCCTCGCCTTTTACCCAAGCCGCGCAAGGATCAAGAACACCAACAGCAGCGGCTCGCCGCATGATTGACCAAACCGGGCAAATCCATACGCCGACTCGAAGAAAGCTCAAGCGGCTGAGGTACACAATGTGAATCATCTCGACTGGTATCTGCAGATCAATCTGAAGGCGCGGCACTTGCGCCTGCTCGTGGCGATCGACACGTACCGCAATCTGACCCAAGTGGCCGAGGTCACTCATGTGACCGTACCTGCCGTGTCGAAATCATTGGCCGAACTCGAGCGGGGGCTTGGGCTCGCCTTGTTTTCACGCACCACGCAAGGCTTGATGCCCACGCCATATGGCGATTGCCTCCTTCGCCACGCGCGGGCAATGCTGACAATCCTGCACCAGGCCCGCGATGAGCTGAAGTCCCTGAGGTCGGGGGCCGAGGGCAAGGTTCGCATCGGCATGTTGCCGGCTTCCGCCTCGGTGCTGCTGCCGCAGGCGCTGAACTTCCTGAAGCAGCAGTCATCGGGTACCAATGTGACGGTGATCGAAGGTACGACAGAGTCGCTGTTGCCTGAACTCTGGCAAGGTCGCCTCGACTTGGTCGTGGGCCGCCTGCCGCCTCCGGATACGCTCAGCAGCTTCGAGGAAAAGGAACTTCTCGAGGAGCCGGTGGTGCTTATGACGGGCCGTCACCATCCACTGGCCCGCAGGAAGACCCTGAATTGGTCGGATCTGTGCCCCTACCCCTGGATCTTACCGCCGCCCGGCTCGATATTGCGTGATCCACTGGAGCGGGCGCTCGAGGCGAATGACGTGCCGCTGACCAACAATTATATCGAAACGCTCTCGATTCACGTCGTCCGTGCACACCTGCAAGTCTCCGAGTTCATCGCGGTAATGGCTGGATCGATTGCCAATGACCCTGTCCAGCCTTTTCATAAGCTTCCGTTGAACCTGCCTAGACTGCTCCGCCCAACCGGCGTGCTGTGGAATCGCAACCGTGGCCTGAGCCCCAGTGCGCAACTCATGGTTTCGTGCCTGGAAGAAGCTGCTCAGCATCTGCTGACGGGTCTCGCCGCCACATCACAGCAGACACCATCCTCGAGTAAAGCGAAGCGCCATCGCCAATCAACGAATACGCGCTGAGCGGTCAGGCGATGTGCACATAGCACACTCCGCCTGATCGGGAGGTAAAGGTCACGTGCGAATCATGCAGAACGATCAATGCGTGGATGTGGGGTGCGCCGGACGAGCACATCAGCATTGAAGGTTACGAATGGAGTGGTCATCAGGATGGCATCAACGAAGTGCGACTCCTGATCACCATTCTGGGTGGCTTTCCGGCACGTTAGGGCGACTGCGAATCGGCTGCAAGAACCATCCTGTTCGGCCTGCTGTGCATCATGGGCCTTACTGCGGCGGGTGCAGGCACCTACCGCGGCACGCCTCCTCATCGTTCACGCCATGTACCTGCGACTCAGTGTTGCGTGTAACGCGCTCCTCAATCGGCACTCCCGGATCATGCCGGGAATGCCGGGTGGTGCGGATCTCGCATCGCTTCTCAGAACCGATATTTGATACCCGAGATGATGGATATCTGCGAGTCACCATTTGGAGGGGCGACCTTGGGCGAAGAGTTGGTCGCTGCGAGAGAGAGGTCGCCGCCGTTACTCATGTGTTCTGCCGACACATACAGATCCGTTTGCTTGGACAGCGAGTAGACGCCGCGCAATACGATCGCTTGTCCCTTGTCGGACGAACCTTTGTATTTGAGTTGCCCCAGCATGCCATCGATGGAAAAGTTCTTGGCCACCGGTACCTTGGCGGCCAGCCACACCAGGTTGCTCTGCGGTGTAGCGATACCTTCGTTGTCGCGCTTGACCCAACCCGCGGCTATCTTGGCATCACGTACCATGAAGTAGCCGCCCAAGAGGAAACGGCTGTCCGTACGATCCGGCGAAGTGAGACCGCCAGGTGTCGCTGCAGTACCGCCATAAATTCGCTCATAGGCGCTGGACAAGCCCCAGCTCTTTGCGTCGTACTTGATCATGCCCGCCCATTCTCGACATTGGTTGACGTCGTCAACCTCGCCCGCGCAATTACTTACGGCGTCACGGCCAAAGCTGTAATTCACACCGAGGTTGAAATTACCGATGGGAAGGAGGTAGCGAATGGAGTTATCAGCGCGAGCAGAGCCTGTATAGCCTTCGTCCAGCGTGGTAAGGCCGTGCGAACCGGCGCCGAACGGATTGAGTTCCTGCCATGCCAAAAACCGCACGTTGTATTGGCGACCGAACGTCAAAGTGCCGTAGTCCCCTTCGAGGCCGACGTATGACTGCCGTCCAAAAAGGCGTCCGCCCTGGAGCGAGGTGCCAGTGTCTGGCGAAAAGCCGGCTTCCAGGTTCCATACGGCTCGAAGATTCCCGCCTAGATCCTCCTTGCCGCGAACCCCCACGTAGGAAGTCCCCATCCCCGAACTCAAGCGCGAAACATTGCCACTGCCGCTTACGTTGCTGACGTGCTCGACCCCAAGATCAATCTGGCCGTACAGGGTTATATCGCGTCCAAGGGCCTTCAGCTTGTCCTGATTGGCCGCCAGTGCTCTGCGATGCTCGTCGCTGGCAGCGCCGGCCGACTTCTCGGCCTTCAGTTGCTCCCCCATCTGATCGAGCCGCTTGTTCAGCTCCTCCAGTCGCGCAGTAAGCTCCTGCAATTGCTTGGTCTGTTCGGTGCCTTGCTGAGCCCATGCCGGAGAAATACTCAAAAACGCAGAGCAGGCGAATATGGCAGTCCTGTATTTCGTCATCTCTGAAACTCTCTTTTTTGTTATTAGATTTGTTGAGTAAACGCAACGAGAGATTGCGGAGATGCTTATGCAGAATCAATTGAGAAACCCCGCTCTACGCTTGACTGCATGGTTAAGGCACTCAGCGTGACGGGGAGCGGATCCCATCAAGAATTCAAGCCCTGCGGCTACGCTATCGAAGCGGATATCGCACAGCGGCGGTGCGGCAAATAATTGATGCCATGCAGGCTATAACCAAGGCCGCGCATGGCCTTGGTATCACGCAGAATAGGCGGGTAGCCGGGTGCTATGGGCGCGCCGCGTCAAGCCCAAACCGTTTCGAGCGACGATGCCCATGCCTGGTACCGATGCTCGCGGACATCCCTGTCCGATGGAGCCGCCACACAACATCACGAGCAGGATCAGCCACTGCGCCAGCTCATCGAATTAGAGGCCACGACTGTGCCCGTACTCTCGCACCGAACCAAGCTGCCGGATCATGGCGAGGCGAGCTGGGCTACCGCGAGTGTGCTCTGCGCAGTTATGAGCAGCTCGCGGTCAATCAGATTGAGGTGATCCATGGCTACGAGCAAACAGGTTCAGCCTTAACCTGCTCCATCGGTCATCAATAACCCCGGCGAATGGGCCTATGACAATGACCGCAGCAGGTCTCCGGCCACGAGATACCGGGCCAGAAGGCGGAACCGCCCCCAGACTGGCCAAGCCCAGGCGATGCGCTGCATCCGGATGCCGGCCAAGGCAGGCCATCGCCCCAAAAGAACAGGTCGAACTGGCTGCCAAAGAGCACGCGAGATGGCACCGAAGGGTGTCAGGAGGCGGGTATGGTTTTCTTTACCGATGTCACTGCAGATCCTTTGGCAATACGCCTTTGGGGAGGTTCTGGTAACAGACGGGACGCAACCAGCGGCGAATGGAGAGCGTGCCGACCGAAGTGGCGCCGAAGTTGGTGGAAGCGGGGTAAGGGCCACCATGAACCATTGCATCGCAGACTTCCACACCAGTGGGGAAGCCATTGACAAGTATGCGGCCGGCCTTGCGCTCGAGGATCGGGAGCAGCCCGTGCGCGGCCTCGGTATCGGCCTCCTCCATGTGAATCGTGGCAGTCAATTGGCCAGCGAGGGATTTGGCGACGTCGCGCATCTCTGCAGGGCTTTCCACCGTAATGATCAGGCCGAGCGGGCCGAAGACCTCTTCGGCAAGCAGGTGATTGCCGAGCCAGTCCTTGGCGGCAATGCAGAAGAGATTCGGCGTGGCGTCACGCAGATCGCAGGGAGAGGTTAGCAGCGACCGCACTCCCGTTTCGGCGGCAATGCGGTCGCGGCCGACGCGGTATGCAGCCGCAATACCGTCGGTAAGCATCACCTGCGGCGGGGTCTGACGCAGCGCGGCACGGGCGCCTTCGGCAAAGGCCTCGCCCTCGGGGCCACGCATGACCACGGCGATACCAGGATTGGTGCAGAACTGCCCCGCGCCCATGGTAAGCGAGGCGGCCCAGCCCGTGCCGATCGCCTCGCCGCGGGCGGCAAGAGCGGCAGGCAGCAGGAACATCGGATTGACCGACCCCAGTTCACCGAAGAATGGGATTGGATCGGGACGCGCCGCGCAGAGATCGAATAGGGCACGGCCACCGCCAAGCGACCCGGTGAACCCCACGGCACGGATCAGCGGGTGCTGGACGAGCGCTTCGCCCACGTCGCGCCGCCCGCCTTGAACGAGCGAGAAGACACCGGGATGCATACCACAGCGGGTAATGGCGGCAAGCACCGCTTGCGCGACGATTTCGGAGGTGCCGGGATGCGCAGAGTGCCCCTTGACCACGACCGGGCAGCCCGCGGCCAGCGCTGAGGCGGTATCGCCTCCTGCCACCGAGAACGCGAGCGGGAAATTCGAGGCCCCGAAGACCGCCACCGGGCCGATCGGCCGCTGCATCAACCGTAGCGTGGGAGTCGACAAGGGCTGAGGGTCGGTGAGGCTGGAGTCGTGGCGGCGTTCAAGGTAGTCGCCAAGACGGATATGGGCCGCGAAGAGACGCAGTTGCATCACCGTGCGGCCGCGCTCGCCGACGAGCCGGGCCACGGGCAGGCCGGTTTCCTGGGTGCCGATCTCGGTGATAGCGTCAGCACGCGCCTCGATTTCATCCGCGATGGCCTCCAGAAAAACAGCGCGCTCCTCGCGTGTGCTGTAGCCGAAGGACCAGAAAGCCTCTTCGGCGGCACGGCAGGCCTGGTCGACGAGTGCGGGCGTGCCCACCGAGAAGGAATGCGCAGGGCCATTGGCCGGGGCCGAACGAAACTGCGCTTCTGTCGCAATCTGCACACCTGCGATGAAATGCTGGCCGTGGGGGACGAAAGGAGATACGACGCTCATGGGGCATCCTTTTATTCATGTCTGTATTTAGGTATGTGGTGCGCGAAGTTACGTTGCACCGATGTCAGGTCTTTGCGGGCGCGCTCGTGAGCTGGTGAGACGTTCAGCCAGTGCCTGGAAGTTTGCGCGGTTCACCTGTTAGCCACCATTTCGGGGGACGAGATCCTATGCCTCCGAGACAACGCCTATGGCCGTCCAGCGCTCCCAGACCGACCACAGAAGCAGTCCGGATGGGACGTGGCGCATGAGACGCAGCCCGAAGTGCCTGGGTTCTCCCCTCTCGCGCTCGCGTCCCGATTACGCGTCTGAACGCTGCGTCCCGCAGCGTAATGAACCGTCAGCCTTTTGGCTGAAGCGCATGCAGGCTCATGGCCAGCGAAACAGAAGTGAAATACCCTACGACGATGAGCAACTCGGCAATCACCGCTCGGCCCAGATCGGCTTCGTAACGGGCAAAACGCTCATCGTCGATCACGCCTCCTGCGAGGATGTCGCAGACCGCGTCACTGATCACACCAAGGCGTCCATCCCCCGGTTCGGGTCGCTGCTTCTCGAGGATGGTTCTGACCATTGTCTCTGGGACTCCGGCCTTCAATGCATGCCGCCGGTGGTTGGCGATGACATAGGGTGCGTTCCAGAACACCGCCGTGGAGAGGATCGCCACTTCGCTCTCCACCTCGCTCAGCACTGGCGAGCGGTCGATATGCGTGCCGATGATCTCCATCCCTTCGGCTAGATGCGGGTTGTGTAGCCAGATGTTGAACGGGGTGGGAATACGTCCCCGCCCTTCGCCCAGGCGTGCGATGACTTCCTTCTGTTTGTCGGAGGTATTTTCAGGCTCAATAGGCTGCAATCGACCATTCATCTTTCTCTCTCCTTCTACAAAATGATGCCGGAGCAGAATCCCGCTTTGGTGCGCCCCGAACCTCTCGGACTTTTACCCCCAGGGTTGGAACTTTTGCACTTCCTGAAGACAGGAAAGGCGTCACGCTCTGCTCGGCGAACGACAGTGTCGCTACACCTCCATGCGTCAGCATGGCAACTATCCATCTACAGCGTTGAGCACATCCTTGTGCGCGGCTTTGCCGTACTAACGCTCGGTATTTTTCGCGGTGTAATGGTTACCCCACTCAATAACCGAGGAGGCTACTCGGCCAAGCGATATGGAGGAGCCGGTCGAAGATGCCATACAGGATTGCCGTCACGCAGACCGCAAGGATCAGACTGAGTCGCCAAGGCTCACGGCCCTCGATGCGCATGAAAGCTACGATCAGCAGCGGCACCGTCGGAAGCATGCCAATCAGCGCAGTAGAGACGAAGAAGGCGAGGAACCAGCCAAAGAATCTTGTTGCTCTCACCAGAACCAGCTTGTCTGGCAGTATGCCGTGGTCACTCGCGGCATCCATGTGAATGCTGCCGCCACTCGTAGCACGTATCGGGGTGACGAAGATTTTGTATGCAAGACTGATCGTCCCGGCGATGACAAGAATGCTTGCGACCACCGTCGGACCGATCGCGGCCAGGAAATTCCACTCCTGAGCGGTCACCAACATGAAGAGCCCGGCACCGATGAAGAGCACATACGTGAGGTCTTCAGCCTTGAGTACAACCGTCCCCTTCGGCCGCAGCCGCAGCGTCCGCGCTCCACCGCCCTTTCTCAGCAGCTTGAACAGCGGGGTGAACAGGATAATCGCAGAGAGGATGAGCAGTACCAGGACACCCGGGCGCGTCAGCCAATCCGTGCCATAGCGCATGAAAGAGATCGACATGTAACGCTCGATTAGCAAACCGAGCACCAGGCCAAGGATCAACGGTGGGCGCGGCCATTTCTGGCGTTTCATGATCCAGCCGATCGATCCGGCCAGCGTTAGCACGAACAAATCTCCCCAGCTACTCGATCCCTGGAAGGCGCCGATCAGGACGACGGGAATCATTACCGGCAGAATAAGCGAGTAGCGTAGCGTCGCGAGCTTGGCAAACTGGCCGCTGAGCAGGAAACACAAGCCTGCGCCAAAGATATTGGCAAGAGCGATCGACCAAACCATGGAATAGGTCAGGTCGAGATGCTTGGTCAGCATATCGGGCCCCGGGTTGAACCCGTGCACCATCAGTGCCCCAAGCAGAATTGCCTGCGCCGCACCGCCGGGTAACCCGAAAGCAAGCAGCGGCACCAGCATTCCGCCCTCCTTCGCGTTAGTGGCCGATTCGGGAGCGATCACCCCACGCACATCGCCCTTGCTGAAGGTTTCCTTGGCACCCTTCTCGGTTTGCAGCGCATGACCATAGGCGATCCAGTCGATCACCGCTCCGGTAATACCTGGAACCGCCCCGAGGAAGGCGCCTATCCCGGAACAACGAAGCACCAGGAACCAGTTTCGCAGAGTGTCCTTGACGCCCTGGCCCATCCCTTTAAAAGTCCCTACGGCCGCGTGGTTGCTTACCGCGGAGCGCTGTATGGCGAGATCGCACAACTCAGGCAGCGCGAAAAGGCCAAGTAGCACCGGCACGAGAGGGATACCATCCGCCAGATAGAGGAAGTCGCCCGTCCAGCGCATTTGCCCGGTCTGAACATTGGTGCCAATCATGCCCACCAGAATGCCGAGGCAGGCTGCGACCACCCCCTTCAGCGGCGCATTGCCCGACAGCACCGCAACCATCGTGATCCCGAAAATTGTCAGCGCCAACATTTCGGGTGTGGTGATGGAGAGGACGAGCGGCCGTACCAACGGCAGCGAGACTGCCAGGATGACTGCCCCGACCAATCCCCCAAGTAGCGATGACGTGTAGCACGCACTCAGCGCGCGCGATGCCTCGCCGCGCTTGGCCATCGGCAGCCCGTCGAGCACTGTCGCCTGCGAGGCCGAGCTTCCTGGTACGCCCAAAATCACCGCCCCGATACTATCCGAAGTGGTGGAAACCGAATGCATACCGAGCAACATGCCAATGGCCGCGATGGGATCCATCGTGTACGTGAACGGCACCAGTAGCGCAAAGCCGGTTAGGCCACCGACCCCGGGCACCAGTCCTATGGCGATGCCGGCCAGAACCCCGAGGATGACAAACACCAGACGATCGAATGACAAGATGAGCGACAGCGCGTTACTGGCTGCCGACAGTGTTGATGAATCGAAAAGGAAATCCATGATTCGTCCTGATTAGTGGGCAAGCTCACTTTGTGAGTCAGCTAGGTTTAAGACAGGCACATCGCTTGCCGGGCGTTCAATCCGGCCAGCGCCATACCCCACCACCTAGAGATTCGAAAGCGCTTCTGCGTTCTGCTCGGCAAGAGTCGGATAAAGGATCTTCGCCGTACGGCCCCAGATCCAGACACGCTCCTCTTCGCTCAGGGATGCGAAGCAGGCGTGCCCCTGATCGATCAACTTCTTCAACGGCCCCTCCGAGGCCGGATAGTTCGAGCCGAAGGCCAGATGGTCTGCCCCGAATATCTGTACCAGATGAGGGAAAAACGCCTCGCTTCCTCCAGGCGCCGCCTGCGCCAACTCGAAGGTCTTGGGCGTGATCTTGAGGTAGATGTTCGGGTATTTCGCCAGGTCGAACAGCCCTGCACAGGCAGCGTAGGGAGGCCCGTCCTCGAGCTGCGGGCGCCCGCAGTGATCGAGCGCAATCCTGACGGTGGGGAAGCGCTCGGCAAGTTCGGCCACCATGCTCAGGCCGGCCGGAGTGGTCTGGATCACGATGGTCATGCCAATCTCGGCGCAGCGCTCCCAGATCGGGAAGGTTGCCGGGTTGACCAACCAGCTGCCATCGGTCTGATGGGTCGCCCCGCCGGTGAAAAGCCGAATCCCGCCCATGCCACGGGCCAGCCAGTAATCGAAGGTCTGCAGCGCATCGGGAGCCAACAGATCGAAGGAATAAACACCGGTGAATCGCTTCGGATGTATCGCCACGGAGTCGGCCACGTAAGAATTATTGTGGCCATAAGTGGTAGAGGAATGGACGATCGCCGCCTTCGCAACCCCGGCCTCATCCATCTCCCGGATCAACTGTTCGAATGTGGCCGGACGCGTGGCCGACCACTTGGAACGATGTCCACTCTGAGGTGCAATGGGATAAAGGGCAGTGTCGGTTGAAATGATATGGGGATGAATATCGATGATTGAGGGTGTCATGTTGATCGAACCTCTTGACGATTTACGGTCATTTCCCCTCGAAAGGATCATGACATTTTGTTATTGGCATCAGAGCTGACTTACAAAGCGCGCACGAAGGCCGTAGGGCCGACACCGTGGCCTTTCCAGATGTAATTCAGGATTAAAGATTGCGAAACTTGCGTGCTTCTTCAATCACCGAAACGGGGGCGTCATAAATTTTATTTATGATCCGTTCCATCGCCACCGCGTCAATGGCATTGACCGGAAAGCCCGCACCTTCCACCGCAGCGATGAACTCGGGATCAGCGATCGTCGCGGAGAAAGCCGCACGCAGCGCATCCAGTCGATCTTGAGGCACGCCTTGCGGCAACGCGATAGGCCGCCCGGCCTCGAAGGGAGACACGAAGAAGTCAAACAAAGCCTTTACGTCGGGGTCGGTGACATAAGCACTCAGGTTCGGGACATCAGAGAAGGCGGGATCGCTTTTCCAGGCCAGATGCAGTAGCACTTTCATCTCGCCATCGGCGAGCATCCGTGCCGGCTCCCCCTCCTGCACCCCGTCAATGGTCGAGGCCCAGCCATCGACTTCGCCGCGCTGCATCGCCAGATAGACTTCGCTGCGCCCCGTATAGCCAGGAACGATCTTCATCTTGGTGCCAACATACTGGTTGAGCATTGCTGGCAAGATCCGGTTCTCGTTAGAGAAGCCGGTCGCACCAATGATCAGTTCCTCCTTGAAGAGATCATCTGCCGTGGTTACCCCGGTTCGGGTCATCGCGACCAGGGCATAGTTGACCTTGTCGAGACTGCCAAGCCACGTTACTTTCCGTGGATCGAAGTTGCTCTGCTTCGGCTCCAGCAGCGGCGTGTAGAGGTTGTTGCGCTGTAGAAAGCCAACAACGGTTCCGTCTTTAGGCTGCGAAGTCTGGAGCGAAGCGGCCGCAACCATCCCTCCTGCTCCGATGACGTTCTGTACCACCGGTATGGGCTGCCCAGGAATATGCTTTGCAAAAAAACGCGCGAACTGGCGCGCAAAAGTGTCCGTCGGCGTGCCTGCATCGGCGCTTACGATAAGAGTGAGCGCTTTGCCACGATAGAATTCCTCGACTGATTGACCAAAAGCCGGCCCAGCAACGAGCGTCGCAGCTGTGAGCGCACAACTGAACAAGGCCGCTCTGCGTGTAATGCCCATGGCTTTGTCTCCTAATAATAATTGTTAGTTGGATAGGAATACGCCATCGAAATCCCAGGATCGATCCAGCTTGTCCGGAATGCCCGGATCTTTCGGGCAATCTCCCTTGCTGAATAGGCGTGTCGAAATGTTGTCCGTGCGCCATCCCAGTGTCTATTGAGAAAAGCCACTCATGCTTTAAGCAAATGGTTAACCCTGACGTAGCGAGATGGGGCAGGATCTGACTGGTCACCGGAAAGCGCCACGGGTGAAGAGTCTCCCTGGCAGGCAACAGATCATTCGTGCCGAGACAATAGCGCCCGGGCGGCGCGTTACAGCGCGTCAGTTGAGTGGCGGACTCGCTTCGCTTTGGCCAAGCGCACACCTCCGTGCGATGCGGCCTCGAGCTCCGTCGACAGCTGACGAGCAGCTTCTTCCAGGCACAAAACCATGAGTTGTGCACTGGCTGTCAGGCCCCGATTGCGATTCCACAGCACGCCGGCCGGGCGAACCAATCGAGGCAGGCTCAAGGGAAGCGTATGAAGAGGCTGCGCGAAGTCCTTGGCGATCGATCCGGCCATTACTGCAATAAAATCGGATACCTGTAAGTGCGCACGGACGACGTGAATCGAGAGCGTCTCGATATAATTGTTGGTCAACGGCACGTCATTCGCCTCGAGCGCCCGCTCCAGTGGATCACGCAATATCGAGCCGGGCGGCGGTAATACCCAGGGATAGGGACATAGATCCGACCATTTCAGCTTTTTCCTGCGGGCCAACGGATGGTGACGGCCCGTCATAAGCACCACCGGCTCCTCGAGAAGTTCCTTTTCCTCGAAGCTGCCGAGCGTATCCGGGGCCGGTAGGCGGCCCACGACCAAATCGAGGCGACCTTGCCAGAGTTCAGGCAGCAGCGACTCTGTCGTACCTTCGATCACCGTCACATTGGTACCAGGCGACCGCTGCTTCAGAATGCTCAGCGCCTGCGGCAGTAACGCCGAGGCGGAAGCAGGCAACATGCCGATGCGGATCTTGCCCTCGGCTCCCGACCTCAGGGACTTCAGCTCATCGCGGGCCTGGTGCAGGATCGCCAGCATTGCTCGCGCGTGGCGAATGAGGCAATCGCCATACGGCGTAGGCATCAAGCCCTGCGCGGTGCGTGAAAACAAGGCGAGCCCAAGCCCCCGCTCGAGCTCGGCCAATGACTTCGACACGGCAGGCACGGTCACATGAGTGACCTCGGCCACTTGGGTCAGATTGCGGTACGTGTCGATCGCCACGAGCAGGCGCAAGTGCCGCGCCTTCAGGTTGACCTGCAGGTACCAGTCGAACTCTGCCACGTCGTGCACCTCAGCAGCTTTACCATTTCGTTAAGCCTAACCCATTTTTACTCAATCGACGGGGGGGCTACTCGTGGGCAGCATACGAATGCATCCCACAGTCAAGCAGGCGGCGCAGGCACCGATTCAGCCCCCGTTTGCAGAAGTCTTGGCGCTACCGCCGCGCAAAGGCTGACCCGCAAATCTGCAAGTAGTCGTTTGATAAAGATCACTAACAAGGAAAAATAAATGTCAGTTCATCTTAAGATTGCTATCGCCGATCATCCGCATACCGCAGCGATTCGCAGCGGCGCCATCCCCATCGAAGGCGTGGATGCCGAATTCATCACCGTCAAACCACAGATCGCTGCTTTTCGTCGCATGGTGCGCGATGTCGAATTCGATGTCTGCGAAATTGCCCCGACCACCTATATTATCGCCCGCGCCTATGGCGCTCCTTTCGTTGCACTGCCCATCTTTGTGGTGCGCCGCTTCCATCATGCCGGCCTGCTGGTTCGTCCGGATGCGGGCATCAAGACCCCGAAAGATCTGGAAGGCAAGAAGGTCGGCGTACGCGCCTACTCTGTGACTACCGGCGTGTGGACCCGCCAGGTGCTCATCGACGAGTTCGGTCTCGACTCGAGCAAGGTCACCTGGGTCGTCGACGACGAGGAGCATGTGACGCAGCTCAAGCTGCCGCCTAATGTCATTCATGCCTCCCGCCCCCTGGCCGAGATGATGGCCGACGGCGAGTTGGTTGCAGGTTTTGGTGCAAACGCAGGCATCGGCCGTACAGGCAACCCCACGGACGGATGGAAAGAAGTCGAGGCCGACTATCCCGACCTCTTCCCGAATGCGACCGAAGTGGAAGCCGAGTACTACGCCCGCACCGGCGTCTACCCCATGCACGGCACCATCGTCGTGAAAGACTCGATACTCGCCGAGCACCCCTGGGTAGCCAAGTCCATCTATGACGCCTTCGACAAGGCCAAAAAGGACTATCTCGCCCGACTTGATGCCGGCGAGGCCACCGACAAGACCGACAAAAAGTACCTTGAACTGCGCAAGATCGTCGGCCATGACCCGCTGCCCTACGGTATCGAAGCCAACCGCAAGACCATCGAGGCACTCGAGGCGACCGCGTTCAAGCAAGGCCTGACACCTCGTCGCATGTCCATGAACGAGCTGTTCGTGGATCCCCAAGCCTGAATTTGACGGAGCAGATCATGATTATCGATTGCCACGGTCACTTCACGACCGTCCCCGCTTCGTTCCGCGACTGGCGCGCCAAACAAATCGAATTCGCCGACGACCCGCTCAACGCGCCGTCGCTGTCTGGTGCCCATGTGACTGACGATCAGATCCGCGAAGGCGTCGGCAACGGCCAGTTGCGGCTGCAGAAAGAGCGCGGCGGTGACCTCACCCTGTTCTCGCCGATCGCCGGCTTGATGAGTCACCACCTCGGCAACGAACGCACGAGCCTGGAATGGGCCGAAGTCTCCAACAACCTCGTGCGCCGCGTCTGCGACATCTACCCTGACAACTTCGTGCCCGTCTGCCAGCTACCGCAGTCGCCACTGGCGCCACCCAAGAACTCCATTCCCGAGTTGCGCCGCTGTATCGAGGAGATGGGCTTCGTCGGCTGTAACCTGAACCCTGATCCAAGCGGCGGCTACTGGACCGGAACGCCTATCACTGATCGCGAGTGGTACCCGCTGTTCGAGGCACTGTGCGATCTCGACGTGCCTGCCATGATCCACGTCGCGGCCTCGTGCAACCCCTGCCACCACGGTACGGGCGCACATTACCTGAACGCCGACACCTCGGTTTTCATGCAGCTCCTGCAGAGTGACCTGTTCAAGGACTTCCCGACGCTGCGTCTGGTCATCCCCCATGGTGGCGGCGCCGTGCCCTACCACTGGGGCCGCTATCGCGGCATGTCGCTGGAGATGGCCAAGCGTCCGCTGGAGGGTCTGCTGGAAAACATCTTCTTCGATACCTGCGTCTACCACCACCCGGGCGTGGAGCTGCTGACCAAGGTCGTGCCGACGAGCAACGTGCTGTTCGGCTCGGAAATGGTCGGTGCCGTACGGGGCAAGGATCCAGACACCGACCAGTACTTCGACGACACCAAGCGGTATCTGGATGCCTGCACGGCGCTTTCCGATGCGGATCGCCATGCCATCTTCGAAGGCAACGTTCGGCGCGTCTATCCGCGTCTCGACAAGCATCTGAAGGCCAAAGGCAAGTAAGGCAGGGGCAGAGCATGAACATTATCGACATCCACCCTCACATCATCTCGGGCGACGAGAAGCGCTACCCGCCCGCGCCACTGTTCGGCAAGCGTTCGGACTGGTCGCAGGAGCGGCCGAACACCGTCGAGACACTGATCGAGGCCATGGACGAGGCCGGCGTCGGCAAAGCCGCCGTCGTGCACTCCTCGACGACCTACGGCTTCGACAACAACTACGTCGTCGACGGCTGCAACCAGTACAAGGATCGGCTCGTGGCCGTAGGCTCAGTGGATATGCTGGCCGACGACGTCCCCGCCGTGATCAAGAGCTGGGTCGACAAGGGCCTCGCCGGCCTGCGCATCTTCACCGGCGGTTCGACCAAGGATTTCGATCCCAGCGAACTCGACAACCCCAAGTCCTTCAAGGCTTGGGAGGCGCTGGCTGAGCTGAAGCTGCCAATGTGCATCCAGACCGGCCCGATCGGCCTACCCCAGGTGCGTATGCTGGCCGAGAAATTTCCGGACGTGAACATCATCCTCGACCACCTCGGGCGCCCCGACGTACTCGATGGCCCGCCCTATGCCAACGCCGCCAGCCTGTTCGCGCTTGCCGACCTGCCCAACATCTACTTGAAGCTTACGCCGCGCATCTTCAGCGACGTGGAGAGGGAAAAAGCAAGCGCCGATACCTTCTTTCCCCGAGTGGTCGAGGCGTTCGGTGCGCAGCGCATGGCCTGGGGCTCTAATTTCCCCACCTCGCCCGGCACCCTCAAGGAGATTCTAGCGATAGCCGAGAAGGGCCTGGCCTGCCTCAACGAAGAGGATCGATCCTGGATCTTCGGCAAGACCGCGCAAAAGCTGTACCCGGCATTGCGCTGAGGCTGAATCAATTTCATGAGGAAGTGAACATGACCACCACACGTCTCAACAGCATCATCGGCGCCCTCGAATCCGGCAAGCCCGCCTACATGGCCTTTGCCAAGCTGGACAAACAGACCGCCATAGAAATGAGCGACTCCCCGTACGATGGCATTGTCTATGAGATGGAACACAACCCGTACGATGTCAGCGCGCTCGGCGATGCGTTGCAGTACATGCTGAGCCGCAAGCAGATCGCCGAATCGGGCTCGGTGGCGCCGCAGGTGACGCCGATCGCCCGTATCCCCGCCAACGGCATCGAGATGAACCAAAGCTTCGCCAAGCAGGTATTGGATCGTGGCTGTTATGGCGTGATCTGGCCGCACGTGGCAACAGTGGAACAGGCCTACAACGCCGTCGCATCCTGCCGTTATGCACGACCGAAGAGTGCGGCGCTTTACGAGCCCAAGGGCGTCCGCGGCGATGGCCCGGCCAACGCGGCGCGCTACTGGGGCCTGTCGATGGCCGAGTACTACCAGAAGGCCGACGTCTGGCCATTGGCCCCTCAGGGCGAAATCCTGGTTGGCCTGATGTGCGAGAGCACTCAAGCCATCGAAAACCTGGACGACATCCTCGCCAACGTGCCTGGCATCGGTTTCATCCTGATCGGCGAGGGCGACTTGAGCCAGGAGCTGGGTTTGCCACGCCAGTACGAACATCCTGAGGTTCAGGACGCGATGCGCCGTATCGTCGAGACCTGCCAGAAACACAACGTCGTCGTCGGCAATCCGCATGTCACCGCCAGCAACCATCGTCGCCTGCTCGACGAAGGCTACCGCATGCTGCTATCGGCCCCCAAACGCTCTTATGGTGTGGTCGGTCAGGCTCGCGAAATGGCGGGGTACTGAGGCTATGAATGGCGCAGAAAGTCTCGTCGCGACCCTGATCGACCAGAACGTGGACATTTGCTTTGCCAACCCGGGCACCTCGGAGATGCATTTCCTCGCAGCACTGGGTGAAAACCCGAAGATGCGTAGCGTGCTGTGTCTCTTCGAGGGTGTAGCCACCGGCGCTGCCGACGGCTGGTACCGGATGAAGGACAAGCCGGCCTCGACGCTTCTGCACCTGGGGCCTGGCCTGGCCAACGGCCTGGCTAACATCCACAACGCCAAGCGCGCCTCGTCGGGCATGGTCAATATCATCGGCGAGCATTCCGCGTCGCACCTCAAGTACGACCCACCGCTGACTTCCGACATCGAGGGCTTGGCGCGTCCGCTGAGTCACTGGGTGCGCCGCGCAGGATCGGCGGACTCCATCGCCTGGGACACGGCCCAGGCCGTGGCCAAGGCAAGTGAGCATCCCGGGCAGATAGCCACTTTGATTCTGCCCGGCGACACGTCCTGGCAGCAGACCGGCGCAGCTCCGGTGCTGCCACCGCCTGTGGCGGCCAAACGCAAGACGCCGAGCGTCGAACGTATCGAGCATGTCGCCCGGGTGCTGCGCTCGGGCGAGCCGACACTGATCATCCTCGCCAACAAGGCTACACGCGGTGCGGCGCTGGAGAAGGCCGGCCGTGTAGCCGCGGCCACTGGCGCTCAGTTGGGCTCGCAGTTCTTCACGGCACGTATCGAACGCGGCGCAGGCTTCGTCCCAATCTCGCGCATCCCCTATGCTGTACCGCAGGCCATGGCTTTCCTCAAGGACTTCAAGCACATCGTCACGGTCGAGACCCGAGAGCCCGTGGCCTTCTTCGCCTACCCGGACAAGCCGAGCCTGCTCAAGGCCGAGGGAACGATGGTGCATGAGCTCGTCGAGGCTGACGAGGACAGCGAACTCGCCTTCGACATGCTGCTCCACGCGCTCGGCGCCACTAGTGTTTCTGCGATAGTCCAGCCGCGTATCCAGACGCCAATTCCAACCGGTGCGCTCAACCCCACGAGCATCGCCCATGCGCTGGCAGCGGCCCTGCCCGAACACTGCATTCTCGTCGACGAATCGCTGACCACGGGCCGCGAGTCAATCGGACTGACCATCGGCGCGCAGCCGCACGACCTCATAAACAACATGGGCGGATCCATCGGCTATTCCACGCCCGTGGCAACCGGCGCGGCGCTGGCCTGCCCGGATCGCCGAGTGTTCTGCATGGTCGGTGACGGCAGCGCGATGTACACGATCCAGTCGCTGTGGACACAAGCCCGCGAGAACCTGAACGTCACGACGATCATCTTCGCGAACAACACCTACGCCATTCTCAAGGCCGAGTACGCCAACATGGGTGCCGGGACGCCTGGGGAGCGTGCGCTGTCGATGATCGACATCGACCGTCCAAGCATCGACTGGCAGGCCATGGCCAAAAGCATGGGGGTGCCCAGCGTTGCCGTGGATACCGCCGAAGGCTTCTACAAGGCCATGGTCAACTCGGCCCGAGAGCCGGGCCCTTGCCTGATCGAAGTCAAACTCTGAACTGTTCCTGAATCCAAAGGAGACTCCCATGGCGCTGACCCTGCGCACGAACCTGGCCGATTATCCGGTCACCAAGGCGATGAAGGATGGACGAGTGAAATCCGACCTCGTCACACTCGACTACTGCGGCCCCACGCCGGCGCACAACGGCTTCAAAGCCATGGTGCGCGAGAACAAGTTCGATGCCGGCGAACTTGCCATCCTCACTTTCCTGCAGGCCAAGGCCTATGGCAAACCTTACGTGCTACTTCCTGCGCCGATTTCGGGGCGCTTGCAACACCACTGTGCCGGGTTCAACATCGACTTCGGCCACCTCGATCCAAAGGACATCGAGGGCAAGCGGGTGGGTGTGCGTACCTACGCCCAGACCACCGGCCTGTGGATTCGCGGCGTGTTGCGCCACGAGTACGGCGTAAACCTCGACAAGGTCACCTGGATGACACTCGGTGACGGCCACCTGGCCGAGTACCATGACCCGGAAAACTGCATCCGCCTACCGGCTGGCTCCAGCATCCCGCAGATGATGCTCGATGGCGAGCTCGACGCAGCCCTGCTTGGCGAGGATATGCCAAAAGATCCGCGCGTACGCATGCTGGTGCCCGATGCACATAACGCCGCCAAGGCCTGGTACGAACGCGAAGGCTTCGTGCCGATCAATCATATGTTCGTCGTCCATCAGGACATCTCGAAGAAACACCCCGAGGTCGTGAGGGAGATCTACCGCATGATCGCCGAGAGTCGCGAGTTTACCGAAGGCGGTGTGCCAGAGGTGTTCCCGCCGCTGGGCCTGGAGGCCAACCGCAAGGGGCTGCAGACCGCGATCGACTGGGCACTCGACCAGAAGATCATTCCGCGCGCCCTGTCGGTTGACGAACTCTTTGACGACCTGACGGGCAGCCTTGGATGAACGATACCGGAACGAGCGTAGTGGCGAGGTGCTGCGACCATCATGGGAGCCTTAACGTGTCGTTGGAGCGAGGCTGAACGAGCCTCCCCCTTCTCGAGCATATTTTGCGCAGGCGCGGCGTCACGGACTCGTTGGCTATCTGCCGATAAGTCGAGGCGCAATGCTGGTAGCACCCAAGTCCCGCTCGGAAACGGGCGGAGAGCCACCTCAGCTCCGGGACGACAGCATGCTCCAGTTCATACACACTCCTAACCTGCGCCATTTGCGGATGGTGCAGGTGGTCGGCATGGTAGGCGGGGTGAGCAGCGCCTCGCGAGAACTCTATACCTCACAACCGACAGTCACGCAGGCGGTAGCCAACCTTGAGGCGGAGATCGGCACTCAGATTTTCGAGCGACGCGCCACGGGCAGCTATCCGACGGCGATAGGCAAACAATACCTACTGCGGATCGACCGCTTCTTCGAGATTCTCGACAGCGCGATCGCACATGTCCTGAACCGGACAAGGAGCGGACAGGATCGCAATCTGCCGCAGGTTGACCGGCTGATAACGGGTACGCAGCTGCGCTCGCTCATCGCCACCAGCGACCAGGGGCGGGTGAGTGAAATAGCCCAGAACCTGGGCCTTTCCCCCACCTCGCTATTCCGCTCGGTTCGAACGCTCGAACGCACGCTCGGCAAGCCCTTGTTCGACCGCAGTGCGCAGGGCCCCATCCCCAACAAGACCGGCGTTTTCCTCGCTCGCGAGTTCCGTCGTGCAATGTGTGAGATCGAACTGGCGCGCGACGAGACTCTTCCGGCAGCGCAAACCTGGAGCCTTGAACTCATCGTCGGAACGCTGCCGATGGCCGGCTCGCACGAGCTGGCCGAGGCGACGCGACGGTTCATGGCCTCTTATCCATCCGTTAAGGTGCGGATCGTATCGGGTGAATATCACAAGCTGCTCGCGGACTTGACCAGCAGCCGGATCGACATGATCTTCGGGACACTGCGCAAGCCCGACAGGGCCGGCGATGTCAGTGAAGAAATCCTCTTCTGGGACAGCTACTGCGTAGTCGCGCGGCCTGGTCATCCACTCGCCGAATACGAAGAGGTCACGCCCGCGGATCTTGCACATTTCCAGTGGGTGGTACCGCCCGTAGGCACGCCGCGGCGCACCCGGATCGAGGCCACCTTCGATGCTACACAGACGCGCCCGGGCTTTTACCTCGAGACCTCTTCGCAGACCATGAGCCGCACACTGCTGCTCAGTTCAGACACGATCACGCTGATGACGCGTTCCGAGGCACAATACGATCTCGGCCTAGGCATTCTGACCGAACTTCACTGCCCTTATCTCGACGATGTCCTGTGCAAGGGTGTGACGACCCGCAGCGACTGGATGCCGACGCGGGCGCATACAGCGTTCCTCGAAGGTTTGCGCGAAATCACCGCACGGCCCGATTGGATCGGGCACAGAGCGGTTGGTGCGTCTGAACGGCCACTTCGTCCATCAGTATTAACCGATCAAGGGGCTGGCTAGCGGGCTGGCGCGTATCGCTTGAGCAATGGCTGCCCGAGTTTTCAGCAGGATCAGGCACTATGAATGCCTGATCCTGGCGGTGTGGCCGACTGGGCTTCTATTGCAGAGGCCATCCTGACTGACTCGGCCCCGCCGCTATGATGCGTTCATCAATACCGCTGAATTGGCTGAAGTTCTCAGTGAACTGCCCGGCCAGATCCCTGGCCGTGGCGTCATACGCTTCCTTGTCCGCCCAGGTGTTGCGTGGATTGAGCAGCCTGGTCTCCACTCCCGGAACAGCTCTGGGAACCGACAGGTTAAGGCCAGGCAGATGCTCGGTCTCAACGTCGGTGAGGGCGCCACTCTGAATCGCGGCGATAATGCGGCGGGTCGTCGGGATGCTGAAGCGCTCACCAGTACCGTAGGAGCCGCCGGTCCAGCCTGTGTTGACCAGATAGATCCGAGAGCCGAACGCTTCAATACGCTTGATAAGCAGATCGGCGTATTCACGCGCCGGGCGCGGGAGGAAAGCTGCGCCAAAGCAGGTGGAAAAGGTCGACTTGATACCGTCACCTGAACCCATTTCGGTAGAACCCACCAGCGCGGTGTAACCTGACAGGAAGTGGTACGCCGCCGCGTCCTTGCTCAGAATCGACACCGGTGGCAGCACACCGGCCAGGTCGCAGGTCAGAAAGATGATCGCCTGCGGTTCGCCACCCAGATTGTGCCTGGTACGTTTATTAACGTGCGCCAGCGGATAGGCGCAACGGCCATTTTCCGTCAGGCTGGTGTCGACGTAATCCGCTGTACGGGTTTCGTTCAAAACGACGTTCTCAACGATCGCACCGAAACGTATCGCATCCCAAATGATGGGTTCGTTCTTCTGGCTCAGATTAATGGTCTTGGCGTAGCAACCACCCTCCAGGTTGAACACTACGTCCTTGCCCCAGCCGTGCTCGTCGTCACCGATCAGGTAGCGTTCAGGATCCGCGGACAGCGTGGTCTTGCCGGTACCGGACAGGCCAAAGAACAGCGTGGTGCTACCATCGTCGCCGACGTTGGCGGAGCAATGCATCGGCAGCACGTCATTCTGCGGCAACAGGAAGTTCTGCACCGAGAACATGGCTTTCTTCATTTCACCGGCGTACTGCATACCGGCGATCAGCACCTTGCGCTGGGCAAAGTTCAGGATCACACAGCCATCCGTCTTGGTGCCGTCTCGTTCAGGATCACAACGGAAGCCCGCAGCATTGAGGATCTGCCACTCTTCCTTGCCCTTGGGATTATAGTCCGTGGGACGAATGAACAGGTTCTGCCCAAAGAGACTCTGCCAGGCAGTTTGCGTGGTCATTATTACCGGCAGGTAGTGGTTCTGATCGGCGCCCACATGAACCGTCGAGACAAACTGCTCCTGATCGGTCAGATAGGTTTCAACCCGTTCCCAGAGCGCATCGAACTTGTCGGCATCGAACGGACGGTTGACATTGCCCCAATCGATTGCATTGCTTGTACTCGGCTCTTCGACGATGAAACGATCCTGCGGCGAACGCCCAGTGCGCTTGCCCGTGGTCACGACCAGAGCGCCGGAGTCAGCGAGCTGACCCTCACCACGCTCAATCGCTTTTTCAATCAGTTGAGCGCGGCTCAGATTGATGTTTACAGCACTCTCAGTTTCTACATTCATTTCCAGTTCCCTTGGCATGGCGCCAATAATGCTATTTGCCTAACAGATGCTGTCGCGCAGACGAAAGATCCAACGCGACCCGTTGCGGTCATGAGTTCAAGATCGAGGCAAACTCATCAGGCAAGGCCGCCCTACCCCGCTGCGATCGCTTCAACCGAGCAGCTTCGCTGCGGCCGTCGCCGCCGACATGTCGGCCACTGCGGCGAAGGGTTGCTTCTGCTTCAAGCCACCCAAACCGATGTACATGTCCTGCTGGTAACCGATATCGTCGTCGGTCAGCGACAAGTCCTTGGAATAAGGGCGCTGTGCCTGGATGAAATCCCACATGGCCTGTGCCGATGCCGCGTCGAATTTTTTTTCGGCGCGCCTGCGCGCTTCGAAGAAAGCGTCATGCGCTGCTGGCGACATCAAATAATCGTAGAGCGCCCCGTAAGCAGCCATTACGGCGACCATGCCCTCATGCTTGTCCCTGAGCGCGGAATTGGATGCATAGGCGGTCTGAAAAGTGTATTTGGGCAGTTCCTGCCACATGTTGCCCTCGCGGATAGCCACGAGTCCGTCTTTGTCGTTCAGGTGCGAGATGCTTGAGCAGCAGGCGTCGACTTCGCCACTTACGACTGCCTGATAGCACTGATCATTGCTTCCCTTGTCGACGAAGTTCACCTGCGAAGCGTCGATGCTCTTTTCTTTCAACAGCTGCAGCATCAGGGCATGTAGTAGCCCCAGGGACGGACCGACCGCAACCGTCTTGCCCTTCAGATCGGCGAGCGTCTCGATCCCATCAGGCTTTGCAAAGACCGTCAGCGCGGTCTTTTTCATTCCGGCTCCGACAATTTTGACCCTGGCGCCTTGCTCGATCCGCGACAGCAGCCCGTTATAGCCCGAGATCATGCACACGTCCGCTGCTCCGGCGGCGATAGCATCGAAGGGACCGGTCGCGCCGCCAGCCTCGACGACAAGCGCATCGACACCGAATTGCTTGAAATAGTCCTGCTGGTTCAGCAGTGCAGTCAGCGTGGCATTCTCCAGCCCCGGATTGACTGCGACCCTAATCTGGGTAGCGGCGGCTCGCCCTATATAAGGGACAACAATTCCACCTACGGTAAAACCCAGCCCGAGAAGCGCGGAGTTGCGCAAGAAGCGGCGGCGGTGGGGGTTGAATGTCTGGGTCATCGGCAGTCTCCTTCTTATTTTTTTATCGCTGCGAGGGAAGTATCCGAGACATAACTTCAGCCGGCAGTCTCGACAGGCTATTTTCTAGTGGCAGCGGCCAACGGCGCCAATTCAAAAAACCGCCTGGAAGATTGAATTTCTTACCGCCGGGTTGACGGTATGCAGGTGCCGGGGGCTTTCTGGATACGCGCTCGCTCGGAGTGTCCGGCCGCGTGAAAACTCACCACAGAGAGGTGTCTGATGACCAAGCAAGGTCGCACGTTTACTTCCGAGTTCAAGCGAGAGACTGGCTTGGTGCTTGACCAGGGCTACAGCCACGTCGAAGCAGCCCGTTCGCTTGGGCTGGTTGAGTCGGCGTTGCGCCGATGGGGAGGCTTTTTCGCAGCCTGAGGACTGAGTGGACTCCGATCACGGGCTACCTATGCGCCTCGTTTGCTCAGCAAGATATCGGATGTTTTCTGGTGCAACGGTACAACTGCCAACGGTCACATCAGGTTAACAGTGGACTATCGCCTGCGGTGGTCGAGGGAAAACTTAACGCAATTGTCCGGGATTAGTTGACAGCTACAAACAGGCTTTTAGAACTCACCGGCATAACAGACTGGCGAGCTGCTTCCCGTGCATCGCTCCAGCTCATCCTCGAGAAAGTCCTGCAGCACTCTGGCATTGTTGTGCTCGGTATCCCGCGCGGCATAGAGCAAGGTCAGATTTCCCGCCGCAGCCCGGGCCAGCAGGCCCTGCCAGTACTCCGGGTGAGCGGCCAGCTCGTGGCGATAGGCATCGCGAAACGCTTCGTAAGCTTCGGCTCGGTGCCCGAAGTTACGGCGTAATTGCGCTGACGGCGCCACGTCACGCAGCCACTCATCGTGGCGCAGTGCATCCTTGCGGCAACCTCGCGGCCATAGGCGGTCGACCAGTACACGGTAGCCGTCGCCCTCTTCCCAGGATTCATAAACGCGCTTGCAGCAGATCATCGGATAGCTTTCCTTGAGATTGCCCTGCGGCCTCGGTAACGTGGCCGCTCGCCAGACGGAGAGCCACATGCACATCAGTCGCAAACTCTTAGTGTTCACCCTGTTGCCGCTGTTCGCCAGTTGCCAGGTGTACAAGGGCAAACCCGTGGATCCGGAAAAATCCCAGACGCGCCTGCAGGGCGAGTTGACCCGCGAAGCCGACCAGCTGTGGTTCAAACCTTGCCAGGATCCACGCCGCTTCGCGATCACCGAGGGTAATACCAGCATCACGCAGGACAGCAGCGAGCTGCTGGGCGATGGCCATTCGGTTCTGTTCGCCGACCTGCGTGGGCGCCTGGGCTCGACCAAGGTCGGCGGCGCCGACGGCGGGCTGGAGCTGAGCCGCGTGTACCGGCTGCAGGGTGAAGGCCATGGCTGTGACGACCCCAACTTCAAGCGCACGCTGCTGCGCGCCAGTGGCCAGGAGCCATTCTGGAGCGTGACCGTGAGCAACCAGGGCATGGTGCTCAGCGGCCCGGATCACGAACCCCTGGCGCTGCCCTATATGGAAGAGCAGTTGCCTGACGGCCGCATCAATCTGACCAGCGAAGCCAATGGTCAGCGCGTCGAGCTGTGGATCGCGCCGCAGCGTTGCGTCAATGACATGAGCGGCGCGGTACAGCACCTGAGCGCCGAGCTGCGCCTCAATGACCAACTGATGCGCGGCTGTGCCGCGTTCGGCGGAGCGCGTAACGACTGACAGCAGCTATAAAGCAGCGGCTGCCGGTGTGGGATGTGTCTGAATCAGATGGCTCATCCCGCTACAGCAGGATGCCTTTGTCCCGGGCACGCTCATGGCAGAACTGCAGCACCTGACGGCGCTCGTCGTTGTCCATGCGGCTCCAGCGGGTGATCTCGTCGACATTGCGCTGGCAACCGATGCAGATGTCCTCTTCGTCCAGCGCGCAGACATGCACGCAGGGCGAGGCGACGGGACGTTCGACGGTTTGCATCAGTCTTCCTGCCCGGCCAGATCAGTGGCGTAACGCCTGGCGTTCTGCACGTAGTGAGCGGCACTGGCTTCGAGCAGCTTCTTCTGCTGCTCGGTGAGCTCACGCACCACCTTGCCCGGCGAACCCACCACCAGAGAACCATCGGGAATTTCCTTGCCCTCGGCGATCAGCGCATTGGCGCCGATGATGCAGTGCTTGCCGATACGGGCGCCGTTGAGTACCACGGCATTGATGCCGACCAGGCTGTAATCGCCGACCGTACAGCCGTGCAGCATGGCGTTGTGGCCAACGGTCACGCCCTTGCCCAAGGTCAGCGGCGAGCCCATGTCGGTGTGCATCACCGCGCCATCCTGAACGTTGCTGTCCTCGCCGATATGAATCAGCTCGTTGTCGCCACGCAGCACTGCGCCGAACCAGACGCTGGCGCCAGCCTCGAGGCGCACTTTGCCGATCAGGGTGGCGGTGGGTGCTATCCAGCTTTGCGGATGCTGCTCGACGCGGGCATTGCCCAGGCGGTATTTCATGGCGAAAGTCTCGGAGCCAGGCTCACTTGAGGTGAATGTAGTACTCGGGCGGGCGCTGCATATCGATGCCGGCGTCGTAAACCAGATTGACCAGTTCCACCAGCATGATCGCCGTCAGCCCCCAGATCTTGTACTCGCCATAACGGTAGCTCGGCACGTACCAGCTGTGCCCGAGGTAATCGATACGGTGGGTGACTTCACGGGGGTCGTCACGGAAGAACGCCAGGGGCACGGAAAACACCGCGGCAATCTCGCCATCGTTGGCCTGGTAATCGACGAAATCCGGCACCACACCAACATAGGGCGTGACCTGGATGCCATGCCTGGAGACCAGAGTGCTGAGCGGCCCGACGACCTCGACCAGCCCGGGCGGCAGACCGATCTCTTCCTCGGCCTCGCGCAGGGCGGTGTCGATCAGGTCGTGGTCTTCCGGGTCGCGGCGGCCCCCGGGGAAGGCGACTTCGCCGCCATGGGTGGACAGGCCACTGGCGCGCAAGGTAAGCACCACTTCCGGCTCATCGCTGCGGGTGATGGGCACCAGCACCGCAGCCTCGGGGAAGCCCTCCTGGGCTTCCATGAAGTGCGGGCTGTAGCCACGAACGCGTTGGAGTAACTCGTCCAGCATGACCATTCTCGGAATTCTTCTGCGTCGGATAATGGCATGAAAAAAGCCTGGAACCCACCCTTTCACATCCTACGGAAAAGCTCGCGAGCTAGGATCATGCAAGGCAAAAACAGGCGAGGAAGCGGAATGTACTTTTGTACATGAGCATTCCGAGCCTGTTTTTAACGCAGCAGGGCCGACGCGCAGCAGCTTTTTCAGCTTTTCAGGCGATAGCCGGTCTTGA
The DNA here is from genome assembly GCF_004327275.1 of Phytopseudomonas daroniae. Taxonomy (NCBI): domain Bacteria; kingdom Pseudomonadati; phylum Pseudomonadota; class Gammaproteobacteria; order Pseudomonadales; family Pseudomonadaceae; genus Phytopseudomonas; species Phytopseudomonas daroniae. The sequence goes on from NZ_QJUJ01000010.1 coordinate 85,538, forward strand.
ATATCCAACCGACGGTGAGGATGCATGCCAGCAGGAAGCCGAGGATCATCCCCAGGCTGACCAACACGTTGACATCGGACACGCCGTAAAAGCTCCAACGGAACGCACTGATCAAGTAGACCACCGGGTTGAACAGGGTCACCGTCTGCCAGACCGGTGGCAGCATGCTGATCGAGTAGAAGCTGCCACCGAGAAAGGTCAGTGGCGTGACGATCAGCGCCGGGACGATCTGCAGCTTCTCCCAGCCGTCGGCCCACACGCCGATGATGAAGCCGAACAGGCTGAAGGTCAGCGCCGTGAGCACCAGGAAAGCCAGCATCCAGAACGGGTGGAGAATCTCGAAATCGACGAACAGCCGCGCCGTGACGAGGATGATCAGGCCGAGCGCGATGGACTTGGTAGCCGCCGCGCCAACGTAGCCAAGGAGAATTTCCAGATAGGAAATCGGCGCCGACAGCACCTCGTAGATGCTGCCCGAATACTTGGGCATGTAGATGCCGAACGAGGCATTGGAGATGCTCTCGGTCAGCAGCGCCAGCATGATCAGGCCGGGGATGATGAAAGCGCCGTAACTGACACCGTGCACCTGGGTCATGCTCGAACCGATGGCCGAGCCGAACACCACGAAATACAGCGAGGTGGTGATCACCGGAGTGGCGATGCTCTGCAGCAGGGTGCGCCAGGTACGGGCCAGCTCGAACAGGTAGATGGCGCGGATCGCGTAGAAATTCATGTCCGATCCCTCACCAGACTGACGAAGATGTCCTCCAGCGAGCTTTCGCTCGACTGCAGATCCTTGAAGGCGATGCCGTGTTGCGCCAGCGCCTGCAGCAACGCAGCGATACCGGTTTCCTCCTGCTGGCCGTCGAAGCTGTAGACCAGCTCGTAGCCGTCGTCGCGCAGTTGCAGATCGTCGCGCTGCAGCGCGGGCGGCAGCTCGCTCAGCGGCTGCTGCAGGTGCAGGGTCAATTGCTTCTTGCCGAGCTGACGCATCAGGGTGTCCTTGTCCTGCACCAGAATGATCTCGCCCTTGCGAATCACGCCGATGCGGTCGGCCATCTCCTCGGCCTCCTCGATGTAGTGGGTGGTCAGGATGATGGTCACGCCGCGCTCGCGCAGCTTGCGCACCATTTCCCACATGTTGCGGCGCAGCTCGACGTCGACCCCGGCGGTCGGCTCGTCGAGAAAGAGGATCTCCGGCTCGTGGGACAGCGCCTTGGCGATCATCACCCGGCGCTTCATGCCGCCGGACAGTTCGAAGATGCGCGCATCCTTCTTGTCCCACAACGACAGGTCACGCAGCAGTTGCTCCAGATAGGCCGGGTTCGGCGCCTTGCCGAACAGGCCACGGCTGAAACGCACCGCCGCCCAGACGCTCTCGAAGCCTTCGTTGAACAGCTCCTGGGGCACCAGGCCGATCTTCGAGCGGGCCGCCCGGTAATCGCGCTGGATGTCGTGGCCGCCGACCGTCACAGATCCGCTGCCGGGGTTGACGATGCCGCAGATGATGCTGATCAGCGTGGTCTTGCCGGCGCCATTGGGGCCGAGCAGCGCGAAGATCTCACCCTTGTGGATGTCCAGATCGATGGATTTCAGCGCTGGATGGCCAGACGCGTAGGTTTTGTTCAGCTGCTGAATAGAAATGACCGGTTGCACGGCATTGCCTTGATCCTGAAAACAGTCGGCCATTGTAAAGAAATGCTACAAACCACGCTGCCCCACTCAGCGGAGTATGAGCAATCACTAGTGCTTCATGCATCTCAACAGTGTCTGGATAGGCTGAATTCGGAACACGGGCACGACAAGACAGTCCGATACACGGCACACTCTGGTACTTCACAGTGAACCCTTCACACACAAGGATCATGCAATGGCTTTCAAACACCTGATTGGCGGCGCCGCTCTGCTCGCCGTGCTCGCCGGCTGCAGTTCGACCGACACAGCGCCCACCCAGGCCTCGAAACCCGCCCACGGCGATGGCACCTGCAATGCCGCAGGCGCGCAGAGCCTGCTCGGCCAGGTAGCCACTGCCGAAATCGTCGAACAGGCGCGCCAGCAGGCCGGTGCACGCACCGCACGCGTGCTCTCGCCTGGCGACATGGTGACCCTGGAATACAATTCCCAGCGCCTGAATATCGACATCACCGAAGCGGAAGTAATCGAACGCATCGCCTGCGGCTGAGTCGACACAGTGCAAGCTATCTGCGGCACAATCGGGCCACTCCCCTGCCAAGGACTGGATCCGGCCCATGCAGATAGACGAAGAACTGACGCTGAAGAAACTGGAAATCTTTCTGGCCTTCATGCGCAGCGGCAACCTTTCACGGGCGGCCAGCGAGCTGGACACCAGCAACGTCAGCGTCCACCGCGCCATCCACTCGCTGGAAAGCGCCCTGCGTTGCCCGCTGTTCAAGCACGAAGGGCGCAACCTGATTCCCCTGGAAAGCGCCTACGTGCTGGAGGAAAAGGCGCAAAAGCTGGTGCAGGATGTCGTCGATACCGTACGCCTGACCCGTGAAGCGGCCGGCTTCTCAGCCGAGCGCTTCAAGCTCGGTTCACTGTATTCGCTGACAGTGAAAACCGTGCCGCAGTTGATCATGGGCCTGAAGATGCGGCGCAGCGAGCTGAATATCGATCTGACCCTCGGCTCGAATGTCGATCTGTTCTATCGCATGAAGAACATGGAGCTCGATGCCATCCTCGTCTCGCTGGACGACAACACCATCGATAGCGACTGCGAACACCTTCCGCTGTTTTCCGATGATGTCTTTCTAGCAGCGCCCACCGACTCGTCCTTCGCTGACGTGGCCGAGGTCGACCTGGCCGACTTGCGCGAGGCTACCTTCATCACCCTGACACAGGGCTTCGCCACCCACCGTGACGGCGAACGCGTGTTTCAGCAGGCAGGCTTCACCCCCAAGGTGGCCATGCAGGTGAACGATATTTTCACCTTGCTCAGCATGGTCAGCTCGGGAGTCGGCTATGCCCTGCTGCCGGGACGCATCGCCGCGGTGTATGAGAACCGCGTGCGACTGATCCCATTGCAGGCCCGCTATCGCCTGCAGCAGCACATCGGCATGGTGTTTCTCAGGTCGCGCGAACGCGACCCCAATTTGCTGGCGCTGGTGGCCGAATGCCGCATGTACCAGAACAACCATCGCGCCGCCTTGCTTGCGCAAAGCGACCGTTAACCTGGCCGTAATGGTCAGGGTAGCCGCTTAATTGATCTGATCCTCCCTGCAGGCTAGCTTGACAACCAGTTCGGGTGAATAGCCCGTGCGTGACAACAAGAAAGACCCGGTGACCAGAAATAAAAACAACAATGAATCGCCACGGGCGGTTCTGAGTGTCAACTAGGAGAAACTCCATGAACGCCCTGTTCCGTTCCTCGGCGACCGCGCTGCTGCTCGCCTCCAGTACCCTAAGCTTCGCCGACGTCACCCTGCGCGCGTCCCACCAGTTTCCCGGCAACTCGGGCGACCCACGGGATGAAATGGTACAGATCATTGCTCGCGAAGTAGCCGCCGCCAACGTCGGTATGAAAATCCAGATCTTCCCCGCCTCTTCGCTGTACAAGGCCAACGAACAATGGGGCGCACTGACCCGCGGCCAGCTCGACATGACCGCCCTGCCCCTCGATTACGCCTCGGGCCGCGTGCCGCAGTTCTCCGCCACCCTGATGCCCGGCCTGGTACACAACTACGAGCACGCCCAGCGCCTCAACGAATCGGAGTTCATGAAGGACATTCATGCCCTGACCGAGAAGAATGGCGCGATCGTCCTGGCCGATGCCTGGCTCGCCGGTGGCTTCGCCTCGAAAGAAACCTGCATCACTTCGCCAGAAACCATCAAGGGCCAGGTGATTCGTGCTGCAGGGCCGGCCTTCGAGCAGATGCTCGCCTCCGCCGGAGCGTCCATTTCCTCGATGCCATCCTCGGAGATTTACACCGGCATGCAGACCGGTGTGCTGGACGCCGCCAACACCTCCAACGACAGCTTCGTTTCCTACCGCCTGTACGAGCAGGTGAAATGCCTGACCGCTCCGGGCACCAACGCCCTGTGGTTCATGTACGAGCCGGTACTGATCTCGAAAAAATCCTTTGACCGCCTGAATCAGGCGCAGAAGGACGCACTCCTGGCCGGCGCCAGCAAAGCGGCAGCCTACTTCGCCGAAGAAGGCCCCAAGGGTGAGCAGCGCATGAGCGAAACTTTCAGCAAGGCTGGGGTGAAGGTGGTGACCCTGAGCAAGGAGGATCACGACGCCTGGATGGAAGTGGCGCGCGCTTCGTCCTACAAGCACTTTTCCGAGAAGGTGAAAGGTGGCAAGGAGCTCCTCGACAAGGCGCTGGCCGTGCAGTGACCTCCTGATCCGGCCGCCTGCACGGGGCGGCCGGTCGTGTTCATGACGCCGCGCGGCAACGCCCGCGTGGTTGCGGGGTTCAAGGAGCTACCATGTCCAGACGATTCATCTCTGCCGTCGAAGCATTGTCACGACTGTGCGGTGCCTTCGCAGCCCTCTTGCTGATCATCGCCATGACCGTCATGTGCCAGATGATCCTCATGCGTTACCTGTTCAAGTCTCCCACCATCTGGCAGACCGAAGTGGTGGTGTTCTCCGCCACCGCGGCGATCTTCATCGGCGCCCCTTACGTGCTGATGAAGAAAGGCCATGTCGGCGTCGACGTGGTGGAACTGCTGCTGTCCTCGGCCAATCGCCGACGCTTGCAACTGCTCGGCGCCGTGCTCGGGCTGACCTTCTGCTGCCTGATGAGCGTGGCCTGCGCCATCTATGTCTTTGAGGCCTGGGAAGGCGGCTGGACCACCTCGACCATCGCCGCCATCCCGCTGTGGATTCCCGCCACGCCGATGCTCGTCGGCTTCTGCCTGCTATGCCTGCAGTACCTGGTGGAAATCATCAAGCTGTGGAGCGCCCGGCTCGTGCCCGCAACCATGACCCAGGCGGACGCGAGTATCGATCCCGCCCTGCTCAAACCCCAAAAACCGCTGGGAGAAGTGAAATGAGCCCGTCCCTGGCAGGCGTCTTTCTGATCTGCACGCTGTTCCTGTTCCTCGGCACCGGCATGCCGATCGCCTTCGCCCTCGGGCTGGCAGCCATGGGCGGACTGTTCATGGCCATGGGCCCCGACGTCATCGGCGTGGTGGCCGAGACCATGTTCGCCGGTATCGGCAACCTGGCGTTCGTGTCGATCCCGATGTTCGTGCTGATGGGCGCCATCGTCGCCGGCACACCGGCGGGCGCGGATCTCTACCGCGCGCTGGATCGCTGGATGTACAAGATTCCGGGTGGCCTGGTGCTGTCCAATATCGGCGCCTGCGCGGTGTTCTCCGGCATGACCGGCTCGAGCCCGGCGACCTGCGCGGCGATCGGCAAGATGGGCATCCCCGAGATGATCAACCGCGGCTACCCCGCCTCGGTGGCGACCGGCTCGATTGCCGCCGGTGGCACCCTGGGTATCCTGCTGCCGCCGTCGGTGACCATGATCGTCTACGGCATCGCCACCGAGACTTCAATCGGCCGTCTGTTCCTCGCCGGGGTGATGCCCGGGCTGATGCTGACCGCCATGTTCATGTGCTGGGCGATGATCGATGCTCGTCGCAAGGGCTTCCGCTTCGGCGCCGGCGACGTGGTCTACACCCTGCGCGACAAGCTGATCGTATTGCCCAGGGTGCTGCCGCTGATGCTGATCATCGTGGCCGTGCTCTATGTGCTCTATGGCGGCGTGGCGACTCCTTCCGAAGCGGCTGGCGCCGGCGCCATGATGACCCTGCTGGTGGTTGTGGTGGTCTACCGGCTGTTCAAGATGCGCACGTTCGGCAACATCTTCGGCGCCGGCATGCGCGAAAGCGTCATGATCATGATGATCCTGGCCTCGGCCGAACTGTTCGCCTTCGCCCTCTCCTCGCTGTACATCACCCAGTCGGTGGCCGAGGCGATCGCCGCCCTGGAGGTCAACCGCTGGGTGCTGATGGGGCTGATCAACGTGTTCCTGCTGGTGGCCGGGCTATTCCTGCCGCCGGTGGCGGTGATCGTCATGTCGGCGCCGCTGCTGTTTCCCATCGTGGTGCAGGCGGGCTTCGACCCCTACTGGTTCGCGGTGATCCTCACCATCAACATGGAAATCGGCCTGATCACCCCGCCGGTGGGGCTGAATCTGTTCGTCATCAACGGTATCGCGCCCGATATACCGACCCGGGACATCCTCTGGGGTGCGCTGCCCTATGTGCTGGTGATGGTACTGGCGATCTTCGTCATGTGCCTGTTCCCACAGATAGCCACCTTCCTGCCGGACTACGTAATGGGGCCCGCCATCTGACACCGCATAGGTGATGCTGTCCTTGGCGGGCCTTGAGTCCGCCTTTTTTATGCTCGTTTTTTGGGAGGCTGGAGGCAGTAGAAGCTGAGGCGCAGAAACCTGGCAGGCCGTTGAAAAACGTAGGCGAGACAGCCCAGGCGAAACATAGCGCAGCGGAGTAACAGCCGAAGGCTGGCCCAGAACGAAGTGAGTCAAAACGGTGTTTTAACGAAGCAGCGGCAACGCACGACTGCATGGAGGCAGGAGGTAGAGCGACGCAGGAAGCCAAAGCCGAGGTAGGTTTCAACAGCCCGCTAAACGTCGTTCTGCTTGATCAAGGCAACCAGGCTGTCCAGGCGAGTCCCCTCGAAGGCAGCCACACGGCCTTCGACGAAGACGGATCGGGACAGACCGGTGAGCACCGTGCCCGGTGGCAGCTCAACCTGCAGACGCACGCCACGCTCGTAGGCCCCTGCCACCGTACCGGCCCAGTCGATGGGGCGGCACATATTGAAGGCCAGATCCTCACGCAGGCTTGCTGCATCACGAATCAGGCGTGCGGAGCTACCGCTGAGGTAACGCAGCCGGGGAGCCTGCAGCGGGGTAGCGGCGAATACTTCATGCAAGCGATGCGCTTGCTCGCTGAGCAGTGGGCAATGAGACGGCGTGCTGACGGCCAGTCGACGCGAGCAGGTTGCGCCACGCAGGCGAGCCGCTTCGGCGAGAGTCGCCATGGCCTGGTCCGAACCGGATACCACCAGTTGTCGCAGGGCATTGATATTGGCCAGATAAACTTCCTCACCGCGCGCTTGAGCCTGCAGAAGCAGAGGTTCGAGCTCGGCGACTTCCAGCCCCAGAATGGCGGTCATGCCGTAGCCTGCCGGATGGGCGTCGTGCATCAGTTGCCCACGCAACGCCACCAGGCGCAGGGCGTCTTCGAATGTCAGCGCTTCGGCTGCCACCGCTGCCGCATAGGCACCGATGGACAACCCGGCAACGTAATCGGCGCGCGCGCCCTGAGCCTGCAAGCGCTGCCAGGCCTCGACACCGGCAATCAGCAGGCACAGCTGCACCGCTCGGGTGGAGCGCAGGGCCTCGGCGCTGTCCAGTTCGCCAGCGGATTCACCGAGTACATCGCTGCAGCGGCGCAGAAATGCGTCCGGCAGATCCTTCAGCATGCCGACGCGCTGGGCGCCCTGACCTGGAAAAACCAGCAAGGTGCTCATAACGGGGTTACCTCCCAGGGGTCGGCCAGCAGCAGCGGCTCGTGTGTGGTTTTCACCATGACCCGTCCACAGTCGCGAGCCCATTCGGCCAGCGCCACGCCACCGCAAGGCGTTTGCAATTGCACATCGATACGACAAGGGGCACGGCCGAGATCGTCCATTAATTGCCGCGCCATAGCGCGACCTAGAGGATGCGGTGTACGCAGAAGAAGATCCAGGTCACTGCCGGCATGCACCACCGACTGGCCGCAGGCCAATTGGAAACCGGCACTGCCGGTGACGCCCCACACCAAGCCGCAACGATCGAGAAGCGGACGGACGATAGCCAGTGCCTCCCAGACAGGCAAGCTGGCCGGCATGATCGACGCTTCATCGGTGAGCGCTTCGGGGCGCAGTACGCGGGTTATCGCCGAGAGAGGCAGCCAGCCCGCAAAGCGTTCGTCACGCTGTCTGCCGCGCAGGCCGACGGCGATGCAACCGGAGCGCAGCGGCGCGCGGCGCACCACTACCGGAAAACCGCCTTGTATAGCGCCTGTACACCAGGCGGGAGCATCGGCTGGCAGGTGCTGGGCGGTGAATCCCCACAGGAGATCGTGGGGATCTGGAAAGATGGCTACCACTGCTCGCGCAGCCGCTCCCTGACTAGCTGCGAAGCGGCGCGAAGCGGCGCGCCCAGGCGCCCGGAAAGATCCCGCGGCCCGTGGTAGATGTCTTCCAGCGCCTGGCGCAATACCTCCTGTACCTGTGCCACGTCGGCTGCATCGGGCTCGATCACGCTGCCAATCTCAAGGGTTTTCCACAACAGCCCCAGCGAGGCATAGCTGTCGACGTCATAGGCCATGGGCGGATTTTCCGCGGCCAGCGCTTCGAGTGCCTCGACGCTTCGCAGAGTGATACGTGCCGCAGACTCCTTGCCCATGGCATGCACCATCACACCCGGATCGCGCAGGGCGATCATCCGATTGGCCTGGTAGCCATGGGCGAGAAAACCGCCGGACATGGCCTTGCCAACCAGCAGCGCGATCACCGGATGGCCGGCCAGCCGTGCCCGAGCGTATGCATCCACCGCCGCAGCGAGTGCCTGATGAATGCCGAGGGCCTCCTCACGACGCCCATACGCCTGACTTGGCACATCGACGATAGCCACCAGCGCGCGCTTCGCTGCCACGTGGGCATCCGCCTGCAGCACCTCCTCCACAGCCCTGCCCAGGCCCCAACCTTCGAGCAGTCCAGCCTCCCCCTGACGCGACCGGGGAAAGCGGCTGTGCGGATCAGGTACCAGGGTCAGAAAACGAGCCGGATGATCGCCCAGCAGCGCGTCGACCACACGTAACGATGCGGGCAGCCCGGCGTGAAGACCGTCCTGGCCAGTCAGGGCACGAATCCACAGCGCCCCACGACTGTTGATGTGATTGCTCATGGTCACTCCCCCTTCAATACGCGGCAGGCGGTATGGGCATCGATCTGTGCTTCAGGTACCCGCTGCAAACGCGCCAGGTAATTCTCGTACTGGCGACTGCGTTGCGCAGTTGGATGCCCCTGTTCGAACAGTTCCAATACGGCGCTGCGCAAGGCCTCGACATCGTCCTCGACATAGCGATCGGCCAACCCGCTGAGCTGACGCTGCTGCCCACCGGACAGGCTCCAGATGAAGGGTCGATCTCGAGAGTCGTACTCCTCTACACCGGCTTCCTGTTCGATAACCTGCGGGCCATTGAGCCCCAGGCGCGCCTCACGCGTTACGACCAGGTAGCTACACAGCCCGGCGGCGATGCCCATGCCGCCGAAACAGCCCACGCTGCCGGCGATCAGACCGATAACCGGCTGGTATTGGCGCAACTCGACGATGGCCGAGTGAATCTCGGCGATGCCCGCCAGCCCCAGATTGGCCTCCTGCAGGCGCACCCCGCCGGTTTCCAGCAGCAACACGGCGCGGGTGGCAATACCCTGACGGTTGTCCTCTATCGCCAGCTCCAGCGCCCCGGCTATCTTCGCGGCCCCGACCTCGCCCATGCTGCCGCCCTGAAAATTGCCTTCTATAGCGGCAATGACGGCAGGTTGCTCCGCCAGCATGCCCTTGGCGATGACGACACCATCGTCAGCCTGCGGTACCACGCCCTGTTTCGGCAGCCACGGCGACATGATGCGCTGGAAGGGGTCGAGCAGTTCGCGGAAGGTGCCGGCATCCAGCAACAGACGGGCCCGCTGGCGGGCATCCAGTTCGACGAAACTGCGGTGTTTCAGCAAGCGAGCCGTATCAGTCATGGAACAGCTCCTCCAGCCCTTGCTCCAGGCGCAGGCGTACAACGCCGGGCGTGGCGCCGAAGTCGTGAATCGCGATGTTCAGGGCAGGCAGTTGCTGCTCGCGGAACATGCGTTCGAACAGTTGCTGCCAGCGTGGCGCGCTCCCGCTTACCGAGGTCAACACCTGAATAGCCAGGGTGCCGTCGGTACCGGGCTCCAGCAACACTTCCAGATCACCGGAACCGACGCAGCCGACCTGGACACGGTTACGGGCCGGTGGCCCGGCAGGAAATTCGAAGGACAGGGTTTCCATGTTCAGAGACTCCCAATCTGTGCCGGCAAGCCGTGCTGCAGGCGGTCGAGAAACAAGGAGGCAGCGAGCAGATCCGCCGCGCCGCCGGGCGAGGCGCGCAGCCTCAACATGTCGTGCTCCAACTCGCGCAGGCGCCGGCGCCCGGCCAGGCTGGCAACGCCGCCGGCATCGAGCACCGCGCGGGCGCCGCTCTGCATGCAGCGCAGCCCCTCCAGACCCGCGCGGTACAGCACGCAGGTATCGGTCAGTTGGCTCATGATTGCCAGCAAGGCATCCAGCCGGGCGTTCTGCTCCCCGGCACCGGCTGCACGGCTGCGGGCCAGCTGCGGCAGCGCATGGTGAATCACCGCCGGAAAGGCAAGTTGCGCTTCCTCGCGGGCACCATGAACGCCATAACGCCGGCAGACCTCGGCACCGTGGCTGTCACGGCTGGCTGGCAATGCACGATCTGTAAGCAGCGCAATTCTGGCGGCGCGAATCACCACAGGGCTGGCGGCAAGTTGCCGGCTATCCAGCGCTGCGGAGGCGCACAGCAATCCAAGCGCCCAGATAGCGCCGCGATGGGTGTTGACCCCGCCGGTGATGCGCAGCATCTCCTGCTCACCCTCCCGGCCTATCCGCCCGAGTGCCTCGCGCAAAACCTGGTTGACCTCGCCCTCGGCCAGCGCGACCTCCGCCATCGCCTTGAAGCAGGGCCACAGCGACAGCGCCGAGGCGTGCATCAGGCCCAGATGCAGATCGGAGTGGGCGCCACTGCCGCGTTTGTCGACCAGACCCGGCTTGGGTGACAGATCGGCTTCGTCGATCAGCGCGTCTACCGCCAGATCCGCCAGGTACTCGCTGAGCGACAGCTGCGCTTGCGTTGAATGGATTGCGCTCATCACCAGCTCCTGAACTTGGCAGGCGGGTTGTAGAGCCCGCCGGACCACTCGACCAGTTCGGCGATGCTCTTGGCCGCCAGCAGTTCGCGGCTGGCATCGGCGCGGCGGATGCCAAGGTCTTCCGGCAGTGCGACAAGCCCTTCGCGGCGCATGCGCTCGGTGTCTTTCGGGTCGTGACGCAAACCGATGGAAGTGATCCCGGCAACGGCAGCGATCATCGCCTGGCGCTCTTCCAGCGAGCGTGCCTTGTAGAGGTAGGCGATGCCTTCCTCGGTGAGCAGGTGAGTGACGTCGTCGCCGTAGATCATGATCGGCGCCAGCGGCATACCGGCCTTCTGCGCCACCCCGACGGCGTCGAGGGTTTCCACGAAGGTCGGTTTGCCGCCCTCCTGGAAGGTCTCGACCATCTGCACCACCAGCTTCTTGCCACGTTCCAGCAGCGGCGAGTCGCTCTGCGCCGGGCGCATATCCAGCCAGGCGGGCGTGCTGTGGCGACGCCCACGCGGGTCGTGCCCCATGTTCGGCGCACCGCCGAAACCGGCCAGACGACCACGGGTAACGGTAGAGGAATGGCCATCGCCATCCACCTGCAAGGTCGCGCCTATGAACAGGTCGACCGCGTACTGTCCGGCCAACTGGCACATCAGCCGGTTGGAACGCATCGAGCCGTCTCGGCCGGTGAAGAACACGTCCGGGCGCTGGGCGATGTAGCCTTCCATGCCCAGTTCGGTACCAAAGCAATGCACGCTCTCGACCCAACCGGTCTCGATGGCCGGGATCAGCGTCGGATGCGGGTTGAGCGTCCAGTTGCGGCAGATCTTGCCCTTCAGCCCGAGGGACTCGCCGTAGGTCGGCAGGATCAGCTCGATGGCGGCAGTGTTGAAACCGATGCCGTGGTTGAGCGACTGCACGTTGTGTTTCTCGTAGATGCCGCGGATCGCCATCATTGCCATCAGCACGTGCACCGGCTTGATATGGCGCGGGTCGCGGGTGAACAGCGGTTCGATGTAGAACGGCTTGTCCGCCACCACCACGAAATCGACCCAGGAGGCGGGAATGTCCACCCGCGGCAGCTCGTCGACGATCTCGTTGACCTGGAAGATGACGATGCCATCGCTGAACGCGGTGGGCTCGACCAGCGCCGGCGTATCTTCGGTGCTCGGCCCGGTGTAGATGTTGCCGTGGCGATCGGCCTGGAAGCCGGCAACCAGGGCGACATTGGGAATCAGGTCGACCAGCAGGCGCGAGTAAAGCTCGATGTAAGTATGAATGGCGCCCACTTCGAGCAGGCCATCTTCGAGCAACTGGCTGATACGCAGGCTTTGCGGGCCAGCGAAGGAGAAGTCGAGTTTGCGGGCGATGCCACGCTCGAACAGGTCGAGGTGCTCCGCGCGGCTGACGCTCGGCATGATCATGTGCAGGTCATGCAAGCGGCCGGGGTCGACGCTGGCCAGCGAGCGAGAGAGGAAGTCCGCCTGTTTCTGGTTGTTGCCCTCGAGCACCACACGATCACCGGGGGCGATCAGGGCTTCGAGCGCGGCGACGATCTTGTCGCTGGGCAGGATCACGCCATCGGCGAAGGCGCGCACCTGGTCGAGACGTCGTGCCTTCTCGGCACGACGTCTCGACCACTGCGGCGGTGGGGCGATTGTAGTTGTCATTGATGACTCCACGAGTTCCGCTGTCGTGGCACAACAGTAGGAGCGCGGGCTAACCCCATCAATCAAGCGCAGCGTCGTATCGTTACGATCAGGTTAACGATGCGCATCAGCTAGCGGGCCATTGAAAAAACGTTGACGAGGTAGCCAGCGCAATACCGATGGCGGCCCCGCAAAAACAGGCTGGGCGCCCCCGGCGAAACGTAGCGCAGCGGAGTAACAGCCGAAGGCTGGCCCGCAGGGCTAGCGTAGTGAGTCAAAAGCGACCGGGGTCGCGCTCGACTTTACGTGTTGTAAATGAGCATTTTGATGGGGGCGCCTAGCCTGGGCTGGCAATCCAGCCTGTTTTTAACGCCGCGATGGCAACGCAGGTAGTTTTTCAATGGTCTGTTAACGCCGGGAGGCAGACCGGGCATACTGCGCCACCGTTCTCCCGTTGCCCGGCTCACCATGCGCATTCATGTCACCTTCATCGACCGCGTCGGTATCACTCAGGAAGTGCTCGCCCTGCTGGGCGGGCGCAATCTCAACCTGGATGCCGTGGAAATGGTGCCACCCAATGTCTACATCGACGCACCGACCCTTAGCGCGGCGGTGCTCGACGAGTTGCGCGAAGCCCTGTTCAAGGTGCGTGGCGTGCAGGCGGTGACGGTGGTGGACATCCTGCCCGGACAGCGTCGCCGCTTGCAGCTCGATGCGCTGTTGGCGGCAATGAGCGATCCGGTACTGGCGGTCGATGGTCACGGCCGGGTGTTGCTGGCCAACCCGGCGCTGATCGCCCTGTGCGGCCGAGAACCCGAAGGGGCGGCGCTTGGCGAGCTGTTCGCCGAGGCGGATCTGCAGCAGGCACTGCTCGATCAACATTTCCGCCTACCGTTACGTGAGGTGACGCTGAACGGTCAGGCGCTGTTGCTGGACGCCACGCCCATCAGCGAAACCGCCGAAACGGATCAACTGGCCGGTGCTCTACTGACGCTTTACGAACCCAGCCGGATCGGCGCGCGTCTGGCGGCGCTGCATCATGACTACGCCGAGGGCTTCGATTCGTTACTTGGCGACTCGGTGCCGATCCGCACCCTCAAGGCCCGTGCCCAACGTGTGGCGACGCTGGATGCGCCGTTGCTGATCCACGGTGAAACCGGCACAGGCAAAGAGCTGGTAGCACGCGCCTGCCACGCGCTCAGCACGCGTAACAGTGCGCCCTTTCTCGCCCTGAACTGCGCAGCCCTGCCGGAGAGCCTCGCCGAGAGCGAGCTCTTCGGCTATGCGCCCGGCGCTTTCACCGGCGCGCAACGCGGCGGTAAACCGGGCTTGCTGGAGTTGGCCAACCACGGCACGGTGTTTCTCGATGAGATCGGCGAAATGTCGCCTTACCTGCAGGCCAAACTGCTGCGCTTTCTCAGCGACGGCACCTTCCGCCGCGTGGGCGGTGATCGTGAAGAACGGGTCGATGTGCGCATCATCAGCGCCACGCACCGCAACCTGGAGCGGATGGTCAGCGAAGGGGAATTTCGCGAGGATCTGTTCTACCGCCTGAACGTGCTCAACCTGCAGGTGCCACCGTTACGTGAACGCGGCCAGGATATCCTGCTGCTGGCACGACACTTCATGCAACACGCCTGTGCGCAGATTCAGCGCACCCAGTGCCGGCTGACGCCCGACACCTACCCGGCCCTGCTCGGCAATCGCTGGCCGGGCAATGTGCGGCAGTTGCAGAACGTGATCTTTCGTGCGGCGGCGATCTGTGACAGCAATCTGGTGCAGATCGGCGATCTGGATATCGCCGGCACCGCCGTCGCTCAGCATACGGCGGGAGAAGTCAGCAGCCTGGAGGCCGCTGTTTCAGCATTCGAAAAGGAGTTGCTGGAGAAACTCTACGCCAGCCATCCGTCGACCCGGCAACTGGCAGCGCGGCTGCATACCTCGCATAGCGCCATCGCCACGCGGCTGCGCAAATACGGCATCAAGGGCAATCGATAACCCGCCCTTGTCGTGAACCTGCGCAGGGCTCCCGAGCAGTGCGCCGGGAACACCTGCGCTACGGCCATGACTTACTGGCTGCCGCTGCCGGCACCGCCGCCGGTACCATCCCCGGTGCCAGAACCTGCGCCGCCAGTGCCACCGCTATTGTCGGTGCCGCCAGGCATGGTGTCGGTGCCGGTGCCTGTACCGGTTCCAGTCCCGGTGCCAGGGCCAGTGCTGCTGCCATCGGTGCCTGGAGTGGTAGCACCGGGGGTCATCGCACCGTTGTCATTGCCCAGACCATTGTCCGTAGGCGGCACATTAGGTGGCGGAGGAGATATCGGATCGGTCGGCCCGGTTGGCGCCGGGGCGGTCGAATCCGCCATGGCAGGCAGCATGGCACTGGCCAGCAGGCCACTGAATACGAGAGCGGAAATTTTCATCTTGTTCATTGTCGTCACCTTTCATCCAGGTTGATGGGAGAAGCTCGCCCGCTTTCATCAATGAAAGAAAGCGAACGCTCCTTACACCCGACCGGCAGTGGTTCAACAATGTTCGTCCAGCAGGATGGGCGGTCACTAGCCACTCAGTGCGTCGGCAAGTTCGGCTAACCAGGGCTCGGCGTCCTGTGCCGGGGTGACGCTTTCGCTGGCATCTATGCGCAGCATGGGCAGCACTTCGCGGATACCCAGCTCGCCGTACAGCTCGCGCACCTGCTCGCCGCCGCCGCAGTAGGTGTCGCCGTAGCTCGAATCGCCCAGTGCGATCACGCCGCCGGGTAGACCACTCCACGCGGGAAGCCTGTCGCGGATGGCGTAGTACAGCGGCTGCAGGTTGTCCGGCAATTCACCCATGCCCGTAGTCGAGGTCACCACCAGAAAGCCCTCGGGGCCGAACGCCAGGACATCCTCCAGGCTCGCCCGCGGGTTGTGCCAGACGTCGAAACCAGCCTGCTTCAACAGACCCTCGGCGTGCCGGGCCACCTCTTCGGCGGTGCCGTAAACCGAACCGGACAGAATCGCGACTTTCATGAAAACTCCGTATGTTGAGGGCTGCGCCCGGTATTATGCCGCATTGCGCAACCCGACGTTTTCAGCCCCACGAGCAGAAAGCAGCAGCCGAACGGGCCTCTGATAGACTGGCGAAAATAGTTAGGGTCTGTATCAGATGATCAACGCCAAACTGCTGCAATTGGTGGTCGAGGCCTCGAACGACGGCATCGTGGTCGCCGAACAGGAAGGAGAGGACAACATCCTCATTTACGCCAACCCGGCATTCGAAGCCCTCACTGGCTACAGCAACGAGGAAATCCTCTATCAGGATTGCCGCTTTCTCCAGGCCGATGATCGCGATCAGCCAACCCTGACGCTCATTCGTGAAGCCGTGCGTACTCAGCAATCCTGCCGCCAGGTGATTCGCAATTACCGCAAGGACGGCAGCGTCTTCTGGAACGAATTGTCGATCACCCCCGTATTCAACGAGGTCGACCAACTGACCTACTTCATCGGCATCCAGAAGGACGTCAGCGAGCACGTGCACAATCAGGAACGGGTGAAGAAGCTGGAAGCCGAGGTGGAAGCCTTGCAAACCGAACTGGCCGAATTGAAGCGACGAACGTAACGGTAACGAAACGGTCGATCCGTTGTCATAAGTGCGTCCCTAGCTCGCGCAGAAAGCCGCCATGCAAGAGTCGTCGCTCTTAACCGCCCT
The DNA here is from genome assembly GCF_004327275.1 of Phytopseudomonas daroniae. Classification (NCBI taxonomy): domain Bacteria; kingdom Pseudomonadati; phylum Pseudomonadota; class Gammaproteobacteria; order Pseudomonadales; family Pseudomonadaceae; genus Phytopseudomonas; species Phytopseudomonas daroniae. The sequence continues at coordinate 101,846 of NZ_QJUJ01000010.1, forward strand.
GGAACTGGAATTCATACAACAGCTTACTGAAAACAGTCCTGCCCTGGTCGAGGCCGATCCGGGCCTGCAGGTCGATGCCGGGCGGCAAACCGCCGAGCTTCTCGCCAGCTGTGCCGCCCAGGAGCAACTGACCATCGAGGCGCACATCGCCAATCAGCGCCTGTCGTTCACGCCTCATCTGGTTACCGACGATCAGAACACCCCGCATCTGGAACTGGGGGTGCCGCAGATTTTCGAAGAGGGCGCCTTCGACCGCGCATGGCGTCTGCCGCTCGACCCGCCGCGCCCCTTGCTGGCGCGCAATGGCCAGCCGGGCAGCCTGTGGGTTCATGAGCTATCGCTGAGCGGCCTGCTGGTGGCGCAAACGGCAGGAGCCACGCCGCCTGACCGTTTCAGCCTGGATCTGGACGTCGATGAGCAAGCACCCATTACCCTGCAAGGTAGCCTGGTGCGCATGACCGACGATGGCCTGCTGGCGTATGAACTGGCGCTGGACGAAGACAACGGCGAACGCCTGCAGCGCTACCTGTATCAGCAGCATCGCAGCCTGTATCCCCAGTTTCACCGTTTCTGAGGTACCCCGCCTCAGGTATCGAGGCGGCCAGCCAGAAATTGCCGTAATCGCCGCCGTATCATGCGGCCCTCACTGCCCAGGCAAGCGACAGGCGAGCCACGGAAACTTTCCTCGAGCAGATCAGCGCCCTCGCCCACGAGTGCCAACGGGCACTCGAGCGTCAGCGCCAGGCGCTCCAGAGCTTGCGGTGTATCCGTCAGCGGCGCCTGGTTGGAAAACACCACCACCGCCAGAGGCCGCATCTTGCTGCACACCTGGGGCAACTCCTCCAGTGCCTGACCGATGCCGAGCACGTGAACCGCAGCATCGATCGGATTCAACAGCAGGCCGGTCACCAGCAATTCCAGCTCCCGACAACGGCCAGGCAGCGCAACCAGCAAAAGACGCCCGCCGGGTTGATCCCGCAGGTTATGCAGCCGCTGCAATACGCGACCACGCAGAAAGGTGTCGAAGAACAACCACTCGCTGCCGTATCCGGGCCGGCCATAGCGCAGCAACAGCCGCTGCCAGAGCGGCATGATGATGTCCTGGAAGATCACCGAAAGCGGGTAGCTGGAAAACACCTGGCCGTAGACCCGATCCAGTTCGGCTTCATCGTAAGCCTGCACGGCTTCCAGCAAGCGGCTCTGCCACTGCGCCCACTCACCCGAAGTGGCCGACTCGTAGATGGGTGCACTACTGGTTTCGCTCGCACCATGCCGGGCAAGAATTCGGCCGACCTTGCTGACCGGAACACCACGCTCGATCCAGGCCAGAATGCTACGTACCGTTTCGACGTCCACGGAGGAGTACAAACGATGACCGCTATCGGTACGTACCGGCTGGATCAGCCCATAGCGCCGCTCCCAGGCACGTAGCGTCACAGGGTTCACACCAGTCAACCGCGCCACCTCACGGATCGGGAACAGCTCTTCTTCCTTGAAAGCGTTGGAATTGAATGGTGCGCGACCAACCAGATCGGACATAGAAAAAACCGCTGCAGGGTCAGAATTTCATAAGTCTACTCCAGCTAGGGGTGCCTTTCATTTTAGTTGTACAAATCCTATACAAAGAACAGGAAGCATCATGCTGGCGTCTCACAGTGCACCGACTCCCCGAAACGGGGCACGCCTGGATCGAAGCCGCTTGCTCCAGGAACCTGAACGGCGGTTATCGACAAACGGTAAAGCCTCGAAGCCCTTGTAAATGGCGGTACCGAGCCACCTTTCGGCAGGTGTGCACAACATCGCTGGATAATTTGCACAAAACAGGAATAATCCTTGCTGCGTTCAAGACGCGGTTCACCACCCCGAGCCGCGCTATCCACCTGGCCCTACCCTGGCCAAGTGCTCAGCAGGAGATACACGATGTCTACCGAACCGGTCACCCTCATGGTGGCGCGCCGCGTTGCCAACGAGTGCTATCACGATTTCATCGCCTGGCTGCGTGAAGGCGAGCAACTGGCTACCGATTTCCCCGGCTATCTCGGCTCCGGCGTTCTGGCCCCGCCACCGGGCGACGACGAATTCCAGATGGTTTTTCGCTTCACCGACGAGCACACCATGGCCGCCTGGGAGCATTCCGCCTCGCGCCGCGCCTGGCTAAGCCGCGGTAAAGGTCTATTCGCCCAGCCCCATGAACAACGCGCTCTGGGTATCGATGCCTGGTTCGGCAGCGGCCACCGACAGCCACCGCGCTGGAAGCAGACCATCGCCATCTGGCTGGCCTTCTTCCCGGTGTCGCTGGGCTTCAATCTGCTGTTCGGCAACCTGCTGGCGGACGTTCCGCTGATAACCCGCGTGCTGCTCAGCACCCTGGCCCTGACGCCGCTGATGACCTACCTGTTCATTCCCCTGGTCACCCGCTTGCTCGCGCCTTGGCTACAAGGCAGCCGCCCCGTCGGCCTGCTGCGCCGCATAAGCCCCTCCACCAGCCGCTGAGCTGGCACCGCCATGGCCCGCCGGGGGCCGTGGCGTCTCGCTTTCCCACACTGTACGAAGGGTTGTACAGCTTCCGTGGCTGCTATAACTTTGCACAGCCAGGGCCACCGACCTCCATAGCGGCGCCTTCCCGTCCACTCTCGGCCAATTTTGCCCATGAGCGTCAGCAACGCCCCGATCCTGATCACCGGCGCCAGCCAGCGTGTCGGCCTGTATTGCGCCGAACGGCTACTCGATGACGGCCATCCGCTGATCGTCACCTACCGCAGCGAAAAGCCTGAGCTGGAGAAATTGCGTGAGCGCGGCGTGCTGACCTTGCACGCCGATTTCACCAGCGAAGCCAGTATTCTTGCCTTTATAGAACAGCTACAGAGCCATACCGATGCTCTACGCGCTATCGTGCACAACGCCTCGGCCTGGTTCGCCGAAACGCCGGGCGAAGAAGCCGCGGCCTTTCAGCGGCTGTTCACCGTGCACATGCTCGCGCCCTACCTGATCAACCTGCACTGCGCAGCGCTGCTACAGCGTAGCGAACAGGCGGACATCATCCACATCAGCGATGACGTGGTGCGCAAGGGCAGCGGCAATCGACCGGCCTATTGTGCCAGCAAGGCCGGGCTGGACAGCCTCACCCTGTCCTTTGCCGCACGCTTTGCACCTGCTATCAAGGTCAACGGCATCGCTCCGGCCCTGCTGATGTTCAATCCGGACGACGACGCCGAATACCGAACCAGGGCCCTGAACAAATCAGCACTGGGCTTCGAGCCCGGCCCCCATGTGATCTATCAGAGCCTGCGCTACCTGCTGGACACCCCATACATCACCGGCACCACCCTGACCGTGAACGGCGGCCGCCATCTCAAGTGAGGCGCCGCGAGGACAATGAAGATGAACCCATTACTGCCCAATCATTACCGCGAAATCCTCCTCGGTATCGGTGAGAACCCCGAACGCGAAGGCTTGCTGGATACCCCCAAGCGTGCAGCCAAGGCCATGCAGTACCTGTGCAACGGCTACGACAAGACCCTTGAAGAAGTGGTCAACGGCGCGCTGTTCAGCTCCGACAGCGACGAGATGGTGATCGTCAAGGACGTCGAGCTCTACTCGTTGTGCGAACACCACCTGCTGCCCTTCATTGGCAAGGCACATGTGGCGTACATTCCCACCGGCAAGGTGCTGGGCCTGTCGAAGATCGCTCGCATCGTCGACATGTACGCCCGCCGCCTGCAGATTCAGGAAAACCTCACCCGGCAGATCGCCAGCGCCATCGAGGAAGTCACCCAGGCCGCTGGCGTGGCCGTGGTGATCGAGGCCCAGCACATGTGCATGATGATGCGCGGCGTGGAGAAACAGAACTCGGTGATGAGCACCTCGGTAATGCTCGGCGCCTTCCGTGAGTCCTACAATACCCGCCACGAATTCCTGCAACTGATCGGACGGAGCAAGTAACGATGCCCAGACTGGAACCCGGCATGGCGCGCATCCGCGTCAAGGATCTGCGCCTGCGCACTTTCATCGGTATCAAGGAAGAAGAGATCAACAACAAGCAGGACGTGCTGATCAACCTGACCATCCTTTATCCGGCCGTCGATGCGGTGCGTGACAACGACATCGATCACGCCCTCAACTACCGCACCATCACCAAGGCCATCATCGGCCATGTCGAAGGCAATCGCTTCGCCCTGCTGGAGCGTCTGACCCAGGAAATTCTCGACCTGGTCATGGCTCACGAAGCGGTGCGCTACGCTGAAGTGGAGGTCGACAAACCCCATGCCCTGCGTTTTGCCGAGTCGGTATCCATTACCCTCGCCGGCCACCGCTGATCTACTGGAACCGCAAGGCGGCCCGGTTGCCGACCCGCCCGCCGGCTTTTATCATCGCCGCCATTCCCTCCAGAGAGAATCGCCATGACCGATCAAGAACGCCTCGAACTGGAAGCCGCCGCCTATCGCCGCCTGGTTCAGCACCTGCGCGAACGACCGGACGTACAGAACATCGACCTGATGAACCTTGCCGGCTTCTGCCGTAACTGTCTGTCCAAGTGGTACAAGGCCGCCGCCGACGACCTCAACATCGCCGTCACACCGGATCAGGCCCGCGAAGAGGTGTATGGCATGCCTTACGCCGAGTGGAAGGCCAAGTACCAGACCGAGGCCAGCGCTGAACAGCAGGCTGCCTTCAACACCAAGAACCCCAAAGGAACAGCATGAGCCACCTGAACGACTTCCGCGCCCGCCTCAGCGGCGAGCACTTCGCCTTTGCCGAGACACTGGCCTTTATCGCCGAACATTACGGCTATCAGCCCAGCGCCTTCCGCAACGGCGAAGTCAGCAACGCCGCCGGGCAGAACGAAGGTTCGTGCAAAACCCTGGGCCTGGCCTTGCTCGAAGGCCTGAGCGATCAGGAGGCCTTGCAGTGCTTTGGCGAACATTACCGCAGCGTGCTGGCCACCCCCGAGGGCAGCGACCACGCCAATATCCGCGCCCTGATAAGCACCGGCCTGGCAGGCGTCAATTTCGAACAGCAACCACTGTCCCGCAAGGCCTGAGCCTCCCCGCACCGAAGGCTGGGTGAGAGCCTGGCTCGGTGCGAACTCCAGCTTACCCACCCTCCCTCGCCTCCCCTGCATCCCTCCGCCCAACGATTATCACGCCCGCGCATCGACCGCCCTGGAGCAGGATCGCTATGGGGATAAAGGTGGCGAGTCGTGTGGATGTTGCTGGAGAAATCGCACACCGGAGCACTTGCGAGTGCAGGACTCCGGCGCGGATTGGGATGCTTGCCGTTACAGCAGCTGACGGCCTTTGTTGGCCGCGATGCGCATGCGCAGGGCGTTGAGCTTGATGAAGCCCGCTGCGTCCTGCTGGTTGTAGGCACCGCCGTCCTCTTCGAAGGTGGCGATGTTGGCATCGAACAGCGAGTCATCCGACTTGCGGCCAACGACGATGACGTTGCCTTTATACAGTTTCAGACGTACCACACCGTTCACGTTGGCCTGGGATGCGTCGATCATCTGTTGCAGCATCAGACGCTCCGGGCTCCACCAGAAACCGTTGTAGATCAGGCTGGCGTACTTCGGCATCAGCTCGTCTTTCAGGTGCGCGACTTCACGGTCGAGGGTGATCGACTCGATGGCGCGGTGGCCCTTGAGCATGATGGTGCCGCCGGGGGTTTCGTAGCAGCCACGGGACTTCATGCCGACGAAACGGTTCTCGACGATGTCCAGACGACCGATGCCGTTCTCGCCACCGATACGGTTCAGTTCAGCCAGTACGCTAGCCGGGCTCAGCGCCTTGCCATCGATGGCGACGATGTCACCGGCCTGGTAGGTCAGCTCGATGTAGGTCGGAGTATCCGGAGCCGCTTCAGGCGACTTGGTCCAACGCCACATGTCTTCTTCATGCTCGGTCCAGGTGTCTTCCAGCACGCCGCCTTCGTAGGAGATGTGCAGCAGGTTGGCATCCATGGAGTACGGCGACTTCTTCTTGCCGTGACGCTCGATCGGGATCGCATGCTTCTCGGCGTAATCCATCAGCTTCTCGCGGGACAGCAGATCCCACTCGCGCCACGGCGCGATCACTTTCACACCGGGCTTGAGCGCATAGGCGCCGAGTTCGAAGCGAACCTGGTCGTTGCCCTTGCCGGTAGCGCCGTGGGAGATGGCGTCGGCGCCAGTCTCGTTGGCGATCTCGATCAGGCGCTTGGCGATCAGCGGACGGGCGATGGAAGTACCCAGCAGGTACTCACCTTCGTAAACGGTGTTGGCGCGGAACATCGGGTAGACGAAATCGCGGACGAACTCTTCGCGCAGGTCATCGATGTAGATTTCCTTGACGCCCATGGCCTGGGCCTTGGCGCGGGCCGGCTCGACCTCTTCGCCCTGACCGAGATCGGCGGTGAAGGTCACCACTTCACAGTTATAGGTATCTTGCAGCCACTTGAGGATCACCGAGGTGTCCAGGCCACCGGAATAGGCCAGAACTACCTTTTTGACGTCCGCCATGCCATCCACTCCACGGGTTGTTCGAAAACCCGTGATTCTACTGCCCATGGGCCGCGATTTACAGGGGTGCGACAGGCGATGGCGTCAAGGCGACAGGATCAGGAGGTGGCCGCCGGCTCCGCAGTTACTGCAGGTGTCGCCTGCTCGGTGGGCTGCACGGGCGTTTCGGGCACTTTCTCCAGGCGTACCGAGACCCGTCGATTCTTGTTGCGATTGGCAGCCGTAGTGTTTGGCACCAGGGGATAACGCTCACCATGGAAGCGCATGACGATGCGTTCTTCCGGCACGCCCTGGGCCTTGAGGTACTCCATCACCGCCACAGCACGGCGGCGGGACAGGTCACGGTTGGTCAGACGGTTGCCGCTGCTGTCGGAGTGACCATCCAGCTCGATACGGTTGACTTCGGGGTCGGCCTTCATGAAATCGAGGATGATTTCCAGCTTGGCCTTGGCCATGGGGTCGAGCTCTACACCACCGCCCGGAAAGCCGATGTTGGACTGGCGCACCTGATCGAAGTTGACCGGCAGCAGCTTGGCCGTACAGTTCAGGTAATCGTCATAGGCCTTGCGGAAGCGCACCGGTAACAGCCGCACTTCGAGACTCTCACTGCCCATCGAGGTACGGTGGCGAACCAGCGGGCTACGCCCTTCCAGCAACCCGGCAAGCAGGCGCCCGGCCTGTTCCTGGCTGCTGTTGAACGGCATTTCGCCGTTACCGACACTGACCACACCGAGGTTGATATCACCGCGCCCCGGCTGCCACGGCGCGGCTGCTGCCAGCAGGGTCGCCGAGCCGCTGCCTAGCCAGCGCTCCCTCGCCTGCAAGCGGAATGTCGCCTGTTCGCCAGCGCGGCGCACGAACTCGCCCGAGCCGAAATCGGTGATCGGCTGCGTCAGGCGGCACTCGAACTGGTCGCCGGCTACCTGCCATTCGACCTTTTCCAGGCGAGTCTGGAAACTGATCGCGGCCGCAGGCAGACTCAAGCCTGCGCCGGCGAGCAATCCGACGATGAGGAAAAGAGGCTGACGCACAGCGAGCTCCACAAGAAAACACAACGTTCCCTGTGGGTATCGGTGACCACGGGAAAAACTTGAGCTACGCGATAGCCTATCTGCGGCGTGCCCCCGCCAACCTTTTCCGGTAGCATTCCGAGCATGTTTCGCCCCCGCCTGGAAGCCTCAATGACCGACCGCATCACCCTGCTGCGTCCTGACGACTGGCACATTCATCTGCGCGACGGCGCGGTACTGCCGCACACCGTCGCCGATGTCGCCCGTACCTTCGCCCGCGCGATCATCATGCCCAACCTGGTGCCGCCGGTGCGCAACGCCACCGAGGCTGATGGCTATCGCCAGCGCATCCTCGCCGCGCGGCCGGCCGACAGCCAGTTCGAGCCGTTGATGGTGCTGTACCTCACCGACCGTACCACGGGTGAAGATATCCGCGCTGCCAAGGCCAGTGGCTTCGTCCACGCGGCCAAGATGTACCCGGCGGGCGCGACCACCAACTCCGATTCCGGCGTAACCAGCCTGGACAACATCACCGGCGCCCTGGAAGCACTGGCGGAAACCGGCATGCCGCTGCTGGTACATGGTGAGGTCACTCGCGCCGATGTCGACGTTTTCGATCGCGAGAAGGCGTTCATCGACGAACATATGCGCCGCCTGGTCGAGCGTTTCCCGACCCTGAAAGTGGTGTTCGAACATATCACCACCGGCGACGCTGTCCAGTTCGTCAGGGAGGCGCCCGCCAACGTCGGTGCCACCATCACCGTCCAGCACCTCTTGTACAACCGCAACCACATGCTGGTCGGCGGCATTCGTCCGCATTTCTATTGCCTGCCGATCCTCAAGCGCAACACGCACCAGGAAGCGCTGCTCGACGCGGCCACCAGCGGCAATCCGAAGTTCTTCCTGGGCACCGATTCCGCTCCCCATGCCCGCCATGCCAAGGAAAACGCCTGCGGCTGCGCCGGTTGCTACACCGCTTATGCGGCCATCGAGCTGTATGCCGAGGCCTTCGAACAGCGCGGCGCGCTGGACAAGCTGGAAGCCTTCGCCAGCCACTTCGGCCCGGATTTCTACGGTTTACCACGCAACACCGACACCATCACTCTGGTGCGTGAATCGTGGAACGCACCGGCCAGCCTGCCTTTCGGCGAGCAGACGGTAATCCCCTTGCGCGCCGGCGAATCGCTGCGCTGGCGCCTGCTGGAGGCTGGTCAATGAGCGAAGAACAGTACGAAGACGAACAGGAACAGCCGAGCAGCAGCGGCCCGCGCCATCCCATGGCAGCGCGCTTTCGTGGCTACCTGCCCGTGGTAGTGGATGTCGAGACCGGCGGTTTCAACAGCGCCACCGATGCCCTGCTGGAAATCGCAGCCACCACCATCGGCATGGACGAGAGCGGCTACCTGTACCCGGATCACACGCATTTCTTCCGTGTCGAGCCGTTCGAAGGCGCCAATATCGAACAGGCGGCACTGGAGTTCACCGGCATCAAGCTCGATCACCCGCTGCGCATGGCGGTGAGCGAAGAGCATGCGCTGAACGAGATTTTCCGCGGCCTGCGCAAATCCCTGAAGGCCAATGGCTGCAAGCGCGCCATTCTGGTCGGCCACAACAGCAGCTTCGACCTGGGCTTTCTCAACGCCGCGGTCGCTCGCTGTGACCTCAAGCGCAATCCCTTTCACCCCTTCTCCAGCTTCGACACTGCCAGCCTCGCCGGCCTCGCCTATGGCCAGACCGTACTGGCCAAGGCGTGCCAGGCCGCCGGCATCGAGTTCGACGGCCGTGAAGCCCACTCCGCCCGCTACGACACCGAGAAGACCGCGGAGCTGTTCTGCGGCATCGTCAATCGCTGGAAGGAAATGGGCGGCTGGGAAGATTTCGACGAGTGAATGCCATGAAAAAATATCAGATCTTCATCGACGGACAGGCCGGCACCACGGGCCTGCAGATTCGCCAGCGGCTGGCCAGCCATCCGCAGATCGAAGTGGTCACCATCGACCACGACAAACGCCGCGACGCAGACGCCAAGCTCGAACTGATGCGCTCGGTAGACGTCACCGTGCTGTGCCTGCCGGACGATGCCGCCAAGGAAACCGCCATTCAGGCCCGCGAAGTCGGCTGCCGGGTGCTGGACGCCAGCTCAGCGCACCGTACCGCCAATGACTGGGTATTCGGTATGGCCGAGCTGGCCAAGGGCCAACGCGAAGCCATTGCCAAGGCCAGCGCCGTGAGCAACCCGGGCTGCTATGCCACCGGTGCCATCCTGTTGCTACGCCCGCTGATCGACGCCGGTCTGCTGAGCTCGGATCGCGAGCTATGCATCAACGCCGTATCCGGCTACACCGGTGGCGGTACCAAGATGGTCGAGCGCTACCAGCAGGACGACGCGCCGGTCTACGCCGCTTATGGCCTGGGTTTCGATCACAAGCACATTCCGGAAATCCAGCACTGGAGTGGCCTGCAGGCACGCCCCATCTTCCAGCCGGCGGTCGGCAGCTACGATCAGGGCATGCTGGTGATGATTCCGCTGCAAGGCAGCAACGGCATCGAGCTGCAAAAAGCCCTGAACGACTATTACCAGGGCGAGCAGTTCGTGCAGGTTCTGCCTTACAACGAAATTCCCGCCGATTCGGCACCGTTCATCACGCCCCATGGCCTGAACGGCAGCAATCGCGCCGAGCTGCAAGTGTACGGTGCCGGCAATGGCAAGCAGGCCCTGCTGGTGGCCAAGCTCGATAACCTCGGCAAAGGCGCTTCGGGTGCCGCGGTGCAGAACCTCAATATCATGCTCGGCCTGGATGAAGGGCTGTGCACGCAGATTGACTGAGCCCTGCCCTGTGAATAAAAACCGGCTCGCGAGCCGGTTTTTTTATGGCCTGCCATCCCTGGCGGCCACCCTTCAGGCCGTCGCAAGCGACGTTAAAAATGGCTCCCGACCATTTTTTATCGAGATACGATCTGCGAGAAAGCGCTACCGAGCACTAGTGCTGCAGCATCTCGAACGAGCTGACCGATCAGGCAGATTACCGCTCATCCAAAGTTGCGATCTTCCGCCAATCAAGACCCAATTTATCTTTGACACGCATTCTCATTAACATTAGTATCCTTCGCCATCAGTCTCAGCCAAGCGACGGGCCAAGCCATGTACGTCTGCCTTTGCGAAGGTGTCACCGACGGTCAGATCCGCGAAGCAATCTATGAAGGTTGCTGCAGCTACCGTGAAGTTCGTGAAACCCTGAGTGTTGCCAGCCAATGCGGTAAATGCGCATGCCTGGCCAAGCAGGTGGTTCGCCAAACGCTGGGCGAAATGCAACAAAGTCAGGCAGTAATGGCCTACCCAGGAAATTTTGTCGCAGCCTGAATATCGCATTTTTTAAAGAACCGGATCTCGCATCCGGTTTTTTTATGCCTGAAATTCAATGAGTTAGCGCCAAGACGCACAACTTAAACACTCTCATTTATATTTATTTTTACTTATATTTCAATAACTTACGTTTGACAGTCTTATTTTGCAAGCCCAGAATTCCCTATCGGTTACTCAATTCCAGGCAAGGTGGACAGCACACATGAAAGGCGACAAGAAAGTCATCCAGCATTTGAACAAGATCCTCGGCAACGAGCTGGTCGCGATCAATCAATACTTCTTGCACGCCCGCATGTACGAGGATTGGGGCCTGACCAAACTGGGCAAGCACGAGTACCACGAGTCCATCGACGAGATGAAGCACGCGGACAAACTCATCAAGCGCATCCTGTTCCTTGAAGGCCTGCCCAACCTGCAAGACCTGGGCAAGATTCTGATCGGCGAGAACACGCAGGAAATGCTCGAATGCGACCTGAAGATCGAACACAAGGCGCACATCGACCTGAAGGAAGCCATCGCCTACTGCGAGAGCGTTGGCGACTATGCCAGCCGCGAACTGCTCGAAGACATCCTCGAATCCGAGGAAGAACACATCGACTGGCTGGAAACCCAGCTCAGCCTGATCCAGGCCGTCGGCCTGCAGAACTACCTGCAGTCGCAGATGGAAGAGTAAAGATCAGCAGCAGACAAGAACGGGAGCCAAGGCTCCCGTTTTTTGTGCTCAAATTAAATATTAGAGGCATAAAAAATCCGGAACGCCTTTAGGCGCTCCGGATTTTTAGACACTGAATCGAGGAGCTTGCGAGCTAGAGCCATGCAAGGGCTAGGCGCCCCCACAAAAGCAAACGAAAAAGCGGCCGGGGTCGCGGGCGACTGTACTTTTGTACGTGAGCATTACTCGCTTCACTCGCCCTACGGGCCGCGCTGAAGCGCGTTAGCCGCAAGCGGCTTGTTGAGTTTGCTTTCAACGCCGCAGGGCCGACGCGTAGCTGCTCCTAACTCACTTCTCGACGAAAGCGCGCTCGATCAGATAGTCACCCGGCTCACGCATACGGGCGGAGATTTTCAGGCCGAAGCTGTCGAGTACTTCGCTGGTTTCATCGAGCATGCTCGGGCTACCGCAGATCATCGCGCGGTCGTCCTGCGGGTTGATCGGCGGCAGGCCGATGTCCGCGAACAGCTTGCCGCTACGCATCAGGTCGGTCAGGCGGCCCTGATTCTCGAACGGTTCACGGGTCACGGTGGGGTAATAGATCAGCTTTTCCTTCAGCGCGTCGCCGAAGAATTCGTTCTGCGGCAGGTGCTCGGTGATGAACTCACGGTAAGCCACTTCGTTGACGTAGCGTACACCGTGAACCAGGATCACCTTCTCGAAACGCTCGTAGGTTTCCGGATCCTGAATCACACTCATGAACGGTGCCAAGCCGGTACCGGTGCTGAGCAGGTACAGGTGCTTGCCTGGGTTCAGGTCATCCAGTACCAGCGTGCCGGTGGGCTTCTTGCTGATGATGACTTCGTCACCTTCCTTGAGGTGCTGCAATTGCGAGGTCAGCGGGCCGTCCGGTACCTTGATGCTGAAGAACTCCAGATGCTCTTCCCAGTTGGGGCTGGCAATGGAATAGGCGCGCATGAGCGGACGACCGCTTTCCTGCTGCAGGCCGATCATCACGAACTGGCCATTCTCGAAGCGCAGGCCCGGATCGCGGGTACACTTGAAGCTGAACAGCGTGTCATTCCAGTGGTGAACACTGAGAACGCGTTCGTGGTTCATGTTGCTCATGTACGGGCTCCTAAAAACTTCAGACGCGCTGATTCTTAAGCGCAATTGCGCGGCATTCTAATCGCGGCCACAATATCTGTTAAATGAATTATCAAGATATAGGTTATCGGTTATATAGATATGCGATTTACTCTCCGTCAGCTCCAAGTATTCGTCGCCGTCGCCCAGCAGGAGAGCGTATCCAGAGCCGCTACCCTCCTCGCCCTGTCTCAATCGGCAGCCAGCACCTCGATTACCGAGCTGGAACGGCAATCGAGCTGCCAGTTGTTCGACCGTGCCGGCAAGCGCCTGAGCCTCAACGCCCTGGGTCGCCAGCTGCTGCCCCAGGCGGTCGCGCTGCTGGATCAAGCCAAGGAAATCGAAGACCTGCTCAACGGCAAATCAGGCTTCGGCTCGCTGGCAGTGGGCGCGACTCTGACCATCGGCAATTACCTGGCGACCCTGCTGATCGGCGGTTTCATGAAGGTGCACCCCGAAAGCCAGGTAAAACTGCACGTGCAGAACACCGCGCATATCGTGCAGCAGGTCGCGCATTACGAAATTGACCTGGGTCTAATCGAAGGCGACTGCAATCACCCGGATATCGAGGTGCAGAGCTGGGTGGAAGACGAGCTGGTGGTCTTCTGCGCCCCCCAGCACCCCCTTGCCCAGCGAGGCCACGCCGGCATCAGGGAACTCAGCGGCGAGGCCTGGATTCTTCGCGAACAGGGTTCCGGCACTCGCCTGACATTCGATCAGGCCATGCGTCACCACTCAGACGCCCTGAACATTCGCCTGGAGCTTGAGCATACCGAGGCGATCAAGCGCGCCGTGGAGTCCGGCCTGGGCATCAGCTGCATCTCGCGCCTGGCACTGCGCGACGCCTTCCGTCGCGGCAGCCTGGTGCCAGTGGAAACTCCGGATCTCGATCTGCGCCGACAATTCTATTTCATCTGGCATCGGCAGAAGTACCAGACCGCTGCCATGCGCGAGTTCCTCGACATGTGCCGCGCGCTGACGGCAGGTATCCACCGTAGCGATGAGATCGTACTACCAGAAGTACGCTAGGGTCTGTTGCCGTTTCAACGCGAGCCGCGTTGCCGCGAGAAATCTCGCCAGGCTAGGCGGAGGACGCAGGGAATGGCATTCCCTTTTCAAGTCCTCCAACGACGCATGGCGAGATTTCCCGCGCAACCCGCAGGGCCGGGCCCGTTTTGCCGCGATGCTGCGTTTCTCGCCGGCTCATTTAGCCCACTAAACTTCGCGGCTCGTGCCTTGCCTCGCGGCAAAACGGGCTCCGGCGCGGCCGTGCGTGAAACGGCAACAGACCCTAGCCCAACAGAACAAGGCCCCAAACGCTGGCGATCAGCGTCAGCGATACCAGCTGGGCGGCGCTGCCCATGTCCTTGGCGCTCTTGGACAATGGGTGCAGGTCGAGGGAGATGCGGTCGATGGCTGCCTCGACGGCTGAGTTGAGCAACTCGACGATCAGCGCCAGCAGGCAAACGGCAACCATCACGGCACGCTCGCCCCGGCTGACGTCGAGCAGCAGCGCCAGGGGGATCAGCACAACGTTGAGCAACACCAACTGGCGGAACGCCGCTTCGCCAACGAATGCGGCACGCAGACCATCCAGCGAATAGCCGGCGGCGTTGAGAATGCGCTTGAACCCGGTTTGTCCTTTGAATGGCGACATAGACAGCGAACCGCGAGACGGAAAAGGCCGGCAGGGTACGCCAGAGGCCGAAAAAAATCCCGCACAATCGGTTGCCAAAGACCACCATCAGGCGGCCGGCACGGACTCCAACTGCTGCAGCAGCAACGCCGCCTGGGTACGAGTGCGCACGCCAAGCTTGCGGAAGATCGCCGTTACATGGGCTTTTACCGTGGCCTCGGAAACGCTCAGTTCGTATGCGATCTGCTTGTTCAGCAACCCTTCACAGACCATGGTCAGTACACGGAACTGCTGCGGCGTCAGGCTGGCCAGGCCGGCACTGGCGGCCTTCGCCTCGGCAGACAGGCTGATGGCTTCCTCGCTCTGCGGCGGCCACCAGACCTCGCCGTCGAGCACCTGGCGCACGGCCTGCTGGATCACTTCCAGCGAGCTGGACTTGGGAATGAAACCACTGGCACCGAACTCACGGGAGCGCACCACAACGGCGGCCTCTTCCTGGGCAGAGATCATCATCACGGGAATCTGCGGGTATTGCCCACGCAGCAGCACCAGCCCGGAAAATCCATAGGCTCCGGGCATATTGAGGTCGAGCAGCACCAGATCCCAATCGGTCTTTTCGGCCAGCCGGGCTTCAAGTTCGGCGATGCTGGCCACTTCGACCAGTCGCACGCCAGCCCCGAGGCCCATTGTCAGGGCCTGTTGCAGCGCGCTGCGAAACAGGGGGTGATCATCAGCTATCAGGATTTCGTAAGCGACCATGGCAGATCCTGTTCTTTTTATAGGCAGGCCGTATCGCAGATTACAGCGTGGCGTACGGCACCCACCAGAATGCCCAGCGCGGGCGGGGTGGTCAAGCACGAAGCTTTGCGGCAAAGTCTGCGCCCTTCT
The DNA here is from genome assembly GCF_004327275.1 of Phytopseudomonas daroniae. Classification (NCBI taxonomy): domain Bacteria; kingdom Pseudomonadati; phylum Pseudomonadota; class Gammaproteobacteria; order Pseudomonadales; family Pseudomonadaceae; genus Phytopseudomonas; species Phytopseudomonas daroniae. The sequence goes on from NZ_QJUJ01000010.1 coordinate 117,038, forward strand.
CGCCAGGAGCCCGATGATGCCCAACCAAGCGCTGCGCGCCGATCTGCTGATGTTGCTGACCGCCATGATCTGGGGGTCTTCGTTCGTCGCCCAGCGCCTGGGGATGGATGCCATCGGCCCGTTTCTCTACAGCGGCCTGCGCTTCGCTCTGGCCATCATCGTGCTGTTACCGCTGCTGATGCTGCTACGCCGGCACAGCACGCAACCTGCTTCGCCTTTGAGCCGCCCATTGCTGCTCGGCGGTTGCCTGATGGGCGCGGTTCTGGCGCTGGGCATCAATCTGCAGCAGGTCGGCCTGCTGTTCACCAGTGTCACCAACTCGGGCTTCATCACTGGCCTGTACGTGATCGTGGTGCCACTGCTCGGGCTGCTACTGGGCCACAAGACCGGAATGGGCATCTGGCTGGGGGCCTCGCTGGCCGTGGTCGGCATGTTCCTGCTGAGCGTCGGTGAGGGCTTTCAGGTCGCCTCCGGTGACTGGCTGCAACTGGCCGGCGCGTTCGTCTGGGGCGTGCATGTACTGCTGGTGGGTGTCTTCGCCGCACGTCACGATGCGCTACTGCTGGCGCTGGTGCAATTCGTCACCTGCGCACTCATCAGCCTGGCGCTGGCCCTGGTCTTCGAAGACCTGCCGGATGCCGACATCGTCCAGGCCCTGCCAGCGATTCTCTATGGCGGCATATTTGGCGTCGCGGTGGGCTTCACCTTGCAGGTGGTGGCGCAGAAACACGCCATCGCCTCCCACGCCGCGATCATCCTCTCCCTGGAGGCGGTGTTCGCCGCCATCGCCGGTGCCCTGCTGCTGGGCGAATCCCTGTCAGCGCGGGGCTATTTCGGTTGTGCACTGATGTTCGGCGGTATGCTGCTGGCCCAGCTCTGGCCAAAACCGCCATTAATTACAGAAAGGCCTTGAGACGCTGGTGCAGCTCATTTTCCAGGTTCACGGCGCGCGGCGCCTTGGAAGCCAGGTAATGCTCACTGAATACATCGAGATAGGCATTCAACGCATCGGCGGCGCGCTCATCACCAGCCAGTTCCAGACATAGCGCCGCGACTTCGGCAGTGCACAGGTGATCATCGCGCTTGGAGCGTCGCAATCGGTAGCGTGACAGCGCCTCCGGCTGCAGGCTGAGCACCGGTAACTGATCCAGGTACGGGCTCTTGCGAAACATCTTGCGTGCCTGTGTCCAGGTCGCATCGAGCATCACGAACAGCGGCCGCTTGCCCGCGCCTACCTCCACGGAAGTCACCACGCGCTGCGCCTCGGCGTATTCGCCGGGAAATACCAGGTACGGTTGCCACTGGGGCTCGCCCAGCAACGCGGGCAGTAACGGATCGACCTCGGTACGCGACCAGCCGAAGGCCGAGGTATCCTCCACCACATCGGCAATCAGCCAGCCGGTGTTGCTTGGCTTCAACGCCTCGACGTCGTGCATCAGCAGGCACACCCCAGCGTTCGCCGACACCAGTGGGCGCCAGGCGCATAGGCAATGACTGCGGGCCAGGCGACAAGCCGGGCAGCGCTCGGCCCGCGAACCTCTAGCCAGGAATGGCTTGACGCTGCGGGCCAGGCGCGCGGCGCGCAGTGCGGCAACGGCGTGGCTCATGAACGTGCGCCTTGCCAGGCCGGAGACGTTAGACAGACGAAAGAAAAGGACATAGCCGCCAGGGGGTCGTGCAACGAAGGGCGCGTAGTCTATCAATTGCTCGAGGGTCTGTTCCCGTTTCGCCGCTGGTAATCTCCATGCAACGCCCGGGGTTGGTAACATCCCCACTGCCCGTCGATGCCTTTCGCCAAAACGAACATAAAGAGACGAACCGGGTCTATAACCGCTCACCGTCTTCAGGAGTCAGCCCATGCAGCGTTTCGCCCTTTCCGTCCTCCTCATCAGCCTGTTTTTGCCGACGGCGCACGCTGCCTCGCTAAAAGGCCATGAGCTGACGCAAACGCTGGAAAAAGTAGCGCGCGAAAGCAGTGTCGGCACACCACGCGCCATCAACGAAGATATCCTCGATCAGGGCTACACCGTCGAAGGCAACGAGTTGATCAATCACCTGAGCGTCCGCCCAGGGCACGCCTCGCAGATGCGTGGCAACCCGGACACCGTGCGCGCGCAGTTGACCAATAGCGTGTGCAGCAACCCGGGGTTTCGAAAGCTGCTGGTCAGTGGCGCGGTACTTCGCTATGAATTCAGTGAGATCCAGAGCAATCGTCCAGTCACCACTGAACGGTTCGGCAAGGCTGATTGCCGGCTGTAAGCCAAGCACACAGCGAGACGGTTTGAAGCCCCCGCCGCAGGTAACCAAGGGCGCGTTGACGCAAAAGGAGAAGCGCAATGGATGATCATGCGAACGCCCACCGTCCCCGTCATCTGCAAACCACCGGCACGGAACTGGCGGACAGCCTCGATGAGCTGGCCGCCCAGATAACGCCAGCGAACAGCCCCAACCTCGCGCTTTACCGGGAAATGCTCGCGACCGTGGCGCGCATGGCCCAGGCCGACCGCAATCGCTGGGACGCCAAGATCATGTTGCAGACTCTGCGCGAGCTGGAGCGTGCCTTCAGTGTGCTGGAACGCTTCAGGCACCGCCGCAAGGTCACCGTGTTCGGCTCGGCCCGTACGCAACCCGGTCACCCGGTTTACGCGTTGGCACGCGATCTGGGCGCCACGCTGGCGCGCCATGATCTGATGGTGATCACGGGGGCTGGTGGCGGCATCATGGCGGCGGCTCATGAGGGAGCGGGCCATGACAATAGCCTGGGCTTCAACATCACCCTGCCCTTCGAGCAATCGGCCAACGCGACCATGAAGGGGAGCGATAACCTGCTGTCGTTCCACTTCTTCTTTTTGCGCAAGCTGTTCTTCGTCAAGGAAGCCGACGCCCTGGTGCTCTGCCCCGGTGGCTTCGGTACCCTGGATGAAGCCTTGGAAGTCATCACGCTGATCCAGACCGGCAAGAGTCCGCTGGTACCGGTGATTCTGCTCGACGAGCCCGGCGGCACGTTCTGGCAGGGACTGCTCGACTACATCCAGCAGAACCTCGACAGCAATGGCTACATCCTCGCCAGTGACATGAATCTGATGCGCCTGGTTTATGACGTCGAGGAGGCAGCCGAGGAAATCGCCCGTTTCTACGCCAACTTCCACTCCAGCCGCTGGCTGAAGGATCAGTTCGTGATTCGTATGCAGCATGCCCTGACGGCCGAAGCGCTCGAGTACCTGAATCTGCACTTCAGTGATCTGTGCAAAAGCGGCGACATCCAGCAGCAGCCTAGTGGCAGTATGGAAACGGATGGGCCGAAATTGCGCGACCTGCCAAGGCTAGTCTTCGCGTTCAGCGGACGTAGTGCCGGGCGTTTGCGTGAATTGCTCGACGTGATCAATCAGCCACGGTACTGGCGAGCTTGAGTGCGAAACGGTGGTTGTAGCGCGCCCCGAATCATTCGCTGCGCGAGCGTGACTTCGAAGAAGGGTGCAGAAGGGGCTGGTCAGTCGTCCGCCAGGGCGCCGCGCATCAACTGCCCGACCAGATCCATTGGGTATCCGCGATAAACCAGAAAACGCATCTGCCTGGCCCGCTCACGAGCATCCGACGGTAACTGCCCGGCAAACTTGCGTTGCCAGGTTTCCTGCAGGCCTTCGCGCCAATCGATGCCGCTGTCGCGCAGCGCCTGTTCGATATCGGCACGGGCCAGGCCACGCTGGGACAGATCGTCACGGATACGCTGCGGGCCGAAACCCGAGCGCGCCCGATAACTGATGAAGCTTTCCAGATAACGTGCTTCGGACAGCAGCCCTTCTTCGCTCAAGCGATCGAGGGCGGCCTCGATGTGCTCATCACTGGCCCCGCGCTGACGCAGCTTGCGCGACAGCTCGACACGGCCATGCTCGCGGCGCGCCAACAAATCCATGGCGGTATGGCGCACCGCTTGCAGGTTATCCAGTATCACGGCCACTAACTGGAATCAGAGGTCGACTTCAGCGTCGACTTCAGCACCCGAATTGGCTTTGACCGTAGGGCTGACAACGAGCAACTTCTCGCGGATCAGACCTTCGATGGCACGCCCCACTTCCGGGTTGTCTTCCAGGTACTTGGCCGCGTTGGCCTTGCCCTGACCGATCTTGTTGCCCTGATAGCTGTACCAGGCACCCGACTTCTCGACCAAGCCCTGCTGTACGCCCAGATCGATGATCTCGCCGTTACGGTAGATGCCCTTGCCGTAGAGAATCTGGAACTCGGCCTGACGGAAAGGCGGTGCCACCTTGTTCTTCACTACTTTGACGCGGGTTTCGCTGCCGACTACCTCATCGCCTTCCTTCACAGCGCCGGTACGACGGATGTCGAGACGAACCGAAGCGTAGAACTTCAGGGCGTTACCGCCGGTAGTGGTTTCCGGGCTGCCGAACATCACGCCGATCTTCATACGGATCTGGTTGATGAAGATCACCAGGCAGTTGGCGTTCTTGATGTTGCCGGTGATCTTGCGCAGCGCCTGGGACATCAGACGAGCCTGCAGGCCGACGTGCATGTCGCCCATTTCACCTTCGATTTCCGCTTTGGGCACCAGAGCTGCCACGGAGTCGACGATGATCACGTCGATGGCGTTGGAGCGCACCAGCATGTCGGTGATTTCCAGAGCCTGCTCACCGGTATCAGGCTGCGAAACCAGCAGGTCGTCGACGTTGACGCCCAGCTTGCCAGCGTAATCCGGATCCAGCGCGTGCTCGGCATCGACGAAGGCGCAGGTGGCGCCCATGCGCTGCGCTTCGGCGATCACCGAAAGGGTCAGCGTGGTCTTGCCCGAGGATTCCGGACCGTAGATTTCGACGATCCGACCTTTCGGCAGGCCACCAATGCCCAGCGCGATATCCAGGCCCAGAGAGCCGGTGGAAATAGCGGGAATCGCCTGACGATCATGATCGCCCATGCGCATGACCGCGCCCTTGCCGAACTGTTTCTCGATCTGGCCCAGTGCAGCCGCCAACGCGCGCTTCTTATTCTCGTCCATTACATTCCTCACGTGATCAGAAGGGCCTGACGGCCAATAACTGTATAAGTAGACAGTATTATTCCACAGGGTTCGTCACTCGCCTACCCCGCCGATGGATTTTCTTGTGCCAGCAGTCGCAACAATCCATGCAGCGCCGCCTCCACGGTCTGCAGACGCACGGCGTCACGCGAGCCGGCAAACTGGAAACGCCTGCTGAACACGCGGTCACCATCCCCCCAGGCAATCCACACCGTACCGACCGGTTTTTCCGCGCTGCCGCCATCGGGGCCGGCCACACCGCTGACCGCCGTGGCATAGCGCGCACCACTCTGCATCTGGGCGCCACGCACCATGGCCTCGACCACCTCACGACTGACCGCGCCCACCGTGCTGAAAAGCGCCTCGGGCACGCCCAACTGGCGAGTTTTCTGGGCATTGGAGTAGGTAACGAAACCCGCTTCGAACCAGGCCGAGCTGCCGGGAATGCGGGTAATCGCTTCGGCAATCCCACCGCCCGTGCAGGACTCGGCAGTGGTTACCTGGGCACCTTGCGCCAGCAGCGTTTCACCAAGGCGGGCGGCCAAGCGAGTTGGGGATGAATCATCTGCGCTCACGAGTTTCTCCAAAATAAACCAGAGGGTTCACTACCCTACATCAGCACATCCACCACCACAGGCGCATCCTGATCATTTCGACAGACAACTACGTGTCCTGCCTGCGCCAACAAAAAATGGCCGGGAGCAATTTTTGACGTCGCTCCGCGACGGCCCGCAGGGTTGCTGCCAGGGATGGCAGGCAACAAAAAAGCCGCGAAACGTTCAGTTCCACGGCTTTGGCTACTCTATTTCCTGCTCGTGTAACAGCCTCTTCAATAGAGGCTGAGCACTCGCATCAGCGATCAATTTCTTTGGCCAAAGGCCTTTTCGATCTTCTTGTCAGTATTGTATTGGCTCAAGGCATACACCGCCCATATCGTCGCCGGTAGCCAGCCAATCAGCGTTATCTGAAGAATCAGGCAGATGATTCCTGCAATCGGTCGACCGATGGTGAAAAATGTCAGCCACGGCAGGATCAGGGCAATCAGCAAGCGCATGTCGAAGTTTCCTTTTATGAATCAGAGATGGTTCTCCTTGAGCGCAATAGTTTCGCCATGCTTGTCGTGTATTGCAAACGTCGCGAATGCCCTCGAAACCGCTCAATCCGAACACAGGCACCCTCAGAACGAGCGAGAATCCACGCCCTCACCCATGGCCTGCGCCAGGCGAGCCTGATCACGGGCTGATCATCGAGATTCATCTGCGCCCCGGGGTTAAAGATAATGGGGTCGATACCGTACACTAGACGTTTTGCTATTCAGCCGGACACTCGACACGATGAGCCAAAGCGACCTCAGTTCCCACACGCCGATGATGCAGCAATACTGGAGACTGAAGAACCAGCACCCCGATCAGCTGATGTTCTACCGCATGGGCGATTTCTACGAAATCTTCTACGAAGATGCGAAGAAAGCCGCCAAGCTTCTGGACATCACCCTGACCGCCCGCGGCCAATCCGCCGGCCAGGCGATTCCGATGTGCGGCATTCCTTACCACGCCGCCGAGGGCTATCTGGCCAAACTGGTCAAGCTCGGTGAGTCGGTGGTCATCTGCGAGCAGATCGGCGACCCGGCCACCAGCAAGGGCCCGGTGGAACGCCAGGTGGTGCGCATCATCACTCCAGGCACCGTCAGCGACGAGGCATTGCTCGACGAACACCGCGACAACCTGCTGGCTGCCGTGCTGGGGGACGAGCGCCTGTTCGGCCTGGCCGTGCTGGACATCACCAGCGGACGCTTCAGCGTGATGGAAATCCGCGGCTGGGAAAACCTGCTGGCCGAACTCGAGCGCCTCAACCCTGCCGAGCTGCTGATCCCCGATGACTGGCCCCAAGGCTTGCCTGCCGAAAAACGCCGCGGCTCGCGGCGCCGCGCGCCCTGGGACTTCGAGCGCGATACCGCCCAGAAGAGCCTCTGCCAGCAATTCGGTACCCAGGATCTCAAGGGATTCGGTTGCGAGACGTTGACCCTGGCCATTGGCGCTGCCGGTTGCCTGCTGGCTTACGCCAAAGAGACCCAGCGTACCGCCCTGCCGCACCTGCGCAGCCTGCGCCACGAGCGCATCGACGACACGGTGATCCTCGACGGTGCCAGCCGCCGCAATCTGGAACTGGATATCAACCTGGCCGGCGGCCGCGACAATACCCTGCAGTCCGTTGTGGATCGCAGCCAGACCGCCATGGGCAGCCGCCTGCTCGGCCGCTGGCTGAACCGCCCGCTGCGTGACCGCGCCGTGCTGGAAGCGCGCCAGGAGTCGATCGCCTGCCTGCTGGATCGCTACCGCTTCGAAAACCTGCAGCCACAGCTCAAGGAAATCGGCGACCTGGAGCGCATCCTCGCGCGGATCGGCCTGCGCAACGCGCGCCCACGGGATCTGGCCCGCCTGCGCGATGCCCTCGCCGCACTGCCGGAACTGCAACGTGCGATGGCCGAGCTGGAGTCGCCGCATCTGGGCACCCTGGCCACCACCGTCAGCACCTATCCGGAACTGGCCGAGCTGCTGGCCAAGGCCATCATCGACAATCCACCGGCGGTGATCCGCGATGGCGGCGTGCTCAAGACCGGTTATGACGCCGAGCTGGACGAACTGCAGTCGCTGAGCGAGAACGCCGGCCAGTACCTGATGGATCTGGAGACCCGGGAGAAAGCCCGCACCGGCCTGGCCAATCTCAAGGTTGGCTACAACCGCGTGCACGGCTATTTCATCGAGCTGCCGAGCAAGCAGGCCGAATCGGCCCCTGCCGACTACATCCGCCGCCAGACGCTGAAAGGCGCCGAGCGCTTCATCACCCCCGAGCTCAAAGAGTTCGAAGACAAGGCACTGTCGGCCAAGAGCCGCGCCCTCGCCCGCGAGAAACAACTGTACGACGAACTGCTGGAAAGGCTGATCGGCCACCTCGGCCCATTGCAGGACAGCGCCGCTGCGCTGGCCGAACTGGATGTGCTGAGCAACCTGGCCGAACGCGCGCTGAACCTGGATTTCAACCGTCCGCGCTTCGTCGACGAGCCATGCATGTTGATCGAGCAAGGCCGCCATCCGGTGGTGGAGCAGGTGTTGACCACGCCGTTCGTCGCCAACGATCTGAAGCTCGATGACGCCACGCGCATGCTGATCATCACCGGCCCGAACATGGGCGGTAAATCGACGTATATGCGCCAGACCGCGCTGATCGTGTTGCTCGCCCATATCGGCAGCTTCGTGCCTGCAGCGCGCTGTGAGCTGTCGATGGTCGACCGCATTTTTACCCGGATCGGTTCCAGCGATGACCTGGCCGGCGGGCGCTCGACCTTCATGGTGGAAATGAGCGAGACCGCCAACATCCTGCACAACGCCAGCGAACGCAGCCTGGTGCTGATGGATGAAGTGGGTCGCGGTACCAGCACCTTCGATGGCCTGTCGCTGGCCTGGGCGGCTGCCGAGCAGTTGGCCAACCTGCGTGCCTATACGCTGTTCGCCACCCACTACTTCGAGCTGACCGTATTGCCGGAAAGCCAGCCCGTGGTCGCCAACGTGCACCTCAATGCCACCGAACACAACGAGCGCATCGTCTTCCTGCACCACGTGCTGCCCGGTCCGGCCAGCCAGAGTTATGGCCTTGCTGTAGCGCAACTGGCGGGTGTCCCGGATACGGTAATACTGCGCGCCCGCGAACACCTCGCGCGCCTGGAAACCACCAGCCTGCCCCACAACCTGCCGACAGAAGGCCTGGGACAACCGGCCGCGCCCCTGCAGAGCGATCTGTTCGCCAGCCTGCCGCACCCCGTGCTGGAAGAGCTGCAAAAGGTCGATCCGGACGATCTCAGCCCGCGCAAGGCGCTCGAACTGTTATATGCATGGAAAGCGCGAGTCTAACGCCAAAGCCAACAAGCTGTTAGAATCCCGCGCGCTCCGGAAGCGCTGCAGCCTTTAGCCTGGCCTGACAGCCCTATTCCGAGCCTGAGAGCTGCTGAATCAAGGAGCGGCTCGCTGCCGTAGCCCGAGGAGAAAACTAGAAATGACCTTCGTCGTCACCGACAACTGCATCAAGTGCAAGTACACCGACTGCGTGGAAGTCTGTCCGGTGGACTGCTTCTACGAAGGCCCGAACTTCCTGGTGATCCACCCGGATGAATGCATCGACTGCGCGCTCTGCGAGCCAGAGTGCCCGGCGCAGGCCATTTTCTCCGAAGACGAGATACCGGATGGCATGCAGGAATATATCGAGCTGAACGCCGAACTGGCGGAAGTCTGGCCGAACATCACCGAGCGCAAAGACGCACTGGCCGATGCCGAAGAGTGGGATGGCGTAAAAGACAAGCTGCAGCACCTGGAGCGCTAAGCTCAGGGCTCGACGGCGTAGACCGTCGCTAAGGATGCCGCTATCTGAAAGGGTCGCGGCATTTTTTATGGCCTGCCATCCTTGGCGGCCCCCTTCGGGCCGTCGCAAGCGACGTTAAAAATGGCTCCCGACCATTTTTTATGGGCGCTACCTGGGCGCCAGCAGCCAGGCACTTTTCTGCAGACGAAAAAAAGGGGCGGTTTTACCCGCCCACTCTTTTGTCCCTATTCCCTGATATTCCCAGCTCATCATCCTGATGAATCGCATCCCGCGATGTCCTGGTCGTTTTCCTTAACAACCTGCGCTTGTCCCTAAGCACGGTTCAGATATTAGCGACCCTGGGATTAATCACAACGGCACGAATATTCCGTCAGGCCTAAAATCTACACCGACTGAAAATATAAAATCCTTCAATATCAGTTACTTAATAAAAAACGAAGAAACCCCGTCAGCTTCCCAGCGGCAAACCGCCACTAATGCTTACAGCACATGTAAGCAAATGCTGACACGCGAATGGAGAAAAGCCGAGATTGGGGCTCAGAGCAGACTAGGGCCGCGTGTATAAACAGACACAGGATTGCAGCGAACGTTCAGCCGATGATCAGACCGAGGCGGCGAGCGGATGGAAGCTGAAGTAGTAGCGCAAGGCCTCGACCATCTCGACGTATTCGGTCGGCGGTGCAGTCAGGGCGAAACCGGAGTCGAAGCTGCCTGGCGTGACATCTTCTCGGCACCAGAGGCAGGTGGCACTGAAGTCGATATGCCGAACGGCATTCTGTCCCGGAATCTTCAGGCGCATGTCGAAACAGCCGCCTACCAGCACCGGCAACTGGCTGATCAACATCAACCCATCCAACGAGACATTGCCCAAGTGGCCGATTGGTTTATCGGTAAAGGCGTTGAAAACGTTGAGGTAGTACGGCAACTGGTGCCGTTCTATATGGCGATTGGCATTCATAATGGCGAAGCGCTATGAGTGTCGGATAAGTATGGCGGCAGTGCATCGAGCTGACCAGCCCTCAATTACACCGCTCGGATAACTGGCTACGCAGGTAATCACGCCCCGCATCCAGCTCCTGGTCGCTGTAATAGCGGCGCTCGCCATTGTCGCCAGGCTGATAGTAGCGTCGCCCCTCGGGCATGGAGGCCAGACGATTACGCAGTGTCGTGCACTCCTTCGCTCTATCAGCTTGCTGCTGTTTTCGTACCTGAGCGGCCTGGGCCTGCTCCTCACGACGGGCCTGAAAGAAGCGCTCGCTGCGCTGCTCTCGCTCCCGGGTGGCGGCATCGCGCTCCATCACCTGCGGGCGGATGTCCACGACCTTGGCATCAGTCGCTTGCGGCCGTTGGCCGTAATGCACCTGGCCCTGCTCATCCACCCAGCGATAAACCTGCCCGAAGGCCAGCGTAGGCAGTAAAAGAAGACCAATCCAGGCGCGCATCGCGGCAATCCCCGCTCGATCGTGTGTAGGCCGTCAAAGCGCTCCAGCAGGCGATACCTTGGCGGGCTCCGGCAGACCATGATGACCGAGCTGACGCAGGGTTTCCAGCCGCGCCCGAGCACGGAACGCGTACTCACTGGTGGGGTAGCGGCCGATGATGAACTGATAGGTCTGCGCCGCATCGACGTACAGACTCTGCCGTTCCAGGCAATGGCCACGCAGCAGGGAAATTTCCGGCTGGATGTAACTGCGCGAACGACTCGCACGCTCGGCCTGGGACAACTCGCGTATCGCATCGTCGCACTCGCCCAGTTCGTAGGCGCGATAGGCCTTGTTCAGATGATGATCGAGCGACATGCGGGTACATCCGCAGATGACCAGCACACAGCTCAGCAGCAACAGAATACGCATGAGTTTCTCCTCCAATGAGCAACGTATCGGCGAAGCCTGGAAAAACTGAACAGTGGCAACATGCTGCATCGCGTTACATGACAACTGGGCCGGAACGAGCGGGCTCGATCTTCTACGCTGACACAGGTCAACGCATGTCATCGAACGATGGGATGCAATGCGGCTTAACTTACCCAGCGAGGTCGACCCCATGAAACTCGAGAAGCTACTGGTCGTGATCGACGCCAACCAACCTAGCCATCCTGCCCTGGAGCGCGCCACCTGGCTGGCACGCGGAACTCAGGCCCGGTTGCACATTCTGGTGGTGGAGTATAGCGCCGCGCTGGATGGCAGCCTGCTCGAAAACAGCCTGCAGAACAAAGCTCGCGAGGCGTTGCTGGAGCAGCGCGGCAAATGGCTGGAAGAGCTGCTGGCCCCGCTGTGCGATGAAGGCCTGCCACTACAACAGGAAGTACGCTGGGGCAAGCGCCTGCACGAAACGGTGCTCGAAGTGGCTGCCGAGTTGCACCCGGATCTGGTACTGAAATCCGCCGCCCACAACAACCTGCTGCGCCGTCTGTTGCTCACTGATAGCTGCTGGCAGTTGATGCGCCATTCTCCGTTCCCTCTGTGGCTGGTGCATCACGCCGAATGGCGCGGACGCAATCTGTGTACGGCAGTCGATCCCCTGCACAAGGACGACAAACCCGCGACCTTGGATCACCACTTGATCAACATCAGCCAGGCGCTCTCCTCTGCCCTCGGCCTGCGTGCCAACTTCGTGCATTGCCACGCACCTCTGCCACGGACGCTGCTCAACAACGCCGAGCTGCTGGCCTCCTACCAGCAGTTCGTTGCCGACGAAGCGCAACAGCATCACAAGGCCTTCGATGAGTTGATCCGCCAGCACAACATCGAGCCCGACTCGGCCCACCTGCTCGAAGGTGCACCGGAAAACATGCTGCCGCGATTCGTACACAAGCACGAAATCGACCTGCTGGTGATGGGTGCCATCGCCCGCGGTCGTCTGGACACCATTCTCATCGGCCACACCGCCGAGCGACTGCTCGAATCGGTGGACTGCGACCTGCTGGTGATCAAGCTGCCTGCCGAAAAGTAGTGCAGAGGAACAATGACTACAGCGTTGCGGCGTAGTAGCCTCGCGGTCTGCTTCAACTCAGGAGTCCGCGCATGACCGCTCGCCGCACCAAAATCGTTGCCACCCTCGGCCCAGCCAGCAACTCACCGGAAGTACTCGAACAACTGATTCTCGCTGGGCTGGATGTTGCCCGCCTGAACTTTTCCCACGGTTCGCCGGAAGATCACAAGGCGCGGGCCAAGCTGGTACGTGACATCGCAGCCAAGCACGGTCGCCATGTTGCCCTGCTGGGCGACCTGCAAGGTCCGAAGATCCGTATCGCCAAATTCGCCAACAAGCGCATCGAGCTGAAGGTCGGTGATCGCTTCACCTTCTCCACCAGCCATCCGCTGACTGACGGCAACCAGGAAGTCGTGGGTATCGACTACCCGGATCTGGTCAAGGATTGCGGCGTCGGTGACGAACTGCTGCTCGACGATGGCAGGGTGGTCATGCGTGTCGAAACCACCACCGCGGACACCCTCAACTGCGTGGTGCTGATCGGCGGCCCGCTGTCCGATCATAAAGGCATCAACCGACGTGGCGGTGGCCTGACCGCGCCAGCCCTGACTGAAAAAGACAAGGCTGACATCAAACTCGCCGCAGAAATGGATCTGGACTACCTGGCCGTATCCTTCCCACGCGACGCTGCGGACATGGAATACGCTCGCCAGCTGCGTGACGAATCCGGCGGCAAGGCGTGGCTGGTCGCCAAGATCGAACGCGCCGAAGCGGTCGCGAACGACGAAACCCTGGACGGCCTGATCAAGGCCAGCGATGTGGTGATGGTTGCCCGTGGCGACCTGGGTGTGGAAATCGGCGACGCCGAGCTGGTAGGTATTCAGAAGAAGATCATTCTGCACGCACGCCGCCACAACAAGGCAGTGATCGTTGCGACCCAGATGATGGAGTCGATGATCCAGAACCCGATGCCGACCCGTGCCGAAGTGTCCGACGTGGCCAACGCCGTGCTCGACTACACCGACGCGGTCATGCTTTCGGCAGAAAGCGCCGCTGGCGCCTATCCGCTGGAAGCCGTGCAGGCCATGGCGCGCATCTGCCTCGGCGCAGAGCGTCACCCTACCGGCAAGAGCTCCAGCCACCGTATCGGCAAGACCTTCGAGCGTTGCGACGAGAGCATCGCCCTGGCCGCCATGTACACGGCCAACCACTTCCCGGGCGTGAAGGCCATCATCGCCCTCACCGAAAGTGGTTACACACCGCTGATCATGTCGCGTATCCGCTCCTCGGTACCGATCTACTCGTTCTCCCCGCACCGTGACACCCAGGCGCGCTCCGCGATGTTCCGCGGCGTGTACACCATCCCCTTCGATCCGGCGGCACTGCCACCAGGCGAAGTCAGCCAGGCAGCGGTGGACGAGTTGCTCAAGCGTGGCCTGGTCGAAAAAGGTGACTGGGTCATTCTGACCAAGGGCGACAGCTACCACACCATCGGTGGCACCAACGGCATGAAGATCCTGCATGTCGGTGACGCACTGGTCTGACGATCATCAGCACCAGCAGAAAGGCCCGCATTCAATGCGGGCCTTTTCGTTTGCGGCGCAAGCGTCTATTGGCGTATCGGCGCGGTCGCGCTGAAACGGGAGCAGCCTCCTATGCGTGAGGCAGAAACAGGTCGGTAAATAACTGGCTGCGCGGCAGGCCGGCGAGATAGAGGCGTCTAGCTATGGCGTCCACTGTGTCGGGCCCGCCGCAGGCCAGAGCGATGGTCTGCCGTGAGCCAGGACGCAGCACCGCCAGGGCACCGGGCAACGCTGCCGCCTCGATCAGGTCGAGCTGTATGTGTGGATGAAGCTCGGCCAGTTCGAGCAACGAGCCGGCCAGGTAGTGCTCGGTAGTCGACCGCGCCACATGCATGACCCGGATCGGCCCCTGATGCGATTGGCGCAATGCCTCGCGCAGGATGGCGTATAGCGGCGCGAGGCCGGTTCCGGCACCCAGCAACCAGAGCGGCCGGGCCTGCCAGTCCGGATCGTAATGCAGCGCACCGCCGCTCAGCGCGCCCAGACGCAGCAGCTCTCCCACCTTGAATTGTCGTGCGGCATCGCTGAACGCACCAGGCTGGCGACAATCCACATGAAATTCGAGAAAGGTGTCTTCCTGCGGCAGGCTGGCCAGCGAGTACGGCCGGGCGATTCCGTCGGCCGTCCACAGCAGCAGATGCTGCCCTGCGCGGTAGCGCACGGCCCGTTGCGGGAGCAGGCGCAAGCGCAATACATGATCGCTCAACCAGTCGCACGCCTGGATCTGCGCAGGAATCCCATCGCTTCTGGGGTCGAATATCTGAATCTGCAGATCCTCGACCATGCTGCACTGGCACGCCAGGCGCCAACCCTGATCCCGACGCGCCTGATCGAGGGCCTCGGGCTTCACATCCAGCGGTTCGCCCGCCAGGCAACGCACCATGCAGGCCTGGCAACTACCAGCGCGACAGCTGTAAGGCACGGCGATGCCGGCGTCCAACAGCGAGTCGAGCAGGTTACTTCCGGTATCGACGGTCACTCGTCGGTCACCGACCAGCAGATCAGGCATCCGCCTGTTCCCAGGTCGAGGCGCAGCGATTGCGCCCGGTGCGCTTGGCCTGGTACAGCGCCTGGTCGGCGCGATGAAGGGCTTCGTCGAGGTTATCGTGCATGGACACCAGGGTCATTCCCACGGACAAGCTGAGATTCTGCACCTTAACACCGATCGGCTCGGCCTCGCTGAACGCCACCCGCAAACGCTCGCAGCAGGACAGGAAAGCATCGGTGTCGGTATTGGGCACCAGCAGCACGAACTCCTCTCCACCGTAACGGGCGATGATGTCGCCCTCACGCAGGCAGGCCGTGGCCACGCCTGCAAAAGCCTGCAGCACACGATCGCCCGCGGCATGGCCATGCCGGTCATTGATGCCCTTGAAGTGATCGAGATCGATCAGCGCCAGGCCGTGCCGCCGCTTGGGTGCCAGCCCTTCGAGCTCGCGAGCCGCCATGCGCAGGAAATGCCGGCGGTTGCACAGCCCGGTGAGCTCATCGGTAGCCACCAGGTCTTCCAGCTGGCGCATCATGCCGCGCAGGGTTTCCTGGTGCGCCTGCAGCGCGAAACGACGCTGCCGCATACGCTGGCGCATGCTCTGCATATAGGAGGCGAACAGACTCAGCCAGAACAGCACCAACCCCAGCGCACAGACCTGCAGCGTGGCCAGGCCGGGATCGCGCATGCGCATCTGGTAGGCCTCGTACAGATTGATGACGACGAAACCGAAGAACGCCAGGCCGGCGCAGCGAAAGAATACCCGCGGCGGCAGCTGGAACAGACCGAAAAGCAGCGCCATGGGATAGATAAGCAGCAGACTGCCGCGCCCTTCGTCGAGCATCGCGACCATCGCCGTGATCAACCCCAGGGCGACGAGCACCTGCGCCTCGGTCAGGCTGGGGTCGCGAAAGGTCAGGTTGCGGCCGGACAGAAACAGGGCCAGAAACAGCAACTGACTGGCGGCCGCGATGCCCAGCAAGCCCGCAACCGTGCTGCCACGGACGCCGAAAAGGTCGTGGTAACAGGCGATCCCCGCCAGCGCAGCGATCATCAGATAAGTAGCCACAGCCATGCCGAAACGCTTTATCAGCAGATTCTGTAACGTACGTTGAGTCAATCGGCGGTTGCTTGGGATCATGGGCTCCATCCCATAGTGGCAACTAGCCGCCACTCTACTCGCGCGCCGTGAAAAAGCCTAGCAACGCTTCGCGTTATCACCGCCGGGCCCTGACGGGTGTCCCAGGCGTCGACCCCGCGGTATACTGCCGCGCCTTTTAGAACGCGCCGGCCATGTTCCGGCGCTCAAGTTCCTGCCCTATAAGGGAGCGCCCCGCATGACCGTGATCAAGCAAGACGATCTGATCCAGAGCGTCGCCGACGCCCTGCAGTTCATTTCCTATTACCATCCCGTCGACTTCATTCAGGCCATGCACGAGGCCTACCTGAAGGAAGAGTCGCCTGCCGCCCGCGACTCCATGGCGCAAATCCTGATCAACTCGCGCATGTGTGCCACCGGCCACCGCCCGATCTGCCAGGACACCGGCATCGTCACCGTGTTCATCCGCGTGGGCATGGACGTGCGCTGGGACGGCGCCACCATGGGCGTCGACGACATGATCAACGAAGGCGTACGCCGCGCCTACAACCTGCCGGAGAACGTCCTGCGCGCCTCGATCCTCGCCGATCCGGCCGGCGCCCGTAAGAACACCAAGGACAACACCCCGGCAGTGATCCACTACTCCATCGTCCCGGGTAACACCGTGGAAGTGGACGTGGCCGCCAAGGGTGGCGGCTCCGAGAACAAGTCGAAGATGGCCATGCTCAACCCGTCCGACTCGATCGTCGACTGGGTGCTGAAGACCGTACCGACCATGGGCGCTGGCTGGTGCCCGCCGGGCATGCTCGGCATCGGTATCGGCGGTACTGCCGAGAAGGCCGCGGTAATGGCCAAGGAAGTGCTGATGGAGTCCATCGACATCCATGAGCTGAAAGCCCGCGGCCCGCAGAACAAGATCGAAGAAATACGTCTGGAGCTGTTCGAGAAGGTCAACCAGTTGGGCATCGGCGCCCAGGGTCTGGGCGGCCTGACCACCGTGCTCGACGTCAAGATCATGGATTACCCGACCCACGCCGCCTCGCTGCCGGTGTGCATGATCCCCAACTGCGCCGCCACCCGCCACGCCCACTTCGTGCTCGATGGCAGCGGCCCGGCCGAGCTGGAAGCGCCGTCCTTGGACGCCTACCCGGAAATCGTCTGGGAAGCTGGCCCTTCGGCCCGCCGCGTCGACCTCGACACCCTGACCCCGGAAGACGTGCAGAGCTGGAAGCCGGGCGAAACCATCCTGCTCAACGGCAAGATGCTCACCGGTCGCGACGCCGCGCACAAGCGCATGGTCGAGATGCTCAACAAGGGCGAAGAACTGCCGGTCGACCTGAAAGGCCGCTTCATCTACTACGTTGGCCCGGTCGACCCGATCGGCGACGAAGTGGTTGGCCCAGCCGGCCCGACCACCGCCACGCGAATGGACAAGTTCACCCGTCAAATCCTCGAGCAGACTGGTTTGCTGGGCATGATCGGTAAATCCGAACGTGGCCCGACCGCCATCGAAGCGATCAAGGACAACAAGGCCGTGTACCTGATGGCCGTCGGCGGTGCCGCCTACCTGGTAGCTCAGGCGATCAAGAAGTCCAGGGTGCTGGCGTTCGCCGAACTGGGCATGGAAGCGATCTACGAGTTCGACGTGAAGGACATGCCGGTGACCGTCGCCGTCGACAGCAATGGCGAGTCGGTACACATCACCGGCCCGGCGATCTGGAGCAAGAAGATCGCCGAAAGCCTGGCGGTGGAAGTGCAATAAAGCAGCCGCAAGCGGCAAGCAAGAGCAGTTCACTGCTCTCCCTTGCAACTTGTGGCTTCCCTAGACCGTAGGGTGGACGACGCTTGCCTACGCGGCCCGATCCGTCCACCACTACGCGATCGCAATGGTGGATGAAAAGAGCGTCAGCTACGCGCCCCGATCCACCCTACGCCCTGCGTTTCTAGGGTGCGTGCTCAAGCAATCGCCGGCAAGCCGGCTCCTACACGGTCGAGTGATTATCAGAAACCGTGTAGGAGCCCGCTTGCGGGCGATGCGATGGCGGCCATATCGCAATAACGCGTCATGGCTACCATTCGCCGCGGGGTCGCGGCTCCTACACGGTCGCGTAAGCCATCAACTCTGCCGGAGCCACTCCCCCGGAGCGAAGCGATTGTGGACGCGTTCAGAACTCCAGGGTGCTGGACACCTGCACCTGACGCGGGTCGCCAACCGAGACGTTGAGGGTGTTCACTGAAGAGCTGTAGTAGGTCTTGTCGAACAGGTTCTTGACGTTGAGCTGCAGCTTGAGCTTGTTGTCGCCCAGGCGGGTATCGTAGCTGGCGAAGGCATCGGCCACCGTGTAGGACGGCAACGTGAAGGTGTTTTCCTCGTTGCCCTCGCGATCGCCGACGTAACGAGCACCGGCGCCAGCCCGCAGACGATCACCACCGAACAGCGCGCCGAAATCGTATACAGCGGACAGCGAGGCCGTATGCTTGGCAACGTTGACCAAGCCGTTGCCCTTGAGATCCGGATCCTTGGTCACCTCGGCATCGGTCAGTGCAAAGGTACCGATCAGGCTGAGGTTGTCGGTCAGCTGACCGGTAACGTCCAGTTCCACGCCTCGCGAACGTACCTCACCCGCACCTCGGGCAAAGCTCTCATCGCCAATGGTCTCGGTCACCAGCACGTTTTCCTTGACGATATCGAACAGCGCCAGGGTACCGGTGATGCGCCCCGGCATATCCAGCTTGGCGCCGATTTCCCAGGATTTGCCTTCCTCCGGCTGCACGCCATTGATCGTCGCACCGTTGCTCAGCGGTGCAATGGTCGAGTTGGGTTTGAACGACTCGGTGTAACCGCCGTACAGCGATAGTTCGTCGTTGAGCTTGTACACCAGCCCGACGCGCGGCACCCAGACCTGGCCGTCGATATCGGTGTTCTTGGTGAACGGACGGCCACGCCCGGCGAGCTGGTCGTAGAGCTGGTAGCGGGCGCCGGCTACGAAGATCCATTGATCGTTGAGGTGAATCGAATCCTGGATAAAGGCTGATTGGGTGACCACACGGTCGGTCTGGTCGCTGTCCGAAGCCACCACGGTGGTAGGAACAGGCACCTGACCATAAACCGGGTTGAACGGATCGAACACGATACTGGTGCTCTGCCGGATCAGGTCAGCGCGGTAGAACTTGCGGTATTCGTGATCCACGCCCATCAGCAGGTCGTGCTGCATGCCGCCGAGCATCACCTTGCCGTCCAGATCGACGGTGGCGAAGTGCGAGGTGCTGACCGCGCCGCGCGTACCGTCCAGGCGGCGTCCAACGGTGCCAGTGGTGGTATCCACACTGGTGACTCGCGCCTGATAGTCGTCATAGGTATCGCGGTTGTAGCTGTAGGCGAAATGGGCCTTCCAATCATCACTGAGCTGATGGGACAGGTCGAAGATGCTCAGGTTGGATCGGCCTTCGGTCACGTTGTATGGCTCGTCCAGACGGCGTTCGGCAGGAATGTTCAATGGCTTGCCATTGACGAACAGCGTGCCGCGATCGAAGGGCACCGAATACTCGCGGTATTCATGGCTGAGGGTGATGGTGGTGTCTTCGCCGTACCAGGCCAGGGACGGCGCGAAGGTCTTGTCGCGGTTATGGCCGAAGTCACGCCAGTAGTCGGCATCGTCATAATCGGCGACCAGCCGGTAGGCCAGGCCGGATTCACCCAGCGGGCCAGTGAGATCCAGGGTGCCACCACTGCCGTTCTTGCCATGGCCGAAGGTCGAGGCACGGCCGGTGATGGCGCGGTAACTTTCGAGCTGCGGCTTCTTGCTGACCACGTTGATCACGCCACCCGGATCGAGAATGCCGTAGAGCATCGACGATGGGCCCTTGAGGACTTCGACGCGCTCGGCGGTGGCGGTGAAGTTGCGACCCTGGATGGTGCGCATGCCGTCACGCAGGATGGAGCCGTCACGGTTGTCACCGAAGCCGCGCTTCATCACCGCATCCAACGTGCTGCCCAAGGTGTTGGACTGGGTGATGCCGCTGACATTGGCCAGGGCATCGTCGAGATTCTGCGGCTGCTGATCCTGCAGCGCCTGGGAAGTCACTACCGCGACCGCCTGAGGGATCTCCAGCAAGGGTGTGTCGCTACGCATCAAGCGGGTGGTCGCTGGCGGCTGGTAGCTCTGTGCAGCATTACGTTGCGACTGGATCTGCACGGCATCGAGGTTCAGCGCATTTGGCTCACTCACGGGCTGCAGCATGAGAGTCCCCCCGCCGGCATGCCGATAGGTGAAACCGGAGCCGGCAAGCAACTGCACCAGCGCCTGATCGGCGCTCATGCGCCCTTGCACGGCGGGTGACTGAACGGCGTAAGGCGCTTCATCGGTGTAGACCAGGTTGAGGCCGGTGACCTTGCTGAAGGCATCCAGCGCACGTGGTAGTGGCTGGGAGGCAATGGCGAACTCATAGCGCTGCGCCTGCCCATCGACCTCCGCCGGGGTTTGCGCGAATGCCAGTTGCGGCATCGCAAAGGCGCCGCCGCCCAGTAGCAGAGCGGTCATGCCCAGGCGTTTCCAGGTAGCACCCTGCAGGCGCGTCATACGGTATTTCATCGGTTGGCTCACCCTTGCTGTATTGGCTTCTCGTCTGCGAACTAGTCGCATTTAAACCACTACACGGATGCCGGATGGGTTTACCTCAGTTGCGTTCGCGATTTTTTTGCCTGCCGGCCAATTCAGCGCAGGATCAGCAGACGCCCGAACAACTGATGTTGCTCGAAACCCAGCACATTCTGCAGAGCGGCGAGCACCTCCAGCGGATCGTTACTGGAGAAACTGCCGCTGACGCGGCGCTGGGCCAGTTCGCTATCGAGTAGCAGAATGCGTCCGGGGTAGTAGCGCTCGAGTTCGCTCAGCACCTCGCCGAGCGGCACCCGATAGAAACTCAGACGTCCATCGCGCCAGGATGTCGTCGCCTCGGCATCCACGCTGCGCAAGTGCTCGCTGAAACCGGCTGCGAAACTCAGTTGCTGGTTGGCGGTGAGAATCTGCGGCGCCTCGGCTGGACTGCCGCGCACCGCTACGCGACCCTGCAGGACGGTGACACGGCCACCATCCTGCAACTTGCGCACTTCGAAACGAGTACCCAGCACCCGCGCTTCCCCGCCTGCCACAGCTACCGCGAAGGGTACGGCGGCTGGGGTAACGCGGAAGTAGGCAGTGCCACGGCGCAACTCGACATGACGCCCGCCGGCGTCGTAACGCACCGCGATGGCACTGTCCGCATCGAGCACCACGGTCGACCCATCCGCCAGGGTCAGGTTGCGCACCTCCCCTGGTGCCGATACGTAGTCCGCGCCCAGGTCATCGACCCAATGCAGCGGCTGCCAGCCACTACCCCAGACCATCAGCGCCAGGCTGGCTGCCAAACTCAATGCCGCCGCTGCCCAATAGCGTCGCCGCCGTGGCGCCGGACGCAGGTACTGCTGCAATGCCTGCGCCTCTTCATTGGCCAGATTCTGCGCAACCGGGCGACTGAGGTGCCAGAGCGACTGCATCTGCACGAAGGCATCGACATGCTCCGGCGAGGCGGCCAGCCACTGCTCGAAAGCCATCTGCACCTTGTCGCCAGGCTGCCCCTGCAGACGGCCGAGCCACAGCCAGGCGTCCTGTTCGATGGCCGACAGTGATTCCTCCTGCAGGTGTGACTCGTGGCTCATGGCGCGGCGCTTCCAGATGTATGGCTGGCCGGCGTATCGATGACGCTGGCCTTGCAGGCTTCCAGGGCGCGCATCATATGTTTTTCCACCGCACTCTGGGAAAGCGCCATGCTGCGGGCGATCTGCCCATAGGTCTGACCGTGAATACGGTTGAGCAGAAAGATATGCCGAGTTCGCTCGGGCAATGCTCGCAACGCCGCGTCCACGCGGCGCAGATCATTGCCCGCCTCCAGGGCTGCGTCTGGCGAAATGCCGGTGTCGCCGCGCTGCTCGGGCAGCAGGCCCGCTTCGTTACGGCTGCGCGCGCCCTCGCTGCGCAAATGGTCGATGGCCAGGTTGTGGGCGCTGCGGATCAGGTAACTGCCCATGTCCTCGAGCGGTGCACTGGGTCGTCGCCAGAAGCGCAGAAACAACTCCTGCACGAGATCCGCCGCAGTCGCCCGACAACCGACACGTCGCCGCAATAGCGCTTCCATCTGTTCGCGACGGGCGAGAAAGATGCGCAGAAAGGCATCGCGCTGCACCGGCTCCGTCGCGGACGGGTCGGGCTGGCGAGGCTCGGACGAAGACGGGTGATCGACCATGGGGTGGGGCTGCTCGTGACGATACCGCCAGAAGCGTGGCGGCAATCCGGCGAATGATAATGCTTATCAACAAATACCGATAGTTCTACGACGAGAGGCAAGCGGAACGATAGCGGGCAGCCTGTGGCCTAAGCCACACGTGCACAAAGGAGTCGCCCATGACCTTTTCCATCGTTGCCCGCTGCCCGCGCACCGGCCAGTTCGGGGTTGCCGCCGCTACCGCCATGCCCGCCGTGGGCAAACTGCTCAGCCATGCCGCCGCCAGAGCTGGCGCGGTAGCGACCCAGGCCCAGGTCAATCCGTACCTGGGCCTCGACGGGCTGGCGCTGTTACGCCAGGGCCATTCGGCGCCCGCAGCCCTGAAACGTCTGATGGACACCGATCCGTGCATGGAACTGCGCCAGTTGGCGTTGATCGACCGGCATGGCGACAGCGTGTGCTGGACGGGCGATCAATGCATCCCGTGGGCCGGTTCGCTATCTGGCGAACAGTTTTCCGTACAGGGCAACCGCCTGGTCGGGCCGCAGGTGCTGGACGCTGTGGCCGATGCCTTTCGCCACGGTGAACATCGCCCACTGGTCGAGCGCCTGATCGACGCTCTCGCCGCAGGGGATGAACGCGGAGGCGATCGCCATGGCGAATCTTCGGCGGTGATCTATATCGTCGACCGCGAGGAGTATCCGTTGTGGGACATCCGCGTCGATCACCATCTTGATCCGGTCGCCGAGCTGTGGCGCCTGCATGGTGTATTCGCTCGCGAGGTACTGCCGGAAATTCTCGCCATGCCGACCCGCGAAAAACCCGCCGGCAAGGCGGCCGAAGACTCGGTCTGAAAACCGGCACCTGGGCATAGCCCGGGTGGAGCGCAGCGATACCCGGGAAAACACCTCAGGCTCGCCAGTCACCCGCCTCCCATATCGCTGGAGCACCGGCTAAGGTGTATGGCATCCATCCACGGAGAACACCATGAGCAAGCGCGCACTGATTCTGATCGATATCCAGAACGACTACTTCGCCGACGGCAAATGGCCGCTGCACGGCATCGACGCGGCAGCGCAGAACGCCGCACGCGTATTGGCGGCCGCTCGCGCGGCAGGCGATACGGTGGTGCATGTGCGTCATGAATTCCAGAATGATGGCGCGCCCTTCTTCACCGCCGGCTCCGAGGGTGCGCACATCCATGGCAGCGTGCAGCCGCTGGCGGATGAACACGTGGTGCTCAAGCACAAGGTCAATGCATTTCGCGACACGAACCTGAAGGCGCTGCTCGACAAGGCTGGCATCGAACAGGTTACCCTGGTCGGCGCCATGAGCCATATGTGCATCGACGCCGCCGCCCGCGCCAGCGCGGATTTCGGCTATGCCACCACAGTGATCCACGACGCCTGCGCGACACGCGATCAGGAATTCGAAGGCAGCCACGTCCCTGCAGCCCAGGTGCAGGCTGCCTACATGGCCGCACTGGCGTTCGCCTATGCGACCGTCACCTCGGCCGACCAGTATCTGGCCGACTGAACACTCGCTCGTGGGAGGCGCTTTAGTCTGTAGGATGGGTGCTAACCCATCGGCAAATTGATGGGTTGCCACCCATCCTACATGCCTGTTTGCTGCGCGACAGCGCTGCGTCGAAGACGCAGAAGCCCCTCCCACCCTGGCTCAGGCCAGTTCCGTGCGCAGTTGCCGGGCCGCGGCGACCATATTGACCAGCGCCGCTTCTGTCTCCGGCCAGCCGCGAGTTTTCAGGCCGCAATCCGGGTTGACCCACAGACGTTCGGCAGGAATGCGGCGCACCGCCTTGCGCATCAGCTTGACCATCTCGCTGGTGTCCGGCACCCGCGGCGAGTGGATGTCATAGACGCCCGGGCCGATTTCGTTGGGGTACTCGAAGGCCTCGAAGGCTTCCAACAGCTCCATGTCCGAACGCGAGGTCTCGATGGTGATCACGTCCGCATCCATGGCGGCGATGGATTCGATCACGTCGTTGAACTCGCTGTAGCACATGTGGGTGTGGATCTGCGTCTCGTCGCGCACACCACTGGCACACAGCCGGAAGGATTCCGTGGCCCAGTCCAGATAGTTCTGCCAGTCGGCCTTGCGCAGCGGCAGTCCCTCACGGAACGCGGCTTCGTCGATCTGCACGATACGGATGCCAGCCTGCTCGAGGTCGACGACCTCGTCGCGAATCGCCAGGGCCAGTTGCCGAGCCTGCACTTCGCGGCTGACGTCTTCGCGTGGGAACGACCACATCAGCATGGTCACCGGGCCGGTCAGCATGCCCTTCATCACCTTGCCCGTGAGGCTCTGCGCATAGCGAATCCACTCCACGGTCATGGCCTG
Source organism: Phytopseudomonas daroniae (assembly GCF_004327275.1). NCBI lineage: Bacteria > Pseudomonadati > Pseudomonadota > Gammaproteobacteria > Pseudomonadales > Pseudomonadaceae > Phytopseudomonas > Phytopseudomonas daroniae. Next base: position 141,664 of record NZ_QJUJ01000010.1, read on the forward strand.
GGGCCGGCTCAGGTCGCCAAAGATCACCGCCGGTTTCACGCAGCGCGAACCATAGCTCTGTACCCAGCCGAAACGAGTGAACAGGTAGCCATCCAACTGCTCGGCGAAGTACTCGACCATGTCGTTGCGCTCGGCCTCGCCGTGCACCAGCACGTCCAGCCCCAGGCGCTCCTGAATCTCTACCGCATGGCGAATCTCGCTGTGCATGGCATCGGTGTAATCCCCCAGCGATAGCTTGCCCTGCTTGAAGGCCTGGCGTGCCAGGCGGATCGCCGAGGTCTGCGGGAACGAGCCGATGGTGGTAGTCGGGAACGGCGGCAGGTCGAGGCCGGCACGCTGTTTGGCGATACGTTGGGCGAACGGCGACGCGCGCTGGCTATCGTTGGCGGTCACCGCAGCCAGGCGTGCCTGCACCTGAGGCTTGTGGATGCGCGGTGAAGCCGCACGGCTGGCCTGCACGGCGCGGCTCTCGGCCAGCGCGGCGCGCACTTCGGGGGCATCCGGCTGATTGACGGCACGCGCCAACACTGCCACTTCGGCACATTTCTGCGTGGCGAAGGCCAGCCAGCTTTTCAGTTCGGCATCCAGTTGATCTTCACGCTGCAGATCGACCGGGCTGTGCAGCAACGAGCAGGACGGCGCGATCCACAGACGCTCACCGAGCCGGCTGTGCGCATGGCCGATCACCGCCAGGGCGCTTTCCAGATCGCAGCGCCACACGTTGCGGCCGTTGACCACGCCCAGGGACAGCACCTTGTAAGCCGGCAGGCGGTCGAGGATGGTCGGGTACTGCTGCGGCGCGCGCACCAGGTCGATGTGCAGACCATCCACCGGCAGATTGGCCGCCAGGCCGAGATTCTCTTCCAGGCCGCCGAAGTAGGTGGCGATCAGTTTTTTCAGCGGCTCGCGCTGCAGGATGTTGTAGGCGCGTTCGAAGGCGTTCTTCCAGTCCTGAGGCAGGTCGAGTACCAGGATCGGCTCGTCGATCTGCACCCACTCCACGCCCTGCTCGGCCAGACGCTGGAAGATTTGTCCATAGAGCGGCAACAGGCGTTCGAGCAGTTCCAGTTTGTCGAAACCCTGGGCGTCTCCCTTGAGTTTGCCCAACCACAGGTAGGTCAGCGGGCCGATCACCACCGGCTTGACGTCATGGCCGAGGGCACGGGCTTCATCCACTTCCTCGAACAGTTGCTCCCAGCTGAGGGCGAACTGTTGGTCAGCGGTGAACTCGGGTACCAGGTAGTGGTAATTGGTATCGAACCATTTGGTCATCTCTTGCGCATGGGCACCGCCACAGCAGGCATCCCCGCTCACGCCACGAGCCATGGCGAACAAGGTATCCAGGGTCGGCTTGCCACTGGCTGGGCGGAAACGCTCGGGAATCACGCCGAAAGTCAGGGAATGGGCCAGCACCTGGTCGTACCAGGCGAAGTCGCCGACCGGCAGCAGCTCGATGCCGGCGTCCTTCTGTACCTGCCAATGCCGCGCACGCAGCTCACGACCCACGGCCCGCAGGCCGGCTTCGTCCAGCTCGCCCTTCCAGAAGGCCTCCTGGGCTTTCTTCAGTTCGCGGTCACGTCCGATTCGGGGGAATCCGAGGCTATGTGCCAGGGCCATGGCGATATCTCCAATGCATAAATGATGGCGTGCATTGTCGAGGCCCATGCCAAGTGAAACAAACTCAATCTATTAACGTTAAAAACAAATTTTACTCACGTTTATTGCACACAGCTTATCCTGATCGCCCTCACCCGCCCACTTGAGGCCGCTTCAGGAGTCGGGCAAGCTGAGCCCTGCCTCCTGGACGAACCCGGCATGCTCGACGATCTCCCCGACGACCCCGCCCAGACCGAACGCACCCGCGAAATCGTGCTGCGCTACCACTTCAGCTGGAAGTACCGCGACCTGGATGCGGTGATGGCGCTCTATCATCCCGAGATTGAGTACAACGACTTCTTCCTCAATCGCCGCATGGGGCTGGGCGAGCTGCGCGACTACGTCCTCAGCACCATGCCTCGCCATCCCGACGAAGCGCTCGAACACACCGATCGCATCCGCATCGACGGCCACACGGCGTTCATTCAGTACCGCACCACGCTGCATGGTGGTGAGGGTCTGGTGTCGTTTCGCACCGCCGAAGCCATCACCGTGCGCGACGGGCTGATCTGGCGGGTCAACGAATATGCCTCCCTGGTGCATGAAGGCCAGGACGCACGGCCACCGATCCAGACCAGCGTGGCGATCAGCAAACTGGGACTGTCGACCCGACAACTGGGCTTCATGGCGCAGGATATCCAGGATTACTTCCTGCGTCGGCAGCCCTTTCTCGACCCGGCTCTGAGCCTGCAGCAGGTTGCCACGGCCACCGGCTACAGCCGCAACCAGATTTCCTACCTGCTCAACCAGGTGCTCGGCCAGAGCTTCTACCGCTACGTCAACCAGGCGCGCCTGCAGCATCTGCTGCAACGCCTGCAGTCAGGCAATGACCTGCGGCGCATGGACGAGCTGGCCTTCGAGGCCGGCTTCAATTCCCTGACCGCCTTCTACAGCACCTTTCGCCGCCACATTGGGCTCTCACCCAAGGCCTACCTGAAAGACATGTACGCGCGGGTACGCGCGCAAGACAACGCCTGAACAGGCTTCTAGTCTTGTTGCAGACATTCTGCGTGGAAGCGGTGCATGAACGACTGGCGCAACATCAGCCTGTGGATGGATCAACTGGATGAACCGCTGACGCCGCGCCCGTCGCTGCCCGGCGATATCCAGGCCGATGTGGCCATCATCGGTGCGGGTTACACCGGCCTGTGGACGGCCTATTACCTCAAGTGCCAGGCACCCAACCTGCGCATCGTCATTCTCGAGGCGAAGATCGCCGGCTTCGGTGCTTCCGGTCGCAACGGCGGCTGGCTGATGGGCAACCTGCTCGGCGAAGATCGGCTGCTCGCCGGCCTCTCCCCGCAAAGCCGACGTGAATCCTACGACCTGTTACACGGCATTCCCGATGAAGTCGGCCAGGTGCTGCAACGCGAAGGAGTCGACTGCGACTACCGCAAAGGCGGTGTGCTGTACTGCGCGGCCCGCTACCCGGAGCAGGAGCTGCGCCTGCGCGAATACCTGCGTGGCTATCGTGAAGAAGGCCTGGGCGACGACGACTACCGTTGGCTGCCCGCTGAGGAACTCGCCCAGCAACTGCGTATCCCCGGCGCCTATGGCGCGCTCCATACACCACACTGCGCGACCATTCAGCCGGCCCGGCTGGTGCGCGGCCTAGCCCGTTGTGTAGAAGCGCTGGGCGTGAGCATCTACGAAGGCACCCCAGCCCTGAGCTGGCAGGCCGGCAGCGTGCGCTGCGAAGCGGGCGAAGTGCGCGCAGACTGGATCGTGCCTGCCGTGGAAGGCTATGCAACCAACCTGCCACCACTCGGCCGCCACCAGATACCGGTACAAAGCCTGATCGTCGCCACCGAACCGCTACCGGCCTCGACCTGGGCGGAGATTGGCCTGGAGCGTGGCCAGGCCTTCAGCGAGACCAGCCGCCAGGTCACCTACGGCCAGCGCAGCCTCGACGACCGCCTGATCTTCGGCGCCCGCGGCGGCTATCGCTTCGGCAGCCGCCTGCGCAGCGACTTCAACCTCAACGACGAAGAGCGCGGCCTGCGCCGCTACCTGTTCAGCGAACTGTTTCCGCAACTGCGCACCGTGCGCATCACCCACGCCTGGGGCGGCAACCTGGGCATGGCGCGGCGCTTTCATCCGCACATGCTCTGCGACCGCAGCAACGGCATCGCCCTTTCCGGCGGTTACGGGGGCGAAGGCGTAGGCGCCAGCAATCTTGGCGGACGCACCCTGGCCGACCTGATTCTCGACAACGACAGCCTGCTCACCCGCCAGCCCTGGGTGCGTCACGACACCCGTGTGCAGGATCTGCCGCGCTGGGAGCCGGAGCCCTGCCGCTGGCTGGGTTACAACGCCATCATCCGCAGCTTCGTGCGCGAAGACAGACTGCTGGCCGACCCGTCCAGTCGCCCGTGGCAGCGCTACATGGCGCAGCGCGTGGCCGGACTGATGGAAGGTTTCATGAAATGACTCTTCCCTTTCACCAGGCTGGCTCGAGCCATGAACATCGCCTCGGTCACTTACGCAGAATACGGAAGCGGCGTGAAAACCCGCATCTGTGAATGCATGCACGAACGACCGCGGGCGCGCTGAAACGGGAACAACCCCTAGGCGTGGGACATACAAGAAACGCTGCACAAAACCTATGTACTGATTTTCTGACTGCTGCCTCCACAAACATCGACAACAACAGTTGAGGTCTCCCATGCTGAAATCGCTTATCCCGCTGATGCTCGTCGCCTCGGTCAGCCAGGCGGCGCAGGACGTGCGCATCTACAACTGGACGGACTACATCGCCCCCGACACCCTGAAGAACTTCCAGCAAGCCAGCGGCGTCGCACCCCATTACGACGTCTACGACAGCAACGAAACCCTCGACGCCAAACTGATGGCCGGCCGCTCCGGCTACGACGTGGTCTTCCCCTCCAACCATTTCATGGCCCGGCAGATCCAGGGCGGCGCGCTCAAGCAACTGGACAAGAGCCAACTGCCCAACTGGCAGAACCTCAACCCGACGCTGCTCAAGGCGCTGGAAGGCAATGACCCCGGCAACCAGCACGGCTTCCCCTACCTGTGGGGCAGCACCGGCATCGGCTACAACGTGGAGAAAGTCAAAGCCGTACTCGGCGACGACGTGCCACTGGACTCCTGGGATCTGATCTTCAAGCCCGAACTGATGGCCAAGCTGAGCAAGTGCGGCGTGGCGATTCTCGACAATGGCCCGGAAATGCTGCCCATCGCCCTGCACTACCTGAGCCTGCCGCACCATAGCCAGGAGCCCGAGGATTACAAGAAAGCCGAAGCGTTGCTGATGGAGATGCGCCGCAACGTCGCCTACTTCCACTCCTCCAAATACGTGAGTGAGCTGGCCAATGGCGACATCTGCATGGCAGTCGGTTTCTCCGGCGACATCATGCAGGCCAGCGCCCGCGCCAGGGAGGCCGGCAACGGCGTCGATGTCGCCTACGTGATACCCAAGGAAGGCGCGCCGATGTGGTTCGACATGGTCGCCATCCCCAAGGATGCGCCCAACGAAAAAGCCGCCTACGCCTTCATGAACCACCTGCTCGAACCCGAGGTGATCGCCGGCATCAGCGACTACGTGCACTACGCCAACGGCAACAGCAAAGCCGACGCCCTGGTCGACCCGGCACTCAAGGCCGACGCCACTGTTTACCCGCCTGATGACGTCATGGAGAAACTCTATGCGCTGGAAGCCATGCCACTGAACATCGACCGCATCCGCACACGGATCTGGACCAAGGTGAAAAGCGGAACCTGAGGCAGCAATCTGCCGCAGCAGCGATGGGCTGGCGTTCGCCATGAGCGCCAGCCGCTTCAGGTGTGCACTCCAGGGTCAACAGACCCTAAATCCAGCGATCATTCTGCGCCGTACGCTCACCCCCCTCATGGCCCGTATTCAAGACGCCTCGCGGTTCGATGAGCAGCAGCTTCACCTCCTTCTCGGCGTAAGGCTTGTGCTCGACGCCCTTGGGCACCACGTACAGCTCGCCACTGCCGAGCGTTACCTGCCCGTCACGGAAATCGAGGCGCAATTGGCCGTCGAGGACGAGAAAGGCTTCATCCGTCTCGACATGCGAGTGCCAGATGAAATCGCCCTGCAGGCGTACCACCTTGAACTGGTAGTCATTCATTTCAGCGACTACCCGGGGTGACCACTGCTCGGTGATCAGGCCCAACTTCTGCTCAAGGTTGACTGGCTGTTGCGATGCTTGGGTTTGCTTGAACATGGGAGGCTCCTCGTTTGGTTTTTCACCAATCTATCGAGGCACCGGGAAGCCTTCTTGTACGATCCTGCAAGCCGGGGTCTGTTAACGCGGCTTCACCATGCTCAGCCAACGGGCCGGGGACAGGCCGAAGCTTTTGACGAAATGACGTGTCATGTGGCTCTGGTCGAAAAAACCGGCGATCAGCGCCGCATCGGCCAGGCCGATACCCGCCAACAGCAACTCTCGACAGCGATCCAGCCGGCGCATCGTCACATAGCGATAGGGGCTGGTGCCGAACAACGCACGGAAATCCCGGGACAGGCTCCAGCGATCCCGCCCGCTGACATGCTCCAGTTCATCCAGGGTAATGCTGGCGCCGTTGCGGCCATGGATGTACTCCCTCGCCCGCTGCGCAGCGGGATAGTCGAAGGCGCGACGCCCCCGGTTTTTCCCGGCGACCGCTTCCAGCGCACGAGCGAGGTCGTAGATCGCATCGTCTTCTTCCAGGGGCTCGAGAGGATGATCCATCGCCTGCATGAACGACTCGGTTGCCCAGCGCAGGCGCAGGTCGTCGCTGAGCCCACCCGCGACAAAGGGCAGCGGTTTGCCGCCCAGCACCTGCTGGATTAGCAATGGATCGATATAGAGCATGCGATAGCGGAAGCCGTCCTCGGTACCCGCCATGCCGTCATGCAGCTCATCCGGATGCAGCACCAGCGTGCCGCCGGGAAGGCTGTGGCGCATCGCGCGGCGGTAACGAAAACTCTGCACGCCGGAAAGCGTGCGGCCAATGGCGTAGGAGTCGTGGCGATGCGGGTCGTAACCGTGGCCGCTGAAATAGGCCTCTATGCGCTCCACCCGACCTGGCGCGTGACTGCGTAGCACCCAGTCCCGCCCGTTCGTATGCGTGCCCATGACTCGACCTCCCCGCCGCTGCGCTATCTGACGCAGCAACAGTAAATCGCTTTGGACTGGAAGTCTTTGCATACCTGCAGCGGTAGCCATGTCATTACCGACCGCCCCATGCTTCAGCACGGGCTGGTAACGCACAATCGACCGTCCACCACGAAGCGATTTCGCGATGGACGGCAGCCGCCTCTTCAATCCAGCCCCCTGGGCGGCTTGCCCGCCCCGGGGCTCACGACTTACTGATTACGCGTCACCCTCCACACCGTATTGGCAAGATCGTCCGCGATGATCAGGGCGCCGCTTGGATCGACGGTGACGCCAACCGGCCGGCCGCGGGTTTTCCCTTCGTCATCCCGGAAGCCCGTGGCGAAGTCGATCGGCTCACCGGCAGGACGTCCGTCATCGAACGGCACGAAGATCACCTTGTAGCCCACCGGATTGTCGCGGTTCCAGCTGCCATGCTCGCCGACGAAAACGCCGTTGGCGAACTGCTCGCCCATCTCCGGTATGGAAAAGTCGACACCCAGTGCGGCGACGTGGGAGCCCAGGCTGTAATCCGGCTTGATCGCTGCGGCTACCTTGTCCGGGTTGTCCGGCTTCACGCGCGTATCGGCGTTCTGGCCCCAGTAGCTGTAGGGCCAGCCGTAGAACTCGCCTTCACGCACCGAGGTCAGGTAATCCGGAACCAGGTCAGGCCCCAGTTCATCGCGCTCGTTGACCACGGCCCACAATTGCCCGGACTCAGGCTGAATCGTCAGCGCCGTCGGGTTACGCAAACCGGTCGCGTAAGGCCTGTGGGCTCCGGTCTCGGCATCGACCTGCCAGACCAGCGCTCGATCAGCTTCGACCTCCATGCCGCGCTCGCCGATATTGCTGTTGGAGCCGATACCCACGTAGAGATAGCGCCCATCCGGACTGATGGTCAGCGCCTTGGTCCAGTGGTGGTTGATCTCGGACGGCAGGTCGGTGACCTTGGTCGGCGGGCCACCCGCTTCGGTCTGGCCTTCTTCGTAATCGAAGCTGACCAGCGCATCCTGGTTGGCCACGTACAACTTGCCATCGGCGAAGGCCAGACCATACGGCGCGTTGAGGTTTTCGGCGAACACCGTCTGCACCTCGTAGGTGCCGTCGCCATCGGCGTCACGCAACAACGTCAGGCGATTGCCACCCTTGACCTTGGTATTGCCCTGGGCCTTGATGTAGCCGGCGATCACGTCCTTCGGTTTGAGCTTCGCGGCGTTACCCCCGCGGCCTTCCGCGACGAGGATATCGCCATTGGGCAGGACGAGGGTCTGACGAGGAATCTTCAGATCGGTCGCGATCGCCGTGACGCTGAATCCCTCAGGCACCGTGGGCTTCTGATCGCCCCACTCCTCCGGTTCGGCAATCTTCATGCTCGGCAACAGACCGCGTTGTGGCTCCGGCAACTTGGGATCCGGGCCGCGATCCATGGTGGTCTCCGCTTCGCCGCCACATGCGCTCAGGAACAGCGCCATGCTCAGGGCAGTCAGTGCGCTTACATTTCTCATTCGACACCTCCCGAACGCAGGCCGCTGAGACCGATCCACGCGGTAACGCTGATCAGCAGGGTCACGATGACCGACAGCACCAGACTCGCCGGCATGACGGCCCATGCGTCTTTCGCATGTTCAAAGGCATTGACCAGCCCGAGCACCCAGGTGATCAGCAGCAACAGGAAATACATGACCGGTCGCCCGGCCTTGCGGTCAGCGCGGATCAGATTGGCCAGCGCGAACAACAGTGCCAGCCCGCAGAACAACAGCCCACCGGCAATAAGCCAGGCGGCGAAGTTGCTCCACTGAATCTGGAAGGTCTTGTAGTAGGCGATGTCACTCAGCAAAGCGCCGAGAAACAGGGGGACGGTTCCGGCAAGCAAGATCGCGTGCAGCGGGCTTGGTGTGCTTCGGTAGACGGGGTGGGCAGTGACGTTCACGGGCGGCTCCTTATCGTTCAGCGATCCTGGAGGCTCTGTGCGGGGGCATCGGCCCATCAGGCTCGCGCTGACTGCGCATAGAAAAGGATCATGCTGCCGGAGCGTTAGTTCACCTCCATTTCAGCGCGAAACATCTTGAAAAATGCCCCCGACGCTCTTGTCGTAGGGTAATAGCCACCGCCAATGCAGCGTTAACGCGACACCTCGTCAAAGTGCTATGCGATCTCGGTGAGTGGATGATCCGTCCTTAGAACTGCACCTATTCTTAGAGGCCAGGAATAAAGCGTAAGCGGCTCGACTCCGAGCCCAATCATCCCGCAGACATTTCCGCAGCCCTGCGCAGCCGTCCGGCGTCCTTGGCCGGTGGCAGGCCGAACATGCGGGCGTAATGCCGGCTGAACTGCGAGGGGCTTTCATAGCCCACCCGGTATCCGGCACCAGCAGCATCGACCGCTTCGGCGACCATCAGCCGGCGTGCTTCCTGCAGCCGCAGCTGGCTACGGAATTCCAGCGGGCTCAGCGAGGTAACGGCCTTGAAATGTGCATGGAAGGTGGAGCGGCTCATGCCAGCGATATCGGCAATTTCCTCGATTCGGCAGGGTTCGCTGTAATGGCTGCGTAACCAGACGATGGCCTTGGCGATCTGATTCAGACGACTGTCGGCCTGCGCCATTTGCCGTATGACGCCGTTGCCGCTCCCGGTCAGAAGTCGGTACAGCATCTCGCGCGTCACCAGCGGAGCCAACGCTTCGATATCACCGGGTTTGTCCAGCAAACTGGCAAGCCGAGCCGCCGCATCCAGCAGTTCGGGGCTCGTATCGTTGAGCACAATGCCCGCGGCGGGCGCAGCATCGCTGGCGTCCGCAGAGGGATAGCGCAGCGCCAGATCGCTCAACGTGGCCATATCCAGATTGAGCACCAGGCACAGATAGGGAGCCACCTCACTAGCCTCGATGACCGCGCCGAACACCGGTAGGTGCACGGATGCGATGAGGTAGTTGGCCGCGTCGTACACATAGGCCGTGGTACCCAGCATCACGCGTTTGCGCCCCTGCACGATGAGGCACAGGGTCGGTTCATAGACCACGGGCATTGGCACCGTCGGTATGCTCGAACGAGCCAGGCTCACACCCGGAATCGGTGTTCGATGCATGCCGTCGGACGGCATATGGCGGCTGATGATATCGATCAGCGTTTCAACAGGGCTCATGCCTCCTCCTTGCAAGATCAGTGTGTAGCGCTCCCCTATCCGCTCGGACGATCGTACAAGGAAGCAGGACGATGCGGCTACGGGCAGGCACCGCCATGGAGGCAGACTCATTTCACCCGGAATGAAACCGATTGGCTCATCCCGGCCACGCCCCTAGAAACGACGATGAGACCAAGGAGCCCCACCATGCACCCACCGCCCCCGCGTAGTATCCGCTCAGCCACTCTGGCATCCACGCTGCTGATCAGCCTGGTTCTATGTTCGAGCGTCGCCAGTGCGGCCGTAGAACGTGATGTCGAAACACGCAACAAGCAAATCGTCACCGAGGCGTTCGATCGCTGGGCTGCCGGCGGAACGACGTTCTTCAGCGACGTGCTGACGCCCGACGTGACGTGGACGATAAAAGGATCCGGACCCAGTGCTGGCGTCTTTCAAGGCCGTGAGCATTTCGTCGAGCAGGCCGTTCGCCCCTTCGTGTCGCGTCTATCCACCTCAATCAAACCGGTCAGCAAACAGGTCTGGGCAGATGGAGACCATGTGATCATCAACTGGGATGGCGCCGGGGTTGCGCGCGACGGCCAAGCCTACGAGAACAGCTATGCGTGGATCTTCCACATGCAGAACGGCAAGGCGGTGGAGGTCACCGCGTTCCTCGATCTGGTGCCCTACGATGACGTGCTGCAGCGCATTCCTGCACCTGCGGCCGAGTGAGCGAACTGCCCGTGGCGGCCGTTACAGACGCTGGCGCAGCCAGTAACCGGAGAGCGATATGACTTATCGACCAGCGATCATGAGCGGCCTGTTGCTCGGCTCGCTTTACCTGTTCCCACCAGCACCGGTGCTCGGCTCGACCCCGACCGCCACGGGCGACGAACACAGACAGCGGAGCGTGGAGAAAACAATGCCCAAACACTCATATGTCGGAATGTGGGTAACAGATGATGGACATATCCGCCATGAACTGCTGCCCAATGGCCGCTATGACGAAGCCAGGGGGAATCAGGAAAGCGCCTATCAAGGCCGTTATGAAGTGGAAGGCACTCACATCGATTATTGGGACGACACGGGCTTCACCGCCGATGGCGAATTCGTCGACCAGAACACCCTCCACCATGGCGGCATGATCTTCCGCCGCCGATGATGCTGGGCAAGGCGTAACCTGCGCGCCACCATTGTCCCTCCCACTATCGCGGCTTGGGCAAGTACCCCGGCAAGGCCTCCAGTCGTGCGATCCAGCGTGCGACGTGGCGGTACGGGGCGAGATCCACACCGCCTTCCGGGGCCAGCGCCACGTAAGGATAGACCGCGCAATCGGCAATCGAAGGCCGCCCGATCGCCAGCCAGTCATGGTGCTCCAGATGCTTGTCGAGCAGCGAGAGAACCCCTGGCGACTTCGCCAGAGCAGCGGGCTGATCCAGGTCATAGCCGAACTTCTGCACCAGCCGTGCGGTGCACAGGCTGTGCTGAACCTCGTTGGCGGCGAAAGACAGCCACTGAACGATATCCGCCTGGCCTTGGGGATGAGCCGGCCACCACGCCAGGCCACCGTATGTGCCCGCGAGGTAAACCAGAATGGCCTGCGAATCGCGGAAGACCCGCGACCCATCCTGCAGAATCGGCACTTGGCCCAACGGATTCAGGTCGGCGAGCGGCGGCTTCTTGTGCGCACCGCTGAGAAAATCCACTGCCTCTATTTCCAGCTCGATATTGGCCAGAGCGGCGAAAAGCCTGACCTTGTAACAGTTGCCAGAGCCGTCCAGATCGTACAGTTTCATTGTGCATCTCCATCGACCAGTTGATTGAATTCAAGGACGTTGCCATCCGGGTCACGAATGAACAGCGCGATACGCCGAGGGCCGATGTGATGCGGTCCCTCGGTGATGACGATCCCCTGCGCCTCCAGCCAGAGCTGGAGGGCCTGGAGATCATCGACAATGAAGGCCGGGTGAGTCATTCCGGGCAGCTTTATCGGCGCATCCAGCAACGCGTTGTGGGCCTTGGGCACGCGCACGCCGTTGAAGATCAGGTTGATACGCACACCATCCGCGGTGAGCATCTCGTTGGCCTCGAATTGCGGAAAGCTCGCACTCTCCACGAAGCCGAGCATCTGGTAGAAAGACAGCGCACGGTTCTTGTCGCTGACGCGAATTCCGATATGGTCGTATGCCATGATTCGGGCGGGGCTAGATCGCTGGTTCATGATTGAAACTCCGGGTGAGATCAGTCCCTGCAGTTTCCGCCCAAGCCCGTGTTCCACCTATGGTGTGAACCTGACAAGACCTATGCGGTAATCGCACAAATCGAAGGGTGACAATGGACAGGCTCAAGGCAATGGCCAATTTCGTGCGGATCGTCGACAGCGGCAGCCTGAGTGGAGCGGCCGATTCGACGGGCCAGTCCGTCGCGTCGCTGGTACGCTCGCTGGCTGCGCTGGAGCGCTACCTGGGAGTTCGTTTGCTGAACCGCAGCACGCGGCGCATGGCCCTCACCGACGAAGGCGAGCAATACCTGGCCTGGAGCCGCCGCACGCTCGCCGAATTCGATGACATGGAACAGCGGCTGGAAGCGCGTGATGGCGTCGCTCGCGGCCTGCTTCGGGTGACCGCACCCATGGAATTCGGGCAGCGCTACGTGGCACCGCTGGTAAACGCCTTTCTCAAGGATCACGGAGAAATAGCGGTCGAGCTGAGCCTGAACGACCATATCGTTCCCCTGCTCGATGACCGCCTCGACCTGGCGCTGCGCATCGGCCACCTGCCCGACTCGGCCATGATTGCGCGCAGGATCGGCACCACGCGACTGGTCACCTGCGCAAGCCCGGACTACCTGCACACCGCCCCTGCCATCGATACGCCGGAATCGCTGCGCGAGCACGCCTGCATCACATTGGCCTCGCAAGGCAGGCACTGGTACTACCGCCACAAAGGCAAAGAGCTGGTCGAAAACATTACGCCGAGGCTGGTATGCAATCAGATTCGTGCCGCCAGCCAGGCCAGCGTACAAGGCGTAGGCATTACCCGGCTGATGCATTACCAGGTGGCGGACGAGCTGGCTGACGGCCGCCTGGTCAGAGTCCTCAGGGATTTCGAACCGGCGGATTTACCAATTCAACTGGTCTACCCGCACTCCTTGCAGCTCTCGCCGCGCGTCAGAGCCTTCGTGGAATGGGCATGTCCGCAACTGGAGAGGCTTACGCCGGATCCTGATGGTGACTAGCGTCTGTTTTCAGCCAGAAGTGGATTCATCTCTTTTCGAGCGACCATAAGGTGGGCAATCGCGTCGTCGATCCAGGGTCTCTCGCAGGGAGCTCGACCGGTGGAGTTGCTCCTGGGCCGGTCGAGCACGAGGTGATCAGAGGCGGTTACATGACCTACGCCATCTGTGTATCGAGGTTGGCACCATCCCCCTTGTAGTCGTCGTGCACCAGGTGATCCCAACCGTTTTCAGGTAGGCGGCCTTCCTCACGGTAGAACTCGTACTCTTCTTCGCGGTACTCGAAGATGCTCTGGTCATCCGGCGCGTCCCGCTGGGCGTAGTTGTACATGTAGTCATCCAGGAACTCGTAGCGAAGCAGGCCGTTTTCGGTCAGCAGGCCCTGCTCGTCCAGATCCTTGAACAACTGATCGAGATCGGCACGATGAGCATCCATGCGGTTGTTGTGCTTGATGTCCTCGACGATCAGGAACGGCGTCAGCGCCACGGTCAATGCAGCACCTACCCATAACAACGGACCGGCGATGGCCCTGGCGGCATTCGAACCCATCAGGGCGGCCATCTGTGCACCACCGCCCGCGAAATTGAATGCTCCGGCGGCGACGGTGATCGCACCTTGCGCTACAGCGACCTGATCGTTGCTGCTCACTCCCGACTTGATCTTCAAGCCGCCCAGCACCAGATCGGCAATGCCGGTGAAGGTGTTGGCGCCGGCATCCATGATCCGCAGGAATGCAGAAATACCCCGGGTGGTCGGTGTGCTGCCATTGAGTCCGGGATTCTTGGCGAAGCCATCGCGGAAACCATCGTTGAGCGTCTTGAGCTGCTCGTCGGACATGTTCAGCTTTTCCGCGAGCTTCTCCTTGTTGTCGATGGGGGCGGCATCGATGGCGGCGTTGAAGTCTTCGAAAAGCTTCTTCACCTCCCCCTCGACCAGGCTGATATTGCGCCCGGCGCCTTCCGGTACATCCTTGCCAAAGATCTGTGGCAACGACTTGTCCAGCCCGAGCATCTGATTGACCTGGGTGCCGCGGATGCTGTCGTAGATATTGCTGCCCAGGTTGACGAAATGTTGGCCAGCGCCGAGTACGCTGACGAAGTCCTTGGCAATGGCCAGACGCTCTTCCGGCGTATCAGCCAAGGTACCGCCCTTGCCGGCAAGCTGGTAGATGCCCGACGCCAGGGAAATCAGACCGCCCGTGGAGCCCAGCGCACCATTGGCGTTCAGTTCGGTGATGGTCTTGAGCATACTGCCATGGGCGCCCTCGCCCAGGGTTTTGTAGATATCCTTGCCCATGACCTTGTCGATATCCGCAGTGGTCACCGTGCCATTCTTGGCGAAGGTCGCGCCCAGTTCCTTCAACGCCTCGCCAAAGGCCTTGGCGGTCTGCTTGTTACCCAGGAACTCCTGAACGAAACGCTCCGTTTCCACGGTACGACGGGTCATGTCGACGCCGCCTTTCTTCAGCGTGGTGAGGAGCGTCTTGATAGCGTCCTGCGTAGCCAGGGCGGTGTTGTCATCGCTGATGAGCGAAGGATCCGCCATCAGCTTGTCGAGATCCATGGTGGTGGCATCGATCATCATGTGCTGCGAAAACTGTGCAGCCTTGTCCGGATCGAACGCCGCGATGGAAGCGTAGGTCTTGGCGATATCCGCTTCGGCCAGATCACCCAGCCCCTTCTCCTTCAGGTCAGCGATATAACGTGAATACTCTTCGGAAAATGCCGTGTCTTCGAGTTTCTCGCGCACGCCGTCTTTGTCTGGCAGCGCGTCCACGGCCTTGTCTTGCTGAGCCTGGAAATCCTTCTGGACACTTTCGGAGCCGAACAGCTGGGCAACCTGCTCGTCGACCTTGTCCCGATCGATGATCGAGGACAAATCATCGCCATTGGCCTTGGCGGTGTTTTTGCCCATGGAGATGTCCAGCGTCACCATGTCCAGACCATTTTCAGTAGCGACCTGGGCGCGTAAGGCGTTGTACAGTTTGGCGCGGTCGTCATCCCTGGCGATACTGCCGTTGTCGATCCCGGCCTTCCAGTCCTTCATCAGGTTCTGCCAGGTCATCTCGCTGACCGTGAGCTTGCGGTTCTTGTCGTTGGGATCGACAGTGGTGGTCTCGAGATTGGCGATATCGAGTTCGCTTGCCGGTGGCAGCCCGGCAGCTTTACGGGCGAAATCCATCTTGCTGTCCTCAGTCGGCTCAGGCCCCTTGAGGGCGGAAAACCCATGCTTGCCGAAGTCCTGCAGGCGCCCGGCCTCGGTGCCATGCCTGGCCTCGCCGCTCTTGGTGACGCCGTCGATACTGCCGTTACCAATGTCGCCGCCAGTGAGCACCTTGCCATCGGCATCGTGTGTCTCGATGTGCTCCAGCACCTGGGAGGCGCGGTAGGCGGCATCGGCGTCGGTTTCGAAATCACCGACCTGCTCCTTGAGCATGTCCTTGATGCCGCTCTGGTTGCCCAGGTTCTTGAGCAGGGGATCGCCGTCGATGATCTCCTGTGCGCTGCGCTCGTCGTTCTTCGGCCGCTCCCAGACGATGCCCAGTTGTTCGGCCTGCGCCCTGGCCTCCTTGTTGTCCGCAGCCGAACTGGGATTACGCAGCTCGCCCTGCAAGTGCGAGAAACCGTACTTGCCGAAGTCCTGGAGGCGGCCCGCCTCGGTGCCGTTCTTGGCGTCACCGCCCTTGGTGAAGCCATCGACGCTGCCATTGCCGACATCCTTGCCGGCAATCTTGTCACCCGAACCGTCGAGCGTTTCGATGTGTTCGAGAACCTGCGCCGCACGGAACGCGGCATCGGGATCGTTCTCGAAATCACCGACACGCTCCTTGAGCATGTCCTTCACGCCGCTCTGGTTACCCAGGTTCTTGAGCAGCGGGTTATCGTCGATGATCTCCTGCGCCGAACGTTTGTCGCCTTCCGGGCGCTCCCACTGAATGCCAAGCGCCTCGGCCTGCTCACGGGCTTCCTTGTCATCGGCAGCGGTGCTCACGTCGTTGAGCTTGCCTTCGAGATGGCCGAAGCCATATTTACCGAAGTCCTGCAGCCGGCCGGCTTCGGTGCCGTGCTTGGCATCGCCACCTTTGGTGAAGCCATCCACTCGGCCGTTATCGATGTTATCGCTGACGATGCGATTGCCACCGCCGTCTATCTTCTCGATATGTTCGAGCACCTGAACGGCCCGAAAGGCGGCGTCAGGATCATTCTCGAAATCACCGACACGCTCCTTGAGCATGTCCTTCACGCCGCTCTGGTTACCCAGATTCTTGAGCAGCGGGCTATCGTCGATGATCTCCTTCGCGGAGCGCTTGTCGTCCTCGGGCTTCTCCCAACGTATGCCTGCTTGCTTGGCCTGCTCGGCAGCCTGCTCCCAGTTTTTGACGGAGTTCGAATCTCCATCCGCGTTGACGCCTGCATTGCTCGTAGCCTTGACGGTCATTGTCTAATCCTTCTGCGGGACACCAGAAAAGTGCAGTGACTGCCGGTGCTTGCATGGCTGCTCGCAAGCCTCGCTACTGGATGAACTGGCAAAAGTGGATACGGAGCGCTTGCGCTCCGTCCGGATCACGCCCTGAACGTAAATACGCATCGGTAGCGGGACGCGCTCCATGAAAACCGCTGCGCATGAAAATACGATGACGCTTCATCAACCGGCCTGCTGGGCAAGCTGATGCAGGTCGTACACGTTGGCGAGGATTTGCGAGGCGTAAACGTTCTGGCCGAAGAAGACCGTATCGAGCTCTACAGGCTGCCGGGATGACGTTTCATCGGTGAACTGCGGCGCACGCTCATATCAGCTGAATCCTTCTGGCTCCCACACAGTCATACCTCACCAGTGGTAGCAGATTCTTTTGACCTTTCTTCCGGCCGGCTACAGGCCATGACCGAGGTGCAGATATGGCGACGCATAGTGAGATGGTACTGGAGCAGGCCATGCTGGCCGTTCTGGGTGCCTGTATCGACCTGGGTTATGACGTCGACAGGTTGACCCAAAAAGCTCAGGTGCTGGTTCTGGATAACAGCAAATATACCTACGTCGAGCAGCCCCATGCCTCGACGCCACACGAGGCGATTGAAAGAGCGCTTTCGACCGTGAAAAGCGCTCCGCGTCTCTAGGGTCGGCTCCCAAAGCTGTGAAACGCTGTGAAATATTCAGCGATTTGCGAATTGCTGTGAATGCAATGCGCGCGAGCCATTTGCTTGCTGCTAACGTCCGGAACGACGGCAGCATCAACTGCCACGCGCCATACATCCATTGAGGGAGCAGGGCCGATGTCTACTACCGTGTCACCCACTGGCGGCAATCCGAATACGCAAAATTCCTCGACTTCGGTATTCGATGCCAAGCTGGATATCGCCAAGTCCAGCAAGACCATCGCCGACTACATGCGCCAGAACGGAAAGTCTGCCATTACCGGACGAGAAATCTCGCAGTTGGCCAACGATACCTCGGGCAAGGTTCCTGGCGATGTTGTCGAGGCGGCCAAATACATGCAGCGCCATCCGGATGTATTCACCGCCATCGAAACCCACGACGTGGCGGGTGCCGATGATCTATCTGGCGTCTGGAACCTCGATTGGGCAGCCAGTGGCGGGCTGAAGGGCACACCGACCGAGGCCATTGCCAAGATGCAGGACACTTTCGACTTCGCCATCGCCAAATCGGCGCAAATCACCGAGATCACCACCGCCAGTAAAGCCGAGCTGGATTCGACCAAACAGCGGCCAAGCAACTGATACCAGGGCGCGCAGGCGGCGCCCTACTCCCTATCGAACGTCAAGGAGCCGTGATGCCCCTTGGCGTTCGGCCGTCATCACTGCCGCGCGCCATTCGTCCGTACAAACGGTCTCAAGGATCCAGCCGCCGACGCAGCCATGAGAACGGCGCCAGCAGGCAAAAAACCGTATACGCCATCGACCGTGTGAGGATGCGTGCCAGCACGGGAGCCGGTCGCCACTCACGTCCGGGCACGAAGGCACCAACCGGACGAAAGTGCGTCAGCGGGCGGGTCAGAAAACCGTGCCACAACCCTTCACGTGAAATCAGCACGCGCAGATTCTCGGGGATGAAGAACCCCGAATGACGGTAATCCTCGGTACGCACATTGAGAACCGCTTTTGCGTCATAGCCCGCCACTCCGCCAGGGCCCGCTCCGGGAATGGCGTATTGCGCATAGGGCACTGCGCCGTCCTGGGCGCCGACGTGATTCAGAATGGCCTCGATGCGGCCCTCGGCGACAAGGCGATCCCAATCGAAATCCGGGCGTACGATGCTCGCTGCGGTGATGATGCGGCCGAACTTCAGGTCGGCGAAATCCGGGTCTTCCAGTACGCGCGATAAAAGCAGCGTGCCAAAACTGTGGGCAATGATGTCCGGCCTCGACGGATGCCGGCTTTTCTCTGCCTGCCCGATGGCGATCCTCATCCGCTCACCCAGGCGCTTGGCCAGCCGGCGATGCAGCCAGCGTGCGAATACGTCGATGGTCGCCCAGCCGTATTTGTAGATGAGCACAGGCGCTGAATAGCTGAGGCGATTGGCGATTTCCCAGCTGAATTCTTCCTGCCATTTGGCGCGGCTGTTCATGCCATGGATGACGATCACCCACCTGATATCGCGGCTGCTCTGTCCCGCCAGCCGATAGAAATACTCGACGATGGCCTCGCAACCCTCCTGCTGATAATCCGTGTGGCAATACGGGCAGGAGACCGGGCATACACCAGGCGGCAGAACCCTGCCGCATTCGCGAACGGGGCAACGATAGGCCTCGATTCTGCGCGCCGCCGCGGATGCGACGAGGCTGTCGAAGAAGGCCTGCAGGGCTTTGTCGCTTTCCAGAGCATCGACCGCCTGTGCGAACTGCTCCAGGGTGAATTCCAGGTCAACGCCCTGCTCCAGGCGCCGGTTGATTTCCGCCTGCCAGCGGCTTAGTGATGATGGACTCATGGCGCGTTGTTGTACTCCCAGAGCAGCTCGACGATGCGCACGATGTCCTCGCGCTTGCACTGCGCCCAGATCCGCAACCTGGCCTCGCGGCCATAGACCTGAACGGCGATTCGCCGACTCGTGCCATGCTCCTCGGCGGCAAAATGCAGCATGCCCTGCGCCCGGTCGAACTGGCCCGTATCCACGGCCTGTAGCACCACGCGCACCGGCTCCACGGCTTCGATTCCGCCTTCTGCCAGGGTCGACGCCATTTCCACATAGCCGCCATCGAGCTCGAAGCGGGTCGAATGCACGCCCTTTCCTTTCGCCGCTGCCACCTTCACCGCCTGGTTGAGCGGAATCGGCACCGGGGCAGTATCCGAGCAGCCGATGGCCGCCAGCGTCGCGCGGATATCCTGGAAGACGGCCTTGTGGTCGATGTCGGGGTTGCGGTGGATCAGAATCGCGCAATAGGGATCGCCGAAACGCCATTCGTAGCGGACGACACTGCGGTCGAGGCGTTGCCGATAAGCATCGAAGCGATAACGCTCCAGCCCTTCTTCAACAACGAAGTCCTTTGGCTTCCAGCGATTCCAACCGGCCTTGCACTGATGCCAGACCATCGACAGACCGCCGTTGCCCAGACCGATATGCTTCAGCTCCAGCGTCTCGGGAAACTCCAGACTGGCGCTCGCACTCAGTGCACCGGCATGTGGGCTTGCCGCGATACCGGCGGCGAGCGCGCCGGGCTCGATCTGCGGGGGCTCGATCAGGTAAAGGTGCTGATCGCCCCAACCCTCGACTTCCGCCAGCCAGGCTTCTAGGTTTTCCTGGGTAAGCTCATCGGCATCGATGGCGGCGTCCAGGTTGGCGGCAAAGTCTTCCTTGGTCGCCCCGATCCTGGCGCTGGTGCCACGCAGCAGCTCCTTGATGAAGGCATTTCCCTGGGCAACGATGACGCGTCGCACCAGCTCCTTGAGTTGCGGTTTGCTCAGCGGTTCCGTGCCCATGCCCTCTCCGATGCAAAGCCTCATGCCGGAGCGTGACAAGCGCACCGCATGAAATAGCGATGCGCCATCATACTGCGTGGAAAGGTGTTTCGCTTCACTGGGATAACCTGCCGATCACTCGGTTGGGCCTCAGGCAACGCTCCGGGGAATGTTGCCCTTTGCCCCAGGAGACGGGGTCTCACAATCGATAGAGCCGGTTTACGTCTAGAGGGTAATCTGAACCCTCCGAGCAGCCTGAAGGCTCCATGGCTACGCGATGTTCAGCCTGTTTACTCCTGCTCGCTACGCAACTGGTTGCTCAGTTGCTCGCAACTCTCAGACCAGTTCGTCAGCCAGGACGGCAGTTCCGGGGATTGCTCCGGCAAACCCAGTTCGCGGGCATATTCTGCCGGCGGCACGTTGCCTTTCGGCCCCCGAAACAACCCACGCATGATGACCACGCCCACCACCCGACCAGCCTTGACGAAACGGTGCTCGACGAAACTCCACTTGTCATCCCAACCCAGCATACGGGTGTGAATCTCGAAAGCTTCGAACAGCTTCAGCTCGCGGCGGAACTTGCCCCACACGTCGCCGACGATGGGCAGAGCACGATGGCGCAGGGCAACCTGAAACGCGCCACTGCGCAGCACGTAATCCATACGCCCGACATCGGAGAGAGTGAAGTAGCGACCGTTGGTGACATGGCGGTTCAGATCCAGATCCAGCGGCCAGACGCGCATGCGTACGACAGTGGTTTCAAAAGCAGGTACCGGCCGGCGCCATGGTCGGCGCAGGAGCATCAGAAAAAGACGAAACCAGAGATTCATGAGGTAAAGGCCTGCGTAAGCGAACGACGCTGCACTGTAAGCAGGGCGCGTCAGGCAAGGTAGCTGCAGAACTGCCTTACTCCATGGGGTTTACGCAAAAAGCCACTGCCATACCCGTCAAGCTACCCATCGAAACCCTGCTAACGAACAAACCATCCACTAACCCTCTACTGCAGGCGTTTCAATTACGGCGCAGTCATAACCCCGACGTCGAATCGGCCTCATCGTCACAGGGATGGATATTGCCAGCGATTCCCTTGTCCCCCGACTCCAACGCCCTTTTTGTTTGGGCGATGAAGTCGAGAAACACCGCTTGCACCAGTGCACAGTTGGCGAGTTGTGCGGTGCTCAGATACCTGCGCCCTACGCATTGACCGCTCGCAGACATGGCTTTGAAACATATGCCCGTCGGGCCTCTTTCGAGGTCGAGCTGACAACCTGTTTCAGCAGTGAATCTATTTATATATTTGTCCATAAGCTTGTGAGGCAAAGACATGTAAATCGGTTCGCACTGTATGGATACCGCTCGTCACGCCACTCGCTTCCTGACCCCCTTGGGCCAATCACACTCTCGATGAGGGCGCTCGATCCACTCGTGACGCTGCGAAAACGTGCATAGGGCTCCGTGGCCTGTCGAGGCCCATCTGGAAAACCAGATCGAGGTCTCCATCGATGTGCGTACGCAGCGGGTATGAGCGTGTGCAGCGGCAACCTTTTCAGCTGAGGCCGCAGGGAGAAATCATCAGTTCGAATGAAAGGTATCGCAAAAGCCCGCGATCACTGCTGCAGCAGGATGGCGGCCAGCAGTCCAGGGAAGCGTGTATTCAGCTCATCGGCGCGCAGCGAGTTCATGTGCGTGGTACCGATATTGCGGGTATGCACCAGGCCGGCATCGCGTAGCACCCGGAAATGGTGGGACATGCTGGACTTCGGGCGGCCGCCATCGAGTTCACCGCAGGTGGCTTCCGGCACACCTGACAGGCAGCGAACGATTTCCAGGCGGACAGGATCGCTCAGGGCGTAAAGCAGACGCTCGAGAGTCAGGTCGCTGGGATCGGGATGTTTGAAGGCTCGCATGCTGCACATGATAACGAGGCTATCGACAATTGCCATAGTTCGATTATGATCGAACAAACGTAAATGAACGAACCATCCGGAGTCTGTCCATGTCTGCGCTGTTCGAACCCTTCAAGCTGAAAGACGTTACCCTTCGCAACCGCATCGCCATCCCGCCGATGTGCCAGTACATGGCTGAAGACGGCGTCATCAACGATTGGCACCACGTTCACCTGGCCAGCCTGGCCCGTGGCGGCGCTGGTCTGCTGGTCGTCGAGGCCACCGCCGTGGCGCCGGAAGGCCGCATTACCCCGGGTTGCGCCGGCATCTGGAGCGATGAGCACGCCCAGGCATTCATCCCGGTGGTCAAAGCCATCAAGGCTGCCGGCTCCGTGCCAGGCATCCAGATCGCCCACGCCGGCCGCAAAGCCAGCGCCAACCGCCCGTGGGAAGGTGATGACCACATCGCGGACAACGATTCGCGCGGATGGGAAACCATCGCGCCGTCCGCCATCGCCTTTGGTGCCAACCTGCCGAAAGTGCCGCGCGCCATGACCCTGGAAGACATCGCCCGTGTGCGCCAGAACTTCGTCGACGCCGCCCGCCGCGCCCGTGACGCCGGCTTCGAATGGATCGAGCTGCACTTCGCCCACGGCTACCTGGGCCAGAGCTTCTTCTCCGAGCACTCCAACCAGCGCACCGATGCCTACGGTGGCAGCTTCGAAAACCGCAGCCGCTTCATGCTGGAAACCCTCGCCGCCGTCCGCGAAGTCTGGCCGGAGCACCTGCCGCTGACCGCCCGCTTCGGAGTGCTCGAGTACGACGGCCGTGACGAGCAGACCCTCGACGAATCCATCGAACTGGCTCGCCGCTTCAAGGCTGGCGGCCTGGATCTGTTGAGCGTCAGCGTCGGCTTTACCATCCCCGATACCAACATCCCATGGGGCCCGGCATTCATGGGCCCCATCGCCGAGCGCGTGCGCCGCGAAGCCGACCTGCCCGTAACCTCCGCCTGGGGCTTCGGTGCGCCGCAGTTGGCGGAAGACGCGCTGAAAGCCGGCCACCTCGACCTGGTCTCGATCGGCCGCGCCCACCTGGCCGACCCGCACTGGCCATACTTCGCCGCCAAGGAACTGGGCGTCGACAAAGCCTCCTGGACACTGCCAGCCCCCTACGCCCATTGGCTGGAACGCTACCGCTAAGCGGCGATAGCGCCGTTCGCCCGGCTACTGGAGTAGCTGGGCGAACGCAGCAATCGAGGACATCTGATCCCCACGAACTCCCTACTGGGAGATGCCCACTGTCTGTAGAAAGCGATACCCAGATACACCTGCAGATCACTCCGCTCACACACCACTCATCATCAGATCTAAATTCTGCACCGCAGCCCCGGCTGCTCCCTTCCCAAGATTGTCGAAAACTGCCGCCAGTAAAACCTGTCCCGATCCCTCGTTATCCAGGATGGCTAGTCGCATTCCATCGCTTCCATTGAGTGATTGAGGATCCAGATGAGTCAGCTCATTCGCCTCATGCCTCGGCATTACTTGAACGTGCTTCGTAGCGCGGTAGTGCATTTCTAGGCACTCATGTAGCTGCCGGGCGTTGACGCCCTCGGCTAGAAAGCGGCTGTGCAGTGCAACGGTTAGCACGATGCCCTGCCGAAAGGCCCCATAGGCAGGCACGAAGACAGGCCGCTCTGTCAGCCCACTTTGCTGCTGAATTTCCGGAACATGCTTATGAGCGAGGCCAAGACCATAGACCTGAAATGCCGGAGCCAGTATGGACTGCTCTCCTTCGTACTCATCAATGCCGGTTCGGCCTTTCCCGGAATACCCGGATACGGCATGGATGACCGCGGGATAATCTCGTCGCACTAAGCCAGCTCTCAACAATGGTCTTAGCAATCCAATCGCGCCAGTGGGGTAGCAACCTGGGTTACTGACCCGGTTCGCCATCGCGATTCGCCGAGGCTGTCCGGAATCCATCTCGGCAAAGCCATAGATCCAATCTGGATGAGTACGATGCGCGGAACTTGCATCAATGACCCTGACATCAGGGTTTTCAATAGCTGCCACAGCGTCACGGGACGCCGGATCGGGCAAGCAAAGAATCGCAAAATCACAGGTATTGATGGCCTCGGCACGACGCCTGGAGTCCTTACGATGCTCGGGAGCCAGCGTTATCAACTTGAGATCGCTTCGATTACGCAGACGCTGGTGAATCTGCAAGCCGGTGGTGCCTTGGTCGCCGTCGATAAATACAGTCGGATATTTCATGAGTCTTCAACTCTTGGAGAAGAAATCTCATCCTCCAAGAACCAATAAAGTTGTAAAAGTTGAATTTATAAAACCTATAATTCATATTTTCTGAATCGAGCTACTGATGCGTGAAATCAGCCTGGATCGCCTGCGCACACTGGTTGCCGTCGCTGACTTGGGTTCGTTTGCCGAAGCGGCCACACTGCTGAATCTCGCGCCGCCAACCGTCAGCCTGCATATATCGGAGCTGGAATCGCGTGTTGGCGGCAAGCTCCTCACCCGTACTCGAGGAAACATTCAGCCCTCTGCGATTGGCTACACATTGATTGAACGTGCACGCCGCTTACTGGCGGATGCCGAGCAAGCGCTGGACGAAGTAAAGCGACAGGTGCAAGGACTGACCGGACGTGTACGACTAGGCGCCTCTACAGGCGCACTCGCCCAACTGTTGCCGCAGGCGTTGGAGATATTGAGCGAGCGCCACCCGGCAATAGATGTTCAGGTATCCGTACTGACATCACAGGAAACACTGAAGAACCTTGCCGAGGGCCAATTGGAAATTGGCTTGGTCGCACTGCCGCAGTCAGCCGTTAAAAACCTGCATATCGAGCCGTGGAGACGTGATCCCGTGATGGCTTTCGTACCCGCTCGCTGGGATTGCCCCGATAGGGTGACGCCAGAATGGATGGTGGATCAACCGCTGATTCTGAATGACAAAAGTACTCAGCTATCGAGGCTGGTTGCCGACTGGTTTGTCCATGCTGAAAAGCAGCCGGTACCTCGTATTCAGTTGAACTACAACGATGCGATCAAAAGTCTCGTCGCTGCGGGATATGGCGCAACGCTGCTTCCCCACGAAGCGTCGACACCGCAACCCGACGCAAGAATCCTCATGCGCTCCATACATCCTACGCTGTGGCGACAACTCGGGATCGCCCATCGAAGCAAAGATCTGGAACGCTCGACGCAGCACGTTCTCGATGTCTTATGGGAGTTGAATACGGATCAGATACCGGAAGATTAACCCGCAGGCCATACGCCTTTACCTGCGCATGCTGGCTCGTATCAACGACGCCGATCGAGCAGATTGACCACCAGGCGATCCAGCCAGCCCCACAGGCGCTGACGCAGACGTTTCCAGAACGGCCGCGCCTGCCACATCTGCAAATCGACCTCGCGACTCTGCGGGAAATCGGTTTCGAAACTCTGCAGCACCGCCTGGGTGAAGTCCGCATCCAGGGTCTCGACGTTGGCGTCGAGGTTGAAGCGCAGGTTCCAGTGGTCGAAGTTGCAGGAACCGACGCTGCTCCAGTCGTCCACCAGCACCATCTTCAGATGCAGGAAACGCGGACGAAACTCGAAGATACGCACGCCCGCCTTGAGCAGCCGCGGGTAGTAACGCTGCCCGGCAAAGCGCACGGGCGGGTTATCGGTGTGCCGGCCACTGAGCAGCAGGCGAACGTCGACGCCCCGCGCCGCTGCCTTGCGCAGCGCACGGCGGACTTTCCAGGTGGGCAAAAAGTACGGGGTGGCCAGCCACACGCGCCGTTGCGCACCGTTCAGTGCACGGATCAGCGATTGCAGGATGTCGCGATGCTGACGGGCATCGGCATAGGCGACCCTGCCCCAGCCCGGCCCGGCTGGCGGCAGATGGGGCAGCGGCTTGCGATGCGGTGTGAGGTACGGGCGCCAGGCGAACCGGGCATTGTTGGCCTGCCACTGGCGGTCGAACAGTTGCAGCCAGTCGGCCACCAGCGGCCCGTCGATTTCCACCATCACTTCATGCCAGGCGCTCACCGGCTCGCCGGGCGTCCAGAACTCATCGGTGGAACCGGTTCCACCTACAAAGGCGGTTCGCTCGTCGATCACCAGTAATTTGCGGTGATCGCGGTACAGGTTGCGCATGCCACGGCGCCAGCGCAGCGGGTTGTACCAGCGCAGTTGTACGCCGGCATCGAGCATCGATTGGCGGTCGCGCAGACTGAGGCCCTGGCAGCCGAAGGCATCGAACAGGCAACGCACCGTCACGCCGCGTCGCGCGGCCTCGCACAGGGCACGTAACAGGGCGTCGGTGCAGGCACTACTGACCACCAGATACTGCTCGATCTCGACCGTCTCAAGGGCGGCGTCGATGCACGCGATCATCCGCGGGAAAAAGACCGGCCCATCGTTGAGCAGGGTGAAGCGATTACCTTCCCGCCAGGGAAATACCTGACCGGCCATCAATCACGCACAGAAGGAAAATGGGACGACGGGCACATGGCATCTCGGCAGAGAGGTGGGGATGCGCCACGATAGCCGTCCGGGTACGCCTTGCAAAGCGCGGTGCGCATGGCAAATCAACGCCGCTGGCCGCACATCCGGCAGCGGTCGCCTGCCATCACGCCCGTGCAGCGCTCACAGCCGCCATCCAGGGTGCCGCGGCGCCAGCGCCAGATCTGCAGCAACCGCTGCGTGGCCCACAACGCACCGCACGCCGGCAGCAGGATCATCCAGGGAAAAATCGCCCGCGCGGTCTGCGCCCAGGACGCGAACGAGCCGCTCTGCTGGGACAGCAACACCAGGCCCATCAGCGCGACCAGGCCACCGGCTATGAGGATGAAGGGCAAACCCAGGTTTCTGATGAAGAACATTCGGTGCGTGCGCTCAAAGGCTATCGGTCGCACATGGTAAGCAAGGTTGCGGCAAGACTGAACCCGATCGTTCGCCAGCACCGATGTGCCCTCCGCGGGGGCTGTCACACAAGCATCACCAAAGCTTCACAGTGGTGACACCAGCCCTGCCTAGCCTGCGTTTGTTTCCTGAGTTTACTCAGGTCAGCAGGCCAATCCGGTTCGAGTGAGCAGCAGCGCTGCCCCGACCCGCAACGGAGGTAAGGCATGACCCAGAACGCCATGGCACCCGCGCGCAGCACCACTTCCCGTCGTCTGCAGGCCGAGCGCCTGACCACTCCGTGCGCCTTGCGCGAGGCACAGGCCCTGCGCTTCCGTGTATTCAGCGCCGAGTTCGACGCCAAGCTGAAAGGCGCCGAACTGGGTCTGGACATGGATGACTATGACCTGCACTGCCGGCACATCGGCGTACGTGACCTGAACAGCGGCGAGTTGGTGGCGACTACGCGCCTGCTCGACCACCAGGCAGCCGCCGGCCTCGGGCGCTTCTACAGCGAAGAGGAATTCGCCCTGCATGGCCTGCGTCACCTGCAAGGGCCGGTGCTGGAGATCGGCCGCACCTGCGTGGACAGCGCCTACCGCAATGGCGGTACCATCGCCGTGCTCTGGGCCGAGCTGGCCGAGGTACTCAACGAGGGCGGTTATCGCTACCTGATGGGCTGCGCCAGCATTCCCATGCAGGACGGCGGCATCCAGGCGCAGGCGATCATGCAGCGTCTGCGCGAACGCTACCTGTGCACCGAAAATCTGCGCGCAGAACCGAAAACGCCACTGCCTGCTCTGGAGCTGTCAGGTAACGTCATCGCCGAGATGCCACCACTGCTCAAAGCCTACATGCGCCTGGGTGCGAAAGTCTGCGGCGAGCCGTGCTGGGACAAGGATTTCCAGGTCGCCGACGTGTTCATCCTGCTCAAGCGCGACGAACTGTGCCCGCGTTATGCGCGGCATTTCAAGGCAGCGGTCTAAGAACCTGTTCACGATCTTTCGACGAAATTTCATGTGCAATGACAGCAAAGTGGCGCAAGCGGACGGTCGTAGGATGGGTGAAGCCCATCGGAAATTGATGGGTTTCACCCATCCTACGGGCTGGTGGATGAAAAGAGCGTCATCCACCCTACTTATGCCTTATTGCCGTCATTCATAGGCATATGGGTTCCCAAGTACACAAAGATCATGGACAGGCTCTGAGAAGACGCTTGTCGATGGCGGCCATGCGCGGTAGATAATGCCGCGCCGGTCGCTGCCAGTTCTCGATCAGGGCCCCTCCGACTACTAGCCTTAGCAGGTCAGAAACACCGATGAGCAAACTGCGTTTGTATGTGCGCCTGACCCGCCTGCTGGCGGTAATCGCTGTAGCCACTCTGCTCGCCGCCCTACTGGCTCCCATCGAACGCCTGAGCCGCCGTGACCTAATGGGGTTGCGCCAGCGCCTGACTCGCTGGCTCCTCGCCCGCCTCGGCAACGCCCTGCCGTTTCGCGTCAGCGTCCACGGGCAACTTCCACAAAAGCCCATGCTGTGGCTGAGCAATCACATCTCCTGGACGGACATTCCGCTGATCGGCATGCTGGCACCGCTGTCGTTCCTGTCCAAGGCCGAGGTGCGCACCTGGCCGGTAGCCGGCTGGCTGGCGCACAGGGCCGGCACGCTGTTCATTCGGCGCGGCGCGGGCGATGGCGGCTTGCTGAACCAGCAACTGGGGCGGCACCTGAACAGCGGTCGGCATCTGCTGATCTTTCCCGAGGGCACCACCTGTGATGGAACGGCGCTGCGTACCTTTCACGGCCGCCTGCTGAGCAGCGCCATCGAAAGCGGCATCGATCTGCAGCCGGTGGCCATCCGTTACCTGCGTGATGGGCAGGTGTGTCCTGTGGCGCCCTTCATCGGTGATGACGACATGCTCTCGCACCTGCTGCGCCTGATGAGCAGCGATATCGCCGAGGTGCAGATCCAGTTGCTGGAGCCCATCGACAGCCAGTCAGGCAATCGCAACGAACTGGCCCGTCGCGCCCAGGCGGCCGTCGCTCAGGCGCTGTATGGCGAAGCCACTGTGCAGCAGGCCGCCTGAGTCAGGCGTGCGGTGGCACCACCAGCACGTCGCCGTGGCTGTCCGCCAGCATACGACTGGCAATGCTGCCGAGCAGAAAACGCTGAATCCCCTGGCGGGCATGGGTGCCCATCACCAGAAGATCCGCCGCGGTCTCCTTGCGCACCAGCTCCAGGGCATGCCCCGGCTCGCCCAGAGGTAAGTGCAGACGTGCTTCGGGAAAGCTCACGCCAACCCCCTCCAGGCCGCGCAGCAGTTGCTCGCGCGCCTCGCGGGCCTGGGCCTGCAGCAAGCGTCGGTCGTTGCCCACTTCGGCCACCACACTCACCGGGATCGGCGTGATGGCATAGACCGCGTCGCAGTGCTCGAGGTCGAGCAGATCCAGCTCGCGGGCACGCTGCAAGGCCTGCAGCGAAGCCGGCGACAGATCCAGCGCCAGCAGGGTATGCGCATAGTCCCCCCGCACCTCGTTGGCCACACGCAATACCGGCACATGGCATGCACGGATGAGGCGCGCCACCGTGGTACCTCTGAACAGGTCGAGCAGACGACCAGGCCGATGCTGGCCGACCAGGATCAGATCGGGCTGCAACTGTTCGGCGATCTCGGTGATGACCTGCTCCACCTGCCCCCGCAAGACGAGAACCCGCGGACGGCTGCCTGCCTGCTCGGCGACCTGCTGTGCCTGCTCCTGCAACAGCGCCTCGGCACGCTGCACATGTGCCGTTACAAAGTCTTCGGGCGCATCGTCATCCACCACATGCAACCACGTCCATTCGCCGCCGCCCTGCTTGTGCATCAGCTGTGCAGCACGCTGCACAGCTGGCGCGGAGCGTTCCGAGAGGTCGGTTGCCACCAGTAGTTTTTTCATTGTTGGTCACCTCGCTGACCCTGGGTTCATACCCATTGAACGCCGTAACGCGGCGTCGAATCTTGATCCAGGTCAGACCGCGGGCAGGCAGCCGGGCTACCGTTGCCCCCATGCAAACCAATGGAGAACACCGACATGCCCCAGCGAAACCCCGCCGCTGCAGAGCACCGCTGGCATGCCCTGGATAAACAACATGCGCTGGACGAACTGGCCAGCGGCAACGATGGCCTGAGCCAGGACGAAGCCACCCGGCGCCTGCACCAGCACGGCGCCAACCGTCTGCCACCGCCGAAACGCCGTGGCCCCCTGCGCCGCCTGCTGGCGCAATTCCACAATGTGCTGCTGTATATGATGCTCGCCGCGTCGCTGGTCACCGCACTGCTGGGCCACTGGCTGGATACCACGGTGATCCTCGTCGCGGTGCTGGTCAACGCAGTCATCGGCTTCATCCAGGAAGGCAAGGCCGAGAACGCCCTGGATGCCATCCGCGACCTGCTCTCGGCCCATGCCATGGTGCTGCGTGGCGGCGAACGCCGGGAGATCCCCGCCGAGCAACTGGTGCCCGGCGACGTGGTGCTGCTGGCCTCCGGCGACAAGGTGCCGGCCGACCTGCGCCTGCTCAGCGTGAAGAATTTCAACGTCGAGGAAGCCGCCCTCACCGGGGAGTCGGTGCCGGTGGAGAAATCCGTCGACGCCGTGGCGCCCGACGCCGCCCTCGGCGACCGCCGCGGCATGGCCTATTCCGGCACCCTGGTCAGCAGTGGCCAGGGCGTCGGCCTGGTGGTCGCCACCGGGGTCGACACCGAACTGGGGCGTATCGGCACCCTGCTGCGCCAGGTGCAAAGCCTGTCCACGCCGCTGCTGCGGCAGATCGACCGGTTCAGCCGCTGGCTGGCCCTGGCCATCGTCCTGTTCGGCGCGGCGACCTTCGTCCTCGGCACCCTGTGGCGCGGCCAGCCGGCGGCGGACATGTTCATGATGGTGGTGGCGCTGACCGCCTCGGCGATCCCCGAAGGCCTGCCGGCGATCATGACCGTGATCCTCGCCCTCGGCGTGCAGCGCATGGCCAAGCGCAACGCCATCGTGCGGCGCCTGCCGGCGGTGGAGACCCTCGGCTCGGTGACGGTGATCTGCTCGGACAAGACCGGCACCCTGACGCGCAACGAAATGACCGTGCAGCGTGTGGTCAGCGCCACCTCCATCGTCGATGTCAGCGGCGTCGGCTACGCGCCCGAGGGTGGCTTCCAGCGCCACGGCCAGGCGGTCGGCGACGGTGATGCCGAACTGCAGGAAATCGGTCGTGCAGCCCTACTGTGCAACGATGCCCGGCTGCAACAGGACAACGACGGCCACTGGCTGCTGCACGGCGACCCGACCGAGGGCGCCCTGCTGACCCTGGCGCTCAAGACCGGCCTGGACGTTGCCGAACTGCACGGCCAGTTGCCGCGCAGCGACGTCATTCCCTTCGAGTCCGAACACCGTTTCATGGCCACGCTGCACCATGACCATGAGGGCCACGGCATCATCTACCTCAAGGGCGCACCGGAACGCATTCTCGAGATGTGCGCCAGCCAGCGCGGCGGCGACGGCAGTGAACAGCCACTCGACGCCGATTACTGGCGCCGCCAGGCCACCGACCTGGCCGCCCGCGGCCTGCGCCTGCTGGCCATCGCCGCGCGTACGGCGCCGGCCGAACAACGCAGCCTGAACATCGCCGACGTCGAGCAGGGTTTCAGCCTGCTGGCCCTGGTCGGCATCATCGATCCGCCACGCGAGGAAGCCATCGCCGCGGTCGCCGAATGCCGCCGGGCCGGCATCTCGGTACGGATGATCACCGGCGACCATGTCGACACCGCCCGCGCCATCGGCGCGCAACTGGGCATCGGCATCGACCGCCCGGCCATGACCGGTGCCGAGATCGAACTGCTCGACGACCAGCGCCTGGCCCAGGTGCTGTCCACCGTCGAGGTGTTCGCCCGCGCCAGCCCGGAACACAAGCTGCGCCTGGTGCAGGCCATGCAGGCCAGCGGCCAGGTGGTGGCGATGACCGGCGACGGGGTCAACGACGCGCCCGCCCTGAAACGCGCCGACGTCGGCGTGGCCATGGGCCGCAAGGGCACCGAAGCGGCCAAGGAAGCCGCCGAGGTGGTGCTGGCCGACGACAACTTCGCCAGCATCGCCGGGGCGGTGCGCGAAGGCCGGGCGATCTACGACAACCTGAAGAAATTCATCCTGTTCATGCTGCCCACCAACGGCGGCGAAGCGCTGATCATCATCAGCGCGATCCTGTTCCAGCTGACCCTGCCGCTGACCCCGGTGCAGGTGCTGTGGATCAACATGGTCACCTCCAGCACCCTGGGCCTGGCCCTGGCCTTCGAACCCTCGGAGAGCGGCTTGATGAAGCGCGCCCCGCGCGATCCCGCCGAACCGCTGCTGTCGGGGTTCTTCGTCTGGCGCGTGCTGATGGTCTCGGTGCTGATGATGGCCGGCGCCCTGGGCCTGTTCCTCTGGGAGCTGGAACGCGGCACCAGCCTGGAAAGCGCGCGCACCATCGCCGTCAACACCGTGGTGATGTGCGAGATCTTCTACCTGTTCAACAGCCGCCACATCTTCGACTCGGTGCTCAACCGCGAAGGGCTGCTGGGCAACCCCGCCGTACTGATCGCCATTGCCGCCTGCGTGGTGCTGCAGCTGCTGTTCACCTACGCCCCGCCGCTGCAACAGGTGTTCGGCGCTACCGGTCTGAGCGCCAGCGAATGGCTGCGGGTACTGGCGGCCGGCGCCCTGCTGTTCTGCATCGCCGAACTGGAGAAAGCACTGATCCGGCGCTACAGACGGCCGAGAACGGAAGGATGAAACGCCATCAGGGGCACCTGCGCTCGCTCTGTCGCTGCCAACGCCTGAAGATCGGCTCGGCGAGAAACAACACCACGAACAGCCGAACCACCTGCATCGCGGTAACCAGCGGCACCGCCAGTTGCAGGGTTTCCGCCGTCAGACTCATTTCGGCGATCCCGCCCGGCATCATGCCCAGGGTCAGGGATTGGAAACCCAACCCGCTCCCCCAGCCGATCAGCACCGCTGCCAGGAACGCCACCAGCATCATCGCCAGCGTGGTGAGCAGGGTGCGGGCCAGAAACGAAGGCGCGTAGCGGAAGAAGGCGCGATTGAAGAAACAACCCAGTGCGCTGCCGATCATCAACTGCCCGGCCTGGCTGGCGCCTGCGGGCAGGGTGCTGTGCAGATCGAAGCCGATGCTGATAACCGCACTGACCAGCAGCGGCCCGAACAACCAGGCATTCGGCTGCCTGAAACGCTGCATCAACCAGCCCGCCGTCCCCGCCAGTGGCAGGATCAGCGCCAGCCAGGGCCAGTCGGCATGGATGGGGTGTGGGAAGGCCTCGCCGTCACCGACCAGAAACTTGAACAGCGCGGGTACCAGCAGCACGACCGCGACTACCCGCAGGCTCTGCGCCGCGGCGACCCGGGTAAGCTCCGCGCCGTTGCGAGCCCCGAGGTTGACCATCTCCGTCGAACCGCCAGGCATGCTGGAGAAGTAGGCCGTCGCTGCGGTTTCCCCGGTGCGGCGCATGAACCATACGCCGATGATGCTGCTCAGTACGGTGATGAACGCACCGATGATGATCGGCACCAGGTGCCCGGCAATCTGCTCGACCAGCGCCGGCGTGAAGTGCAGGCCGATGCCGATACCGATGATCCATTGCCCGAACTTGCGACCTCCAGGGAGTACCTGCAACTGCCAGGCGGTGGTGCAGCGCACCAGGATTACCGCGACCAGCGAACCGATCATCCACGGCAGCGGCCAACCGATGGCGCTGGCGATCAGGGCACCGATAGCGCCGACCAGTGGCGTTCCCAGGTAATTCAGCCAGTGGCCTTTGAACATTGTTTCCCCTTAGGTACATGCAACTGCAGTGCGGCGGTAACCCCGGTGGAGGAGCGCCCCGCAAGAAAAGAGCCTGCTGGCCTGAGTCTCGATCGGGTGCGCCGATGCGAGTGACGATCGAACCCCGCCGGGCATTGGAGAGAAGTGGAAGCACGGCAAGCGGTCATGCCTTTTATCGCAACAAAGCTCATACAGCCGATAAAAACCAACAAATAGCGCTCTGTAACGGGCCTTACCGGTATATCAGGGAAGACAATATTGATCTTAATCGAAACAAAAAACAATATACGTTTAAAGTAACGGTTCGCTACAGCACCTTTGCGCGAGGCAGATTACGTAGCAGAATGCAGTGCCTGACTGGCACGTTCAGCCAGACCGGTAGTGCCCCCACGGAGAATCAACGCCACCGCCATGGCTCAGGAAAACACTCACTCGATGGCTCTCACTGCCCTACAGAAACGCGTCGCCCGCGAGGTCATCGCCTACGTTCGCCGCGAGCGCCTGCCCGTTGGCCATCACCTGGCGGAATCACAGCTGGCGCAGACCTTGAACACCTCGCGCACACCGGTGAAATTCGTACTGAGCCATCTCACCGAGCGCGGCATGCTCAAGTACGACCGTAACCGTGGTTTCTTCCTTGCTCGGGCGGCCGACGATCTCAATGATCTGGTACTGGAGATCGCCGAAGCCGAAGAGGATTCGGTGTACATGAAATTCGTCGAGCTGCGCCTGTCTAGGCAACTGCCCGAGCACCTCACCGAAATCGACCTGATGCGCCAGTTCGGCATCTCGCGCACCGAACTGCGCTCGGCGTTGCTGCGCATGCAGCAGGAAGGCTGGGCCGAGCAGCGCACGGGCCAGGGCTGGCGAATGCTGCCGGTGATCGACTCGGTAGAGGCCTACGAGGAAAGTTTCACCTTCAGGGTGACCATCGAGCCGGCCGGCCTGCTCTCACCGACCTTTCAGGTCGACCAGAAAGTGCTGGCGCTGTGTCGCCAGCAACAGGAATACATCGCCAGCAGCGGCTACCTGAGCATGACCACTCAGGAGCTGTTCGAGGCCAACTCCAAATTCCACGAGATCCTCGCCGGCTTCTCGGGCAATCGCTTTCTGCTGCAATCGCTGAAACGCCTCAATGGCTTGCGGCGTCTGGTCGAATACAGCGTGGATCTGCCCCGCCCACTGCGGCAGAAGCAGGTGCTGGAGCATCTGGAAATTCTCGACCTGATCGAACGCGGCGACCGCCTCGGTGCAGCCGATCGCCTGCGCGCGCACCTCGAAGGCGCCAGACGCAACAAGCTCAATCCTGCATTGCTCGAACGGCTCGGCCTGCAGAGCGAAGACTGACTACAACTGCTCGCGCTGTTCGCGCGCGAAGACCATCAGCGCCGGATAGAAAGCACTGAAGTCCTCGCTCAGCGGCTCGTACAGACGACGCAGATCCTCCAGGCCACCGTCCAACAAGCCAGGCCGGGAAAGGCGCCGGGACATACCGGCGATCACCTGCTCCAGCACCTCGAATTCCCGGTAGCTGCCTAACCAGTCCTGGGCCGCCATGCGCGGTGCCATGCGTTGCAGATTGCCAGGTAAACGCAGCTCGGCAGCCAGAACCCCGTAGACGCGCGCCGTGAACTGCTGCAGAGGTTGCTCGCTGTAGCGCTGCCAGTCTCGCGCCAGGCAGTGATCGAAGAACAGATCGAGGAGAATCCCGGCAACCCGCCTCCGCTCGGCGGGAAAGCGTGCCCGCGCCCGCGCCTGCAACGGATGGCTGTCGGTAAAGGCGTCGATACGCCGATGCAGGGCAATACCCGCCTCGATGGACGCCGGCCATTGCCCGCTCAGTGGCCCTTTGACGAAATCGCCATACAGGCTGCCGAGCAATTCGGCGGGCGCGTTACCGCCCAGGTGCAAATGTGCGAGGTAGTTCATGGCGTAAAGCTTAACAGGCTGTTGAAAACGTCGGCGAGGCAGTCAGCGCAAGGCAAAAACAGGCGAGAAAGCGGAGTTTACAAGCTGTAAATGAGCATTTTGACCGGGCTGGCGATCCAGCCTGTTTTTAACGCCGCGATGGCAACGCAGGTAGCTGTTAGAGCCTGTTCACGATCTTTGTGCACTTGGCAAACAGGAACCCGTATCCCTATAGATCGGCGGCAATGTGGCGCAAGCGGACGGTCGTAGGATGGGTGAAACCCATCGGAA
The DNA here is from genome assembly GCF_004327275.1 of Phytopseudomonas daroniae. Taxonomy (NCBI): domain Bacteria; kingdom Pseudomonadati; phylum Pseudomonadota; class Gammaproteobacteria; order Pseudomonadales; family Pseudomonadaceae; genus Phytopseudomonas; species Phytopseudomonas daroniae. The sequence goes on from NZ_QJUJ01000010.1 coordinate 177,546, forward strand.
ATTGATGGGTTTCACCCATCCTACGGGCTGGTGGATGAAAAGAGCGTCATCCACCCTACGGAGTGAGCGTCCGCTCCCGCCTTTCTGCTGTCATTGCTCGAAAGATCGTGAACAGGTTCTTAGAGCCTCGGCACGCCGCTAGCGAGGGCCCCTCCCATCACGCCGGTCGATATGCATTATCCGCCTGAACGATCTGTATATCGCCAAGTCCCGATATAAAGTTCGCTGCATCGCGATATAGCGTTGCACCCCCATCAGGAAAACCGATGAGCACCGACGACATCGATCTGGACGAAGTGATCAAGGCCCTGGCCCACCCGGTACGCCGGGACATACTGCGCTGGCTCAAGGAGCCAGAGGCGCATTTCGCCGAGCAGGATCACCCGTTCGACATCGGCGTGTGTGCCGGCAAGTTCGACGAGCGCACCGGTCTGTCGCAATCCACGGTATCTGCCCATCTGGCGACTCTGCAGCGGGCCGGCCTGGTGACCAGCCGCAAGGTCGGTCAATGGCATTTCTTCAAGCGCAACGACGAAACCATCGCCACTTTCCTTCGCCTGATCGGCCAAGAACTCTGAACCACAACCTCTTTCCAGGAACTGATGGCATGCCCGCAGCCTTACTCGTTCTCGCCTTATCCTCATTCGCCATCGGCACCACCGAATTCGTCATCATGGGGCTGCTGCCCGAGGTCGCCGCCGATCTCGGCGTCTCGATTCCCGGTGCCGGCTGGCTGGTCACTGGCTATGCCCTGGGTGTGGCCCTCGGCGCCCCCTTCATGGCGCTGGTCACTTCCAGCTGGCCACGCAAGGCCGCCCTGCTCTCGCTGATGAGCATCTTCATCGTCGGCAACCTGTTCTGCGCCCTGGCGAGTGACTACAGCATGCTGATGATCGCCCGGGTGATCACCGCCCTGTGTCACGGCGCGTTCTTCGGCATCGGTTCGGTGGTGGCGGCCAGCCTGGTGCCGGCCAATCGCCGCGCCTCGGCAGTGGCGATGATGTTCACCGGTCTGACCCTGGCCAACGTACTGGGCGTGCCCCTGGGTACCGCCCTGGGGCAAGCCGCTGGCTGGCGCTCGACCTTCTGGGCGGTGACCCTGATCGGCGTGATAGCACTGATCGGCCTGTGGATGGCACTGCCGCGCCGCACTGATGAACCGCGCGCCAACCTGCGCAGTGAAATCGCCGCCCTGGGTGGCGGTGGCCTGTGGCTGGCGCTGAGCACCACGGCGCTGTTCGCTGCCTCGATGTTCGCCCTGTTCACCTATATCGCCCCGCTGCTTGGCGAGGTCACTGGCGTTTCGCCCAGAGGCGTGACCTGGACGCTGTTGCTGATCGGCCTCGGCCTGACCCTGGGCAACGTACTCGGTGGACGCCTCGCCGACCGCAACCTGAAGCGCACCCTGCTCGGCGTGTTCGTCGCCATGGCAGTGGTCTCCACCCTGTTCAGCTGGAGCAGCCAGGCGCTGATCCCGGCGGAAATCACCCTGTTTATCTGGGCCGTGGCCGCCTTCGCCGCCGTGCCTGCCCTGCAAGTCAACGTGGTGACCTACGGCGCCGCCGCACCCACCCTGGTTTCGACCCTGAACATCGGCGCCTTCAACCTGGGCAATGCCCTGGGCGCCTGGGTCGGCGGGCTGGTCATCGCTGGCGGTTATGGCCTCACCAGCGTGCCGCTGGCGGCCGCCGTGCTGGCCGGTCTGGCACTGATCGCCACTCTGCTGAGTTTTTCTACCCGTACACCCGCACCTCAACCCGTATTCAGCGAATGACCCGAGGATCCTGACCATGACCACACTGTTCGACCCCATCAAGATCGGCGATCTGCAACTCGCCAACCGCATCATCATGGCGCCCCTGACCCGCTGCCGCGCCGACGAGGGCCGCGTACCCAACGCCCTGATGGCCGAGTACTACGTGCAGCGCGCCTCGGCCGGCCTGATCATCAGCGAAGCCACTTCGGTCACCCCCATGGGCGTGGGCTACCCGAACACCCCGGGCATCTGGTCCGATGACCAGGTACGTGGCTGGAGCGGAGTGACCAAGGCCGTGCACGCCAACGGCGGCAAGATCGTTCTGCAACTGTGGCACGTGGGACGGATTTCCGATCCGTCGTACCTGAACGGCGAACTGCCGGTGGCTCCCAGCGCCATCAAGCCTGCCGGCCACGTCAGCCTGATTCGCCCGACGAAGAACTACGTCACCCCACGAGCCCTGGAAACCGAAGAAATCGCCGACGTCGTCGACGCCTACCGTCTGGGCGCGGAAAACGCCAAGGCTGCCGGTTTCGACGGCGTGGAAATCCATGCGGCCAACGGCTACCTGCTCGATCAGTTCCTGCAGGACAGCACCAACCAGCGCACCGACAACTATGGCGGCTCCCTGGAAAACCGCGCACGCCTGCTGCTGGAAGTCACCGATGCAGTGCTGAGCGTATGGGAACCAGGCCGCGTGGGCGTGCACCTGGCACCCCGCGCGGACAGCCATGACATGGGGGATTCCAACCGCACGGAAACCTTCACCTACGTGGCCCGCGAGCTCGGCAAACGTAACATCGCCTTCCTCTGCGCCCGCGAGCGGGAAGCCGATGACAGCCTGTCGCCAAGCCTGAAGGAAGCCTTCGGCGGTGTGTTCATCGCCAACGAACGCTTCTCCAAGGATCAGGCGAATGCCTGGCTGGCCAGCGGCAAGGCCGACGCCGTGGCATTCGGCGTGCCCTTCATCGCCAACCCGGATCTGCCGGAACGCCTGCGCCAGGGCGCAGCGCTGAACGAGGCGCACAACGAAACCTTCTACGGATCCGGCCCCGTTGGTTACATCGATTACCCGCGTCTGTAATTTTCCGCTGCGCAATAAGAAATGGTCGGGAGCCATTTTTAACGTCGCTTGCGACGACCCGAAGGGTGGCCGCCAGGGATGACCATGAAAAAGGCCCGCGTTCTCACGCGGGCCTTTTCGTATCGGCACCAGGTACGTCACCCGGCACGTCGATGGATCATCCTAGCGGGCGTCGATCTGCTGCTGCAGGTTCTGAATCTGCGCCTGCAGGGTATTGACGCTACGCGTGGTCTGCGCGCGGAACGCATCGAACTCGGCGGTACTGTTACCGCTGGCAGCCGGACGATTGTCCAACTGGCTCTTGAGCACCAGCAGATCCTGCTCCAGGCGGTCGATGGCCTGGTTGGAGTTGCCGGCCTTCTTCAGCGCCTCGACGTCACCAGCCAGACTCTTGACCTGCGCTGCCAGCTTGCCGGCATCCGCCTGGCCGCTCTTCAGCGTGGCCAGCTCGCTCTTCACGGCAACCAGTTCGCTCTTCAGCGTACCCTGCTCGCCGCCCAGCGCCTTCAGCCCGTCAGCGTACTTGCCACTGTCGCCCTGCTGAGCCTTGAGATCGGCGGCCAGTTGCTCGATGCGCTTGTCCTGCCCGCTCTGCTGGCCGCCAGCAGCCTGCTGCTGCTTGGTCAGCTCGGCGACCTTGTTCTCCAACTGGCGTACCTGCAGCTTCAGCGCCTCGCTGCCGCTGGTGACGCTGGATTCAGCCGCCACCACCTTGCCGGAAATATCCTGGATGCGGCCTGCCGCCTCTTCACTGATACGCGCGAAGCTTTCCTGGGTCGCGACCAATTGCTGCTCCATCAGGCTGATCTGCTGGAAGCTCCACCAGCCCACGCCGCCCAGGGCGATGCTCAACGCGCCAACCAGCGCCCACAGCGGGCCGGTACTGGCAGCACGCGGCGCGGCGGCAGCCTTGGCAGGCGCGCCAGCACGCACATAGGGCTGCGGCTCGGGGTCGAAATCATCCTGATCACGCCGATCCGGCGTCAGGCTGGGCACGTCATCGAATTCGTCGTGGGCATCGTTGCGCATGTAGAAAAACCTTGAGAAAACCACGGTGGAGGCAGAATGCCTCGCAGTATACCGATTCGCACGTGGCGCTTCAGTGTCGTGCCACCTGGAAGCGGTTGCACCGCTGCGGGGCGTATTGGGCACAGAGACCCGCGTATAGCCGGCCAGTTCCGCAGCCTGTGAACTGGTACACACCTTGCTAACGAATAAGACCGCCAGCACATCGGCGGTCGTGATCACCCGGCTTGAATGACAGCCCTCTTTTCACCAGCACGGGGTAGCACATGGAACTGAATCGAGAAATATTGGACTGCATGAAGAACCTGCGCCGCCGCTTGCGTGAGGAGCTCTCGGTGGAAATCCGCCTCAGCCAGCAGGACGCAGTACCCGCCATGCTAGCCGCCTGCCTGACCTCCAATGACCGAGAAACTCGCGAACTGGGCCTGCGCCTCGCGCAACTGAGCGACACACCAATGGTCGAGGAGCTGCCGACGCCACGCGTCGACAACGGTATGCCGCATGCAAGCAGCTCGATACGGATTTATCGCGGCCAGAGAATCTACGCCTGAGCCCGCCACCAGCGACAGAACTCATCCAGCGCTGGCCACAAGCCGGCTTTCGCTTCGTAATCCAGATACTGCTGCGCCTGGCTGATGTCCAGAGAGAAGTTGCGACTCATCACGTCCACGCTCAGGCGTGACAACGTCGGTTCGGGGCGCCCCGGCAAGAGGCTGCAGATCCCTTCATTGAGCGTCGCCACGCTGCGCGCCAGGCCGACCGGCACATGCCGGGTGACCGCTGGCAACTCCAGTTGGCGCAGCACGTAATTGATCACGTCCCAGAGCGGCACCGGTGCCCCATTGCTGATGTTGTAAGCCTTGCCCAGCGCCGGCCCGGCGGCCAGCAAGGCGCTGAGCAACGCCTCGTTGAGGTTGTGCACGCTGGTGAAATCGACCTTGTTCAGGCCATTGCCGATGATCGCCAGACGCTTCTTGCGCTGCATGGCGATCAACCGTGGAAAGATGCTCACATCGCCCGCCCCGGTGACGAAGCGCGGGCGTAGCGCCAGCACCTCCAGGCCAAACTCCTGGGCCCCGAACACGCGCTGCTCGGCGAGAAACTTGGTACGCGCGTAGTGGCTGGAGAAGCGCTTCGGCACCTGCTCTTCGCTCAGACCGACATGATCGTGCCCATCGAAATAGATCGATGGCGAGGACAGGTGAACGAGCCGTCGAACCCGGCGTTTCAGGCACGCCTCGATAACGTTTTCGGTGAGCAGCACGTTACCGCGATGAAAGGTGTCGTAGCGCCCCCAGACACCCACGGCGCCGGCGCAATGCACCACGGCCTCGACATCGCTGCACAGTGACAACGCCAACTGCGGATCGCTCAGATCACCGAGTACGAAGTGCGCGCCGCGGCGTACCAGATGCTCCAGCGCGTCTTCCCGGCGTCCAGTCACGCGCACGTCCAGGCCCTGCTCCAGGGCATAACGGGCAAAGCGCCCACCGATGAAACCGCTTGCTCCGGTGACCAGAATCTTCATCACGTCCTCCGCTCGCTCGTCGGCGCACTATAAAGCCTGACGCAGGGTCGCAGCAGACCACTTAGAACCTGTTTAAAGTCTCGCGAGCTAGAGCCAGGCAAGGCGAAGTCGGGTGAAGAAGCGCAGTTTACTTGCTGTAAATGAGCATTCTGAGCCCGACTTCAACGCAGCATGGCCGACGCGCAGCAGACTTTGAACAGGTTCTTACCCCAGTGGCACCAGATAATCGCCCGCGTGCCGCTGCAGATGCCCGGTGAGCCGGTCGAGCAATTCGCCGCCATTGCGCCAGTGGTGCCAGTACAGGGGCACATCGATCGGCCGGTCGACGAGCAGCTCGACCAGCTCACCACTAGCCAGCGCCTCGTGCATCTGCGGCTCGGGCACCATGCCCCAGCCCAGACCCTCGGCGGTCAGGCGCACGAAGCCTTCGGAGGACGGGCACAGGTGATGCAGGAAGCTGCCCGACAGGCCGAGTTCGCTCAGGTAGCGATGCTGCAATTGGTCATCCGGGCCGAACACGATTGCCGGTACATGGGCCAGCCGCTCGGCCGTGACGCCAGCGGGAAAGTGTCGAGCGATGAATGCCGGGCTGGCCATGGCTCGATAGCGCATGGCACCTAGCGGCAGGCTGCGGGCGCCGGATACCGGCCGCTCCGCCGCGCACACACAGGCAGCGACATCGCCGGCGCGCATGCGCTTGAGGCCCACCTCCTGATCCTCGACGACCAGTTCCAGCAGCACGCGATGAGTGGCGCAGAAGTCCGCCACCGCCCTCGCCCACCAAGTCGCCAGGCTGTCGGCATTGACGGCGATGCGCAGCCGCTGGGTTTCACCATCCGCCTCCAGAGACGGTACCTGTTCCTGCAGATCGCGTTCGAGCAGACGCACCTGCTGCACATGGTTGAGCAGCCGACGGCCAACATCGGTGGGGGTCGGCGGCATGGCCCGCAGCAGTACCGGCTGACCGATGCGCGCTTCCAGCAGTTTGATCCGCTGGGACACCGCCGATTGCGACAGTCCCAGCACCTGGGCGCCACGTTCGAAGCCAGCCTGTTCGACGACCGCGGCAAGAGCGGCCAGCAACTTGTAATCGAGCAATCGATTTTCCTAATGAGCGATCAGCAATATTGTTTTTTCTTATACAACTAATCACCGCAGACTGATAGCCATCTCCCTCGTTCAAGGATTGCTTTCGTCATGTGGCAAAGCTACAGCAACGGTCTCCTGATCACCGCCGGCCTGATCATCGCCCTTGGCGCGCAGAACGCCTTCGTCCTCGCTCAGAGCCTGCGTCGCGAGCACCACCTGCCGGTGGCGCTGCTGTGCATCGTCTGCGATGCCCTGCTGATCAGCGCAGGCGTTTTCGGCCTGGCGACCCTGCTGCTGCAAAGCGAACTGCTGCTGAGTATCGCCCGCTGGGGCGGCGCGGCCTTCCTGCTCTGGTACGGTGCCCAGGCACTGCTGCGCGCTTGCCGGCCGAACGCACTCGAGGTACAGGGCGGCACGCCCCGCTCGCTGCGCGCAGTGTTGCTGGCGACTCTGGCCGTGACCTTGCTCAACCCCCACGTTTATCTGGATACCGTGTTGCTGATCGGCTCGCTCGGCGCTCAGCAGAGAGTACCCGAGGCCTATGCAGCCGGAGCGGCCAGCGCTTCGCTGATATGGTTCATGTGCCTGGCGCTCGGCGCAGCCTGGCTGGCACCGTGGCTGGCTCGTCCGCTGACCTGGCGAATCATCGATCTGGTCGTGGCGGCGATGATGTTCGCGATTGCCTGGCAACTGATCGTCAACCCGCTGTAAGCGTCTGCTCACGATCTTTTATAGACAGAACAAAAAGGATGCTACAAGGCGAGAGCGGACACTCGATTTGGTGGGCTTCATGACAAGGGTGGACGACGCTTCACCTACGCGGCCCGACCCGTCCACCGCCCTGCAATCGCAATGGTGGATGAAAAGAGCGTCATCCACCCTACATAGTGAGCGTCTACTTCCGCCGCTCTGCAGTCAAAAGTGGTGCAGTCGAGCCAAAAGATCATGAACAGGTTCTAAGCCTGGTCGGGCCTCAAGGCCCCAGTGCTATGCTGCGTGCCTCGTCGCAACCTGCCGGAGCCTCTGTGGAAACCAGCGTCTTTCTCATGGTGATCGCCTCGGCGACCCTGCACGCGGGCTGGAACGCGCTGCTGAAAATCGGCCTGGATCGGTTTCTCACCGCCTCGTTGATCCAGATCGGCGCCGGGGCCGTCGCCTTGCTGGCACTGCCATTCGTGGCCATGCCGAATGCCGCGGCCTGGCCCTGGATCATCCTCTCGGCCCTGCTGCACATCGGCTACAACGTCTTTCTCAGCCGCGCCTATCAATACGGCGACCTCGGCCAGGTCTATCCCATTTCCCGGGGCAGTTCTCCCCTATTGGTGGCCGGACTGTCGGTTCTGCTGCTGGGTGAAGTCCTGCCAGCCGGACAATTGCTCGGGTTGGCGGTGCTGGTCGCCGGCATCTGGTTGATGGCGGTACGCGGTGGTAGCGCCAAAGCCAATGGAGGCCTGCTGTTCAGCGCCCTGATGACCGCCCTGTTCATCGCTGGCTACACGCTGTCCGACGCCAGCGGTGCCCGTGCCAATGGCGACCCGTTGTCCTACTCGCTGTGGCTGTTCGCGGTGAACGGCCTGGTGATGGCGCTGGTGATTCTCGGCCAACGCGGCCCGCGCATCGTTCGCGAGCTGGGCCCACACTGGCGTGCCGGGCTGCTGGGTGGGGCCATGTCGATGTTCGCCTACAGCATCGTCATCTGGGCGATGACCCTGGCACCGGTGGCGCTGATATCGGCCCTGCGCGAGACCAGTGTGGTGTTCGCCCTGCTGATCGGCCGCCTGTGGCTGAAGGAAAGCCTGCCGCCGATCCGCCTGCTGGCCTGCCTGACCATTCTCGCTGGCGTGGCGTTGATGAAACTGGCCTGAGGTGGTTTCACTGGCGATCCGCTTGATCGCCGACGAGGGCTCTAGCACCGCTTTCCCGCACAGTTGCTGCGTGGTTATGCAGTAGCCCCGGTGCTATGATCCCTGCCCTGCGTCGCAAAGGGTACAAATCCGCCGACGTATGTTTGGCCGCCCGTGATCGGCCTTGCGCTCATCGCAACAGACCTGATTAGGAGAATAACCATGGCTTTCGAATTGCCGCCGCTGCCTTACGCACACGATGCCCTGCAGCCGCATATCTCCAAGGAAACTCTGGAGTTCCACCACGACAAGCACCACAACACCTATGTCGTGAACCTGAACAACCTCGTGCCCGGTACCGAGTTCGAAGGCAAGAGCCTGGAAGAAATCGTCAAGACTTCCTCTGGCGGCATCTTCAACAACGCGGCCCAGGTATGGAACCACACCTTCTACTGGAACTGCCTGAGCCCCAACGGCGGCGGTCAACCGACTGGTGAACTGGCCGCGGCCATCGACAAGGCCTTCGGCTCCTTCGACAAGTTCAAGGAAGAGTTCAGCAAGGTCACCATCGGCACCTTCGGTTCCGGCTGGGGCTGGCTGGTGAAGAAGGCCGACGGTTCCCTGGCACTGTCCAGCACCATCGGCGCCGGTTGCCCGCTGACCGCAGGCGATACCCCGCTGCTGACCTGCGATGTGTGGGAGCACGCCTACTACATCGACTACCGCAACGTCCGTCCGAAGTATGTCGAGGCGTTCTGGAACCTGGTCAACTGGGACTTCGTGGCGAAAAACTTCGCTGCCTGACCCCGCCGCCACGCTTGCCTGCAAGCGCACGGTGCTGCATAGAGATGCCCTCCTGATGCGAATCAGGGGGGCATTTTTATCTGCAGGTGCCTATTGCAGCATGCGGCAGATGCGTCAGGATCGACAGGCGTGACTCAATCCTGGAGGCTGTCTCCGAAACAACGCAGTGTCGCAGGCAACCGACACGATTGGATAAACGCCGTGCAACTCAGGTCTTTGACTGCCACCACGACTTTGCCAATACTCAATCCCTATCCGGCGATCGGTATCGCACAAGGAACTGCCATTTGAAGCTGGAACTCAAGCACAGTCTGTCCGTGAAACTGCTTCGCGTGGTGCTGTTATCCGCGCTTGCCGTTGGCGTGGTGCTGAGCCTCGGGCAGATCGTGTTCGATATCTACAAGACCCGCCATGCGATCACCAGCGATGCCCAGCGCATCCTCGACATGTTTCGCGACCCCTCGACTCAGGCGGTTTACAGCCTGGATCGTGAGATGGGCATGCAGGTCGTCGAAGGCCTGTTTCAACATGAATCGGTGCGTCAGGCCTCCATCGGCCATCCCGGTGAGCAGATGCTGGCCGAGAAAAGCCGAGCGCTGGCCGAACCGTCCATCCGCCGGCTGACCGATCCGATCCTCGGCGAGGAACAGCACTTCACCACCCGCCTGGTCGGCCGCGAGCCCTACAACGAATACTACGGCGACCTGAACATCACGCTCGACACCGCCCTGTATGGTGAAAGCTTCATCACCAACTCGGTGATCATCTTCATTTCCGGCGTACTGCGCGCGCTGGCCATGGGCCTGGTGCTGTACCTCGTCTATTACTGGCTGCTGACCAAGCCGCTGACCAAGATCATCGAGCACCTGAGCAGCATCAACCCGGATCGCCCCAGCGAGAACAAGTTGCCCATGCTCCCCGGCAACGAGAAGAACGAGCTCGGGCTGTGGATAAACACCGCCAACCAGTTGCTCGCCTCGATCGAACGCAATACTCACCTGCGCCGCGAAGCCGAAAACAGCTTGCAGCGCATGTCCCAGTACGACTTTCTCACCGGGTTGCCGAATCGCCAGCAACTGCAACAACAGCTCGAGCAGATCCTCGAAGACGCCGGGCGCCTGCAGCGCCGGGTTGCCGTGCTGTGTGTCGGGCTGGATGACTTCAAGGGCATCAACGAACAATTCAGCTACCAGACCGGCGACCAGTTGCTGCTGGCGTTGTCCGATCGCCTACGCAGCCACAGCGGCCGCCTGGGCGCCCTGGCGCGCCTCGGTGGCGATCAGTTCGCCCTGGTGCAGGCCGATATCGAGCAACCCTACGAGGCCGCGGAACTGGCGCAAAGCGTGCTGGACGATCTCGAAGCGCCGTTCGCCTTCGACGACCACCAGGTGCAATTGCGCGCGACCATCGGCATCACCCTGTTCCCGGAAGACGGGGGCAGCCCCGAAAAGCTGCTGCAGAAAGCCGAACAGACCATGACCCTGGCCAAGAGCCGCTCGCGCAACCGCTACCAGTTCTACATCGCCAGCGTCGACAGCGAGATGCGTCGGCGCCGCGAACTGGAAAAGGATCTGCGCGACGCCCTGGCGCTGAATCAACTGCACCTGGTCTATCAGCCGCAAATCAGTTTCCGCGATCACAGCGTGGTGGGCGTCGAAGCCCTTCTGCGCTGGCAGCATCCGCAGCACGGCCTGGTCGCACCGGATCTGTTCATCCCACTGGCCGAGCAGAACGGCAGCATCATCGCGATTGGCGAATGGGTGCTGGATCAGACCTGCCGGCAGTTGCGCGAATGGCATGATCAGGGCTACGCCGACCTGCGCATGGCAGTCAACCTGTCCACCGTGCAGTTGCATCACGCCGAGCTACCGCGGGTGGTCAACAACCTGATGCAGATGTACCGCCTGCCCCCCCGCAGCCTGGAACTGGAAGTGACCGAAACCGGCCTGATGGAAGACATCAGTACCGCCGCCCAACACCTGCTCAGCCTGCGCCGCTCGGGAGCGCTGATAGCCATCGATGACTTCGGTACCGGCTACTCGTCGCTCAGTTACCTGAAGAGCCTGCCGCTGGACAAGATCAAGATCGACAAGAGCTTCGTGCAGGATCTGCTCGAAGACGAAGACGATGCCACCATCGTTCGCGCCATCATTCAGCTCGGCAAGAGCCTGGGCATGCAGGTCATCGCCGAAGGCGTGGAAACCGCGAGCCAGGAAGCCTACATCATCGCCCAGGGCTGCCATGAAGGTCAGGGCTACTTCTATAGCAAACCGCTGCCGGCACGGGAGCTGACCCAGTACCTGAAGCACTCCAGGCGTACCCTGCACCGGGTCAATCCGGCAGCACTGTAATCAGTCCAGTATCGGCCTGAGCAATGCCTGGGCCTCATACAGCGTGGTCAGATGGCGTTGGCACATGTCCTTGATGTCGCCTCGTGACGCGTGGGTGGTGATCGACAGCGTCGCCTTCAAGTCGCCATGGCGATCGCACAAGGGCACCCCCAGAACACGCATGCCCACTTCGTACTCGCCGTCGATGGTCGCGTAGCCCTGCTGTGCGACCTTGGCCACCTCGTCCCCTAACGCCTTCAGCCCTGTCTGTGTATAGGGCGTCAGCGGTTGCAGCGCGACTCGCTGGAGGTAGCTTGCCAGAGCCTCGGCCTCCAGGCTGGCCAGCCAGATACGGCCACTGGCCGTGCAGTACATGGGCACCCGTGATCCTGCCCGAATCGACAACGAGGAAATATGGCTATAGCGGCTACGCACGATATGCACGATATCGTCGCCATCGCGCACGCCCACCGACACGTGCTCACCCGTAGTTCGCGCCACCTGTTCGACAATAGGCCTGAGCATGCGTGGCAATTGCGCCGAGTCCACATAAGCCTGGCCAATGCGCAGCACCCGGGCAGTCAGCCAGTAACTCCTGCCGTCGGTCTCGGCAAAGCCATCGTGTACCAGGGTCAACAGAAAGCGCCGCGCCGCGCTGTTGGTCAGGCCCGCTGCACGGGCCGCCTGGGGCACCGTCAGGCGAGGCGTATCGACACTGAACAACTGCATCAGCGCGAGTCCCTTCTGCAGGCCGGCGATCAGGTCGCGGGAATGGATCACGGGTGTCTTCATCAGCACCTCATTAATCAAATTGATGCGATTATCGCACTGCCAGTGCGATTAACAAGCTGAACAGCTATCAAGCGCGTTGTACTTGCCTGGGTCACGACACACCATCGGTGCCAACAACAACTCCAATTAGCAGGTACCGCCCATGATTACCGGCTCCACCGAACTGATCGCCATCGTTGGCTCGCCCATCGCCCAGGTCAAATCCCCGGCAAACTTCAACAGCTGGTTCGCCGCTCAAGGCGCGAACCTGGCGATGCTACCCATCGATCTACGTGGCCAGTCGCTCGAGACATTCATCGACACCCTGCGTGGCTGGCAGAACCTGCGCGGCTGCGTTGTCACCGTGCCCTACAAGCAGCAGGTCGTCGAACACCTCGACACACTCAGCGAACGCGCCCATGCCTTGCGCTCGGTCAACGTGATCCGCCGCGAAGCCGATGGCAGCCTGGTTGGCGACAACGTCGATGGTGACGGCTTTCTCAATGCCGCGCGCCAGCAGGGTTTCGAGGCAACAGGCAAACGCGCACTGGTAATCGGTGCCGGAGGTGTCGGCAGTGCCATTGCCTATTCGCTGTGCCAGGCCGGTGTCAGCAGTCTCGATCTGCTCGATCCCAGCAGCGAGCGCTGCGGCGCCCTGGTCGAACTGCTCGGCAGCGCTTTCCCGAACATACCCGTAGGTATCAGCGCCAGCAGCTCGCTGAGCGCGTTCGAGCTGCTCGTCAATGCCTCTCCGGTGGGCATGGGCGACAGCGGCGAACTGCCACTGTCGCAGGCATTGCTCGACACCCTGGCGCCATCCACTCATGTCGCCGATGTCGTCACCTCGCCAGAAATCACGCCCTTGCTGGCATGCGCTCAAGCCCGCGGCTGTTCGATCCAGACCGGCCCGCAGATGGCACTGGCCCAGCTCGGCAACCTCGGCCACTTCATGGGTGTGACGCCACTGCATTTGTGAGGAGCTTGTCGTGAACATAGCGACGCGGATACCCGCTACAACACAACCGGTGAACCCCACCAGCGACTATGACCTGATCGTACTCGGCAGTGGTGCCGCGGGTTTTGCCGCGGCCGTGACCGCCTCCGGCAAAGGCCTCAAGGTTCTGCTGGTGGAGAAAGCGCAACACTTCGGCGGTACCTCGGCTATCTCCGGTGGCGCGGTCTGGATCCACGGTACCGACCAGGCCAGAGAGGCCGGCGTCGACGACAGTCCCGAGGCCATGCGCAGTTATCTGCGGAGCATCATCGGCCGTGGCTACCAGGCAGCGCTGGTGGACACCTTCATCGAACGCGGGCATGAAGCCTTGCGCTGGCTGGAGCAGCATTCACAACTGAAATACAGCCTGCGCCTGCTCTCGCCGGACTACTATCCGGACGCTCCGGGCGGCACCGAATATGGCCGTGCCCTGGAAGTGCTCGAATACGATGGCAGCGAGCTCGGCGAGCAGTTCAAACACCTGAAAATGCCGCCAGCCGGCATGCTGCTGTTCGGCGCGATGATGGTCAACCGCGTCGATATTCAGCATTTCTTGAGCTTCCGCCGTTCGCCGAAGTCGCTCTGGCACTGCTTGAAACTGATGGCCCGCTATGCACGGGATCGCCTCCAGCATCCACGCGGCACGCGCCTGACCACTGGCAACGCCCTGATCGCACGGCTCGCCACCACGGCCTTCGCCAATGGCGTCACGCTATGGCTGGAAAGCGAAGCGCAGGCGCTGATCGTCGAAAACGGGGCAGTGCTCGGGGCACGCATCAAACATGCCGATGGAGTGGAAGAGGTTCGCGCACGTGGTGGCGTGGTCTGCGCCATGGGCGGTTTCGCCGCGGCTCCGCTGGCTGCGGTCTACCGCCCTGCCAGCGAACAGCCGCACCTGAGCATGTCGCCCGGCACCAACAGCGGCGATGGCCTGCGCCTGGGCGAAGCGGTGGCGGCGGCCAATGGCGAGGCGCTGGCCGCCAACTTCTTCTGGGCGCCGGTTTCCGAGGTGGTGCACGCCAATGGCGAGCATGAGCGCTTCCCGCATCTGGTCACCGACCGCGCCAAACCCGGCGTGATCGCGGTGAACGCGGCTGGGCAGCGCTTCGTCAACGAATCCGACTCCTATCACCACTTCGTACAGACCATGTTCGCCACCGGCAACCCTGTCTGCTGGCTGATCTGTGATGCCACGGCCATGAGCAAGTACGGCATGGGCCTGGCCCGCCCGAGCCCGGTGGACAACAGCGCCCTGATCGAAGCGGGCTACCTGTACAAGGCCGACAGCGCCGCACAACTGGCGCGCGACCTGGGAATGGATCCCCAGGCTCTGCAACAGACACTCGAGCATTTCAATACCGATGCGCGCGCAGCCGTCGACCGGGAATTCGGCAAGGGCGGCAACAGCTACAACCGCTACATGGGCGATCCGCAGCACCGGCCGAACCCCTGCCTGGCGCCCCTGCTACGCGCGCCCTTCTACGCCATACGCATCCACACCGGCGACCTTGGTTCGGCGCGCGGCCTGGTTACCGATAGCCATGCCAACGTGTTGAACACCTCGGGTACCGCCATACCCGGCCTGTACGCCGTGGGTAACGACATGAACTCGATCATGGACGGCACCTACCCGGGGCCGGGCATCACCCTCGGCCCCGGACTGACCTTCGGCTACATCGCCGCCACCCACATCGCCGAGCGCTTGCACTCGGTGGTTTCGCAACGTCAGGAGAACTGAACATGTACTACGAACTGCGCACCTACACCCTCAAGCCCACCAGGCTGGCCGACTGGCTGGCGCTGTACCAGAGCGACGCACTGGCGGTACAGACCGAGCACCTGGGGCAGTTGGTGGGTTTCTTCACCACCGAGTTCGGCGAGGCCAACCAGGTGGTGCATATCTGGGCCTACGACAGCCTGGACGAACGTGCGAGACGTCGTGCCGCCATGGCCGCCGACCCACGCTGGGCAGCATTCGGACGCAAGAACAAGGAGCTGGATGCGGTGGTCACGCTCGACTCGCAAATCCTGCGCCCGACCGGCTTCTCGCCACTGCAGTGATGCCACCCGGGCGCACGCTGCCGAGCGCCTGAAAACCGGATAGCGAACCACGCCTACGACAGGCCCAGGTCTGTCGTACGGGTTCGCTCGGCCAAAAACACAAGAACAATGAGAGACAGGCCATGCGACAGCTCGACTGCGACGTACTGGTGATCGGCTCCGGCGCCTCAGGCCTGGCTGCAGCGGTAACCGCTGCCGAGCACGGCCTGGACGTACTGGTGGCGGAAAAGGCTGCACAACTGGGTGGCACCAGCGCCTGGTCTGGCGGCTGGTTGTGGATACCGCGCAATCCGCTGGCACGAGCCGAAGACATCAGCGAAGCGGATGACGCCCCCGAGCGCTACCTGATGGCACAACTCGGCACCACTCATCTCGACGAGCGCCAGCGTGCATTTCTCGCCCGTGGCCCGGAGATGGTCGAATTCTTACACACCCGCACTGCGGTGCAGTTCTACTCCGGCAGTCGCATGCCCGACATGCATGCCGGTGACGGTGCCTCTTCGGGCGGCCGCTCACTGTGCGCGCAAGCCTTCGATGGGCGGCTGCTGGGTGACTGGTTGCCCCTCCTGCGCCCGCCACTGGATATCGTCAGCCTGTTCGGCATGGGCATCGCTGGTGGTGCGGATCTGAACGCCTTTTTCAATTCTCGCCGTTCCCCCAAGGCTGCGATGCACGTTGCCAGCCGCCTGTGGCGTCACTTGGGTGATTGTCTACGGTACGGGCGCGGTCAGCACCTGGTCAATGGCAATGCCCTGGTCGCGCGCCTGCTGCGTAGCGCCCTCGACCGCAAGGTAAGGCTGCTGACCAGCAGTCCCGCCCAACGGCTGATGTACAGCAACGGGCGTGTCAGCGGTGCCGTTCTGCATCAGAGGGAAGGCGAATTACAGGTCAACGCACGACGCGGTGTGGTACTGGCGTGCGGCGGCTTTCCCCATGATCGGCAACGAATCGCCCAGTTGATTGCCCATGCCCCAGACGGTAGCCAGCACCATAGCGCCGCCCCTGCGGAAAACAGTGGCGATGGCTTGCGCCTGGGTGAAACCGTTGGCGCTCGGGTAGACGCCAACCTGCCCTACGCCGGCGCCTGGGCACCCACCTCTCTGGTGCCACGCAGCGATGGCAGCATCGGCCACTTCCCACACCTGATCGACAGGGCCAAGCCCGGCTTCATCGCCGTGCGCCGTGACGGTCGCCGCTTCACCAACGAGGCCGATTGCTACCACGATTTCATGAATGCCCTGATCGCCGCGACGCCTGTCGGCGAGCCGGTCGAAGCCTGGCTGATTGCCGATGCACACGCTCGTTGGCGCTATGGCATCGGCTGGGCCAAACCCTTGCCGTTCAGTAATCGTTACTACCAGCGCTGTGGCTATCTGCTGCGCGGTAACGATGCTGGTGATCTGGCCAGTCACTGCGGCATCGACGCCAACGGCCTCAAGACCACCCTGGCACGCTTCAACCGCTTCGCGGTACGGGGTGAAGACCCGGACTTCCAGCGCGGCAACTCGGCCTACAACAAGGCCCAGGGTGACCCCCTGCAACAGCCCAACCCATCCCTGCGTGCGCTGCGCGGGCATCTGTACGCCGTGAAACTGGTAGCCGGAAGCCTTGGCACCTTTGCCGGCCTGCACACGGATGCCGAAGCACGCGTTCTGGATGCCAGCAACCGGCCCATTGCTGGATTGTTCGCCGTGGGCAACGACATGAACAGCGTGATGGCCGGCCACTACCCCAGTGGCGGTATCACTCTCGGGCCTGGCATGACGTTCGGCTATCTGGCCGGCCTGGCACTGTCCGGTGCGCACCCTCACCCCCCGGTGCCAGCCACCAACACCGACACCTGCCTGGAGAGCCCCACCATGTAGCCATCCATTCACACCTTGCCTGCCCCGAAGCAGCACAACCGCTCGCCAACAATTTCAACAAGAACGGGTAATCGATCATGAATCAGACACACACCGAGCGGCTCCGAGCCGCCTCGCCGCATGCCTCCATGGCCAGCAAGATGCGCAGCGCCCTTGCCGTTGGCAAGACCCGCTGGGGCATGCTCGCCCTGGTGTTCTTCGCCACCACGTTGAACTACATCGACCGCGCCGCACTGGGCGTGATGCAACCGGTGCTGGCCAAGGAAATGAACTGGACGGCGATGGACTACGCCAACATCAACTTCTGGTTCCAGGTCGGCTACGCGGTGGGCTTCGTCCTGCAGGGGCGCTTCATCGACCGGGTCGGGGTGAAGAAGGCGTTCTTCCTCGCCGTGCTGCTCTGGAGCCTGGCCACCGGTGCCCACGGCCTGGCCACTTCGGCATTCGGCTTCATGCTCTGTCGTTTCGTCCTCGGCCTCACCGAAGCCGCCAACTACCCGGCCTGCGTGAAAACCACCCGCACCTGGTTCCCGGCCGGCGAACGCGGCATCGCCACGGGCATCTTCAATGCCGGCACCAATGTCGGCGCCATGCTCACGCCCATGCTGCTGCCGCTGATCCTGCACCTGTGGGGCTGGCAGGCGGCTTTCATGGGCATGGCTGCCCTGGGCTTCGTGTGGCTGCTGTTCTGGGGGCTCAAGTATTACAACCCAGAAGACCACCCGAGCCTCAAGGACAGCGAGCGCGCCTACATCCTGCGCGACCCGGAACCCGAGCCGGTGCGCGTGCCGTTCAGCCGCATCCTCACCATGCGCGGCACCTGGGCCTTCGCCATCGGCTACACCCTGACCGCCCCGGTGTTCTGGTTCTACCTGTACTGGCTGCCGCCGTTCCTCAACCAGCAGTACGAGCTGGGGATCAGCGTCACTCAACTGGGCATTCCGCTGATCATCATCTGGCTGACCGCCGATGTCGGCAGCGTCGGCGGCGGCGTGCTCTCGTCCTGGCTGATCGGCAGGGGCATGGCGGCGGTCAAGGCACGCCTGCTGTCGATGCTGGTGTTCGCCACCACCATCATCAGCGTGATCTTCGCCGCCAACGCCAGCGGCCTGTGGGTCGCGGTGCTGGCCATCGCCCTCGCCGTCGGCGCGCACCAGGCCTGGAACGCCAATATCTGGAGCCTGGTGATGGACTACACGCCCAAACACATGATGAGCACCGTATTCGGTTTCGGCGGCATGTGTGCAGCGGTTGGCGGCATGTTCATGACGCAGATCGTCGGCCATGTACTGACCGTGACGAACAACAACTACACCGTACTGTTCACCATGATCCCGGCGATGTACTTCGTCGCCCTGGTCGCACTGTTCTTCCTCGCTCCCCGGCGCATCCAACAATAACCAAGGTACGGGGGTGCGAGCCCCCGGCTGGAGTAACCATGAGTCACTTTCCCCTTGCCATCAACACCATCAGCGACACCTGGCACATCCCCATGGAGGACTCACTGCAGCGTCTGGCCAGCCTGGGCTACCGCACCTTCGATGTCATGGTCAGTCCAACCCACCTGGACACCGAACGCATGACGCCCGCCGAGCTGTCCCGGCTACGGCGCTTGCTGGAAACCCACGATCTGCACATCTTCGCCCTGACCGCGCAGAGCCTGGATCACAACCTGGCCAGCCCGCGTGAAGAAATCCGCGCGATGAGTATCGCCTTCAAACGCTCGCTCATTGATATCGCCTACCACCTTGGCATAACCGGCATCGTCACCGTCAGCGGCCGCTACAACCCGCTCAACGCCCCGCCACGCGAGCAGCTAGAAGGCTGGTTGCGCAGCAGCCTCGAAGCCCTGCTGCCTTACGCCGAAGCACACGGCGTGAAACTGCTGCTGGAAAACATCCCCATGGGCGTGTTGCCGCGAGCAGAGGACATGCTCGCCTGGGCAGACGACTTCGACAGCCCGGCCCTGACACTGTGCTACGACGTCGCCAACGGGCACTTCATCGGCGAGGATCTGGCCGCCGCGCTGCACTTGTGCGCACCGCGCCTGGATCACCTGCATCTGTCGGACACTACCCGCCAGGCCTGGCGCCACGACCCGCTCGGTCACGGTACGGTGGATTTCGCTGCCGTTGGCCAGGCACTCGCCAGCATCGATTATCGAGGCATGAGCGCACTGGAAATCCTTCACCCACAAGCGGATCCCCTGATTCAGCAGGCTCATCGGACGCTGGCCAAGCTGGGCTGGACGGCTCCCGAGCAACCCGACGGAGGCGGCCATGCGGCCTGATCAGACAATGGTTCGTGTATGGAGGGAAGCGCGTAGTACGGCTGTCTTTTTCCAAATATGTCACACGACCCTTTGCGCAAAATGCAAATCTTTCGCATTATGTGCCGGTTAACGTGCACCGCCACGTACGCCCCATCAACACGCAAAGGATTTCGTCATGATTCGTATGCCCCTGGCTTCTGCCAGCCTGCTGGCCATCGCCATTGCCCTCGCCGGTTGCGGCGAAGACAAGGCGCCTGCCAACCAAGCCGCCGCCCCGGCGCCAGAAGCCAGCACCAGCAGTGCTCCAGCAGCGGCCGGTGCCTTCGACGAAGCTGCAGCGAAAGCCGTGGTCAAGCACTACGCCGACATCGCCTCCGCCGTGTTCGACGATGCGGCCAGCACCGCCAAGACCCTGCAGACCGCCATCGATGCCCTGCTCGCCACACCGAATGACGAAACCCTGAAAGCCGCACGCGAAGCCTGGCTGGCCGCACGCGTGCCGTACATGCAGAGCGAAGTGTTCCGCTTCGGCAACACCATCGTCGACGACTGGGAAGGCCAGGTTAACGCATGGCCGCTGGACGAAGGCCTGATCGACTATGTCGCCGAAGACTACCAGCACGCCCTGGGCAACCCCGGCGCCAGCGCCAACATCATCGCCAACACTGAGATCCAGGTCGGCGAAGACAAGCTCGACGTCAGCGAGATCACCCCGGATCTGCTGGCCAGCCTGAACGAGCTGGGCGGCTCCGAAGCCAACGTCGCCACTGGTTACCACGCCATCGAATTCCTCCTCTGGGGCCAGGATCTGAACGGCACCGGCCCGGGCGCTGGCGAGCGTCCGGCCAGCGACTACCTGGTCGGCGACGGCGCCACTGGAGGCCACAACGAGCGCCGTCGCGCCTACCTGAAGGCCGCCACCGAACTGCTGGTTGCCGACCTCGACGAAATGGCCGGCCAGTGGAAAGCCGGTGTTGCCGACAACTACCGCGCCACCCTGGAAGGCGAGTCCGCCGAAAACGGTCTGCGCAAGATCCTGTTCGGCATGGGAAGCCTGTCCCTCGGCGAGCTGGCAGGCGAGCGCATGAAGGTCGCGCTGGAAGCCAACTCCACCGAAGACGAGCACGACTGCTTCAGCGACAACACCCACAACTCGCACTTCTACAATGGCAAGGGCATCCGCAACGTCTACCTGGGCGAGTACAAGAAAGCCGACGGCAGCACCCTGAACGGGCCGAGCCTGTCCGAGCTGGTAGCCAAGGCCGATGCAACTGCCGACAGCACCCTCAAGGCCGACCTCGAGGCCACCGAAGCCAAGCTGCAGGCCCTGGTCGACAGCGCCAACAACGGTCAGCACTTCGACCAACTGATCGCTGCCGACAATGCCGAAGGCCAGCAACTGGTGCGTGATGCCATCGCTGCCCTGGTCAAGCAGACCGGCGCCATCGAGCAAGCGGCCGCCAAGCTGGGCATCAGCGACCTCAATCCGGACACCGCCGACCACGAGTTCTGATCCGGCGCGACACGCGGTAAACCAGGCCGATGCGAAGCGATTCGCATCGGCTTTTTTCATTTCGCCAGGCTGACGACGTCCTGTTCGGCGGGTTCACGCCCAGAACAGCGTGGTTCCCGCTCGACATGAACCTCGAAACCGGATCGTCCTGGCGCCAGCTCAGACCGTAGCGTCAGCTCCGGAATGAGATAGTCCCCGGCATTCTGCTTGCGGAACGCCAGGGGCGCAGTCGTCCAGAGTGCATCCAGGCGCTCTCCCAACGCAGTGCAGGCCTGCGCAAAACCGGCTTCGTCGATCCGGTTGGCTCGGTAGATCACATGGGGCGGCAGTACCTCGAAGCCCGGGTAGAAGAGGACGCCATGCTGGATCGGGAACAGAATGTCGTCGATCGGGCCGTTGATTCCGCGGGGCCCGTAGTGCGGCGCCCAACCTCCGATCGTCACCACCAGCATGGCGCGCTTGCCCGCCAGTACGCCTTCGCCATAGCGATCGCCCCAGTGCGTATCCGAGTGTTCGCCCACGCCGAAGCCGAAGCCATCCGTATACACACGATCGACCCAGCCCTTGAGGATGGCTGGCATCGAGAACCACCACAGCGGGAACTGCAGGATGACGGCATCCGCCCAGCGCAGCTTTTCCTGCTCGCTGGCGATGTCGGCACGCAGCGTGCCGCTCTCCAGTGCCCGCCGCAAATCCAGCGCCGGATCGAAGCGCGCAGCACTGTGCCGCGTACCGCTGTCATTCGCGTCCAGCATGGCCTTCCACTGCATGGCGTACAGATCGGACACCTGCACGGTATTGCCGGCAGCCTCCAGGCGTCGGATGGCGAAGTCCTTGAACGAACCGTTCAAGGATCGAGGCTCGGGGTGGGCATAGACGAGAAGGACATTCATGGCACGCTGCTCCAGTAAATAGATGGGCACACCCTAAGCCCCCCTGAGATATAGTTGAAATTGATTTCCAGTATTCCAGGTATTGCCATGCACAATTCCTTGAGGCGTCTCGACCTGAATCTGCTGGTCACCCTGGATGCCCTGCTCGCCGAGCACAATGTCACCCGGGCAGCCGAGCGCCTGCACCTGTCCCAGCCATCGGTCAGCGTGCATCTGGCCAAGCTGCGCGAGGCCCTTGGCGACCCGTTGCTGTTGCCCGGGCCACGGGGGATGCGGCCAACGGCACGGGCGGAGGAGTTGCGCGAACCGCTGCGCCAGGCGCTGGAGTCGCTGCAACGGGCGGTGTCGCCGTCCAGCCCCTTCGATCCGGCCAAGGCCGACAACACCTGGCGCGTAGCCGCGTCCGACTATAGCGAGTCGACCATCCTGCTGCCGGCGTTGTCCGGCTTGCGTTCAGCCGCGCCCGGCACCCGCCTGGCCGTGCTGGACATGCCGCCATCGCACATCGCCGGGCAAGCCGAACGGGGAGAAATCGACCTGGCGTTGCGTACCCGTGACGAAGCGCCTGCGTCCCTGCGCCACCGCTTCCTGTTCAGCGAGCGCTACGTACTCGCCGGCCGCGCCGGACATCCTCGCTTGCAGCGCCGCCCGACACTGGCGCAGTTTTGCAAGCTCGACCAGGTAATCGTGTCGCCGGACGGCGGCGGCTTTCAGGGGGTGACGGATACGCAGTTGGCAGAACGGGGCATGAGCCGACGGGTCGCCCTGTCCGTTCCGCACTTCCTGTTCCTCGGCGCGGTGCTGGCCAGCACCGATCTGGTGGCGGTGGTGCCGTCGCGGCTGGTACGCGACAACGCCGCGCTGCAAGTGGTCGAACCTCCCCTGGAGGTACCAGGTTTCGAGATGCTCATGCTCTGGCACGAACGTATCCACCGCGACCCGGCCCATCAGTGGCTGCGCGAACACATCGTGAAGTCGGTATGAGCGGCCCCGCAGCTTCATCCAAATGCACCGGCCCGTAGCATCGCGACGCCTGCTCTTACGACGTACACGGCCATGGGCGGTTTCAACGAACCCTAACGCAAATCTGTCTTATTTAAAGCTAGTTAGCCTGCTAATATTGCCGCCCTGATTTTTCTGTCGCGAACCCCTGTGATGCTTGCGCCGCTCCGTCGCCCGCTGCCGCTGTTGCTCCTGATCCTGGCAGGCGCCCAGGTGGCTTGCGACCAGTCGCCACGCTTCACCCAGGCCGAGCCCGGCGAAGCCCTCTCCGGCGGTACGGCCACGGTATCGCGCAGCGACCACAATGCCTTCTCCCTGCCCTCCGCCAACCTGAAGGCCGAACGTCGCCTGGACTTCAGCGTGGGCAACAGTTTCTTCCGCAACCCCTGGGTGATCGCACCGTCCACCACCACCGCACGGGATGGCCTCGGCCCGCTGTTCAATACCAACGCCTGCCAGAACTGCCATATCCGCGATGGCCGTGGCCATCCGCCCGAACCCGGCAGCGTGAATGCCGTGTCGATGCTGGTGCGCCTGTCGATTCCCGCCGGCAGCGCGGACGA
Source organism: Phytopseudomonas daroniae (assembly GCF_004327275.1). Lineage (NCBI taxonomy): Bacteria > Pseudomonadati > Pseudomonadota > Gammaproteobacteria > Pseudomonadales > Pseudomonadaceae > Phytopseudomonas > Phytopseudomonas daroniae. Next base: position 200,941 of record NZ_QJUJ01000010.1, read on the forward strand.
GTGGATCATCGAGCGCCAGGGCGTGCTACCCGAGCCGAAGTACGGTGCCCAGTTGCAGGACATGGCCAACCCGGGCGTGCCCCCCGAGGGCAAGGTGCGCGTCGAGTACAGCACCCACAGCGTGCAGTTCGATGACGGCTACACCCTCGAGTTGCGCAAACCGCAGTTGAACATCAGCCAGCTCGGCTACGGGCCGATGCACCCCGATACGCTGTTCTCCGCGCGAGTCGCGCCACCGATGATCGGCCTCGGCCTGCTCGAGGCGATCCCGGATGCGGCCATTCTGGCCAACGCCGATCCCGAGGATCGTGATGGCGATGGCATCGCCGGGCAGCCCAACTGGGTATGGGACGACGCTCAGCAGAAGACCGTGCTTGGCCGTTTCGGCTGGAAAGCCGGGCAGCCAACCCTGAATCAGCAGAATGCTCACGCCTTCGCCCATGACATGGGCCTGACCAGCAGCCTGCTGCCACGCGATCAGTGTACCGATGCGCAGACAGCCTGCCGCCAGGCGCCCCACGGCGGCGAGCCGGAAGTCAGCGACAACATCATGAGCATGGTGTTGTTCTACACCCGTAACCTCGCTGTGCCGGCCCGCCGCAAGGCCGACGACGCCCAGGTGCTGGCGGGCAAGACCCTGTTCCATCGCGCCGGCTGCCAGGGCTGCCACACACCGCAGTTCGTCTCCGCCGCCGATGCCGCCGAGCCGGAACTGGCCAACCAGACCATTCGTCCCTATACCGATCTGTTGCTGCACGACATGGGCGACGGCCTGGCCGATGGCCGCAGCGAATTCCGCGCCAGCGGCAGACAATGGCGCACCGCGCCGCTGTGGGGCATTGGCCTGACCGAAAACGTCAGCGGCCACACCCAGTTCCTGCATGACGGCCGCGCACGCAACCTGCTCGAAGCCATTGCCTGGCACGGCGGCGAAGGCGAAGCGGCCAAGCGCCATGTACTGACATTTTCCAGCGAGGAGCGCGCCGCGCTTCTGGCCTTTCTGAACTCACTGTAAAGGAGCTGCGCATGATCCGTTCTCCGCTGACCATCGCCCTGCTGGGCATGACCCTGGCCGCCTGCTCACCCGCCGACCCTCAGGCCACGGTCAGCGCTGCGCTGGCCGAAGGTGTGCTGCTGCCGGCCCACAGCACCTGGAGGGAGGCCAATGCAGGCCTGGCCACCAGTTCCAAGGCGTTCTGCGCCGGCGACCAGGATCTATCGGCGGCGCGCCAGGCCTTTCTCACCACCCAGAGCGCCTGGGCAGGTCTGCAACCCCTGGTGGTCGGGCCACTGGCCGAGGGCAATCGCGCCTGGCAGGTGCAGTTCTGGCCGGACAAGAAGAATCTGGTGGCGCGTCAGGTGCAGGCACTGGTCAAAAGCAAGCCACAGCTCAGTCCTGCCGACCTGGAGAAATCCAGCGTCGTCGTCCAAGGGCTCACCGCTTACGAATACCTGATCTACGACCCGGAGATCGACCTGCAGGATAGTGAGCAGAAAGCTCGCTACTGCCCACTGCTGGTTGCCATCGGCGAACATCAGCAGGCTCTGGCCAATACGGTACTGGAGCAGTGGCAGGCCAAGGATGGCGCGCTCAGCCAGTTCAAGACCTTCCCCAACGAGCGCTATGCCGAGGCCGGCGAGGCGATCTCCGACATCCTGCGTACCCAGATCACCGCCATCGACAGCCTGAAGAAGAAGCTCGGCGCGCCGATGGGCCGACAGAGCAAGGGACTACCGCAGCCCTATCAGGCCGAAGCCTGGCGCAGCCAGGCCAGTCTGGCCAACATCGGTGCCAGCCTGGCCGGTGCCGAGCGAATCTGGCGGGGCGCGAACAAGGACGGCATCCAGGCCCTGCTCGGCAGCGACCAGAACGCCCTCAAGCAACGTATCGATGCAGCCTATGCCGATACCCGGCAGAAGCTCACCGGCCTGCAGCGCCCGTTGGGCGAACTGCTCGGCGATGAAGCCGGGAGCAAGGCCCTCAACGAATTCTACGACAGCCTCAACGTATTGCACCGCCTGCATGATGGAGAACTGGCCCGTGCACTGGGTATCCAACTGGGCTTCAACGCCAACGACGGGGACTGACCGATGAGCATCAAACGCAGAGCCTTTCTCGGCCTGAGCGCAGCGGTTCTGGCGGCCGGCGCGCTGGGCGGCTGGAAGCTGAGCCACACCGGCGGCCAGCCGCTGCTGTTGTCGGCCCGTAACGACCAGGGCGGTAAGCATTACGCCGTCGGTTACCGGCTCGATGGCGAGCGCGCCTTCGCCACTCAAGTCACCGAGCGCTGCCATGATGTGGTGCCCCATCCCAGCTTGCCCATGGCATTGTTCGTCGGTCGCCGACCGAGCACCGAGAGCTACCTGATCGACACCCGCGACGGTCGCCTGCTGCAGACGCTGCGCAGCGAAAAGGATCGGCATTTCTACGGCCACGCGGTGTTCCACAAGGCTGGCGAGTGGCTGTACGCCACCGAGAACGACACCCGCGATCCGGGCCGCGGTGTACTCGGCGCCTATCGATTGGAAGGCGAGCGCCTGCTGCGTCGCGACGAGCTGTCCACCCATGGCCTCGGCCCGCATCAGGTGCTGTGGATGCCCGATGGCGAGACCCTGGTGGTCGCCAACGGCGGCATCCGTACCGAGGCGGAAAGCCGAGTGGAGATGAACCTGAATGCCATGGAAGCCAGCCTGGTACTGATGGCCCGCGACGGCACCCTGCACAGCAAGGAGCAGTTGCCCGAACAGATGAACAGCGTGCGCCACCTGGCCGTGGCCAGCGACGGCACCATCGTCAGCGGCCAGCAGTACATGGGCGACGCCATGGATGCGGTGCCACTGGTGGCGATCAAGCGCCCCGGTCAGCCGTTCCAGCACTTCCCGATGGCCGATGCGCAGCGCCAGATGATGAACCAGTACACCGCCAGCGTGGCGGTGCACAGCGAGCTGCGCCTGCTGGCGATGACCGCACCTCGAGGCAATCGCCTGTTCATCTGGGATCTGGATAGTGGCGCCGTACGCCTGGATGCCGCCCTGCCCGACTGTGCCGGCGTCGGCGCCGTGGAAAACGGCTTCGTGGTCAGCGCCGGCATTGGCCGCTGCCGCCTGTATGACTGCCGCAGCGAGCGCATCGCCATGCAGCCGCTGGAACTCCCGGCAGGGCTATGGGACAACCACCTGCGCCTGGCCTGACAGGCAACAAAGTGGCGTAAGCAGCCGTAGGGTGGATGACGCTCTTTTCATCCACCATTGCGATTGCAGAGCGGTGGACGGGTGAAGCGTCGTCCACCCTACGACAGGCTGCTTGCGCCTTGTCGCTGCCTGATTGCCTAGCCGTTTAGAGCAAGAACGTAGCCTGGATTAGCCGCAGGCGTAATCCGGGGCCGAAGGCCGTGATCCATGGTTCAACGCGGATCATCGACCGGCCGCTTGCGCCTTGTCGCTGCCTGATTGCCTAGCCGTTTAGAGCAAGCCGAGCTGCTCGGCCCTGGGCTCGCTGTCGGTGTACTCAGGCAGCGGTGGCAAGCCCGGCAACCGCTCGCTCAGTAATTGATGGAAGCGCAGCGCCTGGGCGGCGGCAAGGTGGTTGTCCGGCGTGTGCAGGAATACGTAGGGCGTCAGACCCTGCTCGATCCAGGCGGCGACCTTGTCCAGCCAGGGCTCGAGAAATGGCTGATTGGCGTCGAGATCCGGCCCGCCGATAAAGCGTACCTGGGGGCTGTCGCTGAATGCTGCCGGACGAATCGGCAAGCGCGGTTTCTTCGATTGCGCATGCAACACCGCCGGATCGCTGGAGCGGCAACTGAACAGCGCACGGGAGTCAAGGCAGATACGCTCCACACCGCGCTCGTGCAGCAGCCGGTTGAGCGCGCGCTCCTCATCTCCCTTGTCGAAGAACGCCGGATGGCGCACCTCCACCGCCAATCGACGATGTGCGAACTCATCCAGCCACACCGCCAGCTCACTCAAGCGCGACGGCCCGAACATCGCCGGAAGCTGCAACCACAAGGGCGCCACCCGCTCACCCAGCGGTGCCAGCAGGTCGAGAAACGCTTGGGTGTTATCGAGCTGATCCCGTAGATCACCTTCGTGGCTGATATCCCTGGGCACCTTGGCGCAAAACCGAAAATGCGCGGGCATGCGCTGCGCCCAGCGCGCAACAGTGTCTTGCGAAGGCCTGGCATAAAAGGTGGTGTTGCCTTCCACCGCGCTGAATACACGGCTGTAGTGCTCCAGGCTGTCAGCCAGATTGAGATCCGCAGGGTAGAAACTGCCGCGCCAGGCGGTTTCGCTCCAGGAAGGGCAGCCGAGGAAATAGGGAAGCATCAGAGGACGTTGATCAGTCAAAGACCGCTATTGTGCCCTGTGTGGCGCGAGAGGTGCAGATCGGAAATCGATCAGGCGTACAGGTCGAGCCCCAGCACCTGCTCGACATCCATGTCACGAGCGTAGGCCTCGGTACTGCTGTAACTGGCAATGGCCTGGGCAGCACGGTTGCTCATGGCTGGCTGGTAAGTGCTATCCAGCGAGCGCACGGGGAAGTTGTCGGTGCTGGCATTGGTCTGCTGCACGCGACGAATCTGCGGGGTCTGCTCGAAGCCTTGAGTGGCGGCCGTAGATGCCGGCTGCTCGCGCTTTACTTCCTCTTCCCGGTTCGCCTCACGATAGGGCGTGACCGCAGTCCCCGAGCGGGGGCCACGATCCGGTGAGTAAGGCGCGATGTTACCGTCGATACGCATCAAGAGAGGCTCGGCAGAAAGGCGTGCGGAAATGCTGGCAATTTAGCTGCACCACACGCCCTTGGCAATGCATGTCGAGAAGTTGACGACAAAAGGACGGCTCGAAATACTGCCGCCTGTCGGCGTCTCAAAATCCGGCCGGCGGCGGCATCTTTGGCGTAGCGACCTGATCGCGCAAGTAGATCGGCTGCGCCTGATCGGCAACCACCGCCTCACCACGCGCCCAGGCGAAACGAGCGAGGCTGAGCAGGTCTTCGGCGTGGGGCAGCAGGCCGTCATCCCGAGCAGAAACCTGCGCGGCGATACGCGGCGCGAAGGTTCCCCAGCCGGTGCCGGCACCGAACCACTCGCCTGCGGCATCGGTCGGCAGTTGCGCTTGTTCGGGTGCCAGCACGGCCTCACGACCAACAAGGCGCATCTCGTCCTGCTCGGCGCGGTAACAACCCCAGTAAACCTCGTCCATTCGCGCATCGATCGCCGCAGCGACCTGACTGGCGCCATGCTCACGCAGGGAGCGTTGCGCCAGCACCGCCAGGTTGGATACCGGCAGCACCGGGCGATCCAGGGCGAACGCCAGGCCCTGCACCACGCCAATGGCGATGCGTACACCAGTGAAGGCACCGGGGCCACGACCGAAGGCGATGGCGTCCAGCGCCGATAACGCGACGCCCTGCCCGTCGAGCAGCGCCTTGATCATGGGTAACAGCCGCTGCGCGTGCAGGCGCGGGATCACCTCGTAGTGACTCGTCACCCGGCCGTCGTGCAACAGGGCGACGGAACAGGCTTCGGTGGCGGTATCGAGGGCCAGCAGAGTGGTCATGGCGATCTGTAGAGGTGGCTGAGCGGGCGGGCATTAAAACGGTTTGAGGCGCTTTTTTCCAGCACAGCGGCAACCTGGTTCAGCATTACCCCCGTGTGGGCTCCGTAGCCTGAGCCAGCCGCAGGCGTAATCCGCGTTTCGCGATACGCCTGCCGCTTGAAGCTGAAGCTTGTCGCTACTTCTAACTCACCATTTCTCGATCACGGGCTTTGCGTCCCAGGCTTGCAGGGATTCTTCCGACCAGGAGCCATAACCGGCGTTCGGGAACACGATCCACTCGGTGCCCCACTTCTCGGCCTCTGCCTCGACACCCGCACGCTGCTGCGCCACCGGTGTCTTGCGGAAACGCCCATCGAAATCGTGCAGGGTATCGCCCAGCAGCATCACGATCCGGTAATCCTTGGCGACGATTGCCCGGCGCTCGACCTTAGGTGGCCCGAGCAGCAGTACGCTTTCTGCGCTGACCTGAGGCAGATCGAGCTTCTCCAGAGCTTTCAAAGTGTAGTCCTTCTGCTCTTCCGAACGATCCGACACATAGCGGATGGTGACGCCAAGGCTGTCGGCGTGCTCGAGGAATTTCTTGGCGCCCGGAATCAGCACGGGATTGCCATCACGCTCCCAGGGTAGCCAGGTATCCCAGCCGTCGTAAGTGTGGCAATTGGCAAGGTCACGTGCCAACAGCGCGGAGTTGTCGATGACCGTTTCATCCACGTCGGTGACGATGGCCAGTTTCGAAGGATCGTCTGCCGCGGCCACAGCTGCATCCAGCTTCTCGGTGGCGATGTTGTAAGCCTGCATCTGCAAGGCCCGAACTTCCGCTGATTGCTGCTGATAACGCAGCGCCATGGTGAATTGGTCAACCGAGCACTCGCCCTTCTTTTCCGGGGCACCGTCGGCGAATGCGACGGATGCGCTCAATGCCGAAGCCACGAAGGCGATAGGCAAGCAGGCAAATCTTCTGTTCTTGGTCATGGAGTGCACTCTGTGGGGGTGGTTGATGTAAAGCCGCCTTCCTCAACTGTAATTGACGGTCGATGAAACCAGGAGAGCAGCTCGGATGCCTTACGCTGCTTACCCTGGAACAGTGATGCATGCCAAAGGTGGCGGCCTGATGTTCGAAAGGCTCTGGCCAGGAACGACATTGGCTTAACCCGCCAAGCCATCGACATGCCCAAAAACGACAACGGCCCGCAAGCGGGCCGTTGATGTCAGGTAAGCATGGCTCAGCTGAGCGCCGCCAGTACCTTGGAGGTGATCTGCTCGACCGAGCCAACACCAGCGACGGCGCTGTACTTCGGCGTGCCTTCGGCGGCCGAAAGCTTCTGGTAGAAATCCACCAGCGGCTTGGTCTGCGAATGGTAGACCGACAGACGATGACGCACGGTAGCTTCCTTATCGTCGTCGCGCTGGATCAACTCTTCACCGGTTTCGTCGTCCTTGCCGGCGACCTTCGGTGGATTGTGCTCGGTGTGGTACACGCGGCCAGAGCCCGGATGCACACGGCGACCGGCGATGCGACCGACGATTTCTTCATCATCGACGGCGATTTCGACCACGTGGTCGATCTGTACGCCGGCGTCCTTGAGAGCCTGAGCCTGAGGAATGGTGCGCGGGAAGCCGTCGAACAGAAAGCCATTGGCACAATCGGGCTGAGCGATGCGCTCTTTGACCAGATTGATGATCAGCTCATCGGAGACCAGACCGCCAGCATCCATCACGCTTTTTGCGGCTAGGCCCAGTTCGGTGCCGGCCTTGACCGCTGCACGCAGCATGTCACCCGTGGAGATCTGTGGAATCGAGAATTTCTTGGTGATGAAACCAGCCTGAGTACCTTTGCCGGCACCGGGCGCCCCCAACAGAATCACGCGCATCGATGTGCTCCTCAAGTTCTTGGTAGTGATGGTGGACTCGCCTCGTGGGGCCAATCTCGAAAAAATTCGACAGGCCAGCCAGAGGCCGAACTGCCAGAAGGTCGATCAAGATACACAGCACCCCTATGCCGCACAAGCCATCGAAAGTCGCAGACAAATGCGACCAAGGCCTCATTTCCAGGCAACGCCCCGCAGCTTGCTGCCACAGTTTCAGAGAACTGCCAGACAGCCGATTTCAAAATCAGCAATATCCACTCAAAACACCGCTTTTGTATGCTTTTTTGCTGCTGTTTGCGACATTTTCTGCATACTTACCCCATACATCTGAACAGCCCGCAAACACCTCAGCCCGTATTGCGCAAACCCGCCGCAATACCGGCTACGCTGACCAGCAACGCCTGTTCCAGAGCACTTCCCGCCTCCTGCTCACGCTGCCGGGAGCGGGCCAGCAGTTCGGCCTGCAGCAGATGCAACGGATCCAGGTAGGTGTTGCGCACAGTGATGAACGCCAGGGTCTCCGGGCTGTGGACAAGCAACTGCGATTGCCCGGTCAAACCCAGAACCACAGCGCCAGCCTGCGACAATAGGTCGCGCAAGTGCGCCCCCAACGGATGCAGTTCGGAGTCGACCAAGCGCTCGTCGTACAGCCTGGCGATCGACTCATCCGCCTTGGCCAGCACCATTTCCAGCATGTCGATGCGGGTGCGGAAAAACGGCCAGTGCTCGCGCATATCTCGCAACAGCTCACCTTCACCACGCTCCAGAGCGCCGCTCAAGGCGGCTTCCCAGCCCAGCCACGCCGGCAACATCAGGCGCGTCTGCGTCCAGGCGAAAATCCACGGGATCGCCCGCAGGCTTTCCACACCGCCCTCACGCCGCTTGGCCGGTCGACTGCCCAGCGGTAGACGGCCAAGCTCCTGCTCCGGTGTCGCCTGGCGGAAGTACTCGACGAATTGCGGATGCTCGCGCACCACGCCCCGGTAGGCCACCACGCCATCGGCCGACAGCCGATCCATCTGCGCGCGCCAGGCCGGCTCTGGCGCGGGTGGCGGCAGCAGGGTGGCTTCCAGCACGGCGGCGAGATAGAGGTTGAGGTTCTGCTCGGCGATGTCCGGCATGCCGAATTTGAAGCGGATCATCTCGCCCTGCTCGGTGGTGCGGAAGCGCCCGTTCACCGAACCCGGCGGTTGCGACAGAATCGCCTCGTGAGCAGGGCCGCCGCCGCGCCCTACGGTGCCGCCGCGGCCATGGAACAGCAGCAGCTCGACCTGATGCTGTCGGCAGATATCCACCAGGCTTTCCTGAGCGCGGTACTGCGCCCAGGCTGCGGCCGTGGTGCCAGCGTCCTTGGCGGAATCGGAGTAGCCGATCATCACTTCCTGAGGGCCATGCAGGTTGGCGCGATAACCCGGCAGCCCAAGCAGCCGTTCGATGACGATTGCCGCGTTGTCCAGATCCGCCAGGGTCTCGAACAATGGCACCACGCGCATCGGCCGGCGCAGCCCGGATTCCTTGAGCAGCAGTTGCACCGCGAGCACATCGGAGGCGGCACCGGCCATGGAAATGACGTAGGAGCCGAGGGACGCCGCTGGTGCAGCCGCCACTTCACGGCAGGTCGCCAGCACCTCGGCAGTCTCGCCTGCGGGATGGAAATCGGTAGGCAGCAGCGGCCGACGGCTGCTCAGTTCGCTCTGCAGAAAGTGCAGACGCTGCTCTTCATCCCACTCTTCGTAACGGCCGAGGCCCAGGTAATCGGTGATTTCACCGAGCGCCGCTGCGTGGCGGGTTGCATCCTGGCGCACGTCGAGACGCACCAGGAACAAGCCAAAGGTGCTGACCCGGCGCAGAAAGTCGAGCAACGGCCCGTCGGCGATAACACCCATGCCGCATTCGTGCAGCGAGCGATAGCAAAGGTGCAGCGGCTCATAGAGTTCGGCGTTGTCCTGCAATACGGCGGCCGGCGGGCTGACCGAACCGGCGAGCGATTCATGGGCCCAGGCGCGTGTCGCCCGCAGGCGCTCGCGTACCTGTTTGAGCAGTGCACGGTACGGCTCGGCGCTGTCGCCGGCACGCGAACGCAATTCGTCACTGGCCTGCTGCATGGACAGCTCGGCAGCCAGGCTGTCGATGTCGCGCAGGTACAGGTCGGCTGCCATCCAGCGCGCCAACAACAGCACTTCGCGGGTCACCTTGGCGGTCACGTTGGGGTTGCCGTCACGATCGCCGCCCATCCACGACGCAAAACGGATCGGTGCCGCTTCCAACGGCAGACGCAGCCCGGTTTCCCGCTGCAGCGCCTGGTCGGCCTTGCGTAGCACCGTCGGCAGCGCATACCACAGCGAGTTTTCAATGACCGCGAAGCCCCACTTGGCCTCGTCCACCGGGGTTGGCCGCACGCGACGGATTTCCTCGGTATGCCAAGCCTCGGCGATCAGCCGCTGCAGGCGGATAGCGATAGCTTCGCGCTCGGCGTCGGAGAGATCGCGGTGATCCTGCTCCGCCAGTTGCGCGGCAATGGCGTCGTATTTTTGAATCAGGGTGCGTCGCGCGACTTCGGTCGGGTGAGCGGTGAGTACCAGCTCGATATCCAGCCGACCGACCTGGCGTGCCAAGGCTTCGCGGTCATGGCCACCAGCGCGCAGACGCTGCAGCAACTCATCCAGTATGCGGTTCTCGAAGGGCTGCTCCTCGCCCACCTCTCGCCGACGCACGCGATGGTACTGCTCGGCGATATTAGCCAGATTGAGGAATTGGTTGAACGCACGAGCCACCGGCAGCAGTTCGTCGTCGTTCAGTTGGTCAAGGGTATCGCTGAGCTGCCGGGCGCCGTCCGCCGAGCCCTGGCGCGCCGCCTTGGCGCCCTTGCGGATGCGCTCGATCTTGTCGAGGAAGGCATCGCCGTACTGCTCGCGGATAGTGGTGCCGAGTAACTCACCAAGCTGGTGAACGTCCTCGCGTAGACGTGCGTCGATTTGCGTCATACCAGTGCCCTTGCGCCGCTGCGTGAGCGTTCAGATTGCCCAGCCTGGCAGCGCCTGACAAGCAGGTCTGCGAGCAAAGCTGCAGAACGACGCCTTCGCGTACCAACTGGAACGCAGACAGAGGGCTCAGGTCTGTAACAGAGAACCGCCCCACCTCGAGGTACCTATGAAGATCCGCGAACTCGTCCAGCAATGGGAACAGAACGCTACCGGCCGCCTGGTCAGTACGCCCTATCAGGTGTACCTGGATGTGGAGTCGGCTGCGCGCCTGGCCGCGCTCAGCCACATGTACCCCAAACGGCGACCGGAAGAGTTGCTGGCCGAACTGCTGGGTGCAGCCCTGGAAGACCTCGAAGCCAGCCTGCCGTACGTGCAGGGCACACATGTGGTGGCCACCGACGAGGAAGGCAATCCGGTCTACGAGGACATCGGCCCGACCCCGCGCTTTCTGGAACTGGCACGCCATTACCTGCAGGAGACGAGCCCCGACAAGGATGAATCAGGCAATCAATAGCCTGTTCACGCTAACCACTCAGATACCGCCAAAGCACCGGACGGCGTGGCTTTCGACGTTTTTCTGGCGACGCGATCCTGGCAAGACGCATTTTTTTGCTGAACGTTTCCTGTCTCAGCCAACTCACAGGGTTATGCCGTGATGACCGCTGGTCGCCGGAGAACAACTTACTCAGCAGCTACCGCTCATGAGTATCCGGACGGCAGGTGACCATTGTGGGAACCGACTGTTTGCCAGGAATTTACCAATGGAGTTGCACACCATGTCCACTAAAACCGCTTCAAACGCTCGTACTCAACTGGCCGGCTGGAAAGTCGCGGCATTGGCCATCGGCAGCAGCTTGCTACTCGTCGGTTGCGCAGGCAACCCGCCCAGTGAGCAACTGGCTGTGACCAAGTCTGCGGTCAATGAAGCCGTGAGTTCCGGCGGTACCGAGTTCGCCGCAGTCGAAACCAAATCGGCTCAGGACAAATTGAAGCAGGCCGAGTTGGAAGTCGTCGAGAAGAACTACGAAGAAGCCAAGCGTCTGGCCGAACAAGCCGAGTGGGACGCACGCGTTGCCGTTCGTAAAACCCAGGCGGCCAAGGCCGAGAAGGCGCTGCAGGATGCTCAACAAGGTATCGAGGAGCTGCGTCAGGAAGGTCTGCGTGGAACCCAGACGGCTCCGACCCAGGGTCAGTAACAGCCTCGACAGACTTCGCCAATTGAATAAAGGATGAACGACCATGCGTAATCAAGTGATGATTCCCGCCCTGCTGGCTCTGAGCGTTGGCCTGGCTGCCTGCTCGACCCAGCCTAACGTGAACCTGGAACAGGCACGCAGCAGCTACTCCTCTCTGCAGACCGACCCGCAATCGGTGAAAGTCGCAGCGCTGGAAACCAAGGATGCTGGTGAAGCCCTGGAGAAAGCCGAGCGCGCTTACCGCGAGAAGGAAAACGAGAAGAAAGTCGACCAACTCTCCTACCTGGCCAACCAGCGTATCGAAGTCGCACGCCAGACCATCGCTCTGCGCACTACCGAGCAGAACCTGGAAAAGACTGGCGCCCAGCGTGCCCAGGCTCGCCTGGAAGCGCGTGACGCGCAGATCAAGCAGTTGCAGGACAGCCTCAACGCCAAGCAGACCGAACGCGGCACACTGGTCACCTTCGGTGATGTGCTGTTCGATCTGAACCGCTCCGAGCTCAAGCCTGGTGGCATGCACAACATCACCAAGCTCGCCCAGTTCCTGCAGGAAAACCCGGATCGCAAGGTGATCGTCGAAGGCTATACCGACAGCACCGGTTCCGCCGAGTACAACCAGGGCCTGTCCGAGCGTCGCGCCAACTCCGTACGTGCCGCACTGGTACGTCAGGGCGTAGGCCCGGAGCGCATCGTTGCCCAGGGTTACGGCAAGGAATACCCGGTTGCCAGCAACGCCGACTCTGCCGGCCGCGCTCAGAACCGTCGTGTGGAAGTGACCATTTCCAACGACAACAAGCCGGTTGCTCCGCGTTCATCCGCTAACAACTAAAGGCCCCCAGCCTGCCCAGGCGTATTTGCGTTCCTCTCGGGGAACGCAGATGCGCCACCCAACAAGCCCCGTTTTTACGGGGCTTGTTGTTTCTGGGCTCGTCAATCGTTACAGCGCACTGCCCGTTTACGGTCGTCCACCAGTACACCGCTGAGCCCCTTCTGCTGAAGGTCGAACAGCACCAAGACGCCGTCGATGCATTGGGCAACCTGATCGGCCGGTTTCAGGCTCACCTTGTAGTCCTCGCCAGGAACGGTCTTGAGCATGGTGAATTCGGACAGCAGCAAGGCATCCTCCGGTTTGGCGAAATGCAGGTAGCCGTAGTAGCCGAGCACGGCCACCGTCGCACAGATGCTGCCGATAGCGGTAAGGATCAGGGGGATGGGGTTGCGAACGTCACTCATGGGGTCTCTCGATTGAGCTGCATAAAGCGTGGACTCAGGCCCGGCAGCGTGGTTTAGGCAGTGGCTCGTCGAAATGGCGTCATGACCCGCGATTGCATTACGCGTTCTCGTTGCCCGGTCGGGTGAACGAATAGCGGTCGATGTCCTGACGCAACTGCCAGCCCTGATTCTTCCAGTAACGGGCGGCGGCATCGTTGGTTTTGATCACATCGAGATGGCACTTGCCGATACCCAGCGCTTCAAGGCTGGACAGGCAGCGTTGCACCAGCATATTGGCGATGCCCTGGCGCCGGTATTCGGGCAATACCAGCAGATGCTGCAGATATCCGCGACGACCGTCGTGGCCACACATCACGCAGCCGCACAGGCCCGAGTCGGTTTCTGCGACGAAGCTCATGCCCGGATTGCGCTCGAGGTATCGGGCGGTTGATTCGCGAGAGTCGGCGTCGCGCAAGGAGATGCCGGGGGTGATGCTCATCAACGCGAGAACCGCATCGTAATCGCTCATCGTCATGACCCGGATATTGATCATTGCAAAGCACCTGTAAAGATAAAACAGCCGCCCTATCAGTGCTCAACGCCGTGACGATTAGAGCCCAGGCCGAAGGCGACTACCCTGAATCCGGCGCCGGCAATAGCCGGCCAGTTCGAACCTGATAAGGCAATAGGAATAAGCATCCCGGTACGTCACCCTTCGCTTCCCGCTTATCGCTTGCAGCTCGTGGCTGCTACAGGATATTGGCGTAGTCGGCTTCGATCCGATCCAGGCTCAGGTGGTTGAGGAAGTTGGAGAAGCACATCCAGGCCGACAGCGAATTGAGGTCACGGAATTGCTGTGGCAGGTATTTGGGCGGGCTCACCAGGCCTTCATCGACCAGTTGGCGTAGCGTACGCATATCTTCGAGCGTGGTCTTGCCACAGAACAATAAAGGGATCTGTTCCAGCTTGCCTTTGCGCACGGCGAGCTGGATGTAGTTGTAGATCATGATGAAACCCTTCAGGTAGGACAGATCCTTGGTGAAGGGCAGCCCGTTCGGAGCCGATCCGCGGAAGGCGCGACTGGCGTTGCTGTAGCTGTCCTCCAGGCTGAAGCCCTGCTCCCGGTAGAAATCGCAGACCTGCAGGAAATCCGCGCCCTGCTCGGCCATATGGATCGCGCGGGTGCGGTTGGTGAGTTTGCGCAGGCGGCTGGGATAGGACGCGAAGGCGATCACTTCCATCAGAATGGCCAGGCCCTCCTGGGTGACCGTCGACGAGGGCGGGCCCTTGGCCAGAAAGGTGCAGATCGGCTGGTTCTGGCCGTTGAGCGTGGTCGCCACGTGAACCAGGCCTTCGTGCACCTCAAGCGCCTTGACGTCACGCTCGTTGAACATGGCGTCAGCGCGAATTTTGATGTAATCGGCGCCCGCGGCGGCATCGGCAAGAATGCCGTCGGACTCGAACACGCGAATGGTGCTGTCACTCTCGCCGAACACCAGGTTCAGCCGGCTCTGCAGCAGCGCGACAGTGTCCTTGGCGCTGAGGGTCTTGGGCTCGTCCTTGAGATCGCCGCGGCTGTCGATGTTGTTCAGGTAACCGGAAAACATCAGCCCCAGATCCGCCAGGGTCGGGTCGCCGGCGTGGAAGGCGTCGGACGCGGCACCGTACAGTTCCTGGGAAATCAGCCCGAAATCGGAGGTACCACGGGCCTCCAGCATGCGAATGACCATTCGGTATTCGCGGCACATGCGCCGCATGATCTGCCCTACCGGGTTGAACTGGCCGAGTTGGCGGGTGACGTCGCGCTCGATGTTCTGGAACTCCAGCTTCTTCGCCGCCGGGTCGAATGCCAGCGGGCGGCTATCGTAGTAGGCGCGGTCGATGGCGGGCAGTTCCCTGCCCTTGTGCTTGAGAAAGGTCTGGCGAATGGAGTCGTCCCACTTCACCGCGTCGAGCACGCGGATCGGCGTCTGCGCCTCGACGATACGATCGGACAGCGCGCGCACGACCAGTTGGTAACCGTCGAGTCCTGTGTGGCTGTTCATGGAAATCTCCGCTGGATTACTGAAGTTGCCGAACCGGCGCTCAGAGCCTGTTTCCGAACTCGCGAGCTAGAGCCATGCAAGGCAAAAACAAGCAAGGAAGCGGACTGGGCTCGCATTCGAGTTTACTAGCTGTAAATGAGCATGACTCGCTTCGCTCGCCCCTTCGGGGTCGCACTATAGAAAGTGCGTTAGCCGCAAGCGGCTTGCCGACCTTGTTTTTAACGCCGCAGGGCCGACGCGCAGCAGATCGTAAAAAGGCTCTTACGGGCCGGTTCGCTGATAGCGCGCCACCTCGACAAACACATCGGAGTTGGCCGGGTCATTGAGGTAGGCGAACACCTGCTCCAGCCCGCTGGTGACCAATACGCCGTCGCCCTGCGGCATCTCCACGCTGCTGCCTTTCAGCTCACCGTTATCGATGGCCTGAAGAATGCGTTCGACATCGAGGTTGAACAGTACCAGCTCATTGTCGTGGGTCAGTTCGAAACCGCCGATGGCGAAATTCGCGCCCATGCGCTTGGGCACCCCGGCCGACAGGTACCAGCGTCGCCCATGGTGAGCGACGGTAAAGCTGTAGCTCTGCAGGCTGGCGACATTGTCGGTGCTGTCGATATAGGTATCGGCCTTGTACAGATTGGAGCCCGAGCGGCTGATATCCAGGTAGCGCAGTTCGCCCCATTCATCGGTACGCGACCAGACGCCGAGCAGCGGGATCGGTGCCACTTCATTGGCCGGAATCGGCTCCTTGAAGGTCACCAGACAGCCACCCAACAATAGAAACGACAGCATCACCAGTGCACGCCAGGCTTTCATCATGCTCTCCTTGAGACGATCGTGAGGCCGCCACGAGCATAGTCCGTTCCCTTGACGCAACGCGTCAAGCACACCGACCGGGCACCCACTCACAGGATAGGCGCTGAATCACGGACAACAAAAAGCCGCCCGAGGGCGGCTTGTTTGAACGCTCAGAGTTCCGGACGCATGTGCGGGAACAGAATCACGTCGCGAATCGACGGCGAATTGGTCAGCAGCATCACCAGACGATCGATGCCGATGCCCTCACCTGCGGTCGGCGGCATGCCATATTCGAGCGCACGGACGAAGTCGGCGTCGAAGTGCATGGCTTCATCGTCGCCGGCGTCCTTGTCGGCCACCTGTTGCTGGAAGCGCTCGGCCTGATCTTCCGCGTCGTTCAACTCGGAGTAGGCGTTGGCGATCTCGCGGCCACCGATGAACAGCTCGAAGCGGTCGGTGACGCTCGGATCATCGTCGCTGCGACGGGCCAGCGGCGACACTTCGAACGGATAACGGGTGATGAAATGCGGCTGCTCCAGCTTGTGCTCGACCAGCTCTTCGAAAATCATCACCTGCAGTTTGCCCAGGCCTTCGAAGCCAAGCACCTTGGCACCGGCTTTCTTGGCGATCTCACGCGCCTTGTCTACATCCTGCAGGTCGGCGGCGGTGATTTCCGGGTTGTACTTGAGGATCGAGTCGAATACCGACAGGCGCACGAACGGCTCACCGAAGTGGAACACCTTGTCGCCGTATGGCACGTCGGTGGTACCGAGCACGCTCTGGGCCAGCTCGCGGAACAATTCCTCGGTCAGATCCATGTTGTCTTCGTAATCGGCATAGGCCTGGTAGAACTCGAGCATGGTGAACTCGGGGTTGTGCCGGGTCGAAACGCCTTCGTTACGGAAGTTGCGGTTGATCTCGAAGACCTTCTCGAAGCCGCCAACCACCAGGCGCTTGAGGTACAACTCAGGCGCGATGCGCAGGAACATGGCCATGTCCAGCGCGTTGTGGTGGGTTTCGAACGGCTTGGCCGCGGCACCGCCAGGGATGGTCTGCAGCATCGGCGTTTCCACTTCGAGGAAGTTGCGTTCGGCGAGGAAACGACGGATGTGAGCGATCACCTGGGAACGTACGCGGAAGGTTTCACGAACCTCTTCGTTGACGATCAGGTCGACGTAGCGCTGGCGATAGCGCTGTTCGGTGTCGGTCAGGCCGTGGTGCTTGTCCGGCAGCGGACGCAGCGACTTGGTCAGCAGGCGCACGTCGGTCATCTCGACGTACAGGTCGCCCTTGCCGCTACGGGCCAAGGTGCCAACGGCGGCGATGATGTCGCCCATGTCCCAGGTCTTGACCGCTGTCAGGGTTTCCTCGGGCAGCGTCTTGCGGTTGACGTAGACCTGGATGCGCCCACTCATGTCCTGGATGACCATGAAAGAGCCACGGTTGAGCATGATGCGACCGGCAACCTTGACTGGAATGGCAGCGGCTTCGAGCTCTTCCTTGGTCTTGTCGACGTACTGTTTCTGCAGGTCGGCGCAGAGGTTGTCGCGACGGAAGTCGTTGGGGAAGGCATTGCCCTGCTCACGGATGACAGCAAGCTTGTCCTTGCGCTGGGCAATCAGCTTGTTTTCTTCCTGTTGCAGTTGCTGCTGGTCGGGTTGTTGGTCGCTCATGTTCGTCGGGATTCCATCACGGGGTAGTCGCCGCCCCACCGGGGCGGAACCAAAAGGTATTACAGGCCTTGTTTCAAGCTGGCTTCGAGGTACTGATCGAGGTCGCCATCCAGAACCTTCTGGCAGTCGCTACGCTCGATGCCGGTACGCAGATCCTTGATGCGCGAGTCATCGAGCACGTAGGAGCGGATCTGATGACCCCAGCCAATATCGGACTTGGTGTCTTCCAGCGCCTGAGAAGCAGCGTTGCGCTTCTGCATTTCCTGTTCGTACAACCGGGCCCGCAGCATTTTCATGGCGGTGTCCTTGTTGGCATGCTGGGAACGTTCGTTCTGACACGCCACCACGGTATTGGTTGGCACGTGGGTGATACGTACCGCCGAGTCTGTGGTGTTGACGTGCTGGCCACCGGCACCGGAGGAGCGGTAGGTGTCGATGCGCAGGTCGGCCGGATTGATCTCGATCTCGACCTTGTCGTCGATCTCGGGCGACACGAACACCGCCGAGAACGAGGTGTGGCGACGGGCGCCAGAGTCGAACGGGCTCTTGCGTACCAGGCGGTGCACGCCGATCTCGGTGCGCAGCCAGCCAAAGGCGTACTCGCCCTTGATGTGCACGGTGGCGCCCTTGATACCGGCGACTTCGCCTTCGGACAGCTCGACGATCTCGGCACTGAAGCCTCGCTTGTCGGCCCAGCGCAGGTACATGCGCAGCAGGATGTTGGCCCAATCCTGCGCTTCGGTACCGCCGGAGCCGGCCTGGATGTCCAGATAAGCGTTGTTCGGGTCCATCTCACCGCTGAACATGCGGCGGAATTCCAGCTTCTCAAGGATTTCGCGCAGACGCTCGATTTCCGCGGCGACGTCGTCGACCGCGCCCTGGTCGTCTTCTTCGACGGCCATGTCGAGCAGGTCGCGCGAATCGGCCAGGCTACCCGTCAGGTCGTCGATGGTCTCGACGATCTGCGCCAGCGTGGCACGCTCACGACCCAGGTTCTGGGCGTATTCCGGTTTGTTCCAGACGTTCGGGTCTTCGAGTTCGCGGTTTACTTCGACGAGACGATCATGCTTGTGATCGTAGTCAAAGATACCCCCGAATAGTCTGGGTGCGCTCGGACAGGTCCTTGATGCTGTTAAGGATCGGGTTGATTTCCATGGCTGGAGGCACTCGCAGGTAAAACTTCGGAAAAGCCGAGGAGTATACCTGACTCAGAATTCTCTGGCAGCACGATGGAGCGTATCAATCGGGCCGCATGTCAGGAAAAAGGAAGATATGGCTGCCGAACGGCGTGGAACCGTCGGCAGCACAGTGAAGGGGGGGTTATTGCAGATCCTGACGAACCTGGGCTTCCAGCTCGGCCTTGAGCGCCGGGTCGAGCTTCAGCTGGCGGGCCAGTTCTTCCAGGTAGGCGCGTTCCATGAAGTGCTCTTCATCGACCATCAGTACGCTGGCCACGTACATTTCCGCGGCCATTTCCGGCGTGCTGGCCGAGCGCGCCACATCGGCGGGATCCAAGGGCTTGTTCAGTTCGGCCTGCAGCCAGCGCTGGGTTTCGCTGTCGCTGGCCAGTTTGCTGAACTCGCCCTCGATCAACTCGCGCTCACGCTCGTCGACGTGGCCGTCGGCCTTGGCCGCGGCTACCAGCGCCTTGAGAATGCCCTGGCTGTGCAGTTCCACCTGGGGAGCCGGCAGACGGTCGAGGGTCTGTGGCTCGCCCTGTGGCGCACCGGCCTGCTTGGCCTGCCAGTTGCCGTAGGCCTTGTAGGCGATCACACCGAGCGCGGCCAGGCCGCCATAGGTGATGACCTTGCCGCCGAGTTTGCGGGCGCTCTTGTTGCCCAACAGCATGGCCAGCGCCGCGCCACCACCAGCACCCTTGAGCATCGAGCCGATACCGCCGTTGTCACGCTTGCCGACGCCGCCACTGCTGCCGCCAAGCAATCCGCCCAGCGCGCCACCCAGCCCCGAAGAGGACTTGCCGCCGGTATTCTGTTGCAGCAACTCCTGCCCGGACTTCAGCAGTTGGTCGAGCAAGCCGCGCGTATTCATGGATATCTCCAAACGTTCAGGGTAATGGGTGAATCTACTGCGAAGCCTAAGGGTCTGTTGCCATTTCAGCGCAAGCCGCGTTGCCGCGAGAAATCACGCCAGGCCGGGCGGCGATCCGCTAGGCGGAGGACGCAGGGAATGGTTGCCCCCTTGCCAAGTCCTCCAACAACGCATGGCGAGATTTCCCGCGCAACCCACAGGGCCGGGCCCGTTTTGCCGCGATGCTGCGTTTCTCGCCGACTCATTTGGCCAGCCAAACTTCGCGGCTCGTGCCTTTCCTCGCGGCAAAACGGGCTCCGGCGCGGTCGTGCTGAAATGGCAACAGACCCTGTGCCGTCGGTTACAGATTGCGTCAGAATATTGCGCAAACGGCCGCAACGCACAGGCCGATAGACACTCGACCTGTGGGCAACGTTCAAGATGGGTGGTGCGGGAGATCGACGGCCTGTCAGCGCGGCGCCAGGTGGGAGATCAGCAACTGCACCGATTCCTGACCGCGGAATTCGTTGACGTCCAGTTTGTACGCCAGCTCGACCCAGCGCACGGTCGGATTGGGCCACACCTCACGGTCGACGCCAAAGGCGATGCCGTCCAACTGCAGGCTGCCGCACTCGCTCTTCAGCACCACCTTGAGGTGGCGTTCACCGACGATACGCTGCTGCACCAGTTGGAAGGCGCCGTGGAACAGCGGCTCGGGAAAGTGCTGGCCCCAGGGCCCGGCATTACGCAGTTCCCGGGCCAGCGGCAGATTGAATTCGTCGATGCTCAGCACGCCGTCGGACAACAGCCGCCCGGTCAGGTCGTCCTCGCAGAGCTGACGACGAACTTCTTCGTCGAACGCCGCGGCGAAGGTCTCGAAGTGCTCTGCCGGCAGCGACAGACCGGCGGCCATGGCATGGCCGCCGAACTTGCTGATCAGGCCCGGGTGGCGAGACGCCACGGCATCCAGTGCATCGCGGATATGGAAGCCCGGCACCGAGCGTGCGGATCCCTTGTATATGCCCTCCCCGGCATCGGCGAAAGCGATGGTCGGGCGGTGATAGCGTTCCTTCAGGCGCGAGGCGAGGATACCGATCACGCCCTGGTGCCAATCGGCCTCGAACAGGCACAGCCCGAAGGGCAGGTTTTCCAGCGGCAGATCCTTGAGCTGAGCCAGCGCCTCACGCTGCATGCCCTGCTCGATGGCCTTGCGATCCTGGTTGAACTGATCGAGCTGCACGGCCATGTCGCGGGCCAGTGCTTCGTCCTCGCAGAGCAGGCACTCGATACCCAGGCTCATGTCGTCGAGGCGTCCGGCGGCATTCAGGCGGGGGCCGAGAATGAAGCCCAGATCGGTCGAGGTAATACGCCCATGTTGTTTTCCGGCGACTTCCAGCAGCGCCCGCAACCCCGGCCGCGCCCGGCCGGCACGAATGCGCGCGAGGCCCTGGTGCACCAGAATGCGGTTATTGGCGTCCAGCGGCACCACGTCGGCCACGCTGCCCAGGGCGACCAGATCGAGCAGCTCGCCCAGGTTGGGCTCGGGACGTTCGGCGGTGAACCAGCCCAACTCGCGCAGCCGCGCACGCAGCGCCAGCAGCACATAGAAAATCACCCCGACCCCGGCCAGCGACTTGCTCGGGAAGGTACAGCCGGGCTGATTGGGATTGACGATGGCATCGGCGTCAGGCAGTTCGTTACCCGGCAGGTGATGGTCGGTGACCAGCACTTTCAGGCCGGCAGCCTTGGCAGCGGCCACCCCTTCGATGCTGGAAATGCCGTTGTCCACGGTGATCAACAACTGCGGCTCGCGGGTCAGCGCCACCGCGACGATTTCCGGGGTCAGGCCGTAGCCGTACTCGAAGCGGTTCGGCACCAGGTAATCGACATGGGCGGCACCGAGCATGCGCAGACCGAGCATGCCGACGGTGCTCGCGGTGGCGCCATCGGCGTCGAAATCACCAACGATCAGCAGGCGCTGCCGCTGGCGCAGCCCCTCGACCAGCAGCGCCACCGCCGCATCGATACCCTTGAGCTGGGTGAACGGAATCAGCCGTGCCAGGCCCTTTTCCAGTTCCACTGCCGAGAGTACCCCGCGGGCCGCGTAAAGACGGGTCAACAAAGGCGGCAGATTACCCAGATCGGGCAGAGAAGCGGGAAGCGGGCGGGACTCGATACGCATGGACGTCGGATTCTACTCTTGCGGTTGAAACGGAGGGCGCGCGCCTTCGGCGCGGCTCAGGTCAGTTGCTCAGCGTTCGCTCGCCGACCAGCCACTCCAGAGGAATTTCGTGCTGGCCGCGCTCATCGGTCACGAACAGCTCGCCATCGCTGATCATCACGCTCCAGCTCAGCGAACGGGGCAGATCCAGGGAGAGATCGGCCAACGCTTCCTGATCCAGGGCGACCACATTGATGTTCTTCAGAGTGCGCACCGGGTCGAGACACTTGGTCTGCCACACGCGCAGGTTACCGTAGGCCACCAGACTGAACTTCTCGGTACGCCGCGAGCACCAGGTGATGCGCTCGCTGTCCGGCTGACCGACCTCGATCCAGTGCAGCACGCGACCGTCCAGGCTCTTTTCCCACAATGACGGCTCGTCGACGTCCGACAGGCCGCGACCGAAAGCCAGATGCTCCTGATAGAACAGGGCATACGCGATCAACCGCGCCGCCAGACGTTCCTCGGTTTCCGAGGGATGGCGGGCCACGGTGAAACGCAGACTCTCGTAGATACTGCGATCGATATCGGTGAGGTTCAGATCGATCTTGTAGGTCGTGGACGGCTGGGCCATGGCGCACTTCTTGGAATTCGGGAAAGTGCACCAGTCTATCAGGCCGGCCGGAAGCGTGGGCAGAGCGCCGCCCAAAGGGAGCGTCTGCCACGCCTCGCTTCACGTGAGGGCGTTCGGCCTCAGCTTGGCGTATCCGGGTAGCGACGCTCTGCCGGCGCTGGCGGGAAGTACTGGTACAGCCAGGTTTCGCTGAGCACTTCCTTGTTGTCGACCCGGCGCAGGTAGGCGCGCATGTTCACCGGCTCGACGCTGTCGCTGGTCGGGAACCAGTCGAACTGGGCGCGGAAACCGGTGATCTCCGGATGCAAAGCGAGGATATTGAAATCCTTGGCTTCGCCGTGGGAGGCCTCGACCACCACTTCGATGCGCTCTTTCCAGTCCATTTTCTCCAGCGGGCCACCGGTGAAATCGATGGCGAAACGCCGTGCCCAGACCGTTGGCCAGTGTTCGCCGGGCGCCCAGCCGAGGGTGAAACCACCCATGCCGGAACGGGTGGCGAGCACCTGCGCCAGGGTCGGTTTGACCGGCGGCAGTGCGGCCCAGTAGAGCTTGTAGCCGAAGTTCAGCGAAGTGCCGGGCTCGATGGCCTGCTTGGGGTTCCAGAAGCAGACGATGTTGTCCATGGTCTCGCCGGTGGTGGGGATTTCCATCAGGTCGATGCTGCCCTCTCCCCACTGGGTGGTCGGCTCGACCCACAGGCTCGGCCGACGGCTGTACCAGACCACGGTGTCCTGATAGGACTTGAAGTCGTGATCGTTCTGCACCAGGCCGAAGCCTTTCGGGTTGGTATCGGCAAACGCGTTGAACTGCAGCTTTTCCGGGTTGTTCAGTGGCCGGCAGACCCACTCGCCGTTACCGCGCCACATGGACAGGCGATCACTGTCGTGGATGGCGGTGGCGATGAAATCGCACATGCGTCGCTCGTGGCCGCCGCAGGCGAACATGCTGGTCATCGGCGTGATACCGAGCTGCTTGATCGCCTTGCGCGCGTTGATGTGAGCATCGATATCCATCACCACCTGAGTTTCCTGGCAATCGATATCGAAGCGGAAGGCACCGGTGGCGCTCGGCGAATCGAGCAACGCATACAGGACGAAACGGGTGGCGTCCTTGTCCGGCGTCTCGAACCAGAACTCGGTGAAATCGGGAAACTCTTCCGGCGTATCGGTGAAGGTATCGATCGCCAGGCCACGGGCCGACAGACCATACTGGCCGGTGTTGTCCACCGCGCGAAAGTAACTGGCACCCAGGAAGGACAGGATGTCGTACTTGGCGATATTCGGCTGCTTGAACACCTTGAGTCCGGCGAAGCCCAGGTCACCCTTGAGCTGCGCCACATCCACTCCGCTCTTGCCGTACTCGAACAGTTCCGGGCGGAAATGCACTTCCCGGGCAACCCGGCTCTTGGCGTCGACGGCATGCATGCGCACCGGCTGACGAAAACCCATGCCGACATGAAAGAACTGCACATCCAATTGACCGCCCAGCTCGTTCCACAGCGAATGCGCCGGGTCGTACTGGATGGCGTTGAACTGCTGTGGGGTCAGCTCGGCGAGGGTCTTGGGCAACACCTCGGCGGTGCTCTTGTAGGCACTACCGGCCATGCGCTTGGCGCGAGCCTGCAACTGTTTGAAATCGAATGCTTCGGCCTCACCATCGGCAGTTTCAGCGAAGCTGCGCAGGCTGAACAGCCCGGCAGGAAGACCGGCACAAGCGGCCATCATCATGGAGGCTTTCAGAAGGTTACGTCTATGCATGGGCGTCCCTGAAATTTGAAGGAATCTGCACGCCGCCCGCCAAGGGCGATGAAAAAATACCTACAACAGATGACCCAGGCGCCCAGATGGTTCCGCTCGGAATTTGCAACGGGGTGTGCACAGGAAAACGCGTTGACCGCGATGGCTCATCCATAGAGTGCTACAAAAAGGCGGAAACGTCCCTTCGTGGACGACGCTTCACCTGCGCGGCCCGATCCGTCCACCGCTCTGCAATCGCAATGGTGGATGAAAAGAGCGACATCCACCCTACGGGGTGGTGACCGTCCGCTTCCGCCACCTAGAATGTAGCCTGGATTAGCCGCAGGCGTAATCCGGGGCCGAAGGCCGTGATCCATGGTTCAACGCGGGCCACCGACCGTCCGCTTCCGCCACCTAGCCGCCAGGCGGGAGCACCAAGACATCCTTAACGTTCGCCCTCGAGCAA
This sequence comes from Phytopseudomonas daroniae, assembly GCF_004327275.1. Classification (NCBI taxonomy): domain Bacteria; kingdom Pseudomonadati; phylum Pseudomonadota; class Gammaproteobacteria; order Pseudomonadales; family Pseudomonadaceae; genus Phytopseudomonas; species Phytopseudomonas daroniae. The sequence continues at coordinate 225,298 of NZ_QJUJ01000010.1, forward strand.
CGCCCGAATGGCCGAGCGATCACGCTTGCTATCACGCGCCTCGAGCATATCGAGAAAGGCGAAGGAGTCGAGGCCGTTGATGGTGGTCTTCGGGCTGACGATCTTGCGCCGTGGATCGGCGTCGTGTTCCAGCAGCATGGCCACCAACTCGGGCTCGCCATAAAGGATGGCGCCGTTGAGAGCGGACAGGCCCACCTGGTCGGGTTCATCGACCGGGCAGCCAGCCTCGAGCGCTTTTTTCATCTGCGCCAGCGCCATTTCCTTACGCTCTTCGGACTCGCCATAGGCAGCCGCCATCAAGGTCAAGGTCGGCGCCTGCACGGCCGCGTTGCCAAGCACACAACCACGCTCGTCCATGGCCTGCAGACCAAAGTCACGGTGCAGATCCTCTGCCTGGGCGATCCCCGCCAGCATGCACAGCAGCAGTGCTTTATAGCGCATAGCGTTTATCCAGGCTGCTATAGCCCATGCCCACACCCTTGTTCACCTTGAGCTGCACCGCGACGCGCTCCTTGAGCGCTTCGACGTGGCTGATCACGCCAATCATCTTGCCGCTGGCATTGAGGTTGTCCAGAGCATCCAGAGCGACTTCCAGCGTCTCGCCATCCAGGGTGCCGAAACCTTCGTCTAGAAACAGCGAGTCGATACGGGTCTTGTGGCTGACCAGATCGGACAGCGCCAGGGCCAGAGCCAGACTGACCAGGAAACTTTCCCCGCCGGACAGCGTGCGCGTGTCGCGGGCCACATCGCCCTGCCAGGTGTCGATCACTTCCAGCTCCAGCTCGCCAAGTGCCTTGCGCGCCAATTGGTAACGACCGTGCAGGCGCTGCAACTGCTGGTTGGCCAAATGCACCAGGTGTCCAAGGGTCAGGCCCTGGGCGAAGCGCCGGTATTTGGCGCCGTCGGCCGAGCCGACCAGGCTGTTGAGCTGCTGCCAGCTGTCGTACTCGCCCTGCTGCGTGGCGATGGTCTCGAATAGTGCCTGCTGATTGAGCCGGCGCTGGTCATCGCCCTGCAACTGTCCGCGAATCTCGCCCTGCCGCTGACCAAGCTGTCTCAAGGTCGATTGCAAGGCCTGCAGATGCTCGTCCAGATACTCGATGCTGTGCTCGGTCTGCGGTTCGGCACGCAGTGCGGCCAGTTGAACCTGCGCCGCGGCATACAGCGCCTGGGCTTCGGTTCGGGCCTTGTCCAGACGCCGTTTGAGCGCCTGCAACTGCTCGCGCTGGGTATCGTCGAGCAAGGCAGCGAGAAATCCGCTTTCATCACTGAAGGGGCTGTCCGCCAGAACCTCCTGCCATTTTCCGGCAGCGGCCTGCTCAGCCTCGCGCAATACGGCCTGGCGCTGCACGAGGCCATCCAGGGTGATGCGCAGCTCGAGGCCGCGGCGCTCGGCAGCTTGCCAGGCGGCCTGAGCCGAATCGAAGCGGACGTCAGCCTGATCTTCGCGCACTGCGCCGAATGGCTCTCCACCCGCCTCCTGCCAACGCGACAGCCACTGCTGCGCCTGCTTCTCAGCCTCGCTGGCCTGGTGCTGCAGGCCTGGCAGTTGTTGCGCCAACGTCTGACGCCGCTGCTGCGCCTCATGCCAGCGCTGCGCATCGGCCCGGCGTGCAGCCAGCCAGGCAGTGCCATCATCGGGCAAGGAGTGACCGAAAGCAGCCAGTTCCGCGGCCAGCTCGGCCTCGACCTGCTGCCGGTGTTCACGCTGGGCGCCGAGCTGTTCGTCCAGGGCCTGTTGCGCGGCCTGGGCAAGATCGCGGTCGCGCTCCACGGTGCCCTGCTGCTGCAGCGCGGCCACGTGTTTCTGGGTCGCAATACTGGTGTCCTGGCGAGCACGCTCCAGATCCTGCTTGAGGCTATCGAGCTGGCTCAGGGTGCGGTCGACCTCGACGCGCTCGGCGATCTGTCGGGTCTGCGCGGCAGCCAATGCCTGCTCGTCCTCGGGCAACGGCTTGAGGATTTCGCCCTGGCGTTGCCAGGCAGCGCTTATCGCGTCGAGCTGGCGCTGCAGTTCCTGTTCCTGCTCTTTACTCTGAGCCACCTGGGTCTGCAGCGTGGCGACCTGATTTCCTAAATTCTGGCCCTGCTCGGTCAGCGCTTCGAGTGTCTGCCGCGCCTCGTCGCGCTCGCGTTGGGTCGCTGATACATCCAGTGCCTGGTAGGCCGCGATGGCCGGATGCTCGTGGGAACCGCACAACGGGCAGGCCTCACCGGCCTGTAGTTGCGTGCGATACGCCTCCAGCGCCTGGATACGCTGCTCCTGCTCGAGCAGCTTGTCCTGATCAGCCAAGCGCTGCTTCAGTTCTCGATAACGTTCGCGCAGTGCCGAGCGCTCGGTTTCCCGTTCACTCAGGTCTCGCTGCTGGCGGGCCAGACCGGCGGCAACGCGCTGCTGTTGCTGCGTGAGCTGGCTGCGCCGTTCGGCCAGTTGCGCCAGTTGCTCGAGCGCACTGCCCTGCGCGTGCACGGTCTGCCAGTGGCTGCGCCACTCCACCTCGCGACGATCGCCAAGAGCCGCCTGCCAACGCCCCTCAACCTCTGCGCCATACTGCTCGGCAGCCGTCCTGGCCTGCAGGGTGCCGTGTAGCGCCGGCCCGAGCACGTCCAGGCCGAGCTGCAACTGCTGCAGCTGTGCGGCACCTGCTTGCTGGCGTTGCTGTAGGGCGACGATGGCCTGACGCACCTGCTGGCGAACGTCGAAGGCGTGTTGCCAGCCGCTGAGTTGCACCGCCAGTCGTTCATGTTCTGCGCTGGCCTGCAACTGGACGTCCAGGGCCTGGCACTCATCGTCCAGACGCTGCAAGGCTTCGCGTCGGTTCAGGGCGATGGCTGCGGAGCAATGAGCCGCCTGCTTCAGACTGGCGTGCAATTGCGTATCGACCGCTGCCAGTTCCCCCTGGTACATCATCCGTTCTTCTTCACTGGCGGCCAGTACTTGCGCGGCATCATGCCGTGCCTGGTACACGGGCTGCAGACGCTGCGCCGGCTCGCTGTGCTGCAAGCGTGCCAGATCGTCTGCCGCCTCACGCTCGGCCTGTGCGGCCGCCTCGATCTGCGTTGCAGCGCCGGTCACCTGCTGCTCGGCACGCCCAAGATCGATCAGCCACTGGCGTTGCCGGCCGGCCTCGGCGAGTTGCGCCTGCGCCACGCTTTCCTCGCCGGCCAACTGCTGCGCTTCGTCAGCGAGCTCCTGGCGCTGCTCGGCGCTGAGCAATTCGACGCCCTCGGCCCGCGCTCGCAACTGATCCAGGTTGGCCTTGACTTCACGGGTTCGCTCGAACACCCGCTGCGAAATCAGGCCGTAGATCTCCGTACCGGTGAGCTCTTCCAGCAGCTCGGCGCGCTGGTTGGCCGAGGCCTCGAGAAAGGCGGCGAAACCACCCTGGGCCAGCAGCATCGACTTGGTGAAGCGACCGAAATCCAGACCGGTCAGGCGCTCCACTTCGCGGGGCTTTTCACTGAGCTTGTCGGTGATGATCTGCCCATCCAGCCGCGCCAGTTCGGCCTTGGCGCCCTGCAACGCGCCGTCGGCCCTGTCCCGCGCTCGTCGCTGACTCCAGAACGCACGGTAGCCCTGCCCTTTCACCTCGAACTCGACTTCGGCCAGGCATTCGGCCGTATGCCGGGTCATCAGTTCGTTCTCGCCGCCAACCCGCTCCATGCGCGGCGTACGGTGATACAACGCCAGGCAGATGGCATCGAGCAAGGTAGTCTTGCCCGCCCCCGTCGGCCCGGTGATGGCGAACAAGCCGTTGCTGGCGAAAGGCTCGGCGGTGAAATCGATCTTCCACTCGCCCTTGAGCGAGTTGAGGTTCTTCAGGCGCAGGCTGAGGATTTTCATGAACGGGATGTGGGGCTCGAGTCAGTGACAGGCCCTTATTGTGGCACTGTTACCGCCCGCCATCATGGAACTCGAACCAACGACCTCGACGTGCGTCGTAACAAAAACGCCCTGCCCCACTGGCAGAGCGGCAGGTAACGTGATCGTCCGCCTACAAGGAGAGAGATTCGCCATGGCCCGTCCCGTCCACCACCTGCTCGGTGGTATCGCACTCAGTCTCGCCACCCTCAGCGCCCAGGCCGCCGACGCCTTGCCCCAGGCGCAGTGGCCGTTCACCGCCGAACCGCGCGCCACCCTCGATGAGCCCTGGGCGATGACCTTCCTGCCTGACGGCACAGTACTGGTGACCGAAAAACGTGGCGCGCTCAAGCATGTCGACCCGAAGAGCGGCACGACCCGCGACATCGCCGGCGTACCGGAAGTCGCCTACGGTGGCCAGGGTGGTTTCGGCGACGTGATCCTGCATCCGGATTTCGCCAACAATGGCTGGGTCTACATCAGTTACGCCGAAGCCGGTGATGGCGATACCCGTGGCGCCGCGGTGGCCCGCGCCAAGCTGCAGCTCAACGACGATGGCAGCGGCGCGCTGACCGAGCTGAGCGTGATCTGGCAGCAAACACCGAAAGTCAGCGGCGGCGGCCACTATGGCCATCGCCTGGCCTTCGGCCCGGATGGCAAGCTGTGGATCACCTCCAGCGAACGGCAGAAATTCACTCCCGCCCAGGACATGCAAGCCAACCTGGGCAAGCTCGTGCGCTTGAACGACGACGGCAGCCTGCCCGGCGACAACCCGTTCGCCGATCAGGGCGAAGTGGCCGCTCAGGTCTGGTCGCTGGGTCATCGCAACATGCTCGGCATCGCCTTCGACGCCCAGGACAAACTGTGGGTACACGAGATGGGCCCGGCCGGCGGCGACGAGTTGAACCTGATCAAACGTGGCGAGAACTACGGCTATCCCGAGGTTTCCAACGGCAACCACTACGGTGGCCAGCCGATCCCGGATCACGATACCCGCCCCGAGTTCGAGGCGCCGAAGGTCACCTGGAACCCGGTCATCTCCCCGGCTGGCTTCGTTATCTACCAGGGCCAGCGTTTCCCTGGCTGGGATGGCGCGGGCCTGATCGGCGGGCTGTCCTCGCAAGCGCTGGTGCGGGTCGCCTTCGACGGCGAAAACGCCCGCGAGGCCGAGCGTTACGACATGGGCGCGCGCATCCGTGAAGTGGAGCAAGGCCCGGACGGCAGCATCTGGCTGCTGGAAGATGGCAGCGGTGGCCGTCTGCTGGAACTGCTGCCGAAGTGATGCGCCAACGGCAATAAAAAATTGCCGGGAGCAATTTTTAACGTCGCCTCGCGACGGCCCGCAGGGTGGCCGCCAGGGACGGCAGGCCATAAAAAACCGGAGCCTGGCTCCGGTTTTTTATGGCTCTGGTGCGCGGTTAATAGACGAACGTCAGTAACAGGTTGAACACCAGCGCCGCGACGAAGCCGATCGGCGCGGCCTTGAACAACAACTGCGGGAACAGCGAGGTGCGGCTCTGCTCCGAGGTACAGGAACCAAGGATCAGGCTGCCGCCGGAGGAGAACGGCGAGATCGAGGTCGCCTGAGCGCCCACTACGATGGCAATGAACAGGATCATCGGTTCCAGTCCCAGAGCCTGGGCGATGGGTAGCACCATGGGGAACAGTGCCGGCGTGACCACACCCAGGGTGCTGGAGAACAGCGACATGAACGCGGCCACCACACCGAAGACCACGGGCACCAGAATCGGCGGAATGCTACTGCCGATCCAGGACGCCAGTACATCGATGGTACCGGCCTTGATCGCCACCGAGATCAGCATGCCGACGCCGCAGATCATGATCAGCGTGGCCCAGGGCACCGAGGCCATGGCCTTGCGCTCGTCGCCCAGCTTCAGCAGCAGGGCGATGACCGAGAAGATGCTGGCGATCAGGCCGATGTCCATCTTCGAGTTGATGAAGGCGACGGTGCCGTTGTCTGGCAGAGCGATATGAGCGATCGGCGCGGCCAGTACGATGACCATCATCGCCAGGGTCAGCCACAGCGTGGTCTTTTGCTCGCGATTGAGGGGCGTCGGTTCGCTGGCATCGAACACCGAAGCCTTCATCGCCCGGCCATGGCCGGTGAGGAAGACGAAGAAGGCAATCACCAGCAGCGGAATGATCAGGGTGCTGACGAAGATACCGAAGGCATTGATGAAGGCATCGCTCTCACTGATACCGGCATTGCTCATCAGCCCGCGGAAGATGATGCCGCTCTGGCTGGAGACGAAGTTGGCACCGCTCAACGCGCCATAGTTCACCGCCATACCGCCGACGATCAGGCTCATGCCGGTACGCTGGCAGAGCAGCAGGGTGATCGGTGCCATGAACGCCAGCACCGTGTAATAGCCCGCACCCATCGCAGCGATCACCGTCGCCGTGAAGAATACGGCGAACGGCAGCAACTGCGGCACGCTACGGCAACGATAGATCAGCTGCTCAGCGAGTTTTTCCAGGGTGCCGTTGACCGTTGCGAAGCTGTAGAACAGGCAGACCGAGAAGATGATGAAGAAGATCTTCAACGGCCACATGTCGATGATTTCGGACGGGCTCAGGCCCATGCCGAAACAGCCGATCAGGTAGGCGAAGGCAATGGCGAACAGACCGATATTGATCTTGGTTTTGTAGCCGAGGGCGACAGCGACGACGAGGGCCGCGACGACGAGCATGCTCATCATGATGAAGGCTTCCTGTTGTTGTTCGAAATTGATCAGCGAGTGCTGGTAAAGCCGAAAAGCCGGGCGGGGTTATCCACCAGCACCTGCTTGCGTTCGGCCGCATCCGGCAACAGCGTCTCGATCAACGCGAACTGCTCGGCGTAGTTTGTCCGATCTTCGAACTGGGTGTTGGGCCAGTCGCTACCCCAGAGGAAGCGCTCGATGCCACCCGCTGCCTGGCGCACCTGTGCCAGCACGGTTTGCGCCTGAGCCAGGCCGGATTCGCTGCGATAGGTGGCAGACAGCTTGAGCCACACCCTGGGCTCGGCCAGCAGGTGCAGGAAGGTTCGATGATTGGCTTTCTGCACATCGATGCCGCCGGTCGGCAAGCCGAAATGGTCGATGACCACATCCACACCGCAACCGAGAATGACCGGCACGATCAGCGCCAGATCATCGACGCCACGCTGGATCTCCACCTGCCAGCCGCGTCTGGCCAGACGCTCGAACAGCGCCGTCCACTGCGGCCCGGTGTAATCCTCCAGTGCCTTGCCGATCAGGTTCAGGCGAATGCCCACCACACCGACTGCGGCCAATTCATCGAGTTGCGCCTCGCTGACCGCCACATCGACCACCGCCACCGCGCGCAAACGCTGCGGATAACGGCGTAGCGCCTCGATCATGAAGCTGTTGTCGGTGCCGAGAAAACTCGGCTGGATCAAGACGCCATGGGACAGGCCGTGGCGCTCCAGATGCTCGAGATACTGTTCCACCAGCGCGTCGTAATCCGGGCTGTAGCGCCGGTTGGGCAGCATCGGCAGATCCTGGCGGAAGATATGGGCATGGGTGTCGATACCGCTGACAGTGGGCAGGATGGTACTGGCCATCGTAGAAGCTACCTCAGTCGATTGTTGTAGAGCGGGCGACCGCACAGGTAGCCGCTTTATTTATGCAGACATTCAGTCATATATATGAATAGTTGACCATATATCTGGCGAACGATGTCTGTCAATCGACACGCCGGTGTTAAAGTGGCAGCCGGTCTGAAAATCGGAATCAGCGCATGAACGCATCCACCCTGGGATACGACGAACGCCTGCCGCTCTACCAGCGGCTGCGCGAGGAGATGTTGGCCAAGATCGCGGCGGGAGAATGGTCGCCCGGCGAGCCCATTCCCACCGAAGCGGAACTGACCCGCCTGTACGGCGTGGCCATCGGTACCGTGCGCAAGGCGGTGGATACCCTGGTCAGTGAAGGCCTGCTGCTGCGCAGCCAGGGTCGCGGTACCTTCGTGCGCCGGCCGAACTTCGATGCCTCGCTGTTTCGCTTCTTTCGCCAGGTCAATGCCAGCGGCGGGCGGGAAGTTCCGAGCAGCCGGATACTGTCGAAAGCCTTGCAAAAGCCGTCCAGGGACGTGGCCGCAGCCCTTGCTCTGGGCAGCGGCGAACAGGTGCTGCGCATGGAGCGCCTGCGGGTGATCGAGGATCGCACCCTGTTCCATGAGGAAATCTGGCTGCCGGCATCACGCTTCATCGTGTTGCTGGATATCGACTCGGCCACCTTCGGCGACCTGCTCTACCCCTTCTACGAGAAGCAGTGCGGCCAGTGCATCGCCTCGGCTCGCGAGACACTCACGGTCGGCACAGCCGATGACACCATCGCCGACGCCCTGGCGGTCGAACCGGGAACACCCATCGTGGTGATCGAGCGCATCGCCCTGGGCTACGACCGCAGCCCGCTGGAATATCGGCTATCACGGGCGGCAGCCGAGGGTTTCCGCTACCAGATCGAGATTTCCTAGCGAACGATGGCAGGCAGCAGTAAGGCGATAGCGGCCTTTCGTAGGGTGGACGACGCTTCACCCGTCCACCGCTCTACGATCGCAATGGTGGATGAAAGAGCGTCATCCACCCTACGGAGTGAGCGTCCGCTTCCGCCTTGACCCCAACCTACTTGCCAAAAAGCCCCTAACCTTCGCTCAACTCGTTCAACACCTGTCGGTACAGGGTTTCCAGCCGCTGCACCTGCTGGGGTTCCAGCGTCTCGGCAGCCAGGCGCTGCTCGAATACCTGCTGCGGAGTGAGTTCGTCGAGGGTCTCGCGCTGTTCACTGTGCAACGCAGCAACACCGCTGCCACGTGCCCGGCGGATGCGCAGCACTTCCACCGGCAAACCTTCGCAGAGAGCGGCGATGCGCACCTGCAGATCACTCAGGTAGTCGTCGCCTTCGACCTGTACCTCCAGCCATACCGGACGCTCGGCGGTGCCCAGCAGAGCAGCCTCGGCCAGCGCCGTCGGCAGGGTCTTCAGCGAACCGCGCAGTGACAGCAAGGGTTGGAAATTCGGCACCGATAAAGCACGCACTTCACGCAAGCCACCCTCGTCCACGTCCACCAGCAGCACTTCTTTCTGCTGATTAGCCTCATCGAAGCTCAGGGGAATCGGCGAGCCGCTGTAGCGGATGTGCTCCAGGCCGCCGACCTTCTGTGGTCGATGAATATGCCCCAGGGCGATGTAATCAACAGCCGGGAAGGACGAGGTTGGAAAGGCTTCCAGCGCGCCGACGTAAATTTCCCGCACCGACTCGCTGGCACTGGCGCCAACGGTGGTCAGGTGGCCGGTGGCGATGATCGGCAAGGCCGTGCCCAGTTCAGCGCGACGTGCCAGGGCCAGCTCAAAGAGGGCCTGGTAATGCGCATGGATGGCCTGTTGCAGCGACAGTTGCTTGTCCGCGGCGCTCTGCCCCGCCTCGCTGCGTAGTACGTCGCGCGGGCGGATAAAGGGAATGGCGCAGAGCAGTGCCGCGGGCTGGCCATCGGCGCCGTCGAGCACCAGCAACTGATCCGGCAAGTGAATGCCGACGCCAGGAATCACCCGGGTGCCGAGCTGGGCCAGCAAGGTACGGCTCTCGCCCAGCATCGCCACCGAATCGTGGTTACCACCGAGTACCACCAGTTGGCAGCCGGTGTCGCGCAGGGCCACGACGAAATGGTTGTACTGCTCGCGGGCATAACTGGGCGGCGAACCGGTGTCGAAAATATCCCCGGCGACCAGCACCGCCTGCACCCCGTGCTCGCGCACCTGCTCGATCAGCCAGGCGCAGAACGCCTGGTGCTCGGCCTGGCGCGTCTTGCCCATGAAGTGCTGGCCCAGATGCCAGTCGGAGGTGTGCAGAAGGCGCATGAATGGCCCGATCCCGTGGCTGAAAAACCCGGCCACCATGCCTTTTCGGCACTGACAAGGCAATGGTTTGAGCGCGCGCTCACATCAGGTAACACACTTGCAGGCGCCGTATTAACTGCGCTGACGGCCAATTAAGGGCAAGTCGCCGGGGGCGGAGCGTTTCACGGGTCGAACCATGGCGCAAAATCCTCGGTCGGAAAATCGTTCCCTTACCCTTACCGATCCCGCTGAGGAGTATCCGCCGATGAGAACCGCATCCGCCCGTCCCTTCTCCTTCTGCGCTACTGCGTTGGCTCTGTTTGGCCTACTGCACAGCGCGTCCGCTCATGCCCAGACGATTGCCCTCGACGTGCCCTTCGTACCCACGCCCGAACCGGTGGTGGCGCGCATGCTGGAAATGGCCAATGTCGGCCCGGATGATTACGTGGTCGACCTCGGCTCGGGTGACGGCCGCATCGCCATTTCGGCGGTAAAAGACCGCGGTGCCAAGGCCGCCTATGGCATCGACCTGAACCCGCAGCGCATCGAGGAAGCCGAAGCCAACGCCCAGCAGGCTGGTGTCGCGGACAAGGTGGTGTTCGAGCAGGGTGACCTGTTCAAGAAGGACATCTCCGATGCCGACGTGCTGACCATGTACCTGCTGTCGACCGTCAACATGCGCTTGCGCCCGGTAATCCTCGACACCCTCGAGCCCGGCACGCGCGTGGTGTCCCACGCCTTCAGCATGGAGGACTGGGAGCCGGATCGCAGCGATATCGTCGAAGGCGCGAGCATCTACCTGTGGATCGTGCCGGCCAAGGTGGCGGGCAACTGGCAGATCGAGAGCGAGGGCAAAACCTTCCAGGTCGACCTGCAGCAGCGTTTCCAGGAAATCAGCGGCACCACCCAGCATCAGGAAAACCTGAGCGGGCGCCTGAACGGCACCGAGTTGCGCTTCGAGGTCGACGGCAAGCTGTACGTCGGCCAGGTCGAGGGTGATCGCATCGAACCGATTTCCGCCGAAGGCGCGGTGACCGGCTGGAGCGCACGACGGAGCTAAGTCATGAACGCACGCACAGCGACACGACAACCCGGCCTGTCGGTCATCGACGGCGTCGCCATGCTGGTCGGCGTGGTGATCGGCGTAGGCATCTTCGGCTTCCCGCCGTTGGTTGCCCAGCACGTCGACAGCGCCGTGCTGTACATCGGCCTGTGGCTGGCCGGGGGCCTGGTGATGCTGGTCGGCGCGCTGTGCTATGCCGAACTCGGCGCCAGCTATCCGGATCGCGGCGGTGAATACCACTACCTCAACCTGGCCTGGGGCCGGCAGGTCAGCCTGCTGTTCGCCTGGGCCAGGGGCACGGTGATCCAGACCGGCGCTATCGCCGTGGTGGCCTTCATCTATGGCGATTACGCCCAGCGCCTGCTGCCGCTGGGCGACCATGGCAGCGCCTGGCACGCCGCCCTGGTGGTGCTGGCGCTGACCGCGCTGAATATCCTCGGCACCTATGAGTCGAAACGTCTGCAGGTGGTGTTCACCGGAATCACGCTGGTAGCGCTGGTCACGGTGGTTCTCGCCGGCCTGCTGCTGGCCGAACCGGTTACGCTCACAGCGCAGGCGGCCACACCAACCGAGGGCAACCTGGCAGGCATGCTCGGCATGGGCATGGTCTTCGTGCTGCTCACCTACGGCGGCTGGAATGAAGTGGCTTATCTCTCCGGCGAGTTGCGCAACCCGGGGCGCAACATGAGCCGCGTGTTGCTGCTCGGCACCCTGGTGGTGACGGCCGTGTACCTGTTGGCCAACCTGGTGTTCATCAACATCTTCGGCCTCGAAGGTCTGCGCCAGTCCAGCGCCATCGGTGCCGACCTGATGACCATCGTCGCCGGCCCCTGGGGCGGCGTGCTGCTCAGCGTACTGATCTGCATCACCGCCATCAGCACCCTGAACGCCACCATCCTCACCGGCTCGCGGGTGTACTACGCATTGGGCCGCGACGTGCCGCAACTGTCGATGCTCGGCGCCTGGAACGATCGCGCCGCAACGCCGGTGCGGGCGCTGCTGGTGCAATGCCTGATCACCCTGCCGCTGATCCTGTTCGGTGCCTTGAGCGAGAACGGTGTACAGAGCATGGTCGCCTACACCGCACCGGTGTTCTGGCTGTTCATGTGCCTGACCGCCCTTTCCCTGCTGCGCCTGCGCCGCCTGCAACCGAATCGCGCACGCCCCTTCAGCGTGCCTCTGTACCCGCTGATACCCTTGCTGTTCGCCGCCAGTTGCCTGGCACTGTTCTGGTCGAGCGCACTGTATGCGGGCGTTGGAGCGCTGCTTGGCCTGGTGGTACTGGGCGCCGGATTGCCACTTCTGTTGCTGCAACGGTCGGCCGAGCCGGTGACTTCCGGTTCGAACTGAGGCGGGTTCTGTGTTAAACAAGCCCTCCCCGCCCTTTAGGAGATTGCCGCCATGCAGCCGAAAACGCCCATCGAACTGCTGATCTGCGACTGCGACGGCGTGTTGATCGACAGCGAGATCATCGCCGAGCGTCACCTGCACGCGGCGCTGGCCGAACATTACCCGGTTCATGAGCTGGACGTGGTGCTGGCCGGCACCTTCGGGCTGCAGAGCCGCGACATCCTGGCCCGGGTCGAGGCGCATTTCGGTACCCCCCTGCCCGAGGGGTTTCTCGAAGAACACCGCACCATCATCAAGGCGCTGATCCGCAGTGAAGTGCAGCCGATCGAAGGCGTGCGCGATGCCCTGCTGAAGATCGACCTGCCGCTGGCCGTGGCCTCCAACAGCTATGCGGACGCAGTGGCCTTCGCCCTGCAACGCTGTGAGCTGGTCGAACGCGTCAACCGCGGCGCGTTCAGCGCCGATCAGGTCGAGCGGCCAAAACCGGCGCCGGATCTCTATCTGCTGGCCGCGAAGAGCGCTGGCGTCGACCCACGTAACTGCCTGGTCGTCGAAGACAGCGTTACCGGCGTGACCGCCGCATTGACGGCAGGCATGCAGGTAGTCGGTTTTCTCGGCGCCAGCCACATCCCCCCGGAACACGGCGAAACCCTGCGCCAACTGGGCGTGGAGCACCTGATCGGGCGTATGAGTGAACTGCCGGGACTGGTCGAGCAACTGCGCGCCGAAGCAGGTAGCGCCGGGCAATAGGCCCTTCAGAGCACCAGCCAGCCGACAGCGGCGCCAGCCAGCACCACCAGCCAGGGCGGAAACTTGCAGGCCATCAGTGCGATCAGGGCGACCACCGCCAGGACAAAATCCCAGAGACTCAGGATGGCGCTGGTGCCCACTGGCTGGTACAGCGTGGCCAATAGCAGACCGACCACGCCGGCGTTGACCCCGAGCATCGCCGCCTGCACCCGCGGGCGGGTACGCAGCCGAGCCCAGAACGGCAGCACACCGACCAGCAGCAGGAACGACGGCGCGAAAATCGCCAACAGACAAAGCAGACCGCCGATCCAACCCGATAGCGGCGTCTGCATGGCGCTGCCGAGAAACGCCGCGAAGGTGAACAAGGGGCCCGGTACGGCCTGAGTAGCACCATAACCGGCGAGGAACAGGTCGCTGCTGACCCAGCCGTTCGCGACCACTTCGGCCTGCAGCAGCGGCAGCATCACGTGCCCGCCGCCGAACACCAGCGAGCCCGTTCGGTAGAAGGCATCCAACAGGCCCAGTATCTGGTTTTCCAGCAAGTGGGCCAACACCGGCAGGCCAAGCAGCAAGGCAACGAACAGAGCCAGCCAGAGGGCTCCAGCTTGCGGACTGATGTCGATGGGCAGCGCATCCTGCGCGGCTTTTTCCACGGGTTTGAGTAGCGCACAACCAGCGAGCCCGGCGCCCAGGATCACTGCAAGCTGCCCCCAGGCGCCAGGTAACAGGAATGCCGCACAGGCGGCGATCACCATCAATAACCGGCGTGGCATGTCCGGACAGAGCGTGTTCGCCATGCCCCACACCGCCTGGGCGACGACGGCGGCCGCGACGATCTTCAAACCGTGCAAGGCACCGGACGCCAGGGCATCGCCATGGCCTGAGATGCCCTGGGCGAACAGCATCAGGAGCACGGCCGAAGGCAAAGTGAAGCCGACCCAGGCCGCCAGTGCACCGCGGTAGCCCGCCTGCGACAAGCCGATCGCCATGCCGACCTGGCTGCTGGCGGCGCCCGGCAGGAACTGACAGAGCGCGATGAGCTCCACATAACTGGCCTCGCTCAACCAGCGTCGGCGGCTGACGAATTCCTCGCGAAAGTAGCCGAGATGAGCGACCGGGCCACCAAAGGAAGTAAGCCCCAGGCGCAGGAAGACCAGAAAGATCAACCACGGGCTGCGATCGTCACTTGAGGCATCGTGCATGCAGGCATCTCGAAAGGTCACGTGGCGTCATGGTCGACGCATCTGCAGGTGAATACGCAAGGGGCCTTGCGCGCTTCGGTCGCCCTGCATACAAGCGCATGAATGTGCCTTGTTCGCATGACTTTTTAAAGGCGGAGCCCTTTTTCGTTGAGCGGCGCTCCTGGCGTGCAGAGCGGCAGGCAAACGGCAAGGAGCATGGTGAGGCATATCGGAGCTGTGGCATCGTATGAGCCTGGCTGGATGAACGAGCGACAATCGTGCGATTACCCTATGAAGGCTTCGTCAATGCTTCGTGAAAAAAGCGTCAACCCCTGTGAAGAGAACGTTGCATGCGCATTCTGGTGATCGAAGACAACCGCGACATCCTGGCCAATATCCTGGATTACCTGCAGCTCAAGGGCTACACGGCGGATTGCGCCCAGGATGGTCTGTCCGGCCTGCACCTTGCCACTCAGGGCCATTACGACCTGATCGTGCTGGACATCATGCTGCCCGGCCTGGATGGCTATCAGTTGTGCCGTCGATTGCGCGAAGAAGCGCGCAGCAGCATTCCGATCCTGATGCTCACCGCCCGCGACGCCCTGGAAGACCGCCTGCAAGGCCTGAGTGCCGGCGCCGACGATTACCTGATCAAACCCTTCGCGCTGTCCGAGCTGGTCGCGCGCATCGAAGCCATTCTGCGTCGCTCGCAGGGCAATCGCCGACGGCTGCTGGAAGTCGCCGAGCTCACATACGACCTCGATACCCTGACCGTGACCCGCTCCGGCACGCCCATCAAACTCAACCCGCTGGGCATGAAACTGCTGGCGGTGCTGATGCAGCGCTCGCCCGCCGTGGTGCGCCGCGAGGCCCTGGAAGAAGCCTTGTGGGGCGACGACTGCCCTGACAGCGACAGCTTGCGCAGCCACATCCATCAATTGCGCCAGGCCATCGACAAACCCTTCACCACGGCATTGCTGCATACCTTGCATGGCGTGGGCTACCGCCTGGCAGCGAATCGCGATGGAAACTAAGCAGCCGTTCCGACGGCGCATCCTCATCGCCTTCGTGACCATGACCGTTCTGGTCAGCGGAGTCTTTTCCCTGAGCATCGTGGCCATCGTTCACCTGATCGAGGAACACCTGGTTTCCGAAGAGCTCGCCCTGGAACTGGGGGCGGTCATGGAGCAGGATTTGAAGAACGACCAGGCTCCGCGTCTGGATGCGAAAACCCGCTTTTATGCCTCGGGCTATCCGCAATACGCGATCCCCAGCCGTTATGCCGAATCACCGGAGGGCTTCAGCGAGCAGCTAGAGGGCGAGCGAGCGTTCTATATCTTTAGCCAGACCATCGACGGTGACCGCTACCTGCTGGTGAAGGAACAGAGTGAGTTCGAAAAGCGCGAGCAGGTGCTGTTCAACGTCGTGCTGGCGGGCTTTCTGCTGTCCGTGCTCGGTGCCCTGGGCCTGGGCTGGTTCATGTCCGAACGAGTGATGAGGCCAGTGAGCAAGCTGGCCAATCAGGTGCGCCACCGCGACCAGCTCTTGCCGTTGGCGCCGGCCCTGGCACCGGAATACCCGGACGATGAAGTCGGCCAGCTTGCCGCCGCATTCGATAGCACCCTGGGGCGCCTGCGTCAGTCCCTGGAGCGTGAACGCCTGTTCACCAGTGACGTCAGCCATGAGCTGCGCACGCCATTGATGGTCATCGCCAGCTCGTGCGAGCTGCTCTCCCAGGTCGCCCTGGAGCCAGTGCAACGCAAGCAGGTGGAGCGCATCGAAAGAGCCAGCACCGAGATGCAGGATCTGGTGCAGACCTTCCTGCAACTGGCCCGCGTCAAGGGTAACGAAAGCATGTTCTCGGGCAGTGCCAGCCTGCGCCAGATCGCCGATGAGCAGGTCGATATCTGGTCACCGCCGATGCGCGAGAAAGGTCTGGATTTCCGCCTGGAAGTGGAAGCGCAGAACGATGGTATCTACAACCCCACCTTGCTGCGTACGGTGATGGCCAACCTACTGCGCAACGCGTTGCATTACACCGAAACCGGCTTCGTGAAACTCACCCTGCTGCCTAGTGGGTTTCGCGTCGAGGACAGCGGCGTCGGCATCCCGGAACAGCATCACGAACAGATTTTCGACCCGTTCGTACGCGGCGAGCAGGCCCGTGGCGAAGGCCTCGGCCTGGGGCTGTCACTGGTCAAACGCATCTGTGCCCACCAGGGCTGGCAGATATCGGTGCACAGCCTACCCGTTACCGGCAGCTGTTTTCAGGTGTCGTTCGAGGCGCCGTCCTGACACACGTTCGCTTAACGGCTTCACCAGAAACCGCTTCACAAGATCGGGGCACTACCACCAAGGTGCCTCGTCATGTCCAACCCCGATCCATCGATCTCGCCTTTTCCGGCAAATACGATGATTGCCTGTACATCATCGATGCGGGATTAAGGCTTCGACGCAATGATGACCATGACCAAAATCGACATCGCCACCATCGAGGCCGCTGCGGCCGGGCACTGACCGCGCGCAGCTTGCGACAGCAACCACAACGCTGGCATCCTTGCGCGCCCAAGTTGCCGAACGCGAGCTGCAGCCTATGAACCACGGCGTCAAATTGGCCCCACGTACCCTCCCGGTTCCGCAATCGATCAGCCCCGAAGCCCAGGCGACGCTCAAGCGCCTGGTCGGCGACGACGGCGTGCCCCTGAATGCGCTGCACGCGATGCCCGCGCCAGAGGATCACCACGGCTGGCGCCGCATGCAGACCGCTGTGGCCCAGCACTATGCCAGTGCCAACACCGGCCTGGCGGCATCCGTGCGCGCCAGCCTGCAAACCATCACCGTGGAACACGCCACTGTATACGTGGCAACGCCAACCGATGGCGCGGGAGATTGCGCTTATATCGACCTGCACGGCGGTGCGCTGGTATTCGGTGGCGGTGAAAACTGCCGCCTCGCCGCCGCCAGACAGGCCGATCTACACGGCATGGTGTGCTACGGCGTGGACTACCGCATGCCACCTGATCATCCCTACCCAGCGGCGCTGGACGACTGCATGGCCACCTACCGCCACGTGCTCAAGCACCACGCCCCGCACTCTATCGTGATCGGTGGCCGTTCGGCCGGCGGCAACCTCGCAGCGGCCATGGTGCTGCGCGCCCGTGACGAAGGCTTGCCCTTGCCGGCAGCGCTTGTGCTGATGTCGCCGGAAGTGGATCTGACCGAATCGGGAGACAGTTTTCAGGTCAACCGTACCGTCGACATGGTGCTGCCAAACCCGTTGATGGGTGCCAACCTGCTGTATGCCGACGGCGCGGACTTGTCCCATCCATACCTGTCGCCGCTGTTTGGCGATTTCACCACAGGCTTCCCGCCAACCTTCCTGCAAAGCGGCACGCGGGATCTGTTCCTGTCCAACGCCGTACGCATGCACCGCGCGCTGCGCCAGGCGCAGGTGCCGGCGCAGCTGCATGTTTTCGAAGCGATGCCCCATGGCGGTTTCATGGGCGCGCCGGAAGATACGGAGCTGGCCGCAGAGGTCGTGGAATTTGTGCGCCAACACCTGCAGCGGGCTGATCGGCAGTGCGTGCTGGGCACCGATACAGCCGGCCAGTGAAGCTGTGATCAGCCGACTGCAGGGTGCCTTGAATCTAGGTAAATGACTGGGCCACGTGCAAACGATGCAAGGTGATCTTGCGCACCTCCTGCTTGCAGAGCTCGATATGGCGCTTGAGCAGCTGCTGCGCCTGATCACTGCGCCGTTGCAGGATCGCACTCAATATTTGCCCATGCTCCTCGTACGTCGCGGCAATGCGTGGTCAAGGACTTCACCATGATGTAATCCGCGGCTCGGTGGCCAGGTCTGGCCACCTTTTACCGTCGTCTAAACTCCACACGCCCATATATCCCGTGGAGAGCAACAATGACCGCCCAAAAAGCCCTCTGCCTCTGGTACAACGGCACCGCCCTGGAAGCCACCACCTTCTATGCCAAGACCTTTCCCGACAGCACCGTGAAAAACGTGCACTACACCCCTGCCAACTACCCCGCCGGCAAACAGGGCGATGAGTAGCGCCTAAAGTTTGAGTTAGGCCGCGCCACGAAGTAGCATCGACTTGAATGAACTGTTCTGCCTGCCGCCTATTCCGACCATTGTGGATTCCAGACAATTTCCCAGAGATGTCCATCGGGGTCTTGAAAGTAGCCCGAATAGCCTCCCCAGAACGTGTCATGCGCCGCCTTGACAATAACAGCGCCTGCCGAGGTTGCTCTTGCCATGACCGCATCGACCTCAGCCTTTGAATCGACGTTGTGGCCAAGCGTCATTTCAGTAGCGCTGGAGGGGCCAACGACAACCCCCGTGTCATGAGCGATGCTCTTGCGAGGCCAGAGAGCCAAACGAAGACCGGGCTGCAACTCAATGAATACAACCGCCCCATACTCGAACTCTTCGCCCACGATGCCTTCGGTGGGAAAACCCAAGCCATCACGATAGAAACGCAACGAAGCCTCAAGGTCATCAACGCCAATCGTGATGACTGTTATTCGTGGTTTCATGCGACTAACTCCCTTGCGGCATAACCTTTGATCAAGGGACTGGCTTTAGCCCGTCCCGGTGAGCGAAGCGAACGGTCTTGAACCGTTTGTTAGGCTTTTTGGCCAAGGCACCACCATTGGACAAGAACATCATCTGGCTGTGTAACATCATGGCCGTGCTCGACAAAATTCAATGGGGGTCAGCAAGCCGAGCTTCTCACTATGTCCATATCAGTTCGATCAGTACAGACCCGCTCGGACTTGCAGATGTGCGCACTACTCGGATTTACACCCATGTGCTGGGTCAAGGGTTTGCTGGCGTATTCAAGCCCATTGGGCGAGTCGTCACATCAGCCAGTCTTTGACGACCATATGGGTTTTTATTTTGTGCACCCCAGGGAAGTTCTCGATCTCGCCACGTACCTCAGCCAGCCGCTCCATGGAGGATGCCTCGAGGTAGATCAGCATGTCGGTTTCCCCGCTGATGCCGGAGCAGCGACGGACTTCCGGGAACGCGCGCATGCGCTCGACGTACTGCTCACAGCGCCCGCCCGTGTAGAACAGTTCCAGATAGGCACGCACCGCAATGGTGGTGGGCTCGGCGATACGGGCGTGATAGCCCTGAATGACCCCGGACGTTTCCAGTTGGCGGATGCGCTCGCTCACCGCGGAACGTGACAGGTTGACCTGTCGGGCGACCTCGGTGACGGTCAGTCGCGCGTCTGCGCGCAGCAAAGCGATGATGCGTTGATCGAACTTATCCACTTGGCTCTCTGCACCCATCTGCACAAACAAGATGACGGGCATTCCCGCCGTTTCGCCGGTCGTCGCCGACGCTTTGCCAGCAGCCTCCGAAGCGGCGCGGCCTTACCATGGAAGCTTGGCGGATCAGCGCACCACACCCGGTCGCAGCCGTCACGTCAGAACGAGCGAGAGCATACAACATGAGTCGGTTGAACAAGGAATTGGGGCTGCTGCAAGGGGTCGGCCTGTTGTCCACGTCGCTGCTGGGCACCGGAATCTTCGTGATCCCGGCGCTGGCCGCCACGGCAGCCGGGGAGATATCGCTGTGGGCCTGGCTGCTGCTGATCGTGCTGATTCTGCCGATAGCGTTCACCTTCGCCCAGCTCGGCCGCCACTACCCCCATGCCGGCGGCGCGCCGCATCTGATCGGCCGCGCGTTCGGCGGGCGCATGGAACGCCTGAGCGCCTTTCTGTTCCTGGCGGTTCTGCCAGTAGGGTTGCCAGCCGCACTGAATATCGCCAGCGGTTTCTGGCATGCCCTGTTCGAGCTGAGCGACCTGGCGGTTCTGGCCATTCAACTGGTGACCCTGGGCATCATCCTGCTGCTCGGCCAGCGCCCGGCGCGTACCTCGGGTGGTGTGCAGATCGCCATCGCCCTGGTCATCGTCGCCACCATCGCGCTGATCTGGTGGAAAGGCGACCTTCCGCACACCGAACAACCGCTGCTGCCGCCACTGGCGGGCAATTGGCAGTTGCTGCCGGTGGCCTTGGGCGTGATGTTCTGGTGCTTCGTCGGCATCGAGGCCTTCACTCACCTGGGCGAGGAGTTCAGGAACCCGCAACGCGACTTTCCCCTGGCGCTGTTGCTCGGCGTATTGCTCGCCGGCCTGGTGTACTGGGCCTGCTCGGTGGCAGTGCTGAGCTTTCATGCCTACGGCGATACACGTACCGACGCCGCTTCCCTGCCGCGCATGCTCGATCTGCTGCTCGGCGATCAGGCGCGCTGGCTCAGCGCGGGCATCGGCTATCTGGCCTGCTTCGCCTCCATGAACGTATACATCCAGGGCTTCGCACGGCTGATCTGGAGCCTGGCCGACGAAGGCAAGCTGCCGCGCCTGCTGGCCAGCCGCAACGCCAATGGCGTGCCGGCCAGGGCGCTGCTGCTGGTGGTACTCGGTTGCGCGCTGAGCACGACAGTGATCTGGAGCCTGTCGCTGTCGCTGGATCAACTGATCCGCTATGCCAACGGCAACTTCATCGTCATCTACCTGCTCAGCATGGCCGCCGGCTGGGTGCTGCTCAAGGGACTTTGGCGTTGGCTGGCCGGCATCAGCGCCCTGCTCTGCGTCGGCATTCTGCTGATGCTCGGCGGCGATGCGCTGTACGCCATTGGTCTGCTGGGCGTACTGATGCTGCTCGACCGCAGGCGCCAGGCGCGCCGTACCGGCATGCCGCTGGGCGAAAGTGGCTCTCGGGGGTGACTGGCAGCGCTGCATGGCTCTATCCTTGAGCGGATTCATCGAAAGGAAGCGCCATGCCACGTGTACTCAAAGACCTGAAAATTATGCTGCTGGCCAATTTCTGGCTGGTTCCGGTACTCGCAGCCCTGGTCGCGGCACTCTTCTACTTCGTGGCGCCACCACCGCCCATGCACGCCAGCCTGGCGACGGGCAGCGCCAGCGGTGGCTACCACGCCTTCGGCGAGAAGCTGCGTGACGAGCTGGCCAGGGAGGGATTTACCCTCACGCTGATCAACAGTGAAGGCTCGCGAGACAATCTCGACAAACTGCGTAGCAACGAGGCGCAACTGGCACTGGTGCAGAGCGGTCAGGAGCTGACCCTGCCCACGCCTGAGCGTGACGCGCTGCTCGGCCTCGGCGTGATGTACCAGGAACCCTTGTGGCTGTTCGTGCGTAGCGCACAGGCAAGCGCCCATTTTCAGGATCTGCTCGACCAGCGAGTCGCCATCGGCACGCCCGGCAGTGGCTCCGGCGCGGTCATCTACGCGCTGCTGGAGGCCAATCGCATCACACCCGATCAGTATCCCGAGAGCTGGCAGGCCATCGGCGGCAAGCGCGCTGCCGATGCACTGATCGCCGGAGAACTGGATGCCGGCTTCTTTCTCGGTCCGGCGGAAAACGCACTGATCCAGCGCCTGGCGAGCGCCCCCAACCTGCACCTGATCGGCCTCGGCCGCAGCGCCGCTTATATGGCCCGCCTGCCTTACCTGAACCGTCTGGAAGTGGGCGAAGGCCTGCTCGACCTGGCCAGCAATACGCCGGATCGCGATATCGTCACCCTGGGCCCTTCCGCCACCCTGCTGGCCAATGGCGAGTTCCACGCCTCGCTGACCCCACTGATTCTCGCCGCCGCCCGCGAAGTGCTGAAGGATGGCAATCTGCTCGACGCCGCCGATCAGTACCCGGCCGCGCCACCACGCACCCTGAAAACCCTCGGCGAAGCCGAGTATTTCTATAAGAACGGCCTGCCGATCCTGCAGCGCTACCTGCCGTTTCGCATCGCCTCCCTGGCCGACCGATACATCATCCTGGCCATTCCGCTGCTGGTGTTGCTGTTCCCACTGATCAAGGCCATCGGCCCGCTGTACCGCTGGCGCATCCGTGCCCGCATCTACCGCTGGTACAAACACCTGCGTGAAATCGACCGGCAGTTGCACGACGGCACCCTGCCTGCCCAGTTGGACGAGGAAATCCAGCGCCTGGAGAGCCTGGAGGCGGAAATGGACAAGATCGATGTGCCCCTGTCCTACTCCAGCGAACTGTACGAACTGCACATGCACCTGCGTTATGTCATCGAGCGGCTGCAGGCATTACGGCAGTCACGGGCGACCACGGCGGCAACAGTCGGGTAAACTTTGCACAACTTCGGCCGCCTTGCAGCGGCCCCATTGCGTTAACGCCTGAAGAGACTCCCATGCCGATCCGTCACTGTATCGTCCACCTGATCGACAAGAAGCCCGACGGCAGCCCTGCCGTATTGCACGCCCGCGACACTGAGCTGGGCACCTCCCAGGCCATCGAGAACATGCTGGCCGACCTCAACGAAAGCTATAACGCCAAGCAGGGCAAAGCCTGGGGCTTTTTCCACAGCGAGTCCGGCGCCTACCCTTTCAGCGGCTGGCTGAAAAATTACCTGGAAGATGGCCAGGATTTCGCCGCGTTCAGCCGTCAGGCCGTGGAACATCTGCAGAAGCTGATGGAAGAATCCAACCTGTCCACCGGCGGCCACGTGCTGTTCGCTCACTACCAGCAAGGCATGACCGACTACCTGGCCATCGCCCTGCTGCACCACAGCGAAGGCGTGGCGGTGAACGACGCGCTGGACGTAACCCCGGCCAAGCACCTGGATCTTGGTCAGCTGCATCTGGCCGCGCGGATCAATATTTCCGAATGGCGCAACAACGCCAATTCCAAGCAGTACATCTCCTTCATCAAGGGCAAGAACGGCAAGAAGGTCTCGGAATACTTCCGCGATTTCATCGGTTGCCAGGAAGGCGTCGACTCGCCCAGCGAGACACGCACCCTGCTAAAGGCCTTCAGCGATTTCGTCGAGAGCGAGGATCTGCCCGAGGAACAGGCGCGCGCGAAGACCGACACCCTGGTCGACTACGCCACCAGCCAGAGCAAGATGGGCGAGCCGATGACGCTGGAGGAGCTCTCCGGGCTGATCGACGAAGAGCGTCCCAAGGCGTTCTACGACCATATCCGCAACAAGGATTACGGTCTGTCGCCGGAAATTCCTGCCGATAAGCGCACCCTGAGCCAGTTCCGTCGCTTCACCGGTCGCGCCGAAGGTCTGTCGATCAGCTTCGAGGCCCACCTGCTCGGCTCGAAGATCGAATACGACGAAACGCAAGGCACGCTGATCATCCGCAACCTGCCGACCCAACTGACCGACCAGTTGAAACGCCGCAAGGACTGAGCGACTTGTAGGCAGAGGACTGCACCATGAAAAGGATTTTGCTGATTCTTGCGGTACTGGCGACCTGGCAACACTGGGATCGTATCGAACCGCTGCTGTTCGGTAACAGCGAGCGGGTCGCCGGCCAGGGTGAGGTCATCCTCTACGCCACAAGCTGGTGTGGTTACTGTGCCAAGACCCGGGAGTTTCTCGGCGAACGCGGTATCGCCTACACCGAACTGGACATCGAGAAGTCCAGCGAAGCGCGCCGTGCCTACGACGCCCTCGGTGGCCGTGGCGTTCCAGTTCTCAACGTTAACGGCACGGTGATCCACGGCTATAACCCGCAGGGGATTCTGGCGGCGTACTGAGTTTCAGGATCGAGACGAACAGGTCGCTATAAGGCGGGAGCGGCCGTTCGGTGGACGACGCTTCACCCGTCCACCGCTCTGCAACCGCAATGGTGGATGAAAAGAGCGTCATCCACCCTACGGGGTGAGCGGCCGCTTACGCCTTGCAGCGGATGGTCACTTCAATGCGTGCGCACGCCATCGCTGTCATGCCGCCACTGCCGTGGGCTGACTCCGAACCAGCGTCGGAAGGCGCGCGAGAAGGCGCTGACTTCCGAGTAACCGAGCAACGGAGCCAGGTTGGAGATGGGCAACTGGTGCTGGCGCAGGTAATGGGTCGCCAGCTCGCAGCGCAGCTTGTCCACCATCGTGGAGAAATTCAGGCCCTGATCGCGCAACCGCCGCTGCAATGACCAACTGCTCATGCCCAACTGCTCGGCAGCCTGTTCCAGCACCGGCTCGCCAACCAGCAACTGCTGCCGAATCTGCTCGCGAACGTCATCGGCGATATCCCGTTCGCCGCGACCGCTCAGGTTGCTGAGCTGGCTGAGGGAATCCTGCATCACCAGCAACAACACCGGGTCGCTCTGCGGCATGCTGCGATCCAGGCCGCGCTTGGAAATGATCAACGAGTTGAACGGCTGCTCGAAATACACCGGCGCATCGAAGACTTTGCAGTGCTCATGCCATTGCTCCGGACGCGGATGTTCGAAATGCACCGCCCGTGGCGCCCACTGGCTGCCGAGCACGTGGCGAATCAGATTGAGCGCCATGCCCAGGGTCAACTCCGCGTCCTGACGACGACAGAGAATGGCGCCGTGGCGCACCTGATAGTCGAAGCGGTAGCACTCTCCCTCATCCACCAGACGAATCAAGCTGTTGCGCTGGTGCAGGGGAAAGGCACGGGCGAAGTTGATCAGTGCCTGCTCGACAGTCGCCGAACACAGCCCGATATAGCCGAGCAACCCCAGCGCCTGGGGCTTGAACTGTTGCCCGTAGTACAAACCGAAGTTGTCGCAACCGGATTGGCGCGAGGCCTCTTCCAGCACCTGGCAATAATTGGGTAACGCCAGGCTTAGTGTCGGGTGACGCAGGGATTCCGGATCGATACCGGAGACCCCGAGGATGCGATCCGCATCGCCACCGTGCTTTTCGATAAAGCCGCACAGGCCACTGGCTGCAGCCGCCAGGACACCGCTGTTGGTTTGCCCGCCGGATAGCAACGAAAAACCGGCAGACTGATCGGGCTGGGCAAGAACGGAGCTCATCGGTGCCTCCTTCGTGACAATTTATGTCTGGAAGCAAGAAGCACGCCGTCCCTCACCGGATCGCCGGGATGCGCCCAGCATAGAGTTCTGCGGGCAGCCAGTGAAAAGCCGCCTGGCAGCCTAAGCCCCAAAACGAGTCATTCGGAAACACTCGCACCGAAACAGGGCGCACCATTTGACTCACCGCGACACGGCCCAGGCTGTTGTGGAAATTTGACTTTGCAGAACAGCCACTCTCATCCAGCGTCAAGTCGGCCACATGAATTCGTCTCATAGTTCAGGCGAGTGCGGGCATGCAGCCCGCTCACCCTTAGAACTACAAGAAACAGTCGTTGGGAGAATTTTCATGATCTATGCCAAACCAAGTACCGCAGGCGCCGTCGTCACCCTCAAACCGCGCTACGGCAACTACATCGGTGGCGAGTTCGTCGCGCCGGTAGGCGGCCAGTACTTCACCAACACCAGCCCGGTGGATGCCTCGGTGATCGGCGAATTCCCCCGTTCCGACGCCAAGGACATCGACAAGGCCCTGGACGCCGCCCATGCCGCCGCCGATGCCTGGGGCAAGACGTCGGTACAGGATCGCGCGCTGA
>NZ_QJUJ01000011.1:0-232821 GCF_004327275.1 Phytopseudomonas daroniae
GGGCGCAGCGCAATCTACGTTGCAAGCTCAAGGCTTAAGGGTGGACACGGCTTGCAGCTCCTCCCCCGATGATCAGTCGGGAACCATAACCTCACTGAAAGGCTGTAGTCGAGATACAAGGGTGGACAACGCTCTTCTTGTCCACCATTGCACTCGACGCCATCCTAAAAAAGCGGCCACTTCACGGCTTCAGCCGCCGTCGTTTCAGCCACTGGCTCAACCATTCGTAGCCGCTGACCATCAGGATACCGCTGAGCACCAGCAGGGCGCCGGCGATGAAGTTGACTTCCAGTGGTTCGTCGAGCAGCCACACGCCGAAGACGATGCCGAACATGGGCGTCATGAACGACAGCACGCCGAGCCGCGAGGCCAGGTAGTTGCGCAACAACCAGAACCAGGCCAGGAAGCTCGCAAAGGATACCAACAGCGCCTGGAATGCCAGACCACCCAGCGCCACCGGCGTGGGGTTGAAGTGCAGTTGATCGGTCAGGGTGCAGACCAGCATCAGCAGCAGAAAACCGCCAAGCAACTGGTACAGCAGCGTTTGCGTGACCGGCGCGGTGGACAGCCGCGAGCAGCGCACCACCACCGTAGTGGCGCCCCAGGCCATGGCGCCGAGCAGGCCGAGGATGTCGCCGAACATCTGCTGGCTGGTGTCTCGCGTCTCGAGGTCGGGTGCGCGCCCGGCGAAGGACACCACTATGCCGACAAAGGCCACGGTGATACCTAGCCACTGCAAGGGTTTCAGGCGCTCGGCAGGCAGTCGCCAATGCAACCCGAGCGCGGCGAAGATCGGCGCTGTGTAGAGGAAGATCACCATATGCGAAGCGCTGGTATGGCGCAGGCCTTCGCCGACCAGCATGAACTCCAGGGCGAACAGAAAACCGACCATCAGGCCTGGGCGCCAGTTGCCTTCGCGCAGTGACAGGCCGTCGCGCCGCCACAACATCAGCAGCGCCACCAGTACGGCGGCAACGCCCGAGCGCAGGGCGAGCATCAGCGTCGGTGAAACGTCATCGGCTGCCGCCTTGAGCACCACCTGCTGCATGCCCCAGATCATGCACAGGATGACCATCATTGCACCGGCCAGTCCGTCGATGTTCTTGCGCGTGTCCATGGTGAAGCCTGGCAGTGGAATGGGTCACCATTATGGTGCTGGCGATTTCTACTGATATAGTTCGAAACCGACAGTGCATAGCGGTTATCCGCCAGTAAGCGATGAAGACCGACTCTCCTCTGCTGCAGATCCCTCCGTTCAACGATGCGCTACCGACGCCGCTGTTCTTTCGCACGGCCAGTGTGCCGGCACACGCCACCTACCCGCGCCATCGCCACGCCTGGGGAGAGTTCGTCTATGCCTTCAGTGGCGTCATGGAAATCGAGGTCGCTGGGCGTCACTACCTGGCGCCGCCACAATACGGCATCTGGTTGCCACCGGATCTTGAACACATCGGTTTCAATCGGCACGAGGCCTGCCATTGCTCCGTATACGTCGCCCCCGAGCACTGCGTCGAATTGCCTGCTGAGCCCTGTGCCCTGAGTTTGAGCCCGCTGGTGCGTGCCTTGCTCGACGACCTGCGCGAGTCGCCGCCCGATGCCACGCGCCAGGCCGAGAACGAGCGACAGTTGCAACTGCTGCTCGACAAGCTGGCGCGGGCGCCCAAGGTCGGCAGCTACCTGCCCAGCTCCAGCGACCCGCTGCTGGAACCGGTGCTGCGACAGTTGACCGCTAACCCCGCCGACCCCCGTTCGCTGGCGCAACTGGCCAGCCTGTCCAATACCACCGAGCGCACCCTGATGCGTCGATGCCAGCGCGACCTGGGCATGTCCTTCGCGCAATGGCGTCAGCGCCTCAGGGTCGTGGCAGCGCTGGCGCAACTGGAGCGCGGGCGTACGGTGGAGGCCATCGCCCTGGATCTGGGCTACAGCAGCGCGTCGGCATTCATCGGCATGTTCCGCCGCCTGATGGGGGTGTCGCCCGATGAATACCGCAAGGGCAACCTGCCGCGGCAGCAGTAGCAGGCCGTCAGCAAATATCCCGGTGAGCGTCGCCAGGATTTATGGCACTGTCATGGCATTGTGCTGGTCATACCCGACACTTCACTGTGATTCCCATGGAGGGAACCCATGCGTTCGATCTTCACCGTGTTGCCCTTGCTGGCTTTGGCCGGCTGCTCTTCGTATCAGGCCGATCCCGATAAGGTCACGGCTGTACCTGCCGAGCGTCTGCTGGCCTATCAGGCACCGGTCAGTGGTGGCGGTGAGGTGGTGGTCAACCGTGATCTGGGCTTGATGGGCGGCGGCTGCTACGTTGCCGTGCTGGTCGATCGCAAGATCGCGGCGCGCATCGCGGTGGGCGAGGAGGCACGCTTTCAGGTGCCCGCCGGTAACCGCATTCTCGGTATCACCGCCGATACCCAGGACGACACCCTGTGTGGCAAGGGGCGCCTGAATCGTGAGGTGGCGGTGAAGGTCGAGGCCGGTGGCAGTACGGATCTGCGTATCGTCAGCCAGAATCGAGGTGGTTTCGATATCAGGCCTGTCCAGCCCAAATAAGCACTGTTCGTCAGTCCGTCCGAGGTCTGAATAGGTAGAATCCGGGGCTTGATTTGTCAGGTAAGGGACAGCCGAGTGAAGGATTCACCCATTGCAATCGTTGGGGCGGGTACTGCCGGGTTGGCGACTGCCACCTTGCTGGCGCGCCAGGGTTGGTCGGTCGAGGTGCTCGAGCGTGTGCCGCAGCTACAGCCGGTGGGTGCCGGTATCTTGTTGCAGCCCTCCGGCCTGGCGGTGCTGCGCGAGCTCGAACTGCTCGATGAGTGCACCGGGTTGGGCGCCCCCGTCGCTCGCCTGTTCGGCACCTCGGCCTGTGCCGAGCGGGTAATTCTCGATACCCGTTATCAACACTGGCAACCCGGTAGCCATGGTTTGGGTATCCACCGTGGCGTGCTGATGACGGCCTTGCTCGAGGCCGCCAGAGGGGCGGGCGTGACGATCCGTACCGGTGTTTCCATTCGGCGTTTCCAGCAATCGCCACAAGGCGTTGCCCTGATCGGCGAAGATGCTCAGGGCGGCGAACAGCCGTACGGCGATTACGCAGCGCTGATCCTGGCCGATGGCACTCGTTCGCAATTGCGCGGGCAGATGCAGGTACGCCAATGGATCAAACCCTACCCCTGGGGAGCGCTGTGGAGCATCGTGCCCACCCCCGAAGCAGCTGACTCCACCGATCTGCGCCAGTGGTACCGCGGGTGCTCGCAGATGTTCGGCATCATGCCGACCGGGCGCACTCATCAGGCACGACAATCCTTGTTGAGCAGCCTGTTCTGGAGCCTGCCGACAGCGGCTTATCCGGCCTGGCGCGATGCCGGATTGCCCGCCTGGAAGGCCAGTGTCGAGCGACTTGCCGGGCCTCAGGTCGAAGCTTTCCTGGCGCCTATCGAAGCCCCCGAACAACTGGCCCTGGCCACTTATGCCGATGTACGCATGCAGAGCTGGCATGATGGCCGGGTATTGGCCATTGGCGATTGCGCCCATGCCATGAGCCCGCAACTGGGGCAGGGCGCGAATATGGCCCTGGTGGATGCGGCAGCCCTGGCCACGGCGCTGAAACCGACTCTGGCCAGCGATGCACCGCCTGACTGGTCGGCGGTGTTCGCCGGCTACGCCGCTACTCGCCACCAGCACCTGCGTTACTACCGCCAGGCCAGTCGCCTGCTGACGCCGCTGTTCCAGTCCGACAGTACCGCCCTGGCTGTGCTGCGTGACAGCGCACTGTTCCTCGCCCGGCATCTGCCCATGGGCCGCAGTCATGCCGTCACTACCCTGGTTGGCGGGCGTACCGGCTGGCTGTTCGGGCGAAGCAGCGATTCCTCGCTGCATGCCTGGCGGCGCGATGACGAGTCTTAGTGACGGGTTTCGCGATGGGCGGGTGACGCGGTGTTTATGTTTACCGTTGGCTGGATCTTCCAGGCCCAGAAGAAGATCAGCAGGCCGATAATTGCGGTTACCGCGCCGATATAACCCGTCGATGTCCAGCCGAATCCGGCGCTGATCGCCAGGCCGCCGAGCCATGGGCCCAGGGCGTTGGCGATATTGAATGCGGCGTGGTTGGAGGCTGCCGCCAGGGTCTGGGCGCCGGTGGCCACGTCCATCAGGTGTGTCTGCAGGGCAGGAGACAGCGCCGCGATGGTACCCAGGGCGAGGATCGCTGGCAGCATCGTCCAGATCGAATGCGTGGCGGCGGGCAGTGCCAGCAGCACCAGTGCGCTCCACAGCAGAATCCAGGCGACCGACTTGAATTGCAGGCGGTCGAACAGCCAGCCGCCTGCCATGTTGCCGAGAATGCAGCCGACGCCGAATACGGCCATGGTGACCGGGATCATGCCCGGACTGACCTGGGTAACTTCCAGCAGGGTCGGCGCCATGTAGCTGAACACACAGAACATCCCCGCGAAACCGATGGAGCCGATACCGAGTGCCAGCCAGATGGGGGCGCGGTTGAAGGCGCGCAGCTCGTTGATCGGGCTGCTGCGTACTTCATTACGATCAATCGGCAGGAAGATGGCGACCATCGCCACGGTCAGCAGGGCGATCACGCTGACCAGAGCGAATGCATAACGCCAGCTGACACTCTGGCCCAGCCAGGTGGCCAGCGGGTTGCCGATCAGAATGGCCACGCTCAGCCCCATCAGCACGCGGCTTACCGCCTTGGCGCGCTTGTGGGGCGGCGCCATGGAGGCGGCGACCAGCATGGCGACACCGAAGTAGGCGCCATGCGGCAGACCGGCGAAGAAGCGGAACACCAGCAGCGAGGAGTAATCGGGTGCCAGGGCGCTGGCGAGGTTGCCAACGGCGAAGACACCCATCAGCAACAGCAGCAGGTTCTTGCGCAACAGGCGTGAGCCGAGCAGGGCCAGAATGGGCGCGCCCACCACCACGCCAAGGGCGTAGCTGCTGATCACATGGCCGACCTGCGGCTCGCTGACGCCCAGATCCTGAGCCACGTTGGGCATCAACCCCATGATCGAAAATTCACTGGTGCCAATGGCGAAACCGCCAAGCGCCAGAGCCAGTTCGATCAGCAGGATCGCCCCGGCGCTCAGACGCGGGGTGTCGTGGGCTGGGCCACTCATGTGTCTACCTCGATAACGTGCGGTGAATCAGGCGGGGCATTATTCACGCAATGTCGGGCTGAGAGAATCGCTTTATGTCGCGGCTTCGCTCAGCCATGCCGGATTTACATGGTGCGAACCAGGCAGGATTGGGTGTGTCCGAAAGAGTAGGTTGTCTGGAGTCGATTCACCGCTGCTGCGGGCGATAAATACCCTCTCAGCGGGTTGCGGGGCGCGAAAATTTCAGATTATTGTTTTAAAAGGCTTTTTATATGGGTCGATTGAATCAGCTTATTGGATTGATGGTTTCAATCAATGGGCTCTTTGATCCATATCGGGCTACTATCCCTTCTGTAAATTTTTCAACCCTCCAAGGAGTTCACTGATGTCTTTGATTAACACTCAAGTTCAGCCTTTCAAAGCCAACGCATTCCACAACGGCGAGTTCATCGAAGTCACCGAAGAAAGCCTGAAGGGCAAGTGGTCGGTACTGATCTTCATGCCGGCTGCCTTTACCTTCAACTGCCCGACCGAAATCGAAGACGCCGCCAACAACTACGAAGCCTTCCAGAAGGCCGGTACCGAGGTGTACATCGTCACCACCGATACCCACTTCTCGCACAAGGTATGGCACGAGACCTCCCCGGCAGTCGGCAAGGCCCAGTTCCCGCTGGTCGGCGACCCGACTCACCAACTGACCAACGCTTTCGGCGTACACATCGCTGAAGAAGGCCTGGCCCTGCGCGGCACCTTCCTGATCAACCCGGAAGGCGTGATCAAGACCGTCGAGATCCACTCCAACGAGATCGCTCGCGACGTTTCCGAGACCCTGCGCAAGCTGAAAGCTGCCCAGTACACCGCCGCTCACCCGGGCGAAGTCTGCCCGGCCAAGTGGAAAGAAGGTGAGAAGACCCTGGCTCCTTCCCTGGATCTGGTCGGCAAGATCTAAATCCGACCCGGAAGCCTCGCTTCCTGAAGGTCAGCAGCGGGGGTGTAACCCATCTCCACTGCTTCGACGCCCGGGCGTAACCCGTCCGGGCGTTTTATTGCCCGAATTTCGTCATTGAGGACATATATATGTTGGACGCCAATCTTAAAACCCAGTTGAAGGCTTACCTGGAAAAGGTCAGCCAGCCGTTCGAGATCGTCGCGTCCCTCGATGACAGCGACAAATCCCAGGAGCTCAAAGGCCTGCTCGACGACATCGTCAGCCTGACCGACAAGATCACCCTGAAGACCGATGGCACCGACGCCCGTGTGCCGTCGTTCGCCCTGAACCGCCCGAACGGCAACATCAGCCTGCGTTTCGCCGGCTTGCCGATGGGCCACGAGTTCACCTCGCTGGTGCTGGCCCTGCTGCAAGTGGGTGGCCACCCGTCGAAGCTGGCTGCCGAAGTGATCGAGCAGATCAGCAGCCTCGAAGGCGAATTCAACTTCGAGACCTACTTCTCGCTGTCCTGCCAGAACTGCCCGGACGTGGTGCAGGCGCTGAACCTGATGGCCGTGCTCAACCCGAACATCCGTCACGTCGCCATCGACGGCGCGCTGTTCCAGGATGAAGTCGAGTCCCGTCAGATCATGTCGGTGCCGAGCATCTACCTGAACGGCGAACTGTTCGGCCAGGGCCGTATGGACGCCGAGCAGATCCTCGCCAAGATCGACACCGGTGCCGCTGCTCGCGATGCTGCCAAGCTGAACGACAAGGATGCCTTCGACGTGCTGGTCATCGGTGGTGGCCCGGCCGGTGCTGCGGCAGCCATCTACGCCGCCCGTAAAGGCATCCGCACCGGTGTCGCGGCCGAGCGCTTCGGTGGTCAGGTGCTGGACACCATGGCCATCGAGAACTTCATCTCGGTACAGGAAACCGAAGGCCCGAAACTGGCCCGCGCCCTGGAAGAGCACGTCAGGCAGTACGACGTCGACATCATGAACCTGCAGCGTGCCAGCGCCCTGGTTCCGGCCAGCAGCGAAGGCGGCCTGCATGAAGTGAAGTTCGAGAGCGGCGCCAGCCTCAAGGCCAAGACCGTGATCCTGTCCACCGGCGCACGCTGGAGAGAGATGAACGTGCCGGGCGAGAAGGAATACCGCAACAAGGGCGTGGCTTACTGCCCGCACTGCGACGGCCCGCTGTTCAAGGGCAAGCGCGTGGCGGTAGTCGGCGGCGGCAACTCCGGTGTGGAAGCGGCCATCGACCTGGCCGGTATCGTCGCCCAGGTCACCCTGCTGGAGTTCGACAGCAAGCTGCGTGCTGACGCAGTGCTGCAGAAGAAACTCTACAGCCTGCCCAACGTCAAGGTAATCACCAGCGCCCTGACCAGCGAAGTGAAGGGCGATGGCCAGAAGGTCACCGGCCTGGTCTACAAGGATCGCAACTCCGACGAGTTCGTCCCGGTAGAGCTGGAAGGCATCTTCGTGCAGATCGGCCTGCTGCCGAACTCCGAATGGCTGAAAGGCTCGGTCGAACTGTCGGATCGCGGCGAAATCATCGTCGACGCCCGTGGCGAAACCTCGCTGCCCGGCATCTTCGCGGCTGGCGATGTGACTACCGTGCCGTACAAGCAGATCGTCATCGCCATGGGCGAGGGCTCGAAAGCGTCACTGAGTGCCTTCGATCACCTGATCCGCAGCTGATGCGCTGAGCCAGAAGCACAAAAGGCGGGCCCTTGTGGCCCGCCTTTTTCATAATTGCCAAGCGCTGCATTTGTAGGAGCCCGCTTGCGGGCGATTGGTGGTTTCGCTGCCGATCACGATGGAGAACCACTATCGCATCGCCGGCAAGCCGGCTCCTACGGGGTGGCAGCCGCACAACGATGGCAGACGCTACATGTGTAGCCGCGGGGGCGCCTAGCCTTGCGGGCGATTCGGCAGGGCGACATTCCCCTGCCGCGGGGTTGAATCACTCAGTCGGTTTGTTCATCGCGGATCAGTACGAAGCTTGAACCCTGTTCATCGTCCAGACGCTCGCAGACGAAGTACATCTCCACCTTGCCATCCCTGGACATGATCGCCAGGTAATCGCCGGCCTGTGGCTTGAAGAAGGCCTTGGAGCCCGGCTTGGCTTCGCAGGCAATCAGCGCGGTGACGAACAGTGCCGGATCGCTGCCATCGAAATAGTCGTCGCGCTCGGCAGCGTCCCATTCCTGGGGCGGCTCGAAGGCGCCGGTGAACAGCACCCTGGCGTCGCCCATATCCTGCTCTTCGGCGTCGGCATCGTCTTCATCCGGGCGGTAGACCGTGCAGTCCTGCGACTCGGCGGCATCCAGCACGCGCTGGCGTTGTTGATCATCGGCTAGGGACACGTTGGCTCCGGGCATCAGCAAAGTAGAGGTCGGCAGTTTGAGCTGCGCCACGATGACCTGCAATCACCTTGCGCATGCATTTCCCCCTGGCGTGGAAACTGCGATGCTGGTGCGACCGTGAAGCAGCGTTGGGAACAATCATGAAGATCAGCTCGGATTTCGATAGCGGTAATATCCTCGTGCAGGATGCCAGCGACCCGCACAAGGTACTGCTGGCCATGCGCAAGGATCTCAACAGTCACCATTTCCAGTGGTTTCATTTCCACGTCGAGGGCCTGACGCCTGGAGCGCGCCACGACTTCAGCATCACCAACGCCGGGCAGTCGGCCTATAGCCACGCCTGGACGGGCTACAACGCCGTTGCCTCGTACGATCAGCGCAACTGGTTTCGAGTGCCGAGCCGTTTCGAGGATGGCGCCCTGCATTTCGGCCTGGAGCCGCGGCAGGCGCAAATCTGGTTCGCCTACTTCGAGCCCTACAGCCGCGAGCGACACAGTGCGTTGATCGCCCAGGCGCTGGCATTGCCGGGTGTCGAGCTGCATGGATGTGGGCGCAGCATCGAGGGGCGAGACATCGAGCTGCTGCGTGTGCATCGCCACGCGCAGGCGAACCGCAAGGTGTGGATCATCGCCCAGCAGCATCCGGGCGAGCATATGGCCGAATGGTTCATGGAAGGCGTGATCCGCCGCTTGCAGGATAGCGGCGACGCCGAGCTGGATGCGCTGCTGCAACAAGCCGACCTCTATCTGGTGCCGAACATGAATCCGGACGGCGCCTTCCGCGGCCACCTGCGTACCAATGCGGCGGGGCAGGATCTCAATCGCGCCTGGCAGTCGGCCAGCATCGAGCGCAGCCCGGAAGTGTTCTTCGTGCAGCAGGCGATGCGCGAGGTGGGCGTGGATCTGTTTCTCGACATCCACGGCGATGAGGAGATTCCCCATGTGTTCACCGCCGGGTGCGAGGGCAATCCCGGATTCTCCGCACGGCTGGAGGCACTTGAAAATGAGTTCCGTACCCGCCTGGTCGAGCGCGGCGCCGAGTTTCAGACTCGCTTCGGCTACCCGCGCAGCGCGCCGGGGCAGGCCAATACGGCGCTGGCCTGCAATTCAGTGGGGCTGGAGTTCGATTGCCTGTCGTTCACCCTGGAAATGCCCTTCAAGGATCACGACGACGCTCCGAATCCGCAAACCGGCTGGAGCGGCGAGCGCTCGATGAAGCTGGCCGGCGATATGCTCGGCGTGGTGGCGGAGATGGTCGACCGGCTGCGCTGATCAGGCATGCTCGTGCAGGGTGCCTTGCTCATCCTGCGCGGCCTGCAATTGCTGCAGGGTCTGCATCTTTTCGGCGATTTCCTTCTCGACCGCAGCGCGCTGCTCAGGTGGCAGACTCTCGAGCTCTTCCTCGGTCATGCCTACTTCCTTGAGAATCTTGTCGCGGATCTTCTCGGCGGGCGTCATCTCCATGTAGGCCATGAACTGCGCAAGGGCGCTATCGGCGGCCGGCTTTTGCTCGGAACTGCCGTCGAGGGCGCTGTCTGACGCCTGCAGCGAATCCTGAACGGGCTGACTGCCAATGCTGTTGAGATTGACCAGCATCCGGGCGAAGGCTTCGTCGTGGGCCTGCTGACTGGAGTAGTCCGCCTGTTCGCTTTTGAAGCCTGTCGACACGCTGCTCGTGTCCCGTGTCTTCTCTTGCTCGGCGAGCAGCGCAGCCTCGCTGCTTTGTCTGAGATCCAGCGCTTCGGCGCGGGTGCGCTGCAGGGGACTGGGCATTCCGTAGTGGGCAAGCGAACCGATGATGTTCATGGTGGGCCTCCTTGACGTGAGAGCCTCCACTGCAGCAAAGCCTGTGCCAGTTCTTTCTATGTTTTCAGCGGATTGATTTAAAAGGATTTTATTGTCTCGTTCAGGCGACGAAGGCAACTCCTTGCCGCCCCATGGCAAGGGCTGGCCGCCTGATCAGGCAGGCGGATCGAACAAGCCTTGCTGGGGTGTTGGTGCTGCAGGACGCATCGGCATGACAGTCGCGGGTAGCGGTTGGCGGGGAGGACGCGATGCTTGCACGTAGGGCACGCGGCTACGTTGTACCTGCCACCAGCCTGGCAACAGGGCACGCACTTCGGGCAGGGTGAAGCGATCATCCATCAGGTGCACCACGCCGCTGTCCTGCGGCGTACGGATCACCCTGCCAGCGGCCTGTACCACCTTCTGCAGCCCAGGGAACAGGTAGGTGTAGTCGTAACCGCTGCCGAACATCTCACTCATGCGCTGCTTGATCTGCTCGTTGACCGGATTGATCTGCGGTAGGCCGAGGGTGGCGATGAACGCGCCGATCAGACGATCGCCAGGTAAGTCGATGCCTTCGCCGAAGGCGCCGCCGAGCACGGCGAAACCAATGCCGCGTCCGTCGGGCTGGAAGCGCTCCAGGAACTGCAGGCGCTCACCTTCATCCATCTGGCGCGCCTGAACCCAGTGTTCAATGCCGGGATGCTCATGCTCGAACAGCTCCAGCACCTGTTGCAGGTAGGCATAGCTGCTGAAGAAAGCCAGGTAATTGCCTGGGCGCTCGGCGAACTGCCGCGCCATCAGGGCAACGATGGGCAGCAGCGAACGCTCGCGGTGCTGATAGCGGGTCGACAGGTTGCTCACGGCATGCACCTGCAACTGCGCGGCCTGGAAGGGCGATTCGACGTTCAGCCAGGGCGTTGCCTCCGGCAGGCCGAGCAGGTCGGCATAGTAATCGGCCGGGCTCAGAGTGGCGGAAAACAGCGTGGTGCTGTGGCTGTTCTCGAAGCGCGGGGCGAGGAAGGGCGCGGGTACGATATTGCGCAGGCACAGGGTCGAATGGCTGCGTCCACGCAGTGGTGGCTGGCGACTGATGTCGAACAGCGAGTGCGGGCCGAAGGCTTCCGCCAGGCGGCAGAACGCCATGGCGTCGAGATAGAACTGCAACAGTTCGCCATCATTGCCGGTGGGCTGATCGGTCAGGTGATCGGTGATAGCGCTGACCGCTTTCTGCAGGGACAGGAGCAGCAAGTCCGGCGGTTGCGGACAGGTCTGGTAGTCCTCGCGTTGTTCCTTGTGCAGTTGCTTCCAGTGTCGGCTGATGCGTGTCAACACGCTGTTCAAGCCTTTGGGCGCATTGCTGCGCATGGCCTCGAAGCGCGCCTGGTCGAGTTCGGCGCTGTACATGCGCCGGGCGCGTTCGATCAGGTTGTGGGCTTCGTCCACCAGCAGGGTCACCCGCCACTCGTTGATCAGCGTCAGGCTGTAGAGCAGGGCGCTGAGATCGAAGTAATAGTTGTAGTCACACACCACCACGTCAGCCCAGCGGGTGAGTTCCTGGCTCAGGTAATAAGGGCAGACGTGGTGCTGGCGGGCGATTTCACGTACCGCGGCCTGATCCAGCCAGATGCACTCGACCGCGGCCTGGCGGGCGGCGGGCAGGCGGTCGTAGAAACCGCGGGCCAGTGGGCAGGATTCGCCATGGCAGGATTTGTCCGGGTGTTCGCAGGCCTTGTCTCGGGCGACGTGCTCCAGCACACGCAGCGGCAGGCCTTCGCCACGCAGCGTTTGCAGGGCGTGCAGGGCCAACTGGCGTCCCGGCGTCTTGGCGGTGAGGAAGAACAGCCGATCCAGACCTTGCTCGGGAAATGCCTTCAATTGCGGAAACAGGGTGCCGAGGGTTTTGCCTATACCGGTAGTGGCCTGCGCCATCAGGCAGTGGCCGTCGCGGGCGGCGCGGTATACGGCCTCGGCCAGTTGTCGCTGGCCAAGACGAAACTCGGCGTGGGGAAAGCGCAGTTCACTCAGGGCTGTGTCACGAAGCTGACGGTGCGCCTGCTCCTGTTCCGCCCAGGTGATGAAGCGGCTGCATAGTGCCTCGAAGAAGTCTTGCAGTTCGGCAGCCGTGCGGGTTTCGCGAAACACGCTTTCCTTCTGGGTCAGTACGTTGAAGTACACCACCGCCAGGTCGAGTTCTGCCAGGTCGCGGCTCTGGCATAGCAGCCATCCATAAACCCGCGCCTGGGCCCAGTGCAGTTGTTGATGGTTGTCGGGAATGCGGCTGATGTCGCCCCGATGGGTCTTTATTTCTTCGAGCAGATTGCTGTGCGGGTCGAAGCCGTCCGCACGGCCGCGTACTTGCAGCGAGCGGAACTCACCCGCCAGTGATACTTCCGCCTCGTAATGCTCGCCGCGGCGGCTGACGACCGTGGCGTGCCCGGCCATGCCTTCCTGGGCGGTGGGCGAAGGCGTGAAACGCAGGTCGAGGTCGCCACATTTGGCGGTGAACTCGCAGAGCGCGCGCACCGCCACGCGGTAACTCACGCCTCGCTCCACTGCACGTAGCAGACGTCCACGGGCATGCCGTGTTCGGCGCAAAACGCCAGCCAGCGGCGCTGGTTGTCCTGCAGTCGGTCGCCTGGGCCTTTTACCTCGATCATGCGGTAGCGTTTTTCCTCAGGCCAGAACTGGATCAGGTCGGGCATGCCGGCGCGATTGGCCTGGATATCGCCGAGCAGACGGCGAAACCAGGCGAGCAGGTGTGCCGCCGGCAGGCAGTCGAGCGCCTGTTCCAGCAGCGCTTCGCTGAGCACGCCCCAGTGCACGAACGGTGACTGGATGCCGAACTTGTCGTGGTAGGTCTGGCGGATGCTGTGGCGATAGCTGTCGTCGTCCAGTTGCGCCAGGCAGGCCGAGAACAGCGCCCGGCGACGCGGGTGGAAGTCCGCAGTCAGCAAGTCTGCCGGGCCATGCTGGAATGGATGGAAGAACGCGCCAGGCACCGCAGCGAAGATCGCCGGCCAGCAGAGCAGGCCGAACAGGCTGCAGATCAGTGTGTTCTCGACGTAATGCACCGGCGCCTCGGTACTGTGCAGGTGCAATTGCACCCGTTGCTCCACCGCCAGCCACGGCAGCTTCGGCAATTGCAGATCGAGGCGTGCAGGTGTGGGTGCCTTGGTGCGTTTCGCTGTGGGCAGGCCCAGCTGCCGACTCAGGCGCGTCAGCGCCCGTTCTGCCAACTGCAGTTCGCCATCGCTGCCCGGCGTCGCGATGGCCTGGCTGGCCAGCTCGAACGCTTCCTGGTACCGGGTGGTGCGCTCCAGAACGCGGATCTGTCGTTGCCGCGCTGCGCCATAGCCGCTGCTGGCATAGACCTGTAGAGCCCGCTCGAACTCCAGGCAGCGTTCCAGATGCTGACCGATACGAAACAGCAGCTTGGCGCGGCGCTCGGCGATATAGGGATTGTCGTAGCGACGCGTATCGATCCGTTCGAGCAGTTCGGCAGTGGCATCTCCGGCTTCGAACGCCTCGCGGCAGCGCTGCAGGTGCAGGTAGTCGTCGACATCCTCGCGGCAGCGCAGTGCCCGGGAGTCAGGCGGGAAGTCGACGCTTTCGTAACGGAAGATACCCAGGTCGGCGAGCACGAATTCCGACCACTCCTGGTGCAGGTTGCCGAAGAACATCAGGCGCAGGCGTTCGCTCAGGTCGTCGATGGTCAGGCTGTAGAGCGTATCGTCGAGCGTCGGGCACCAGGTAGCGAATGCATTCGAGTCACCGAAGTGCGGCGTGAGTTGCTCCAGGAGTTCGCCTTTGCGGGCGCGCCGGTCGCTGAGCCGTTCGGCGAAGCAGTCGATGATCTCGTCCTTGCGCAGCAGCGCCAGCAGTTCATCCAGGCGCAGGCTGGCATCGTCGAGTACCCAGCCGTTGGCGATCAGCGTCACCGCGGCCTGGCGACAGCAGCCAATCTCTTCGTAATTCAGCTTGCTGGCGCGAAAATGCACGCCCTTGCGCATGATCATGCGTACCAGCAGGGCCTGTGCCGTGCCTTCGAGCGCACTGAATGTCTGCAGAAACTCATGCTCACGGGTGCTCAGCAGATCGGCGTGGCGCTCGCCAATCCACGCCAGAGCCTTGTGGAAGTTATGCAGGTAGTAGAAGCGCGGATCGCTGGAAAATGACATGAAATAATGCTGAGTACTGTTTTTATATACAGATATCAGGCCGCCCGTCATCTGGCAACGAGCAGGAGATGGACGGTCCGTACGTCGCGCTGTTGCTTGGCGACGATAGCGGACTACACTGCACCTCCATCGCCGTTTGAATGGGCCATCATGAACAGCCATTTACCCCCACTCTCTCCGGGTACGTTGACCGAGCGTCATTACGAGATGCTGGTTCAGGCTGTGGTCGATTACGCGATCTTCATGCTCAATCCGGATGGCTGCATCGTTTCCTGGAATGCCGGTGCTGCACGCATCAAGGGTTATGACGCGGCAGAGGTGATCGGTCAGCACCTGTCGCTTTTCTACACCGATGATGATCGGCGTAATGGCAAGCCCTGGCAGCTCATCGAGCGGGCGCTGCGCGATGGGCGATCCCAGGACGAAGGCTGGCGCGTGCGCAAGGATGGCACGCGTTTCTGGGCGCTGGTGGCCATCGAGGTGATTCGCGACGAGCAGGGCACGATCATCGGCCTAGCCAAGATCACTCGCGACATCACTGACCGCCACGAGGCGGATTTGCGTTATGACGCCTTGCGCGCCCAACTGTTCCAGGCGCAGAAACTCGAAGCCCTGGGCCAGTTGAGCGGTGGCATGGCCCACGATTTCAACAACCTGCTGACCATCATCCTCAGCGCCACCAAGCTGGCCAGCCGCACCAGCAACCCGGAGCGCCTGGCGAGCCTGCTCGCGAGCATCCAGGATGCCGGCGAGCGCGGCGCGCAGATGACTCGCAACCTGCTGACCTTCGCCCGTCGCGAGCAGATGCCGAGCCGTCTCGTCGACCTCAACGAGTTGCTCGACGCCGCGCATGCCTTCATTGGCCAGGCGTTGCCCAAGACGATGAGCCTGGAAGCGCAGCTCGCCCCTGGGTTGCATCGCGTCGAGCTCGACCCGAGCCAGCTGGAAATGGCGCTGCTCAACCTGATCCTCAATGCACGGGATGCCATGCACGGAGTTGGCGTGGTAAGGCTGCGCGCGGAGAACCGCGTACTTTCAGGGGAGTTGGAGGATCTGCACGGAGAGTTCGTGCTGATCTCGGTCATCGACCAGGGCGTCGGTATCGATCCGGCAATCCACTCGCGGCTGTTCGAGCCTTTTTTCACCACCAAAGACGTAGGCAAGGGAACTGGACTGGGGCTCAGCCAGGTCTATGGTTTTACCCGTCAGGCGGGAGGTGGCCTGCATGTCGAGAGCGTGGCCGGGCAGGGTGCAACCATGATCCTTTGTTTGCCGGCATCCATCGGGAAATCAGCAGATGTTCACGCATGAGCATGTCAGGGTCTGTTGACACGGCAACGCGGCTTGCGCTGCAACAGCAACAGACCCTAGTATCACCAATCGCCTTTTCTATCAGTGGGTTAATGCCTGGGAAAAGGACATTCGAGCCCCGGCTATTTTTGCGTAATTTCGATTGAGGCAGGCCAGAACTTGGAACAGCTACAACGCCTTCAAAGTGGGATCGATGGACTGGACGCGCTGCTCAAGGGCGGTCTGGTAGCTGGCGCATCCTATATCGTTCAAGGGCGCCCCGGCTCGGGCAAGACCATTCTCGCCAATCAGATCGCGTTCAATCATGTGCGCGATGGCGGTCGTGTGTTGGTGGCCACCTTGCTGGCCGAATCCCATGAAAGGCTATTTCAATTCCTCTCCACGATGACCTTCTTCGACCCGGTGAAAGTCGGTGCGGAGATCCAGTTCGTCAGTGCTTTCGATACGCTGGAGAGCGAAGGCCTGGACGAGGTCGTCAAGTTGTTGCGTCGCGAGATCAGCCGCCAGAAAGCCACGCTGCTCATCGTCGACGGCCTGCTGAATGCCCGCTCCAAAGCGGAAAATCAGCTCGATACCAAGAAATTCATTTCCGAGCTGCAGGGGCACGCCGCTTTCGCCGGTTGTACAGTGCTGTTCCTGACCAGCTCCCGCCTGGACGATGGCAGCCCCGAGCACACCATGGTCGATGGCGTGATCGAACTCGGTGAGGAGCTGTTTGGTGCGCGCTCGGTACGCCGTATTCATCTGCGCAAGACCCGTGGCAGCGGTGCGCTGTCCGGGTTGCACGAGTGCGAAATCACCGACGATGGCTTGGTGATCCACCCACGCCTGGAAAGCCTGTACAGCAAGCCGACCCAGGACGATAGCGCCACGCTGGCGCGTATCGCCAGCGGCATCCCAAGCCTGGATAGCCTGATCGGCGGTGGTCTTTCGGAGTCGTCGGTCACCTTGATCATGGGGCCAGCCGGGGTCGGCAAGACTACGCTGGGGCTGAGTTTCCTCGCCCAGTCCACCGCGGAGGCGCCAGGTCTGCACTTTGGCTTCTACGAGACGCCGCAGCGCCTGCGCCTCAAAGCCGAAGCCCTTGGCTTCGACCTGCGTTCGATGGAAGAGGCTGGTGCGCTGCACATCATGTGGCAACCCACCACCGAGGGATTGCTCGACGGCCTCGGCGCACGGGTGATAAAGGCCGTCAGAGAGAAAGGCGTCAAGCGCCTGCATATCGACAGCCTGGGCGGCATGGCGCGTGTGGCCAGCAGCGGCGCGCGGCTGGTCGAGTTCTTCAGCGCCTTGATGAGCCAACTGCGATCCATGGGCGTTACGGTGTTCGCCACCTGGGAGATGCGTGATCTGTTTGCATCGGAGATCAATGCACCAGCTCCGGAGCTATCGAGCATCGTCGACAACCTGGTTCTCATGCGTTTCGTGGAAAAGGAGGGTGAACTAACGCGCCTGCTGTCCATCCTTAAGATGAGGGACAGCTATTACGATTCCTCCCTCCTGGAAGTGGTCATCAGCGATCATGGTATTGAACTCAGCAAGGCATTCAAAACCGCAGCAGGAGCCTTGTCAGGGAATGCCGTGCAGGCGCAAGACGCCTGAGCCATGCGTGCCTGACCGAGCCTACTGACTATGACAACCATTCTGATAGTCGATGATGAATACCTGATTGCGGATATTCTCGGCTATGCCATGGAAGACGAAGGCTACATGGTGGTGAAGGCGAGCAACGGTCGCAAAGGGTTGGAAGTGCTCGACCGCGAACGTCCCGAGCTCGTCATCACGGATTTCATGATGCCGGTCATGGATGGTCTCGAGTTCGCCCGAGCCATTCGGGCGAGACCGGCGTCTGGCGATCTACCGATCATTCTGATGAGCGGTGCGCAGGGTAGTGTCGGCCGCGCCAGTCCCGAACTGTTCGCTGCGGTGTTCGACAAGCCCTTCAATATCAACCAGGTCATCGACAAGGTGAAAGAGCTGATCGGCCCGAGCTGATCATCTTCACTGTGGCTTCAGCGTCCACTGCGCTTCGCTGGTTTGCTTCTTTCCTTTCTATTCCTGAAACACGCTCTCCAGCGTGAATGCCGGACGCTGTCGAAGGCTGTAGTGCGGGCAGCTGTTTATGGCCGATGGGTGGGCGCCACTGATGCGTCCCATCAGCTTGTCGGGCATTACAGGCTCGAAGCGGGCCGAGGTCGCCACGAGCACAGGCCCCGCCTTGCCAGTGCTGCTGATAGTCGCTGAGGCCGGTACCGCGTCGCTTGCCTCGGCACAGAGTCTCAAGATCCTCGGCAAATCCTTCTCCATCCGCGAGCTGAACGAAACCCTCGGCAATCTGCCTCCCGTGAGGTTTCGAAGGCGTCTCCCGGCACCTCACCTGGCGTCGTGTTCAGGTTAACCAAGCTGCTGGCGCGAGCATGTTCTCGGCTGCCAAGGCCGTCGTAGCCGCACTGGCGCTGGGGTTGGCGACCTCTCGGCAACTTTTTCCCTGGAAAGTATCCCGGTGCGGAATCAAAGCGTTGCTCCGTAGTCCTAAACCCTGACAACGAAAAAGCGGTAGCCCATACCGCCACCTCCAGCCTCTCGAAGTGCTGGGTTGGATGTCGATCCGTTTGCAGTATCAATGCCGCTTTCCCCTGAGTGCTCGCGTTGAGCAGGCAGACGGGATCTGGTGATTGCGGTAGGGAAGGGATGCTGCTGTATGCACCAGCCATGACGGCTTCTGGCGGCGTACAGGCGCTTGCGGTTCGGCTGTTGACTGCCTGCGTCCATCAATTCGATGTCGCCGTACCGCTACGGCGATTGTGGGGGAGATATTAACCATTGAACGGTAAGCACAGCCTATGAAAATGTTGAAGGAATCCCTCAAGAAGGTATTGCCCCGGGACAGTATCGATAACCTGAAAGGGTTGCAGAAAAAACTCGCCATGGGCTGGATCCGGGCGCTGTCGCGGTCGGCCACATTGCGCCGCTTCCACTATTCGTTCTTCTCTTCGGCGTTCGA
The DNA here is from genome assembly GCF_004327275.1 of Phytopseudomonas daroniae. Classification (NCBI taxonomy): domain Bacteria; kingdom Pseudomonadati; phylum Pseudomonadota; class Gammaproteobacteria; order Pseudomonadales; family Pseudomonadaceae; genus Phytopseudomonas; species Phytopseudomonas daroniae. Next base: position 18,694 of record NZ_QJUJ01000011.1, read on the forward strand.
TCGTGAAGCCTATGCCGTGGTGGTCGGTCACCTGCAGCACGAGGAGAACCTGTCCGGTGCCGAGCCGGTGAACTACTTCCTGCGCCGTGCCGTGCACCGCATCGAGAAGGGCCTGATCATGCAGCCCAGACGCGAGGTGTTCGCCCTGGACTATATCGGCGATACGGTCGACAGCTACATCGCCTCGCTCAACGGCAATGTGGATCGAGACGAAGTCAGCTGGGCCCACGATGTACTCGCCGAGTATTTCGCCGTGACTGGCGAGCACCCGGTGATCAATCGAGCCCGCGAGAAATTCGCCCGTTTCGAACGCCCGGCCAGTTCGCCCGGCAGCCTGCGTAATCCTGACACCGAGCGCGTGCCTTTCGCCGCTGACGTGAGCACGCCGAGCGTGGATTACACCGCCATGCGCCAGCTGTCGATGAAGCGCCGCTCGGTACGCTGGTACCAGGATCGTCCCGTGCCGCGCGAGGTGATCGACAAGGCCGTGGAAGTCGCCGTGCAGTCGCCGAGTGCCTGTAACCGCCAGCCTTATCGCTTCCTGATCTTCGATGATGCTGCGTCGGTGGCCCAGGCTTCGCGCCTGCCCATGGGCGTTGCCGGTTTCGATCACAACTTCCCGGCGATCGTCGCCGTGGTCGGCCGCCTGCGTGCCTACCCCCATGTGCGTGACCGCCACGTGATCTACATCGACGGTGCGTTGTCCGCCATGTCCTTCATGTTCGCGCTGGAGACCCAGGGCGTGTCGTCCTGCTCGATCAACTGGCCGGACATTCCCGAGCGCGAACAGGCGGCTGCCAAGCTGCTCAAGCTCGACCCGGACGAGCGCATCGTCATGTTCATCTCCCTGGGCTACGCCGCGGACACCGGCCTGGTGCCGTATTCGCAGAAGCTGTCGCTGGATGAAGCCCGCAGCTACGGGCACCTGGAGACGTCCAGTCGATGAGTGCCACGCGTGTCCAGGAGGGCATGAAATACCTCCTTAACTCGGGCTGGATGCTGGCCGAGAAGTTTCTGATGCTGGCCATCGGCCTGGCGACCACCGTGGTACTGGCCCGCTACCTGGGCCCCGAGGACTTCGGTTACCTCAACTACGCGCTGGCGCTGCTGGGCCTGCTCAGCATCGTGGTGCACCTGGGGCTGACCGGCCTGGTGGTCAAGGAGCTGCGCAGCAACCCGGAAAACGAAGACCAGATTCTCTCGACGGTATTCATGATCAAGGTGGGCTGCTCGGTGATCGCCTTCGCGATCATGATGGGCACCTACCTGATCGGCAACGACCAGAATTTCCTGGTGTTGCTGTTTACTGCCCTGGCGTTGTTCTTCACGCCATTCGAAATGCTCATCGACTGGTTCCAGGCGCGGGTACAGGCCAAGTACGCCGCCGTGGCCGGGTTCGTCGGGCAGCTCGGGGGCAACGGCCTGAAGATGATCCTGGCCATCGCCGGCGCAGGGCTGGTGTATATCGCCCTGGCCCACGTGGTGGTGGTGATGGTCACCTCGGCGATCCTGGTCTGCTATGCGGTGATGCTCAAGCGCGAGTTCCGCTTCGACTTTTCCTGGACGCTGGGCAAGAGCCTGCTCAAGAAAAGCCTGCTGATCTTCCTCGGTTCGCTGTCGGCGGTGATCTACCTGAAGGTCGATCAGATCATGCTGCAGTACATGCTCGGCGAATATTCCGTGGGTGTGTATTCGGCGGCCTCGCGTCTGTCGGAAGCCTGGTACCTGATCCCGACCATTCTCATGGCCTCGGTCTTCCCGAAGATGATCGACCTGAGCAAGACCGATACGGCGGGCTACAACCGCTTCATGCAGGTGGCGCTGGATGTGCTGTTCTTCATGGCCTTCGGCCTGGCGGTGGTGGTGTTCTTCCTCTCCGACTGGATCGTGCGGGTGCTGTACGGCGCTCAGTACGCGGACGCCGGGCCGGTACTGGCAATCCATATCTTCGCGGCGACCTTCGTATTCATGCGCGCGCTGTTCAGCAAGTGGATCATCATCGAAGAGGCCTTCATCTTTTCCCTGGTCACCCAGGGCCTCGGCGCCCTGAGCAACATCGTGCTCAATTACTTCCTCATCCGCAGCCACGGCGTCGTCGGTTCCGCCTGGGCGACGCTGATTTCCTATTCCATCGCCGGTTACGTGAGCCTGCTGCTGTCACGCAGGACACGGCCGCTGTTCGTCATGATGACCAAGAGCATTTTTCTGCATGCTTTCATCAGCGTGCCCCAGTTGATTCGTGAATTCAGGAGAGCTTGATATGTACGTCGAGATTCGCAAGGCCGGTTTCGTCAACAAGGGCGCTGCGCTGATGCTGCATGCCGCCCTGCAGCAGGTGCAGCAGAACCTTCCTGCCGCCAAGGTGGTGATGGAGCCTGGTCGGGCCAAGAGTCCCTATCCCTATGTCAACCGCGCGTCCCTGGGGTTGTATCAGAAAGCCTGGTTGTGGCGCGCCGGCATCCCGTTCGGCGACCTGGCAGCCGTGGTGCCGGCTGGTATTCGCGAGCAATACGGTGTGGTGCTGGACAAGGAAGTGGACGTGGTGCTGGATGCTGCCGGCTTCGCCTACAGCGATCAGTGGGGCCCGGATCTGTCCGAAGAGCTGGCGCGCTCCAGCAAGCGCTGGAAGAAGAACGGCAGCAAGGTGATTCTGCTGCCCCAGGCATTCGGCCCGTTCCGCGATCAGAAGAGCAAGGACGCGGTAAAGGCCTTCGTCGACAACTGCGACCTGATTTTCGCCCGTGAGCAGGTGTCCTACGACTATCTCACCGAGATCGTCGGCGAGCGCGATAACATCAAACTGGCACCCGATTTCACCAACCTGATCACCGGCACCTTGCCGGCCTATTTCGATCCTGAAATTCATCAGGTCTGTGTGGTTCCCAACTGCCGCATGCTGGACAAGACCGGTGACAGCGTCGCCAAGGACTATGTGCCGTTCCTGCAGCGCGCCACCAAGATGCTGGTAGAGCGTGGCGCCAAACCGTTCCTGTTGATCCACGAAGGCGAGGGCGATGCACGGGTGGCCGAGCAGGTATCGCAAGCGGTGGGTGGCCTGCCGATTCTGCGCGAGACCGATCCGCTGGCGATCAAGGGCATTCTCGGCGCCTGCCGTGGCACCCTGGGTAGCCGCTTCCATGGCCTGGTCAGTGCGCTGTCGCAAGGTGTGCCGTCGTTGGCTACGGGCTGGAGCCACAAATACCAGATGTTGTTCGCCGACTACGGTTTTTCCGAAGGTGTGCTGGACATCAACCTGACTGACGAGGAATTGGCCCGCTTGCTCGATTACCTCACCGAGCCGGCGCAGATGCAGGAATTAACGAGCCGTTTGCAGGCCCATTCCAGCGAGCTCAAGGAGCGTTCTCGGCTGATGTGGGGCGAGGTATTCGAGCTGATCCACCAGCACCGCAGTTCACACGCGCAAAAGGGCCTGGCGCTGGCTGCAGGGCGCTGAGTTCAAGGCCGCTTGGTGAGCCGGGCGGCGATATGAAAATGCCCCGGTTGAGTGATCAATCGGGGCATTTTTCATGGCTGTGCAAGGGCTCAGGATTTGCGGTTGTAGGCGCCTTGTTCACCGACCCGAACCGCATCGCTGGCACGGCCATTACGCAGAACGAAGTAGAAGAACTGCGGGATGCCAATGATGTACCGCTTGAACAGGCGACGCGGCTCTATCAGCAGTCGGTACGCCCACTCCAGACCGATCTTGCGTAGCGGTAGCGGGGCGCGGCTGAAGCGTTGCGCCGAAAAGTCGATGATGGCGCCGCCGCAGATCATCAGAGCAGGGCCAACCAGCATGCGCTGGAGCCTGGCAGCTACGTCTTCCTGCTTGGGCATACCCATGGCCAGCACGATGACCGGGATCTTTCCGGGTTCCAGGTGCTCGGCTACGAAGTCCGGGTAGAAGCTGACCTCACGGAAGCCGTCGGCGGCGGTGAAGGGTTGACCTTTGAACAGGCGCTCGGCGCCTTCGCTGAGCCAGGGTTCCTGGGTACCGAGGGCAAAGAACTGGAAACGTCCGGTGTCGTAGGAAAGGTGTTCGATGAGCTCGGGAATGAAGTCCGTGCCATTGAGATTGGCTTGCGGATCCCTGCCATTGAATTTGCACGCCATCTTCACGCCAATGCCATCGCGCAAAAGATAGTTCATGCGCATGAAGTTGCGCCGTACGGTTGGATCGTTGTGGGCGATGTTGTAACCATGCTGGTTGAGGAAACCCAGCGTCGTGGGTGATTGAACCTCGCGCAGTTCTGCCAGCAGGGCATCCTGCATATCTTCTTCCACCAGCTTGAGTTTCGATATCAGCGGATCATAGAGCTTGGGGATAAATTTCACGGCAAGAACCTCGATCGTAGCGTTGCAATTAGGTTATTGGGACATCATCACGTTGGTAAGTTCACCGGCACATGATGAAGTTTCAAATAACCCACCTGACAGAGAAAAACGATTTAATGGCAGTTCAGGCAGCGTCCTTGCGTTATACCGCGGTGTAAGTAGGAAAGTCCTTTTACATTGATGGCTTTTTGCAATTGCCGATTATCCGACGGATGGGTGATAGCAATTGGCCTTATTGAGTGCCTCGGTGTAGAGCTGCGATCTAGAGCCTCTACCGTCCAGTTCGATGGCTGAAACCCTAATGCACTGGCGGTGTCAACGGGTCGTCAAAACGCATTAATAAACGAAATAGCGCTGCTGAGCGCAGAGTCGGGGAACTGTGCGGCTATTGCACCACTGTTATTTACAGCGCTTGCCCGCTGTCAGCTGTAAACATACATGGGGTTGTTTTCGATTCAGTGAAGCTGCTGATTGAACGGCCTCATTGTTTACAGCGACTGATGTTGCTGCTCTCCACCAACAGCATAGAAGCGTGTATGGCCTTGTAAACATGCGCCTCATTTACCTGATTGCGGCACGCCTGGTCTTGCTCTTGGAGGTCTGCTGCGACAAGCAGTTTTTGGGCTTTGGCGTGCCTGACGAGCAGACACGCTGAAGCGCCCAGGCGGTGATAACCGCTGGTTACAGAGTGTTTCGATTAGCTATCGATTAGGAGCCTGTTACCCGAACGGGAAGGGCATCCTTGAAGGCGGGGACATGGCAGGGAGGGCGCATGAGTGCCTTGGGGAGACAATCTGCAGCGCCTGTTCAGCTAGGCGCTGCAGAGGGTGGTCAGGCAGCGGAGACCTTGAGTTCCTTTACCCGGCCGTAGTTGTCGGAGAAACGGATGATGTCGTCCTCGCCGAGGTAGGTACCGGACTGCACCTCGATCAACTCCAGCGGAATCATGCCCGGGTTTTCCAGGGCGTGGATCTGGCCGATGGGGATGTAGGTCGACTGGTTCTCGGTGACCATGTAGGTCTCGTCACCATTGGTCACCTGAGCGGTGCCGCTGACCACGATCCAGTGCTCGGCGCGATGGTGGTGCATCTGCACGGAAAGCTTGGCGCCCGGCTTCACGGTGATGCGTTTGACCTGGTAGCGCGAACCATGATCGATCGAGTCGTACATGCCCCACGGGCGATACACCTCGCGGTTGTTGAGGTACTCGCAGCGCTCTTCATGCTTGAGCTGCTCGACGATGCGTTTGACTTCCTGGGCCTTGTCCTTGTGGGCGACCATGATCGTGTCTTTGGTCTCGACGATGATCAGGTTTTCGACGCCCACTGTGGTGACCAGACGGTAGTCGGCATGCACGTAGTTGTTGTGGCTGTCGTGGCTGAGCACATCGCCCTTGTGCACGTTGCCCTGTTCGTCCTTGTCGCTGACATCCCACAGTGCGGACCAGGAGCCGATATCGCTCCAGCCGGCATCCAGAGGTACCATCACCGCGTCTTCGGTCTTTTCCATCACTGCATAGTCGATGGAATCTTCCGGACAAGCGGCGAACGCCTCCTTGCCGATGCGCACGAAGTGCATGTCCTGCTCGCTCTGGGCAGCGGCGCGACGGCAGGCATCGAGGATCTCCGGCTGCCAGCGTTGCAGTTCTTCCAGATAGCGGCTGGCGCGGAACATGAACATGCCGCTGTTCCAGAAGTGCTCGCCAGACGCGAGGTAGCGCTCGGCGGTTTCGCTGTCCGGCTTCTCCACGAACTGTTGTACGGAGAAGCCACCGTCGCCGGCCGATGCACCTTTGTGCACATAACCGTAACCGGTTTCTGCGTGAGTCGGCACGATGCCGAAGGTCACCAGTTTGCCGGCCTGGGCGAAGGGCAGGGCGGTTTCCACCGCGCGGTGGAAGGCGTCCACATCCTTGATCAGGTGGTCGGCAGCCAGTACCAGCAGCACCGGGTCGTGCTCCTTCTCCAGGGCCTTGATGGCCGCCAGGGCCACTGCCGGAGCGGTGTTGCGTCCGACCGGCTCGAGCAGGATGCTGGCGTTTTCGATGCCCAGCGTGCGCAACTGTTCAGCGGCGAGGAAACGGTGCTCCTCGTTGCAGATCAGGCATGGCTGGCTGACTTGCAGGCCGTCGAGACGGCGGATGGTGGCCTGCAGCATGGACAGCGAATCGTCGGCGATGGGCAGGAACTGCTTGGGGTTGAGTTGGCGCGAAAGCGGCCAGAGACGCGAACCGTTACCGCCGGAAAGAATGACAGGAATCATCGTGGAGCTCCTCCCATGAAGAGTGATTGCCGTAGTTTGAATTCCCTGAGCAGGATCGGCAGGATCAGGAACGCATCACGCGCGTAACGTCCTACCAGTCGGCGAGGCTCGGTGAAGGCGCGGTGCAGCCATTCCAGGGAATAACGCTGCATCCACAGCGGGGCGCGCTGGATCTTCCCGGACAGGAAGTTGATCGAGGCACCCACGCACAGGCCGATGCCGACGGCCTGATCGGTTTCGAGGATCTTCCGAGCCAGGATTTCCTGACGCGGGCAACCCACCGACAGCACGACCAGATTGGACGGATGATCGATGACGAAGAGCAGGCACGCCTGGATCGCTTCTTCGCTGTCGATGAAGCCCATCGGCGGGTTGTGATGGTGAAAGGTGATGTGCGGGTAGCGCGCGCGCAGATGCTGGATGTCTTCATCCTCGCAGCCGATCACGGTGACGTTCCAGGCGCGCTGTTCGGCGATGTCGATCAGCTCTTCGGTGAGCGTGCTACCGGGAATGGCGTCTTCCACGGGCACCTTGAGCATGCGCAGCAGGGGCAACAGCACGCGGCTGTCACAGATGCGATGGCGAGCCACTGCGTAGGCGCGCTTGAGGTCGTGGTCGGTTTCCAGCTGCACCACGTGATTCACGTTGGGTGTCACGACATAGCTGTATCTGTCGGTGCTGTGCTCGACCAAGTCCTCGACCAGGCGATCCTTGGAGCCAGCGTAGAACTCGATGTCAAAGGCTTTCATCAACACCTCTTTGCGCCATTGGCGCGGGTTACGGATGGGCAACGGCTGCTGTTGCTGGTGATTCATTTGCCCAGTGCCGCTTTCAATAATTTGCTATGGGTATGCACGTAGTGCAGGACATACAAAGAGATGCTGTGCAGCGGCGATAGTTTCATGACCTCCCGACGGATGCGCATATCTTCCTTCAGCGCATCGAAGCGCCGGCTGGTGGAAACACCCGTGGTGTCGAAAATGCACAGCGGCGAGGCGATCTTCAGCACGTCGCGCTTGTGATCCTGGCCCTGGAGAAACTCGACGATCATGCAGTAGTCCGCCGAGAGCTTGTAATCGTCGCGAAAGCGCACGTTGCGCAGCCTTTCGTTCTCGAAATACATCGCCTGGTGGCTGGACGGCATGCCCAGCACCAGATGCCCGATCTTCTTGGCGCTGGCCGGCGTCAGGCGCCCGGCAGCGTTCTGCAGGTAGTAGTCGCCATAGACGTAACGCGGCTTGCTCGGCGCCTGCTCGATCGCATCGGCAACCTTCTGCAACACGTTTTCGTCGTAGAACGAGTCGCCGCTGTTGAGGAACAGGGTGTAGCCCTCGGTCGCCGAGCCCTTGATCAGGCCCTTGTTCATGGCGTCATAAAGGCCCTTGTCGCGCTCCGAGGTGATCTCGGCGTTGGGGTCGTCGATGGTTGCCAGCCACTCGGCCCCACCATCGTTGGAGGCACCGTCGACGACGATCCAGCGGAAGTTGCGGTAGGTCTGGGCAGCCACACTCTGGTAGGTCTGCTTGAGGCCTTCCAGATTATTCCAGTTGATGGTCACGATACTGAAGGTTGTCATGGCGTGTGCCTCTGATCTCTCGAGTCGGGGATTTTTCCGTTGCGTAGGCGCGGGAGAAGTAAAGGAAGCAGGCGGCGCCGATGCCGAGCACATCGCCGCCGTACATCAGCGAGTTGGACAGGAACATGTTGAGCATCTGGAACCAGAACACCAGCTGGAAGGCATTGAGCAGCGGGCCCTTCTGCGGGCAGCGTTTCATGATGCGCAGGTAGCCGGCGTAGAAGATGAAAGCGATCAGCGGAGTGAGGAATCCGTAGCGGTAATAGACGCCGAAGATGCCCACGTCCGACAGATAGAAGTGCGGGTTGTAGAGCGTCGAGAAACCACCTTTCCATTGCAGCGACAGCGAGCCCATGCCGATGTACCAGTTGTCGGCAACGGCGCCGATGATGATCGCCGTGGTGGTGTCACGCACGCCGGGACCGGTGGTGGCTTCGTCGAGGAGCGCTTCGAACTTGGCGAACTGTTCGTAGTAGAACTCCGGGAAGATGAAGTAGGAAGCGACCAGGATGGTGGTGGCGAGCAGGCCGAGCTTGATCAGCGAGTCGATACGGTCACGGAAGATCCACAGGCCCGCCAGGCACCAGATGATCATGGTCTGGCGGGTCTGCAGCACCAGCCACAGGTAAGAGGCGAAGAACAGCAGGGTGACCACTTTGAACAGCGAGATGCGTTCTTTCATGCTGTACATGAGCATGAAGGCGCAGATGGTCACGTAGCTGGAGCCGATACGGAAACGGTTCGGACGCAGCAGCACTTCGCCGGCGTCCTTGGCATCCACGGTGAACGACACGCCGGAGTTTTCCGGGATGATGCCGAAGTAGTAGCAGTAGCCGACGAAGGTGCAGGCCAGGCCCGAGTAGAGAAAGAAGGTTTCCAGGTGCTTTTGCGTGGGGGCGGTCTTGATCAGCAGGAACAGTGTCGGGAAGAACACCAGATAGGCAAAACTGCGGCGCTCTTCGAGCAGGCCATAGATGAACGGCTGGTCGAAATTGAGTTCCGCCATGATCGCTGAGGTGATCGGCAGCACCAGGCCCATGAAGATGATCCACAGGCTGGTCTTGGACTGGTACACGCGCTTCCAGACCAGGAACAGGGCCGCAGCGCTGCCTACCACGCCGAGCAGATACAGCTCGCGCAGATAGGGGATGCCGGCTTTCTTGTCGTCGGTCAGGAAGAAACAGGCCGAGTTCAGAACGAACAAGATCAGCAGCAGGTTGCGGTATGCCAGGAGTTGCTTGAACAAGCTCGCGTTCCCATATCGAAATTGTCGTGGCTCGCAAGCCGGCGCCGCGTTGAGTGGCTTGCGAGGGCTCTAGTACAGTGCCTGCAGATAGTCCCGCGTATTGCGGTGTATGCACGGTTCATCGCGCATCTGCTCGATCGGCCACCAGCGGTAGCGACCGTGCTGCACGCTTGGCGGTTGCAGGCTTTGCGCAGTGCCAGGCTCCAGCGCGTAGGCGATCACCACGTAGTGGGTGTCCGGTGCTTCGCCAAACACGCTGTCGTCATAAAAGTGCTCGTAGACGCCGAGTAGCCGGCCCTGGTCGCGGCGGAATACCTGGCCCAGTTCTTCCCGGGTCAGGCGTTCGAAAGCGGCATCCAGGGTTTCATTCTTGAGGATGCGCCCGCCTGGAGCGAACCAGCTGCCCTGGGCGGGGCGATTGAGACGCTCACCCAGCAGCAGCTCGCCTTCTGCGTTGCGAACCAGCAGATCGATGGACACCAGCGGTGTGCTGGCGACCACGCTCTTGAAGGTCTCGGTCGGCAGAAACATGTCAGCCCCGCACATCGTCGATGTTATCGACGAACCAGCGATAGGCATCGCGCAGCCCGGTTTCCAGGTCGATGCTCGCCGTCCAGCCAAGCTTGGCCAGGCGCGATACATCCATCAGCTTGCGCGGCGTACCGTCGGGCTTGCTGCTGTCGAACGTCAGGCGACCCTGGAATTCGGTGACCTTGGCGATGGTCTGCGCCAGTTCGGCGATGGTGCAGTCCTGCCCGGTGCCGACGTTGATGTGCGAGAGCATCGGCTGGGTGTGTGCCTGGTAGGTGGCGTCATCCAGGTTCATCACATGCACGCTGGCGGCCGCCATATCGTCGACGTGGAGAAACTCGCGCATCGGCGTGCCGCTGCCCCAGATCACCACCTCGTCGTCGCCCCGCAGGGTCGCCTCATGGAAGCGACGCAGCAGGGCGGGGATGACGTGGCTGTTTTCCGGGTGGTAGTTGTCGTGCGGGCCGTACAGGTTGGTCGGCATCACGCTGCGGTAGTCGCGGCCAAACTGGCGGTTGTAGCTTTCGCACAGCTTGATCCCGGCGATCTTGGCGATCGCGTAGGGCTCGTTGGTCGGCTCCAGCACACCGGTCAGCAGCGCCTCTTCACGCATCGGCTGCTCGGCATGCTTGGGATAGATGCACGAGCTGCCCAGCGACAGCAGCTTGTTCACGCCGGCATTGTGCGCAGCGTTGATGACGTTGGCTTCGATCATCAGGTTCTGATAGATGAAGTCGGCCGGGTACTGGTTGTTGGCGTGGATACCGCCGACCTTGGCAGCGGCCAGGTAAACCTGGTCGATGCGCTGTTCGGCGAAGAAGCGCTGCACGCTGGCGGCGTCGACCAGATCCACGCTTTCACGGGGCGCCGTGACGATGCTTTGGTACCCCAGGCTCTGCAGGTGACGCACGATCGCCGAGCCGACCATACCGCGATGGCCGGCGACGAAGATGCGCTGATCGAGGGAGTTGGCCGTCATGCTCAGTTCTCCACGGATACCGGAAGCTCGTGACCGTGCTCACGGAGCAGGGCATGGCGACGGGCGACCTTGAGGTCTTCGCGAACCATCTCGGCGCACATTTGCTGCACGGTGATTTCCGGTGTCCAGCCGAGGATATTCTTGGCCTTGCTCGGATCGCCCAACAGGGTTTCCACTTCGGCAGGGCGGAAGTAGCGCGGGTCGATACGTACCACCACGTCACCGACTTTCAGGGCCGGAGCCTTGTCGCCTTCGATGCGCTCGACGATGCCCTGCTCGCTCACGCCAGTGCCTTCGAAGCGCAGGTGCACGCCCAGTTCCGCAGCGGACCAGGTGATGAATTCGCGTACCGAATACTGTACGCCGGTGGCGATCACGAAGTCGTCCGGCTTGTCCTGTTGCAGCATCATCCACTGCATCCGTACGTAGTCCTTGGCATGGCCCCAGTCACGCAGCGAATCGATGTTGCCCATGTACAGGCAAGGCTCCAGGCCCTGGGCGATGTTGGCCATGCCGCGGGTGATCTTGCGGGTCACGAAGGTTTCGCCACGACGCGGTGATTCATGGTTGAAGAGGATGCCGTTGCACGCGTACATGCCATAGGCTTCGCGGTAATTGACGGTGATCCAGTAGGCGTACAGCTTGGCGACCGCGTACGGCGAGCGTGGGTAGAAGGGCGTGGTTTCCTTCTGCGGGGTTTCCTGCACCAGGCCGTAGAGTTCGGAAGTGGAGGCCTGGTAGAAACGGGTTTTCTTTTCCAGGCCCAGCAGGCGGATGGCTTCGAGGATGCGCAGGGTGCCCATGGCATCGACGTCGGCGGTGTATTCCGGGGCTTCGAAGCTCACCGCCACGTGGGATTGAGCACCGAGGTTGTAGACCTCGTCAGGTTGCACTTCCTGGATGATGCGCGTCAGGTTGGACGAGTCGTTCAGATCACCGTAGTGCAGGATGAAGTTCTGGTTGTCGACGTGTGGATCCTGGTAGATGTGATCCACGCGCTGGGTGTTGAAGGACGACGCGCGGCGTTTGATGCCATGCACCTGGTAACCTTTCTCCAGCAGGAATTCGGCGAGATAGGAACCGTCCTGGCCTGTGATACCGGTGATGAGCGCTTTTTTCTGTTCCATTGCAATACCTGCGATGTCCAATTGATAGAGGGGCTGTATCTAATCGCTGCGCGCGGTCAGTGGGGTCATGCGCGCTTGAGCAGCAATTGCAGGCGTTCCATGACGCCGAAAAGAATGATCCGTACCGACGGAAACTTGTAAAAGAAACGGTAGATGTCGTATTCCGTTCTGGGCCGCGACAGGCTGGCGCCGTCTATGTCGGCCGAGTCGATCAGGGCTAGGCCCTCACCTTCGATGTTGTGCAGGATGCTCAGTTCCATGGGCTTCATGGAAAGGCTGAAATTGTGCAGCCCGTGGGCGTCCGTGCGGGTCAGCTGCAGCCCGCTGCGGCAGGTCTTGCAGCCATACAGGTTGACCGTGAAATCGTAGGGTTCGAGCAGCGGGTTCTGGCGTTTGACGCAGGCTGGCAGCAGCTCGCAGAAGGCGTCGTAGACCGACACGCTGTCTTCTCGTTTGGCGAACTGGTAGTCGATTGGCTGCTGCTGGATCGGCACCTGGAAGCGTGACGAGGCGATGTTGAAATGCTGACCCGGATCGCCGAAATTGGTGCTCAGCGAGCGGAACGGGTACACGAAGTACAGATCCCGGGAAATGATGTAGGCAGTGAACAGCTTGAGCCACGAGGACTCCGGCCAGCCGCGGATATCCGCCGGGATGCCGTCGATATGGCTGATGTCGGTGCCATGGTTTTCCAGCCACTGGCGGAAGCCCTGCCAGTGGCGACGCGACCAGGCCTGGCCCCAGGAGGCGGCCATCTGGATGAAGTGCACGTCCGAATCGCCATCGTCGATCGGCGTGAAGGGCAGGTTGGCGGTCTGGTTGAACTGCACGCTGTAGAGGCTGATACCGGCCACGCCGGCATCGTCGGCATAGGCCTGCAGCGCCCGTGATGTGTACTCGTAGAAGAACGGTGAGACGAACAGATCGTCTTCGAGGATGATCACATCGCCGTATTGCTCGGTCAGATCACCGCAGCTCAGCACGTGCTGGCGCAGCCCCAGGCGTTCGGGGTGGGCGATGATGCGCTTCTCGCCGTGTGGCCAGTCGAAGGCTTCGGCGACCTGGCGTGGCTGCGGGTTGCCGGAGTTGTCCAGGCTGATCACCAGGCGAACATCGCCTTCGGGATAGCGAGCCTTGATCAGCGAGCCGAGCAGGCGACTGAGGCTCTTCGGCCGGTTGTAGCCGATGACGACGATAGTGGGCAATTGTGCGGTCATAGGATCGAAGCCAGTCTCTGATGAAAGTGTTTAGGGGCGATCACGGCGCGTCTGCCGATCGGCCTTGCCGTGCCAGTTGCGTGCGGCGAGCAGCACGCTGGCGATCAGGCTCAGGTAGATCAGGATGCTGGCCGTGGTGAAGGCCATGACGGTCTGCTCGGCCTGTTCCAGGAACAGGGCGCCGGCCATCAGGGCGGCGATGCGCAGTACGGTGCTGAGCACCTCGAAAACCAGGAAACGACCCTGTAGCGCGAGGGCCGGAACGGCGACCGTGCAGGGGCGGCTGACGAAGATCATGTATTCGGCCAGGGCCAGCCAGCGCGCGTATTCACCGGCCACCGCCCATTGCTCGCCGAACACCAGGGCGAACAGCTGCGGGCCGAAGCAGAACACCAGCGCGAAAGGCAGCAGGCCGACCAATGCCAGCGCTGCAGTGGCCTTGGCCAGCATGGCGGTGATCGGTTCGTGGTTGTGTACCGCGGCGCTGATACGCGGGTAATAGACATCGGCCACGGATTTACCGATCAATTGGGTCGGCACGTTCAGCGCCTGTCTGCACAGCGCGAAGAAACCCGCCGCCACGGGGCCGAAGAATACCGCCAGCACCAGCGTAGGCAGGTTTTGCGACACGGCGTTGATGAGCATCTGCGGCGCGCGGTACAGCGGAAAGTCGTTGTATTGCAAGGCGAGTTCGCGGGTGCTCAACGGCTGCGGCTCGATGGCTGGCTCCTGAGCCTGCGCACTTGCGCTGCGGCGCAGGCCCCAGTTGAGCATCAGGGTATGCAGCAGCGGCCCGACGATGGTGCTCAGCAGCAGGGTAGCGGGGCTCGCGTGCAGCAGCCCGACGGCGATGCGCAGGCCGTTATGGGCGATGGCTTGTTGCACGGCCACACCAGCGGTGAGGCGATAACGCTGTTTGCGAATCAGCCATTGCTGGGTGACTTCGAGCGCTGCACCGGCCAGCAGCACCAGGGGCAGCAGCATCAGAAAGGGGCCGATCTGGGGGACGCCTGCCTGGCTGGCCAATGTTTCGCCGAACAGGGCGATGAACACGGCGGCGAGCAGCGCGAAGCCGCTGGCGATAAGCAGGGAGAGACGAATCAGACCGCGGGCATCGCCATCGTGCTTGGGTAGCACGATGGCGATTGGATAGGTGAGGGCGGCAATCGGGATGAGCATGAACGCCAGGCTCATGAATACCCCGAGCACCCCATAGGCCTCTGGCCCGTAGAGGCGGGTTATGACCGGCATCAAGGCCAGGGTGATGACCTGCGCGCCGGCGGTGCCGCACGCGACGGTGGCGATATTGCGCAGTACGGGGCTGCGCAATGCGGCCCTGCCGGACGCGCCGAGACGCGTCCAGAGGGTGGCGGGGGCCATGACTTTGGGTTCCATGACGTCCATTGTCGGAAGGGTCTCAGCCGTTCACTTGTTTACGGCCGATGCCGTAGTAGTCGAAGCCCTCGCGATCCACCTGGGCGAGGTCGTACTGGTTGCGGCCGTCGATGATCAGCGGCTGCTTGAGCAGCTTTTTCAGCGCCTTGAAGTCCGGACGACGGAATGGCTTCCACTCGGTGACCAGCACCAGTGCGTCGGCATCGATGGCGGCTTCGTACTGACCGTCGACGATCTGCAGGCGACCTTCGCTGAACCAGTGCTCAGGGAATTCGGGGATTGCGGTTTCCCTGGCGATCGGGTCGAAGGCTTTTACCTTGGCGCCGGCGTTGATCAGGCTGTTGATCAATACCACGCTGGGCGCTTCACGCATGTCGTCGGTACCCGGCTTGAACGCCAGGCCCCAGACGGCGAAGGTACGGCCCTTGAGGTCGCCCTCGAAGTGCGCGGCAAGCTTGTTGAACAGCGATTGTTTCTGCTGCTCGTTACGCGCCTCGACGGCTTGCAGCACTTTGGGCTCGAAGTCGTTCTGGTGGGCGATGCTGATCAGTGCCTTGACGTCTTTCGGGAAGCACGAGCCGCCATAGCCGCAGCCGGCGTAGATGAAGTGATAGCCGATGCGCTGGTCGGAGCCGATGCCCAGGCGCACGTTCTCGATGTCCACGTCGAGGCGGTCGCAGAGGCCGGCGATCTCGTTCATGAAGGAGATCTTGGTCGCCAGCATGGCGTTGGCCGCGTACTTGGTCATTTCCGCATCACGTACGCCCATGAACTTGATGCGTGGGTTGTTGCGGATGAAGGGCGCGTACAGCTCGCTCATGGCCTGGCGGGCGCGCTCGCTGTCGGTGCCGATGATGATCCGATCCGGGTGCATGAAGTCATCGACCGCCGCGCCTTCCTTGAGGAATTCCGGGTTGGAGACCACATCGAAACCGATGTCCTTACCACGCAGTTCCAGTTGCTCGAGAATCTCGGCGCGAACCAGATCGGCGGTGCCCACCGGTACCGTGGATTTGTTGATCACGGTGGTGTGGCGGGTCATCAGGCTGCCGATCTGGCGGGCCACTTCCAGTACGTAGCGCAGGTCGGCGGAGCCGTCTTCACCGGGTGGCGTGCCAACGGCGATGAACAGAATGTCCGACTGCTCCATGGCTTCGGACAGGGAGGTGGTGAACAGCAGACGGCCCGCTTCGAAGTTCTCTTCCACCACGGTTTCCAGACCCGGTTCGTAGATCGGCAGGACACCGCGTTTGAGGTTTTCGATCTTCTTCGGATCGACATCCACGCAGACGACCGTGTTGCCCATCTCGGCGATGCAGGCGCCGGTGACGAGGCCGACGTAGCCGGTTCCAACGACAGTGATATTCATGGATAAAAAATTCCTTGAGTGAGCGTTAATCGTTACGTGGCGCCAAGGGCGTCGTTCAATAAATGTCGCGCGAGAACAGGGTGAAGGGCGTCTTCACCAGGATCTTGATGTCCAGCCACAACGACCAGTTGTTGATGTAGGCCAGATCCTGTGCCACGCGCTGCTGCATTTTTTCCAGGGTTTCGGTTTCACCGCGATGACCGGTCACCTGAGCCAGGCCAGTGATGCCCGGCTTGAGGCGATGGCGGGCCATGTAGGCGAGGATCTTGTCGCTGTAATAGTTGTTGTGCGCCACGGCGTGCGGGCGCGGGCCGACCAGGGACATTTCGCCGCGCAGCACGTTGAGCAGTTGTGGCAATTCGTCGATCGAGGTGCGGCGCAGGAAGCGGCCGACCGGCGTGATTCGCGGATCTTCGCGGGTCGCCTGCTTGACCTTCTGGTCGTCGTGCATGCGCATGGAGCGGAATTTCCACACCAGAATCACGCCACCGTTCCAGCCATGGCGCGGTTGCAGGAAGAACACCGGGCCAGGCGAGGACAACTTCACGGCGATGGCCGCGGCGATGAACAGCGGGCTCAGGGCCACCAGGGCGAGGAAGGCCAGGGTGCGATCCATCAGCTCCTTGCTGAATACCGCGGCAGGGTGCGAGCTGATCGGGCTTTCGTTGAGGTAGATGGCCGGCAACTGTTCGATCTGCGAGATCGACTGGTTGAGCAGCGGCATGCTGCCGAAGTCCGGTACCCAGACCACGTCGACGCTCATGTCGAGCAGGTCGATGTAGAGTTTCTCGATATGCGAGATCTCGTCCAGGGTCAGGGCGATGTACACACGGCGTACGCCATGCTGCTCGGTCACTTCACGCAGTTGGTGCAGGGCGCCGAGGATCGGGAAGCGGCCATCCTGGGTGTGCTCGTCGGCGTTCGACGCCAGCAGGCCGATCAGCGGCACGCGGTTGGAGGCCGTCAGGCGTTCGGCCAGTTCGTGAGCCTTCTGTCCGGAGCCGATGATCAGCGAGGCGCGCTCGTTGCGCAGTTTTTCCGAGTGAAGGCTGGCGAAGTAGCGCAGCGGGATGAAGGTGATTGCCTGTGCCAGGAAGCCGAGTAGCGCCCATTCGCGCATGATCTCGAACGAAAACCGCTCCAGACTCTGGCTGAAATAGGCGATGAACAGCAGGCCGGCGAGCAGGGTGAGCCAGCCCGCCAGCAAGTGCAACAGACCGGTCAGGTAGCTGAAGCGCTTGTGGTACACGCGCAGCAGCCCGTAAGCCGGCACCGAGCCGAGTACCGTGAGCACGATCAACAGACGGTACTCGGTGGGCACGTCGCCGTAGCGCTGAATGACCAGGTAGCAGAGCAGCATGCTGACCAGAGTAATGGCACAGGTCCATTGACCCCAGAACGTCAGCCCCCTGCGATTCTCGGCAGGATTGATCCGTTTGGAAATCATTTGCGGCGATCCTCATGCAAATCTTCGATGAAGTGAGATGCCCTCGGAAAACACACGAGAGGCGACCTGTCCCTATGCGATACGTATGGCGATACGCTGGGCGAGCCCGACGCTGCACCGCGCTTTCGCGCCAGTCGGTAGCTGTAGTGCGTCCTGTTGCCGAGCGCTTGACGCATGGTTTTCCAACCTCCAACAAATACGAATCCTGCGGCCTGAACCGACAGGCACGTGTTATCAGGCAGTCAACTAAGCGAAATGCTGGTGTGCGATACGCCAGGGCGTGTCGATGACCAGACGTTCGGCCTCTCTCTCGCCCAGGATCCGGGCGGCTTGCAGGAGGCCTTCTTGTAATTGGGGAGGGCGGTGCTCCAGGTTGTGAGCATCAGTCGCCATAATGCTGACCACGCGATGCTTCAGCAGTTCGTGAGCCAGGTGCATTGCACGTTCACCAAAACGACCAGCGGCAGAAGCGGCCGTCACCTGCAGCAGGCAGCCCTGCTCGATGAAGGGCTTGAGCTTGCTCGGCGTATGCATCAACGCCTTGTTGCGCTCCGGGTGCGCGATGATGGGCACCACACCGTTCTCCAGCAGCCACTGAGTCATGCGTTCGGCGCCGAACGGCATCTCCCCATGGGGAAATTCGAGCAGCAGCGCCTTCTTGCCTTCCCACTGGCCGAGGAAGGGAATGCTGCCGTCCAATACGCGGGTCATCAGTTCGCCTGAGAAACGAACCTCTGCGGCCGCGCCGACCTTCAGGTCGATGCCGGCTTCCTGCAGCGCCTTGTTGAAATTGCTGCAGGCGCTGCGAATGCTGTCGCTGTCGTTCTCGTAGCGGCCAGCATGGATATGCGGCGTGCAGACGCTATGGCTGATGCCGTTGGCCACGGCCATACGGGCCATTTCCAGCGCGGTCGGCAGGTCTGCCGGGCCGTCATCGATGCCCGGCAGCAGGTGGTTATGCAGATCGATCATCAGATACCTCCCGCTGTCATGCGCTGGTTGATCAGAACCCTGTGCATCAGGCCTTGCTGTCGCTGTAGCCGTAGTGGTCGTAGTAGCCGCTGTAATCGCCGGAGCGGGCGGCCTTTTCCACGTCCACCTGGTTGAGCACCACGCCCATCATCGATGCACCGCTCTGCAGCAGGTGGCCCACGCCACGCTGCGCCAGCGGGATAGAAGTGCTCTCGGACTTGATCACATAGATGACCGAGTCGGCGAAGGTCGACAGGAGCGAGGCGTCGCTGACCGCCTGGCTGGGCGGCGAATCGATGATGATGTGGTCGTAGTGCTCCTTGATCATCTCCAGGAACTTGGCGAAACGTGGCGACGCCAGCAGTTCCAGCGGGTTCGGTGGCACCGCGCCGGCCGGCAGCATGTCCAGGTTGTTGCCCATGGTGTGGATGCAGTCCTCGATCTTGGCGCTGCCGGTGATCAGGTTGGCCAGGCCAGGCGTACCGACCGGGAAATCGAAGCTCTTGGCCAGGGTCGGGCGGCGCAGGTCGGCATCGATCAGCAGCACACGCTGCAGCTGGCTGAGGGCGAACGCCATGTTGGCCACCAGGGTGCTCTTGCCTTCGCCAGGCGAGGAGGAAGTGACCACCAGTACCTTCTTCGAGCGGTTGGTATCGGCCAGCATCAGGCTGGTACGAATGGTGCGAATCGCTTCGCAGAAGCGCGCATCCTCGCCATGCTCGAAGAGGTGCGCGGCGGTGTACTTGGTGTTGTTGGAAATCAGCGGCACGATGCCGAGAACCGGCAGGTTCAGCTTGCTCTCGACGTCATCGGCGCGCTTGAAGGTGTTGTTGAGGATGTCGCGAACCACTGCCAGGGCGATGCCGAACACCAGCGCCAGGCCGGCGGCGAGCACGATCAGCAGCTTCTTGTTCGGCGCACTGGCCTGAACCGGAGCGATGGCCTGATCGATGATCCGCGCGTTGCTCGAATTGACGTCCTGGGTGGCTGCGGTTTCGCGCAGGCGAGTCATGAAGGTTTCGTAGAGCGAGCGATTGCTTTCCACGTCGCGGGTCAGCTCGCGAACCTTGAATTCCTTGCGCGAGATGTCCTGGATCTGCTCCTTGTTCTTGTTGAACGAGGCATTCAGGGAGTTCTCGTTGGCGACTGCCAACTGGTAGTTGCGCTCGATGCTCGCCACCACCTGTTCGACCTGAGCACGCAGGCTCGCGGAGGCGGCGCTGAGATCCGACTTGGCTGCTGCCATGGCCGGGTGGCGCTCACCGTAACGGCGTGACAGCTCTTCGACCTTGGCACGGGTACGCGCTTCTTCAGCCTTGAATTGCTGGATCAGCGGGTTGCCCAGTACCGCAGGGACGCTGGACAGGCGGCGCCAGTCGGTCGACCCCATGGACTGGACTTGCCGGTACTGGCTTTCCGCTTCGGCACGCTGGCGGCGGGCGTCGATCATGCGGTCGCCGGTCAACGACAGTTCGTTGTTGCTGATGGTGGCGACGCCGTTTACGTCCACCAGGCCTTCGGCTTCGCGATAGGCCTGCAGACGATTCTCGGCTTCCTGCAGCGAGCTGCGCAGCTCGGTCAGGCGAGTGTTCATCCAGGTGGTAGCGGACAGCGACATTTCCATCTGCGCTTCGAGCTGGCTGTCGATGTAGTTGCTGGCCAGGGAGTTGGCGATCTGCGCTGCGGTCAGGCGATCCGGCAGTTCGACGGAAATGCTGACCAGCTGGCTCTTGCCTTCGACCCAGATACTGGTGCGATCCATCAGCATCTTGGTGACGGCATCCAGCAGCTCGGCTTCGGTCATCGGCGTGGCCGGCTCGGGGGCATCGACCAGCCCGGTGATCGACAGCATGCCTTGCAGGCTGTGCACGAATCCGCCGATGTTGATCAGCGGCTTGGGCTGCTGGCGTGGGTCGAAATCGGGGTGTTCGGTGAGGTTGAGCTCGCGTACCACCTTCTCGGCGACGCCGCGGCTCTTGATCAGGCCAAGCTGGGTCTGCAGGTATTCGTTCACCGCGCCGGTGGTGTCGTAGACCTGCTGGAAGGACACCAGCTGGGTGCCTTTGGTCTCGATCATCACCGTCGATACGGCTCTGTAGACCGGTGTCATGCGGGACACGGCGAAAGCGGTGACCAGGGTGATCACCACCACGAACAGGGCGATGGCCCACTTGCGCATCCAGATGGCGTTCCAGATACGCCGCAGGTCGATGTAATCGCTATCTGCTTCCGACGGCGATGGCTGCCACTGTCGGATCGTGCGTGCAGGACTGTTCATAGTCAGAAGAACCCTTGATCGATGGTGATGGTGTCACCCGGCTTGACCAGGGTGTCGAGCGTGGCCTTTTCCGAAGCTCGGGCTTCGCCTGAACCGCGCGCGATGGTGATGCGTTTGGTCGACGCACGTTCGGTCAGACCACCAGCCA
This sequence comes from Phytopseudomonas daroniae, assembly GCF_004327275.1. Lineage (NCBI taxonomy): Bacteria > Pseudomonadati > Pseudomonadota > Gammaproteobacteria > Pseudomonadales > Pseudomonadaceae > Phytopseudomonas > Phytopseudomonas daroniae. The sequence goes on from NZ_QJUJ01000011.1 coordinate 39,576, forward strand.
GTGCGATGGCGCGATCCAGGGTCAGGCCGGGTTGATAGGGATAGCCGCCGGGCGACTTCACTTCGCCGCTGATATAGAACTCGCGGTAGGTGGTGACGCTGACGGAGACGCGGGGATCGACCAGGTAGCCATCGGCCTTGAGCTTGTCGGTCAGAATGCGTTCGATGTCGCCGGCGGTCTTGTCGCTGGCTTCGATCGAACCCAGGAAGGGATAGGAGAAGGTGCCTGCGTCGTTGAGGCGGATTTCCTCGAACGACAGATCCGGCTCGCCGAAGACACTGATCTTGATCACGTCGCCAGAGCTCAGCCGATACTGTGGATTGGCCTGGGCAGCTGCTGCGAATGCGAGCATCAGCAGTAGCGAAAAGGCTTTGAACAGATGGTGGACTGACATCCGCTTACTCCTTGTGGTTGATTCGTCTCAGGCGCAGGAAAAAGGGCGCCACCGCTCGACAGTGAAGGCGAACGGGAAAGGTTGATTGGGGTGGTGACGTTGGTCGTCACCCTGTTGAGAAGCCCCGGTGCTAGAGGCTCAAGCTCAACGACAGCTGATAGATGTTCCGGTCATAGGATTTCTCCCGCACGCTCGAATCGTTTTCGGTGTGGCGGTAACCCAGCGATACATCGACCCAGCGATCCGGGGAGTAGGTCACCCCCAGGCCGTAACTGGTGCGCTCATCCTTGCGCTCGATCGCCTTGTAATCGCGATCAGAGAAGCGATAGTCGAGATCCGTACGGATAAAGGCCGACCATTCATGTTCCCAGCTCAGGCGGGTGGTGGTGTCCTGAACCGTGCTCGCACCGTCGTCGCCTTCGTCGAAAGCTCGCCGGGTGTTGAGTTTGACGACAGAGTAGGTTCGCGGTTCCCAGGCCACACCCACTTCCCACATCGGGCTGGTGTAATCCTCACGCGTGCTGCTGTCGAAGTTCTTGCGTTCGGCACCGAGACGCAGGGTGCCGGAGGTCTTGGCGGTAGCGTCCCAGGTTGCACCGAACAGCAGGGCATCGTTGGTGCTGTCGCGGTTGCTGCCGCTACGAACGTAGTCGTGGTCGGTATGGCGCAGTTCGACCAGGGAGCGGGTGCTGCCACCGAGGCGGTGATACCACACGCCGTTGAGGGTCGTGCTGTCACGCTCTTCGTCGGCATTGAGGTCGCCGCTGTTGTGGTAGCGGATCGACTCGACGTTGGCGCCGAAATCCAGTTGGTTGAGACCGCTCAGCGTACCGAAGCTGTACGTCGCGCCTGCGACGGCGCGGCTGTACTTGTCGTTTTCTTCGTTGTCCGGATCGGCCAGGTCGGTGGTTTCCTCGATGCGGTGGTAACCCAGATTCCAGCGCAGGCGATTGCGCGAGTTGAACTCCAGGATGCTGCGAAACCTGAGGTGGTGATTGGTATGGCTGGCGCGATCGTCGGAATGGTAGGTCTGGTCATCGAACTCGTATTCGAGCTGATAACCGCTGTTGCGGGTCTCGGCACTCAGCAGAAAGCTGGGATTGATACTGGTAACCCAGGATGAGCCAGCGCCGTCACGCAGGCCACGGTAGTTGTCGTCATAGCTCTCGGTGACGTCGAGGGTCGGCGTGAACTCGAAACCAGCCAGGTCGATGCTCGCCGGGTCGGTTGCCCAGCTGGCCGTAGACAGCGTACCTGCTAGCGAAGCCGTCAGTATCTTGGTGAGTTTCATGATGCCAAATCCCTTCCCGGGGTTGATCGCTTGATTGGGGTGGCCGAGTGACAAGGCTGTGGGGGAGATCCCGCCAGCCTGATATCCAGTCATCTCTCGCGTTGACTTGCGGCCATTTTTCATGAGTCATTGGTTGTCGGCTCAGAGCAGAAGTTCCCCGAAGGCAGTGAAACTCGTCACAGGCGGTTTGATAAAAAAACAGGGAACTTTATCAATGCGCTCTAATGGTTCATGCCCATTGTCGGTGCTGCAATCAGGGGCAGCATGCTCAGGTGTCAGAAAGCACGCTACCGCCCCAAGGCCATCGTTCTTCAGGGCATTGAAACTATATAAGTGAGGCGTTCGGACGGCGGCGGCTATAAGTTCCGTTCGGATGCTAGCGGCGATGCATTACAGGGATGTTAATAGCGGTTGAGCAATATTCATGCCTGTAAAGCCGAGAGGTGAGAGAGCGGCACTTTTATCTGCTGTTCCCGATTGAGCAAGCGAAGCAGCAGCATCACTCTTTGCTCGCCATCCATGGTCAGAAATATCGCATTCATGTCAGCAAGCGGGCCGGCCTTTATATGTACGTTGTCCCCAGGGCTCAGCATGGGCGCTGGCTCGGTCTGGAGGCTGCGTTTTTTCAATTGCTCAATAATGGCGTCATTTATACGGCAGGGAACTCCGCAAAATCCTACGACCCTGCTAACGCCTCGGGTCGAACGCAGTTTTGCCCAATTATCCTGCGCTTTCATATGCAGGAAGAGGTAGCCGGGAAATAGCGGCTGATAGCTGTATTTGATTTTCCCCGCCCTGATCGTCTGCGTCCGTGTGCGTGGGCAGAAACACTCGAAGCCCTGTCTGCTCAGGTTCTCCCAGGCCTTGTCGTCGTGTCGAGGCTTGCACTGGATCAGGTACCAGGCGATTTCCGAAAGCTTCATGTCGATATTCATAAAGCCCTGCTTTCCATGCTTGCGAAATGCCATCAATGAGTGTTGTGGCAGGCCGTTGATAATAGTGCTTCCTGGGTTCTGTCAGTGCATTTCGACGACGAGCGGCGGGTTAATTTTCAATCCGAAAAATCCGACAGATGGCTATCGGAATTGCGCGGTAATTCGGGTTCTTATTGGCTGGAAACATGCATAGTACGACGCTTGTTCCGGTATTCGGAAAAGTTCAAAACTGTATTGTAAGCATTTTTATGGCGCCTGTTTTTTGTTGTTTTGTCTTGCCTGTTACGCGCCGTTGTATCCCTCGCGTCGAGCGAGTGGTGACGCGTCTGTATAGCGGGTAATTCGAGTGGGGATTGGAGCTGTGGTGGCCAAGAGATATCAACTCTGATTAAGGATGATGAATCATGTCGCACATATACGCAGTGGTTCTTACTTATAACCGTAAGGATTTGCTCAAGCGTTGCCTGGAGGCGGTATACGCGCAAACAAGACCCTGTGACGGCATTATCGTGATCGATAACGCCAGTACCGATGGCACCGAGCAAATGGTGCTGGATCTGGTGTTGCCCAATCTTGAACTGTATGTGCTGTCGGGTAATGTCGGAGCATCTGGTGGTTTCAATGCCGGGTTCCGCATGGCTTACCAGCGCGGCGCCGACTTCATCTGGATGATGGACGACGACGTGATACCCAGCGCTGACGCCCTGCAACGGCTGGTCGAAGCGGACGAGTTGCTCGCGGCGCGGGATATCAAGCGCACCTTTCTGTTGTCGACTGCCTATACGCAGGATGGTCTGGTCAACAATGCGCCGTCGCTGGATCAGCGGCGCAACCGTATCGATTACGAATGCTGGCCGGCCACCGTGGAGCTTGGCGTGGTGCCGGTTTCCCGTGCCACCTTCGTATCCATTCTGGTGCCGCGAGCCACACTGACCGAACACGGTGTGCCGATTTCCTCGATGTTCATCTGGGGTGAGGACACCGAGTTCACCTTGCGCGTCACCCGTAATACACCGGGTTATCTGGTGGGCGCGAGCAAGGTGTTGCATCTGCGTCAGGAGGGCGGTGGGGCGATCAATATCCGCACTGAGAAGAGCCCGGCGCGGATTCGCTATCACCGTCACTTCGTGCGCAACGAGCTGTTCATTACCCGCAAGTACGCCAACCGTCGTCGGCTGTTGACGACCCTGAGTCATCGGCTTTGGGGAATGCTCAGGCTGCTGCGTGGCGGCGAGTTCTACAAGGCCCGCATCGTGTTGCAAGGGTTGCTGGAGGCGCTGGCGTTCTCGCCGCGGGTCGAACCTGCCGATGCACCGCTGGAAAGCCTCCGGGTGCAGGTTCGTCGGGCCGTTCTACCGGCTTTCGAATTGTCAGCGCCAGCGATGTCGGTGGATATCGAACCCGCTGCCTGTTTCCTGCAGCCGGAAATGATGGCGGCTCAGTAGAGGCGCTCGGTGCGGTCGGCGATCAGAGGCCAGGCCGCATCCTTTTCTGAAAGGGTGGTCACGGTCAGTGGCCAGTCGATACTCAAACGCTCATCGTTGTAACGCAGACCGCGCTCGGCACTCGGCGTGTAGGCCGTCGACACCAGGTAGCTGACCTCCACATCATCGCTCAGGGTCTGGAACGAGTGTGCAAAGCCTGGCGGCACGTACAGCTGGCGATGGTTGTCGGCAGTCAGCTCGAAGGCCTCGTGCTGCAGGTAGGTCGAGGACTCCTCGCGCAGATCGACGATCACGTCGATGATCGCGCCACGGGTGCAGCGCACCAGCTTGGCCTCGCCGTAGGGCTGCATCTGGTAGTGCAGGCCGCGCAGGGTGCCGCGGCGTGCCGAGCGCGAGGCGTTCTGCTGCACGAAGTGGCTGATCAATCCATGGCGTTCGAATTCTTCGGCACAGAAGGTTCGCGCGAAATAACCGCGTTCATCACCACGCAGTTCCAGGTCGATCAGCCAGGCATCGTTGAGTGTGGTGGTGTGAAAGATCATGCTGACTCCTGGCTGAGAAAATCACCAAAGCGTTGTGTGCCGGCCGCGTGCGGTGCGAACAGGCATTCCTGTTCGGCGTACAGGCGATCGACGATTCGGCCTCTGGGAAATTGCACGTCGTCGAAGGTCAGCGGGGTGTCCTTGGCCACTGCACGTTTGAGCGTGCAGCCGAGCGCCAGGCCTATCGGCAGCAGGTTTTCATCGCGAATGGCGGCGATGTTCTCGGCCACGCCATAGGTCTCGTACCCGCCGAAATCATCGATGCTATCGCCGGGCCTCAAGTCCTTCTTGGCCACGGCAATCACGCCCACACTGGGGCCGCCGCTCGGGGTCAGCACCGGGTCGCCGAACAACACGGCGCGGGCGACCGAGTTGGGTACTTCGAAGTGGCACAGGTGGTAGGGCGTGTAGAAGCTGTAGTAGGGGCCCTTGCCGAGCTTGTAGAGTTCCAGGTAATGGCGCTGGCGTGGGTTTTCCAGGGTACCGATAACGAATACGCCAGGGCCTGGGCGGGCACCGACCACGTAATCGACCAGGCCTGGTTCGTCTGCGCTCAGGTGTGCTTCGAAGGCGCAAAGGGTGTCCTCGATGGGCACCAGCGGCGCGCCGGGGTTGCCGCCGGAAAAGTCCGGGCCGAGCATGCCGCGGCGCGCGACGCGCATGCCGGTGGCATTGGCGACGATGGCCTGCTCGAAGGATATCTTGGTGCCGTCGGCGAAGGAGGCGACCATCGCCGCTTTCTGCCCCCAGCGACGTGCGAACTCCTGCTGGGTGGTCGGATTGCGATACGGATCGTGCAGGCCTTTGATATTGCCGCACAGTACGGGCTTGATACCGAGGCCGGCGACGAAGCGGTAGAGGTTCATCTGCACACCCGGCTGGTCGCCATCGGAGAAGGTGTAGATGACTCCAGCCTGATCGGCCTTGTGCTTGAGGATCGGGCCGATGGTGCCATCCAGCTCTGCGTTCATCTGCACCACGTGCTTGCCGGCTTCCAGCGCAGCGAGTACGGCACCGGCGGCGTATTCGATGGAACCGGTGACTTCGATGATGGCGTCCAGCCCCTCGGCGCGAGCCAGTGCCAGGGCGTCCTCGGTGACCGCTGGCGTGCCAGCCGCGATGGCGCGTTCCAGCTCGGCCTGGGTATCGCAGCGCAGCGGCTCGATGCCGGCCTGGTCATACACGCCAACGGCGCTGCCGATAGTGCGGTTGGCGACGGCGCACAGGCGCATGCCGGTGGTCGCGGTGAGAATCTGCAGGCCGATGCCGCTGCCCTGGAAACCCGCGCCGATCATGCCCACGCGAATGGGACGGCCTTCGGCTTCGCGTTTGGCCAGTGCGGTGTCAACGATGATCATCGATGCTGCTCCTTCAGTCGTTCCACTGTTTCCAGGGCGCGCCACTGGCCCAGGCGGTTTCCAGGGTGATCTTGTCACGTAGGGAGTCCATGCTTTGCCAGTAGCCTTTGTGGTGGTAGCTGCCGAGCATGTCGCGCTCGACCAGACGATCCATGGGCTCGTTTTCCCAGGTGGTCTGGTCGTCGTCGATCAGCTCGAAGACTTCCGGCTGGCAGACGAAGAAGCCGCCGTTGATCAAGCCACCATCGGCGGCGCCTTTCTCGCGGAAGGCCTCCACGCGGTTGAGATCCTCGTTCAAGCGCAGCGCGCCATAGCGCCCGGGTTGGGTGACGGCAGTGAGGGTGCACCAGCGTCTCGAGGCTTTATGCACCGTGACCAGTTCACGAATGTTCACATCGCTGACACCGTCGCCGTAGGTCAGGCAAAAGGGTTCGTCAGACAGCAGGTGCATGGCACGCTTCAGGCGACCCCCCGTCATCGAATCGGCGCCGGTGTCGAGCACGGTGACGCGCCAGTCTTCGCTGACGCTCTCCAGCCAGTCGATGTTGCCGGTCTTCAGATCGATGGTGTAGTCGGTGCGCTGGGCGCGGTAGTTGAGAAAGTAGTCGCGGATGTAGTCGACCTTGTAGCCGCCGAGCACCACGAAATCGTTGAAACCGTGGTGCGCGTACATCTTCATGATGTGCCAGATGATCGGCCGGCCACCGATCTCGACCATCGGCTTGGGACGAATCGCCGTCTCTTCGCTCAGGCGGGTGCCGAAGCCACCCGCAAAGATTGCAACCTTCATGATGATGCTCCCCCATGGTGAATGGACGCTGTATCAATGGGCCTGATAGCCCGGCAATGCGGCCGCAATCCCTAGCGGGATTGCCAGCGCAGGTCTTCGTCCAGGCGGCCACTGTCGATGTGGCCTTGCAGCACTCGCAGGCGCACGAGCGGCGAGATACGGAACTGGCTGTCGCTGAAGTTCATCCCCTGGAGGCCCTCGATCAATTGGCTGATCGACCTCGATAGCGTCATCTGCGGCTGGTGCCGGGGGGCGAGTCTGGCGAACAGGCTGAAGTCGACCTGGTAGGAGCGGCTGTCGACGGGAGCCTCGGTGTTGATGCTGACCTCGGTGCCGGGCAGGGCATCGGCCACCGCGGCAGCGAGGTCGCGAACCTGGTGATTGCGCGCGTTGCTGCCGGTGTTCACCCGCAGGATGCGACCGCCGTTGTCGGCGCTGCGCTGGATCGCCCAGTCGATGGCCCGGGCCATGTCGGCGACATCGATCAGCGGGCGCCATGGCGAGCCGTCGCTGAGTACGGTGATACGGCCTTCGCTGAGTGCGCCGGCGACGAAATCATTGAGCACCAGATCCAGGCGCAAACGATCGGACATGCCGCAGGCCGTGGCGAAGCGCAGGCTGGTGATCACCATGTCGCCATCGATATCGTCGAGCGCATCTTCGCTGCCGATCTTGGAGCGGGCATAAGCCGTCATGGGGGAGACGGGGTCGCTTTCCGTGCGCGGGCCACCCTGGGCCACGCCGTACACACTGCAGCTGGAAGCGAAGACGAAGTTGCGTACACCCGCACGGGCGGCGGCTTTGGCGATGGCAACGGTGGCATTCTGGTTGATCGCCTCGGTCACGCCGGCGAAGCGGTCACCCATGGGATCGTTGGACACGGCCGCCAATTGCACGACGGCATCGTAGCCTTCCAGCATTTGCGCTGAAAGCTCGCGCACGTCGCCAAAGAACTGCTGAGCCAGCCTCTGCTCGGGCAGGGTGTGAGCGTGGGTAAGGCAGTGGGCGAAATAGGCGTTGTCATAGCCATGCACGATGGCTGAGGGGTGACGGGTCGTCAGTTCGCGAATCACTGCGGGGCCAACGTAGCCCATGTTTCCCAGAACGAGAATTCTCATCATGCCTTCCTTTGCCATGACCGCCCAGGGTTGGGTGGCATCCATCGTTCGGCAGATAGTATTCCTGCGTCAGAAAAATACTTGTTTATCTGATGAGTGGTTTTTGTTGTTATAAGTCATTGTTATTAAATGATTTGTTTATATTGTTATCATGGTTTTTGAGAGGGATTGCTATTTGTGAGACTTCGCGCAGAGTAATCCGGTGCCCCGAAAGGCCCGGAATGTCTCGGGTAAACCGCTCTGGAACAGGGTTTGTGGGGTGCTTCACAAAGTTGGAATTTCCCCCCTCATTGCGTTACCGGACGAACGTCGGGATTGGCCAACGTACAGCTTTCACCGCTGAAAAATGCCTGTACGTTGGCGAAGGCGTCACCGAAATACAGCTCATAACCCTCTCGTTCCACGTAACCGAGGTGCGGTGTACAGAGCACGGCGCGATGGCGAAGCAGCGGATGGTTCGGGTCGAGAATGGGTTCCTGCTCGAACACGTCGAGCGCTGCAGAGCCCGGTCTGCCGAGATTCAGTGCTTCGAGCAGGGCGCCCGGCGCGATCAGTTCGGCACGGCTGGTATTGACCAGTAAGGCGCTCGGCTTCATGACTGCCAAATCTTTGGCGGTTACCAGGTGGCGTGTGCTCTCCGCCAGGCGCAGGTGCAGGCTGAGTACGTCGGATTCGGCGAAGAACGCCAGGCGCGATTCGGCTGCGCGGTGCCCGTCGGCGATGGCCGCCTGGCGGGACGTTTCGCTGCCCCAGACCAGCACGGGCATCTCGAAGGCCTGGGCATAACGCGCCAGACGCTGACCAATCTTGCCGTATCCCCAGATGCCCAGCGTCTGCCCGGCGAGGCGTTGGCCGAGGTTGACCTGCCACTGACCGGCATACAGTCCCTGCATGGCGGGGAACAGTTGGCGCCTGGCATTGATGATCAGCGCCCAGGTCAGCTCCGCTGGCGCGATGGGCGAGCCACGGCCTTCCATGACGGCGACGCCATGACGAGTGCAGGCAGCGACATCGAGGTGGTTGGATACCTTGCCGGTCTGGCTGATCAGTTTGAGTTTCGGCAGGCGCGCGAGCAGTGCTTCGTCGATGCGTGTGCGTTCACGGGTCAGCACCAGTGCGTCGGCATCGGCGAAACGCTCGGCCAGCAGTTCAACGTCATCCACTGCATCGTGATAGAGGCTGACCTGGTGGTCGCCCAGGGTGGCGAAACAATCGAGGGTGCGGATGACGTTCTGGTAGTCATCGGGAATGACGATATGCATGGCAGGCTCCAAGGCGGTTCAGGCTCCGCGCGGAGCCTGATTCGGTGAGGGATCGGCCGACGCTCTGGGCCGCTGCCCTGCGCCGAGCCCGCCAGATACGCCAGATGGGCAAGGCTATCATCAAAGCCACCAGCGCCCATACGCTCAGGGTGATCGAGCTGCCCAGAGAGGTGTCTCCGTCATCGACGCTGAAGGTGGGCTGTTATTGCGAGTTGTTATATCATAACTATTCGTTGTGCCGGGTAGACCCTCTGTCTGTCCGGCTTTCTGTCCTGGATATGCTATGACCACTGCCGCCATCACCAATCCCGCTACCTCACGCTTGACCTCCATCGACGCCCTGCGTGGCCTCGTCATCCTGTTCATGCTGCTCGACCACGTGCGCGAGACCTTTTTCCTGCATCGCCAGGTGCTCGATCCCATGGACGTGAGCAGCACCGAGCCGGCGCTGTTCTTCAGTCGCACCCTGGCTCATCTGTGTGCGCCGGTGTTCATCTTCCTTACCGGCCTGTCGGCATTTCTGTATGGCGAGAAGGCCAGCGGCCGGGCTGCGGTCAGTGCCTTTCTGTTCAAGCGCGGGCTGTTTCTGGTCGTGCTGGAATTCACCCTGGTGAACTTCGCCTGGACGTTCCAGGTGCCGCCGACGGTGATCTACCTGCAGGTGATCTGGGCCATCGGCCTGAGCATGCTGGCGCTGTCGCTGCTGGTGTGGCTGCCGCGTGGGCTGCTGATCGCACTCGGCCTGGTGCTGGTATGCGGTCATAACCTGCTGGATAACCTGCACTTCGCCGCCGATTCGGCGATGCACGTGCCGTGGGCCATCCTGCATGATCGCGGCTGGCTGCAGGTGTCCGAAGATCTGCGTCTGCGCACCTCGTATCCGTTGTTGCCGTGGATTGGCGTGATCGCTCTGGGTTACGCCGCCGGTTCCTGGTTCGCCCGCAGTGCAGACGCCGCAGGGCGGCAGCGGATGCTGCTCGGCTGGGGCCTCGGCTCGCTGCTGGTGTTCGTCGTGGTGCGTGCAGGCAACGGTTATGGCGAGAAGAGCTGGGCCGTGGGCAGCACCTGGCTGGAAACCCTGATGGGTATCCTCAATATCACCAAGTATCCACCGTCGCTGGCCTTCCTGGCGTTGACCCTGGGGCTCGGCCTGCTTCTGCTGCTGGCTTTCGAACGTGGCCAGGACAACCGCTGGCTCAAGGCGCTGACCGTGTATGGCGGCGCGCCGATGTTCTTCTACCTGCTGCACCTGTATGTGCTCAAGCTGATGTACCTGGCGGCGGTGGCCATCTGGGGCACCAATCAGGGTGATTACTTCGGTTTCGACTCGATCGTTTCGGTGTGGCTGTGCTCGATTCTGCTCGCCGTGGCGCTGTTCCCGCCGGTGCGCTGGTTCGCGGCACTCAAGGTTCGTCGTCGCGATCTGACCTGGCTGCGCTATCTCTGAGCCATCGGCAAAGTTTGGATAACCTTTTCCCTTCATCCGCCTGTCGGAGCGGTCGAACATCGGCCGCTTCTGCCCAGTCCGTTGTGAATCACAGACAGACTGGAGCTAGCGATATGTCCACATTCGATAAGCAAGGCGGCAGCAACGTACAGGGCTGGGAGCGTGCGCTTTCCATCGGCAGCGGTATCGCCATGGCCCGCGGCGGTCTGAAGCGCGGTGGTGTACTCGGGCTGGTTCGCGCTGCGTTCGGTGGCATGCTGCTGGCCCGTGGCTTGAGCGGAAAGTGCCGGCTCAAAGGCATCATGGAAGACGCTCGTTCCATGCGCCCGGAGGTGGATCGCATTGCGGAAACCGTCACCCGTCTCGAAGGCGAAATCGCCGAGCGGGTAAAGCCCGTCGCCAGGTATGTTCGCGACAGCGTCTGATACGCTGAGAATCCAGGTCGCCCTGCGCTAGCAGGGTGGTCGCGTTTCGCTGGCAAGCAGAGGAGACAGCATGAGCAACGAGTACAGCAGTACGGCGCCGACGCCCGCCGAGGTGCAGGCGATGCCCGGTATGACCATCATCGAGTTCGGTACGGATTGGTGCGGCTATTGCCAGGCAGCACAGCCTTTGCTGGCCAAGGTGTTGCCGGATTATCCGGAAGTCACGCACCTGAAGATCGAGGACGGCAGCGGCCGACCACTGGGGCGTTCCTTCAAGGTCAAACTGTGGCCGACGCTGGTGTTTCTGCGCGACGGTGTCGAAGTTACCCGCCTGGTTCGCCCAACCAGCGTCAGCCCGCTGGAGGAAGCCTTGGAGCAATTGGTAGGGGAAGGTTGATTGGCGGCACCACCGCTTCATTGCATCCGTCGTTTTCCCTGAATTTCCCGGCATGGGTCGAGTCCACCGAACAGACCCATACTGGAGAACATCATGAGCACACCCAAGCAGCCAGCCACGCCTCAGGAAATCGACGATATCGAGGATCGCATGGGCTCGATCGAGCAACTGGATTTCAGCGAACGCAAGGACGACCGCGAAGGGCGCGTCGGTGATCGCCGGCCGTTGGACGAAGTGCAACAGGAGTATCCGGATGAGCGCGTTCGCGAGGCCGGGCAGAGCGGCGGCGAAACCCTGAAAGAAGGCCAGCACGAAGATGGCGTTAGCCTCGATGACTTGAGCCCGGAAACCCTGATCGACGATACCGGCGCACGCTCGCCTCAAGAGCGCGGGGACGACGAGCCCGCTGACCGCGACCTGAGCATCGTCGGTGAAGAGGAAATCGGTGGCGGTTCCGGGCTGGACGAAGCCGAGCTCGCCAGAAAGCGCCCGCTCGATGGCGAGCCCTGGGACGGTAAACCGCAGTCCTGATGATATTCGCGCAAGGCATGGCCGTTGCGGCCATGCTTTCTGTTCCTTCCAGCCCGAAATTCTTGCCGATTTGACAGCGCTGCGATTGCAGGTTTACGTTTACGTAAAGGTCATCCAGGCGAGCAGCCCGTACCATGAGCCACTCCTACAGCATTTCCGATCTGGCCCACGAACTAGGTGTCACCACCCGCACCATTCGTTTTTACGAAGAGCAGGGCATGCTCGCGCCCGAGCGTAGGGGGCAGGAGCGCATCTACAGCGGTCGCGACCGGGTGACGCTGATGTTGATCCTGCGTGGCAAACGCATCGGTTTTTCCCTGGCCGAGTGCAAACAGCTGATCGATCTGTACGACCCCTTTGGCGGTAACCGCAAACAGCTCGACCACTTCCTGGACAAGATCGCCGAGCGCCGCGAGCACCTTGCCCGGCAGATGCTCGACATTCAGCAGATGCAACGCGAACTGGATACCGCCGAGCAGCGCTGTCTGAGCGCCATGCAGGAGATATCCGCCGCCTCCTGAGACCCGTCTTACCGATCGTTTAACGCATCCGACAACTACAACAATGGAGAGCCGTTACATGAGCATCACCCTGCCAGGTTTGAATTTCTTCCTCGGCGAGGAAATCGACATGCTGCGCGACGCCGTCGCCGGTTTCGCCGCCAAGGAAATCGCCCCGCGTGCTGCGCAGGCCGACCGCAGCGACCAGTTCCCCATGGATTTGTGGCGCAAGTTCGGCGACATGGGCCTGCTTGGCCTGACTGTCAGCGAAGAATACGGTGGCGCTGGCATGGGCTATCTGGCGCATATGGTCGCCATGGAGGAAATATCCCGTGCTGCCGGCGGCATCGGCCTGTCCTACGGCGCCCATTCCAATCTCTGTGTGAACCAGATCAACCGCAACGGCAGCGAGGCGCAGAAGCGCCGTTTCCTGCCGAAGCTGATCAGCGGTGAACACATCGGTGCGCTGGCCATGAGCGAGCCCAACGCCGGCTCCGACGTGGTCTCGATGAGGCTGCGGGCGGACAGGAAGGGTGATCGCTATGTGCTCAACGGCAGCAAGATGTGGATCACCAACGGCCCGGATTGCGATGTGCTGGTGGTCTACGCGAAGACCGACCTGACCGCCGGCGCCAAGGGCATGACGGCATTCATCGTGGAAAAGGGTGCAAAAGGCTTCAGCGTGGCGCAGAAGCTCGACAAGCTCGGCATGCGTGGCTCACACACCGGCGAGTTGGTGTTCCAGGACGTCGAGGTGCCAGAGGAAAACGTACTGGGTGGCGTCGGCGAAGGCGCCAGGGTGCTGATGAGCGGCCTGGACTACGAACGTGCCGTGCTCTCCGGCGGGCCGCTCGGGCTGATGCAGGCGGCGATGGATGTGGTGGTGCCGTACATCCACGACCGCAAGCAGTTCGGCCAGAGCATCGGCGAGTTCCAGCTGATCCAGGGCAAGCTCGCCGACATGTACACCACCCAGCAGGCTTGCCGCGCGTACCTGTACGCCGTGGGCAAGCAGCTCGACTCTCTGGGTAGCGGCCATGTGCGCCAGGTGCGCAAGGACTGCGCCGGGGTCATCCTCTACGCTGCGGAAAAAGCCACCTGGCTGGCCGGCGAGGCGATCCAGATCCTTGGCGGTAACGGCTACATCAACGAGTTTCCGGTCGGGCGCCTGTGGCGCGACGCCAAACTCTACGAGATCGGCGCCGGTACCAGCGAAATTCGCCGCATGCTGATCGGCCGAGAGCTGTTCAACGAAACGAGATAGAGCCGCAAGCCGCAAGCTTCAAGCGGCAAGTGAAGAGCCCTGGGTGCGGGTGCTTGCAGCTCGCGCCTCCCAAGGAGTACGAATGGCCATTGTCCTCACGCAACTGAACACCCGTTCCTCTGAGTACGCCGCCAACCGCGAGGCGATGCTGGCCCAGGTCGATGAGCTGCGCAGCTTGCTTGCCCGCACCCGCGAAGGCGGCGGTGCCAAGGCGCAGGAGCGGCACACATCGCGCGGCAAACTGCTGCCTCGCGAGCGCATCGACCGGCTGCTCGATCCGGGGTCGCCGTTTCTGGAAATAGGCCAGTTGGCCGCCTACCAGGTGTATGACGAAGACGTCGCGGCCGCTGGGGTGATCGCCGGGATTGGCCGCGTCGAAGGCGTCGAATGCATGGTCATCGCCAACGACGCCACGGTGAAGGGCGGCAGCTACTACCCCTTGACCGTGAAGAAGCATCTGCGCGCCCAGGCCATCGCCAGTCAGAACCGGCTGCCGTGCATCTATCTGGTGGACTCCGGCGGTGCCAACCTGCCGCGTCAGGACGAGGTGTTCCCGGATCGCGAGCACTTCGGTCGCATCTTCTTCAACCAGGCCAACATGAGCGCCCAGGGCATCGCGCAGATCGCCGTGGTGATGGGCTCGTGCACCGCCGGCGGCGCCTATGTGCCGGCAATGAGCGACGAGACCATCATGGTGCGCGAGCAGGCGACCATCTTTCTCGCTGGCCCGCCGCTGGTGAAAGCCGCCACCGGCGAAGTAGTCAGCGCCGAGGAGCTCGGTGGTGCCGATGTGCACTGCAAGACCAGTGGCGTGGCCGATCACTACGCGGAGAACGACGAACATGCCCTGGCCCTGGCGCGCCGCTGCATTGCCAACCTCAACTGGCGCAAGCTTGGCGAGTTGCAGACGCGGCAGCCCATCGCGCCGCGTTACGCCGCGGATGAGCTGTACGGCGTCATTCCCGCCGACCCCAAGCAACCTTTCGATGTACGGGAAGTGATCGCACGGATCGTCGATGACTCGCAGCTCGATGAATTCAAGGCGCTGTTCGGCACCACCCTGGTCTGTGGCTTCGCGCACATCAGCGGCTACCCGGTCGCCATTCTGGCCAACAACGGCATCCTCTTCGCCGAGGCTGCGCAGAAAGGTGCGCACTTCATCGAGCTGGCCTGTCAGCGCGGCATCCCGTTGCTGTTCCTGCAGAACATCACCGGCTTTATGGTCGGCAAGAAATACGAAGAGGGCGGTATCGCCAAACATGGCGCCAAGCTGGTCACGGCGGTGGCCTGCGCCCGCGTGCCCAAGTTCACGGTGATCATCGGCGGCAGCTTCGGCGCCGGTAACTACGGCATGTGTGGCCGTGCCTATGATCCGCGTTTTCTGTGGATGTGGCCCAACGCGCGAATCGGCGTGATGGGCGCGCAGCAGGCCGCCGGGGTGCTGGTGCAGGTCAAGCACGAACAGGCGCAACGCGCCGGCCAGGTGTTTTCCGCCGAGGACGAGCAGCGCCTCAAGCAGCCGATCGTCGAGCAGTACGAGCGCCAGGCCCATGCGTATTACTCCAGTGCCCGGCTATGGGATGATGGCGTGATCGACCCTGCGCAGACCCGCGAAGTACTGGCCCTGGCGATTTCCGCCAGCCTGAATGCGCCTGTCGAGCCGACCCGGTTCGGCGTGTTTCGTATGTAAAGCTGCAAGCCTCAAGCCTCAAGCCTCAAGCTGCAAGCGGCAAGCGGCAAGAAAACGCAGAACCGCTTGCGGCTTGTAGCTTGTAGCTCAAGGGAGTTCCTATGACCGATTTCAGCACCATCGAATTGCACACGGATCCACGCGGCGTCGCCACCTTGTGGCTGAACCGTCCGGACAAGCACAACGCCTTCAACGCCGAAATGATCGCCGAGCTGATCCAGGCACTGCGCCAGGTGGCGGCTGACGACAGCCTGCGGTTTCTCGTCCTGCGCGGGCAGGGCAGGCACTTTTGCGCCGGCGCCGATCTGGGCTGGATGCAGGCTTCGGCGCAGCTCGACTACGCCGCCAACCTGCGCGACGCCCACGAGCTCGGCGAGTTGATGAGCCTGCTCTACCATTTGCCATGCCCGACGCTGGCGGTGGTGCAAGGTGCCGCGTTCGGCGGTGCGGTCGGGCTGACGGCCTGCTGCGACATCGCCATCGGTGTCCTTGATGCGTCGTTCAGCCTTTCCGAGGTGCGCATCGGCCTGGTTCCCGCCGTGATCAGCCCCTACGTGGTGCAGGCCATCGGTGAGCGTGCCGCTCGGCGCTATGCGCTCAGTGCCGAACGCTTCAGCGGCGAGCGCGCTCGGGAGCTGGGGCTGCTCGCCGAATGCTATCCCGCTGGCGAGCTGGAGGCGGAGGTCGAGCAGTGGGTCGCCAATCTGTTGCAGAACAGCCCGCAGGCCATGCGTGCCGCCAAGGCGCTGCTCCAGGATGTCGGCAGTGGCGTGCTCGGAGACGCGTTGCGCCAGCGCACCGAGAGCGTGATCGCCGGCATCCGCGTCAGTGAAGAAGGGCAGGAGGGCCTCAACGCCTTCCTGCAGAAACGCAAACCGGCCTGGCAGTGACGACCATGAAAACCACCACGATCACCACGCTTCTGATCGCCAATCGCGGCGAAATCGCCTGTCGGGTGATGCGTACCGCCAAAGCCCTGGGGCTGACCACGGTTGCGGTGCACAGCGATATCGACCGCACCGCCCGACACGTGCGCGAAGCGGATATGGCCATCGGCCTGGGCGGCGCCAAGCCCAGCGAAAGCTACCTGCTGATGGACAGGATCATCGAAGCCGCCCTGGCCAGCGGCGCGCAAGCCATCCACCCCGGCTATGGCTTCCTCTCCGAGAATGCCACCTTCGCGCGCAAGCTCGAGGCGGCCGGGCTGATCTTCCTCGGCCCACCGGCCAGTGCCATCGACGCCATGGGCAGCAAGTCCGCTGCCAAGGCATTGATGGAGGAGGCCGGCGTACCGCTGGTGCCGGGTTACCACGGCGAGGCGCAGGATCTGCAAACGTTCCGCACGGCAGCCGCGCGCATCGGCTACCCCGTGTTGCTCAAGGCGACTGCCGGTGGCGGTGGCAAAGGTATGAAAGTGGTCGAGCGCGAGAGCGATCTGGCCGACGCCCTGGCCTCGGCGCAGCGTGAAGCACAGTCGGCGTTCGGTGATGGGCGCATGCTGGTGGAAAAATACCTGCTCAAACCGCGTCACGTGGAGATTCAGGTATTCGCCGACCAGCAGGGCAACTGCCTGTACCTCTTTGAGCGCGACTGCTCGATTCAGCGACGCCATCAGAAGGTGGTCGAAGAGGCGCCCGCGCCAGGCCTGTCGCCTGAACTGCGTCGGGCCATGGGCGAATCCGCCGTGCGCGCCGCGCAGGCCATCGGCTATGTGGGCGCCGGCACCGTGGAGTTTCTCCTCGATGCGCGCGGCGAGTTCTTCTTCATGGAGATGAACACACGCCTGCAGGTCGAACATCCGGTGACCGAGGCGATCACCGGTCTCGACCTGGTGGCCTGGCAGATTCGTGTGGCGCGCGGTGAACCGCTGCCGATCAGCCAGGAGCAGGTGCCGCTCGACGGCCACGCCATCGAGGTGCGCCTGTATGCCGAAGACCCGGAGGGCGGCTTCCTGCCCGCCAGCGGCCATCTCGACCTGTACCGTGAGCCTGCGGCCGGGCCGGGGCGGCGGGTCGACAGCGGCGTGGAGCAGGGCGACGAGGTGTCGCCGTTCTACGATCCGATGCTGGCCAAGCTGATCGCCTGGGGGGAGAACCGCGAAGAAGCCCGTCAGCGGCTCCTGGCCATGCTGGGTGAAACCGTGATCGGCGGCTTCAAGACCAATCTGGCGTTCCTGCAGCGCATCCTTGCCAATCCTGCGTTCGCTGCAGCGGAGCTGGATACCGGCTTCATCGAACGTCACCAGGCGCAGTTGCTACCGCCGACCAGCGAACTCCCGGAGGCTTTCTGGCAACAGGCTGCTGCGGCGTTTTTGGCCACCGATGCCGAGCGGCAGCGGGCAGACGATCCACACTCGCCCTGGGCGGCCCGCAATACCTGGCGCAGCGGTTTGCCGGCACAGGCGCACATGACCCTGGTGTGCGGCGATGTCAGCCAGCGCGTGGTGTTTCAGTCAGGCGGCGCGGTACGCAAGGCAGATGTAGTGCGTCAGGGCGACACGCTTTATCTGCGCCGGGGCGTCGAGTGGCTGGTCGTGCGCCGTTTCGACCCCATCGCCGCTGTCGAGGCAGGCAATGCTCATCAGGGCGGGCTCACCGCGCCCATGAACGGTAGCATCGTTCGTGTCCTGGTCGAGCCTGGTCAGAGCGTCGAGGCCGGAGCTGCGCTGGTGGTGCTGGAAGCCATGAAGATGGAGCACAGCATTCGTGCGCCGCAGGCGGGGACGATCAAGGCGATCCATTGCACCGAGGGCGAGCTGATCGGCGAAGGAAGGGTACTGGTCGAGCTGGAGGCGCAGCCATGAGCCTGCCCAGCCACGTACGCCTGGTGGAAGTCGGCCCGCGGGACGGTCTGCAGAACGAGAAACAGCCAATCAGCGTGGCTGACAAGGTGCGCCTGGTGGACGACCTGAGCGCAGCGGGGCTCGGCTATATAGAAGTCGGCAGTTTCGTCTCGCCCAAATGGGTGCCGCAAATGGCCGGCAGTGGCGAGGTGTTTGCCACCATCGGTCAGCGACCCGGTGTCACCTACGCGGCGTTGACGCCCAACCTGAAAGGGCTGGAGGCTGCCCTCGACGCCGGCGTGAAGGAAGTCGCCGTATTCGCGGCGGCGTCCGAGTCCTTCTCGCAGCGCAACATCAATTGCTCGATCGCCGAGAGCCTGTTGCGCTTTCAGCCGGTCATGGACATGGCGCAGCAGCACGGCATCCGCGTGCGCGGCTACGTGTCGTGCGTGTTGGGCTGTCCCTACGACGGCGCCATCTCGACCCATCAGGTCGCCGCTGTCGCCTGCGAGTTGCAGGCCATGGGCTGTTATGAAATCTCCCTGGGCGACACCATCGGCGTTGGCACGCCAGGTGGCGTGCGGCATTTGCTCGAGGTGGTAGGGCGTGATGTCCCACGCGAACGATTGGCCGGGCACTTTCACGATACCTACGGCCAGGCGCTGGCCAATATCTACGCCAGCCTGCTGGAAGGCGTCATGGTTTTCGACAGTTCGGTCGCCGGGCTGGGCGGCTGCCCCTACGCCAAGGGCGCTACCGGCAACGTGGCGAGCGAAGACGTGCTCTACCTGTTGCAGGGGCTCGGCATCGAAACCGGCGTCGATCTGTCGCGGTTGATCGACGCGGGGCAGCACATCAGTCATGTGCTGGGGCGGGAGTCCGCTTCACGGGTAGCGAGGGCGCGAGCGAACACCCAGTGATGCCAATTTGCCTTGCCTGCCAGTGAACTTCTCTCGGCAAAAAAACTCATACCGGCTAGTCAGTTACGCCGCTGCTTTGGCAACCGGCACGACGAACTGAACGATCCGGTCAGCTTCCTGCTTCATCTCGCCACTTCCCGCAAGGCATGCGTGATCTGCCTGGACAATTCACAGCAACGCGGCTTGCGTTGAGACACCCACACCCCCTAAGCTCGCGCCTTCACTCGATTGCCCTAGGGCGCAGCGAACAAGGAATCAGCATGAAACAGCATCGTTTGGCAGCAGCGATCGCCCTGGTGGGCCTGGTCCTCGCCGGTTGTGATTCGCAAACCAGCGAAGTGAAACTGGAAAGCCCGGCTCAGAAGGCTTCCTACGGTATTGGCCTGAACATGGGCAAAAGCCTGGCTCAGGAAGGCATGGACGATCTGGATCCGAATGCTGTCGCCCAAGGTATCGAGGATGCCATCGGCAAGAAAGAGCAGCGCCTGAAAGACGAAGAGCTGATCGAAGCCTTCGCTTTCCTGCAAAAGCGTGCCGAAGAACGCATGACCGCCATGAACGAGGAAGCGGCTCAGGCCGGCAAGAAGTTCCTGGAAGAGAACGGCAAGCGTGACGGCGTCACCACCACCGAATCCGGTCTGCAGTACGAAGTGGTCAAGAAGGCCGATGGCCCTCAGCCCAGTGCTGATGACGTGGTTACCGTTCACTACGAAGGCAAGCTCACCGATGGCACCGTGTTCGACAGCTCCGTCGAGCGTGGCACCCCGATCGACCTGCCGGTTGGCGGCGTGATCCCGGGTTGGGTCGAAGGCCTGCAACTGATGCACGTTGGCGAGAAGTACAAACTGTACATCCCTAGCGAACTGGCCTACGGCGCCCAGAGCCCGAGCCCGGCGATTCCGGCCAACTCGGTACTGGTATTCGACCTGGAACTGATCGCCATCAAGGATCAGGCTGCTCAGGAACAAGAAGAGGCTCCTGAGGCCGCTCCAGCTCAGTAAGTTCAGTTGGTTCGAAACAACGCCCCGTTCTACGGGGCGTTGTCGTTTCTGGGGGCTTTTGCCTGTGTGGCGAATGTAATCCCGGCGTTACGGTTATGCACATTGCAACAAGGCTTCTTTTACTCGGTCAGATTTTTTACGAAATCTTTTGATTTTTTCAACTAATTGATTTAACAGGAATTTATTCGCTGGATAAAAAATGTCCGATCTGTGGCAAGGCCGCATGGCAAGGGCGTTTGGTAAGCTAATCTCATAACTGTTCACAAGGTTATCCACAGCTATGGTGGATAACCACAGACAGCCCAGCAGCGATGCGGGCTGACGAGGAGTGGTCATGAAAGCACCGTGGAATTTCGCCCGTTACCTGCCGTTGGCGCAGCGTTTCCTGAAGCGCGGTCGCTTGCCGGCATTACTGTTGGCGGTGACCCGCAAAAGCAGTGGAGGCGGCCGCAGCCTGTCCTCGCTGAGAGGCGAACTGAGCTTGCTGCAGGAGCTCTGCGTGGCCTGGTGGCGGGGCAGCTATCGGGCGATCAATCCGCAGGCGCTGATCGCCGTGGTTGCCGGGCTGCTGTATTTCGTGTCGCCGCTGGATGCCATTCCCGACTTCATTCCCGGCCTTGGCCTGGTGGACGACCTGGCCGTGCTCGCCTGGGTAATGCGTACCTGGGGCAGCGAGCTGGATGCATTCCGTACCTGGCGCGACGCCCAGGATCGCGAAACCCGCGAAGCCATCGCCAAGCTGCCGGTGGCCGAGCGGGTGAGTTGAGCGACCTCGGGCCGCCAGGTCTGGCATAACGTTGCTGCCAGGCCTTGTCGATCAGGCGGCGAAACCGCCGTCGATGGTCAGTGCCGCACCGGTGACCAGCCCGGCTTCGGCACCCGCCAACCAGGCCACCATGCCGGCGATTTCATCGCTGCGGGCATGTCGCTTGATCGCCATGAAACTGTGCATCAGTTCGTTCAGAGGGCCGTCGGCAGGGTTCATGTCGGTGTCGGTCGGGCCAGGCTGCACGACGTTGACGGTGATGCCACGTGCGCCGAAATCCCGCGCCAGCCCCTTGACCATGCCACTCAGTGCGGCCTTGCTGGCACTGTATGCGGCAAGGCCTTGCATCGGCACGCGGTCGGCATTGGTCGAGCCGATGAAGATGATGCGGCCGCCTTCCGGCATCTGCCGCGCCGCGGCGATGGCGGCGTGGTAGGGCGCGTGGATGTTGATGTTGAACAACTGGTCGATGGCGTCGGCATCCAGCCCCAGCGGATCGCCCGCGACCAGTACGCCCGCGTTGACCACCAGTACGTCGATGGGCCCGAGGCTGTCGATCTGGGCGATCAGCGCAGTGCGATCGGCACTGTCCAGTTGCACGGCGCTGCTACCGGTTTCGTCTGCCAGTCGCGTCGCTGGCGCTGCCGAGCTGGCGTAGGTGAAGGTCACGTGAGCGCCATCGCTGGCGAAGCGTCGCACGATGGCGGCACCGATACCGCGACTGCCGCCGAGTACCAGAATCGATTTACCGTTCGAATTGGACATGGTCGTTATCTCCTGCATGGATGGTGAGGGAAGGGAAGCGATTCAATGCCCGGCGACCACGACATCGCTACGTCGTTGCCCGGACGGGAACCCATGGCGGCTGGCGGCTGAGGCGATCCACAGGCCGATGAGCAGCAAGGCCAGCATCACCCAGGGAAACGAGGCGACGCCGAACTGGCCGAGCAGTACGCCGCCGAGCAGACCTGCGCCGGCGATGGCACTGTTCCAGATGACCACGTTCATCGACATCGCCACGTCCGCGCCTGGGCCGGCAGCATCGGCCAGCGCCGTTTGCAGCAATGTGGCGGCGCCACCGAAGGTCAGCCCCCAGACGAAGACACCGATGTACAGCACGGCAACCGACTCGGCGTACAGGCCGAACAACAGGGCGACCAGGGCAAAGGTGGCAAGGCTGGTGAGCACTGCCTGGCGGAGATGACGATCGACCAGGCGGCCGGTTATCCAGATGCCTGCCAGTGCGGCGATACCGAATGCCAGCAAGACCATATCGACCTCGCCGGTCAGGCCTGCGGGTGCGATAAAGGGCGCGATGTAGGTATAGAGGATGTTGTGGGCGAGCATCCAGGTCAGCACCACGGCGAGAACGGGGCGCACGCCCGGCGTCAGGAATACCGAACGCAGGGGAAGACGCTGGGTGTGGGCCTGCCCGGGATAATCCGGCACCTTGGCCAGTACCCAGACGATCAGTGCAATGCTGAGCAGGGACATCAGGCCGAACGCGGTACGCCAGCCCAGCATGCCGCCGAGCCAGGTGCCCAGTGGCACGCCCAGAGACAGGGCGATAGGTGTGCCCACCATGGCCAGCGCCAGGGCTCGACCCTGCTGGTGCGGGGCGACCATGCGCCGGGCGTAACCGGCGATCAGACTCCAGGCCAGTCCCGCCGCCATACCGGCGAAGAAGCGCGCAACCAGGGTCAGCACATAGTTCGACGACCAGGCGGTGATCGAGTTGAACAGCAGAAAGCCGACGATCGACAGCAGCAGTACATTGCGTCGCCGCCAGCCCTGGGTGGCGATGGTCAGCGGAATGGCGGCCAGCAGCGAACCGAGCGCGTAGAGGGTGACCAGCTGACCGGCCAGTGCGGGCGAAACGTCGAGACCCGCGCTGATTTCAGGTAGCAGGCCTGCCGGCAGGGTCTCGGTAAGGATGCAGATGAAGCCCGTCATCGCCAGGGCCAGTAGCGCTGAAACGGGAAGTGAATCGTTTGGTCGGGAGTCGGTCATGGTCTGTTTCTCAATATATGTATCGATCGGTATAAATTTAAATCGCTGACTAGACCGTGGTCAATGACTTTTGTATCGACTAGTATTTATATCGTCAGGCAGGAGGATGGATATGGCACAGATGGGGCGCCCACGCACATTCGATCGGGATGCGGCAATCGTTCAGGCGATGCACCTGTTCTGGGAACACGGCTACGAATCCACATCCCTGAGCCAACTGAAGGCCGGGATCGCTGGCGGTATCTCCGCGCCCAGTTTCTATGCGGCCTTCGGTTCCAAGGAGGCGCTGTTCGGAGAAGTGCTGGAGTGCTACCTGAACACCCATGGGCGGGTTACCGAGAGCCTGTTCGACAGCACGTTGCCGGCACGTGATGCCATCGAGCTGGCGCTGCGCCGCTCGGCCAGGATGCAATGCGAGGCGGGGCATCCACGCGGCTGCATGGTGGCGCTCGGGGTCATTGGCGTGTGCACGCCGGAGCAGGGGCCCACGGCGCTGAGCGAGGTCCGCGACCGCACGCGAAACGGAATACAGACCTGCATCGCGCGGGCAGTCGCTGACGGCGAGCTGGCGAGCGACACAGACGTGCGGGCCCTGACCTCGGCGTTCGACAGCTTCCTGTTGGGGCTTTCTACCCTGGCCCGTGACGGCATCGAGCATGCGATGCTGGATGCCGCAGTCGGGCAGGTCATGAAACTGTGGGACGGCTGCCGCGGATAGAGAGGCCGCTGCGATCTGCCTCTGGGAGAGGCGCCAGCGGCGTCTATGATCCGTACCAGCAAGAAGCCAGAACCTGTATTGGTCTTATTCGATAGTGCGGTCTATACGGGCGATCTCCCGCGCCGACAGCGCTCGCCAGTCATCCTCGGCAATGCCGTGATCCTCCAAAGCGGAGTGCATTGCCTCCTCCAGCGACAGCCAGAGGTGATCACCTTCGAACTGGCCGTTGGCATAGTCGGTGTATCTGATTTCCAGATACACCACGTCGTCATCCTCGCAGAGCAGCGCGAAGAGCACGATGGCCGTGACTTCCGGGCGCTGCGGGCAGGTTTTGCGGCATTCGGCGAACAGGTAGTTGAGGGTTGGGAGATCGTTCATTGCTGTGCTCGATGGGGGGAGCCTGATCGTATCGCAAACGGCCCCTGAAGTGCCTTGCTGCTTTCAATCCCGCTCGAGCAACAGCGCAACTCCCTGGCCGCCGCCGATGCACAGGGTGGCCAGGCCCTTCCTGGCGTCACGCTTGAGCATTTCGTGCAGCAAGGTGACCAGCACCCGGCAACCGGACGCGCCGATGGGGTGGCCGAGGGCGATGGCGCCGCCGTTGACATTCACCCTGGAGGCATCCCAACCCAGCTCCTGGCCGACCGACAGCGCCTGGGCGGCGAAGGCTTCGTTGGCTTCGATCAGGTCGAGTTGATCGAGCGACCAGCCGGCCTTTTCCAGGCTGCGGCGGGTGGCCGATACCGGGCCGATGCCCATGATCGCCGGGTCGACACCGGCGTTGGCGTACGCCTTGATCCTGGCCAGCACCGGCAGGCCCAGCGCTTCGGCCTTGCTGGCGCTCATCAGCAGCACCGCGGCGGCGCCGTCGTTGAGGCTCGAGGCGTTGCCGGCGGTGACGCTGCCGTCTTTCCTGAAGGCGGGTTTGAGCTTGGCCAGCGTGTCGGCGGTGGTGCCGGCGCGGGGTTGTTCGTCGGTGGCGAAGGCGATGGGATCGCCCTTGCGCTGGGGAATCAGGATCGGGGTGATCTCGTCAGCGAAGCGCCCGGACTCGATGGCGGCCACGGCTTTCTGCTGGGAGGCTGCCGCGAAGGCATCCTGGGCTTCACGGCTGATGGCGTACTTATCCACCAGGTTCTCGGCGGTGATACCCATGTGGTAGTCGTTGAAGGCATCCCACAGACCGTCGCTGATCATGCTGTCGATCAGTTGCCCGTGGCCCATGCGCAGCCCGGTGCGCGCCTTGGGCAGCACGTAGGGTGCCAGGCTCATGTTTTCCATGCCGCCGGCGATGATCACTTCGGCGTCGCCACAGCGAATCGCCTGGGCACCGAGGTGCAGGGCCTTGAGCCCGGAGCCGCAGACCTTGTTGAGGGTCAGCGCTGGCACGGCATGGGGCAGACCGGCGCCGATAGCTGCCTGGCGGGCGGTGTTCTGGCCGGCGCCGGCGGTGAGCACATGGCCGAGAATCACCTCGTCGACCTGATTGCCATCCAGGCCGGTCTGCTCGAGCAGGCGACGGATCACTGCCGCGCCCAGTTCGGTGGCCGGAACATCCGCCAGCGATCCCTGGAAACTGCCGATAGCGGTACGGGTGGCGGCGACGATGACGACATCTTGCATGAGGCTTCTCCTGGCCGTGATGGTGTCGGCCCTGTTGTTCTTGTCATGTTCGCGCAGCGCAGGCGGGCCATGCGTGGTGGCCCGATCTGCACTGCACGGAACTCAGAAAGTCATTTCCCTAACGTCGGGTGAGATCACCAGCTTGCCGGCGGTCTTCTCGACGATTTCCTCGATGCTGACGCCGGGCGCGTACTCATGCAAGACAAAGCTGCCGTTCTCGATGGTCAGGTAGCCCAGGTCGGTAAGCACCTTGCGGATACAACCGCAGCCGGTGAGCGGCAGGCTGCAGTGCTCGAGCAGCTTGGACTCGCCATCCTTGGACGCATGGGTCATGGTGACGATGATGTTGTTGGCGCCGGCTACCAGATCCATGGCGCCGCCCATGCCCTTGACCAGCTTGCCGGGGATCATCCACGAGGCGATATTGCCACGCACATCGACTTCGAAGGCACCGAGTACGGTGAGGTCAACGTGGCCGCCACGAATCATGGCGAAGGACTCCGACGAGGAAAAGATCGACGCGCCGCGGCGGGCGGTGACGGTCTGCTTGCCGGCGTTGATCATGTCGGCGTCCAGCTCCTCCTCGGTGGGGAATGCGCCCATGCCGAGCAGGCCGT
This sequence comes from Phytopseudomonas daroniae, assembly GCF_004327275.1. Taxonomy (NCBI): domain Bacteria; kingdom Pseudomonadati; phylum Pseudomonadota; class Gammaproteobacteria; order Pseudomonadales; family Pseudomonadaceae; genus Phytopseudomonas; species Phytopseudomonas daroniae. The sequence continues at coordinate 65,402 of NZ_QJUJ01000011.1, forward strand.
TCTCGGACTGCAGCATGACGTCGATGCCCTCAGGCACGTAATTGGCCACCAGGGTCGGGATGCCGATGCCCAGGTTGACGTAATAACCATCTTTCAATTCGCGGGCTACGCGCTGGGCCATCTGTTCGCGGGTGAGTGCCATGGCGGGTTCTCTTTTTTATATTCGATTGGTTGCGAGGACTGAGCGAGCTGGGAGCCGGCAAGGCGAAAGCGATTGCAATACCGCCGGATCGCCAGGTCTCATGCGCGCAGGGTGCGTTTTTCGATGCGTTTCTCGAAACTGCCCTGGATGATGCGATCCACGTAGATGCCGGGCGTGTGGATATGCGCCGGATCGAGTTCGCCGGGCTCGACGATTTCCTCGACTTCGACCACGGTGATGCGCCCGGCGGTGGCCACCACCGGATTGAAGTTCTGCGCGGTATGGCGGTACACCACATTGCCGAAGTGATCGGCTTTCCAGCCCTTGACGATGGCGAAGTCGCCGGTGATCGCGGGTTCGAGGATGTAGTGGCGACCGTTGATCTCGCGCGCTTCCTTGCCCTCGGCGACCGGTGTGCCGTAGCCCGTGGCGGTGAAGAAGGCGGGAATGCCGGCGCCGCCCGCGCGGATCTTCTCCGCCAGGCTGCCCTGGGGCGTCAGTTCAACCTCCAGCTCGCCATTGAGTAACTGTTGTTCGAACAGAGCGTTCTCACCGACGTAGGAGGCGACCATCTTGCGAATCTGTCGATCCTCCAGCAGCACGCCGAGGCCGAAACCATCGATGCCACAGTTGTTCGATACCACGGTCAGGTCACGTACGCCGCGGCGGCGGATCTCGGCGATCAGGTTCTCGGGAATACCGCAGAGGCCGAAGCCTCCGGCCAGTACGGTCATACCATCGGTCAAACCGGCGAGGGCGGCCTCGTAGCTGTCTACACGTTTGTCCAATCCGCGCATGGTCAATGCACCTGTCGTTTTGTTATGGGAACAGCCCAGAGCTTCTAGTGGTTGGTCTTATTTGTTAAGTTTGTTTTTTATTGGTTTTGATTTGGAAAACAAATAAATGACTGTGCGCCAGCTTCGTGCCTTTCTTGCTGTGGCTCACAGTCTGAGCTTCGCTCAGGCCTGCGAGCGCCTGCATCTGTCGCAGCCGGCCCTGAGCCTGGCGATCAAGAGCCTGGAGGAAAGCCTTGGCGGCCGCCTGCTGGCACGCACCACGCGCAGCGTAGCGTTGACGCCCGAGGGCGAAACGCTGCTGCCCATCGCCCGGCGGCTACTTGCCGAATGGGACGACGCCGAGGAGATCCTCCGCCAGCACTTCAGTCTGCAACGCGGGCGGGTTTCCGTGGCGGCCATGCCATCGTTCGCCGGCAACCTGCTGCCTGGCCTGCTCAAGGTGTTCAAGGCGCACTATCCGGGAGTGGATGTGGCCGTGCATGACGTGATCAACGAACAGGTCTGGGACATGGTTCGAACCCGCCGGGTCGAACTCGGCATCGGCTTCGAGCCACCGCAGTCCCTGGGGCTGGAGTTCACGCCGCTGTACGTCGACCGTTTCGTCGCCGTGGTGCCGACCGACTCGCCACTCGCCAAGGAAGCATCGCTGACCTGGGCGCAGTTGCTGCAATCGCCCTTCATCACCTTGCAGCGACCGTCCACGGTGCGCCTGATGCTGGAGGAGGCCTGCCATTTTTCCGTGGCCTTCGAGTGCCATCAACTGGTCACCGTTGGCCGCATGGTCGCCGAGGGCCTGGGCGTGAGTGTGGTGCCGGCTTTGTGCGTCACCCAGATGCAGGCATCCGGCGCACGCTGCCTGCCGATCAGTGCACCTACCGTGGAAAAGCCCGTGGGGCTGCTGTCTGTGTCGCAGCATGAGTTGTCGGTGGCGGCCAAGGGGCTGGCGGAGAGCATTCTGCGCGCCGGGGTTGGTGTTTAGGGGCTGTTCACGACCTTTCCTGCAGTCGCAAAGTATTGGCTGAAAGCGCCATGAACAGGCTGGTAAAAGGCGGAAGCGGCCTGTCGGTGACCCGCGTTGAACCATGGATCACGGCCTTCGGCCCCGGATTACGCCTGCGGCTAATCCAGGCTACGTTCTACAGCCCGTAGGATGGGTGAAACCCATCAATTTCCGATGGGTTTCACCCATCCTACGACAGGCCGCTTCCGCCGCATTCCAGCCATTACCTATGAAAGGGTGGCCGCTGCTAGAATGCGGCGCTTTGATCGTTTGTCCGGGATCGTCAATGGATCGTCCAGTCTTTCGTCGCTATTTTCTTCACCCGCGTTTCTGGCCATTGTGGCTGGGGCTGGGCTTGCTGTGGCTGATCGTGCAATTGCCCTACGGCGCCTTGTTGGGCCTCGGTCGCGCGTTGGGCTGGTTGATGTATCGGGTGGCGGGTTCGCGCCGCAAGATCGCCACACGCAATCTGGAACTGTGCTTCCCGCAGATGCCCGCTGCCGAGCGCGAGCAGTTGCTGAAGGAAAACTTCGCCTCTACCGGCATCGCCTTTTTCGAGATGGCCATGAGCTGGTGGTGGCCACGGGAAAAGCTCGCGCGCCTGGCGCATATCGAAGGCATCGAGCACCTGCAGCAGGCCCAGGCCCAAGGGCAGGGCGTGATTCTCATGGCGATACATTTCACCACCCTGGAGATCGGTGCTGCATTGCTCGGCCAGGTGCATACCATCGACGGCATGTACCGCGAGCACCGTAACCCGGTGTTCGATTTCGTCCAGCGGCGCGGGCGTGAGCGCCACAACCTGGATGCTACCGCCATCGAGCGTGAAGACGTGCGCGCCATGATCAAGGTGCTGCGTGGTGGCCGGGCGATCTGGTACGCGCCGGATCAGGACTACGGCCCCAAACAGAGCCTGTTCGCACCGTTGTTCGGCGTGCAGGCGGCCACGGTCACGGCGACCACCAAGTTCGCCCGCCTGGGCCGCGCCATCGTCCTGCCGTTTACCCAGCAGCGCCTGTCGGACGGCCAGGGCTATCGCCTGACCATTCACCCGCCGCTTGCGGATTTCCCGGGGGAGACCGAGGAAGCCGACTGCTTGCGCATCAACGGCTGGGTCGAGCAGGCCATCGCCACCTGCCCAACGCAATACCTGTGGGCCCACCGCCGCTTCAAGACCCGCCCACCTGGCGAGCCCAAGCTCTACTGACAACCTCGAACTGGAATCGACGCGATGACGCAGGATGCCGTTAGCAACCCGGCCACCACCGGACTCATCCTCTCCGGTGGTGGTGCACGAGCGGCCTACCAGGTGGGTGTGCTGTCGGCGATTGCCGATCTGCTGCCCGATTCATCACGCAATCCATTTCCGGTGATCGTCGGTACCTCGGCCGGGGCGATCAATGCCGTCAGCCTCGCGTGCGGTGCCCTGCATTTCTGCGAGGCGGTGCGCCGGCTGAGTGCCGTATGGCGCAGTTTTCACACGGATCAGGTGTACCGCAGCGACTGGCCGGGTGTGCTGCGCCAGGCCAGTCGTTTCGTCGGCCACAACATGCTCGGTCTCGGCAAGCAGGTGCCGGTGGCGTTGCTCGATAGTTCTCCGCTGGCCGGGCTGCTCGAACGTGAGCTGGACTTCTCCGGTATCGCCGCGGCGATACGTCACCGCCAATTGCGCGCGGTAGCCGTGACGGCGTTCGGTTATGAGTCGGCCCAGGCGGTGACTTTCTACCAGGGGCGGGCCGTCATCGATCCCTGGTTCCGCCATCGCCGCGTCGGTGTGCCGACCCGTCTGGCGCTGCCGCACCTGCTGGCCAGTTCCGCCATCCCATTGATCTTCGAACCGGTGAAAATCAACCGCGAGTATTTCGGTGACGGTGCGGTACGGCAGATGGCGCCGATCAGCCCGGCGCTGCATCTTGGCGCCACGCGTGTGTTGGTGGTGGGCGTAAGCGACAATCCGGTGGGCGATCAGAGCAACTCCGGTGCATCGACCCCACGGCCTGCCGGAGGCATGCCGAGCCTGGCGCAGATCGCCGGGCATATGCTCAATAGCACCTTCATCGATAACGTCGAGAGCGATATCGAACTGTTGGCACGCCTCAATCAACTGGGGCGACTGGTACCCGCCGAGAAACGCAGCCGCAGCTACGGATTGACGCCGGTCGAGGTGCTGGTGATCTCGCCCAGCCAACCACTGGACGTGATCGCCGCCCGTCACCGACGGGAAATGCCCGCAGCGCTGCGCCTGTTCCTGCGTGGCCCCGGCGCAACCCGCGACAGCGGTGGCGGGGTGTTGAGTTATCTGCTGTTCGAGCCTGGCTACTGCAGCGAGCTGATCGAACTGGGCTACCAGGACGCCATGGCCAAGAAGGCCGAACTATGTGCTTTTCTCGGTATTGAGCTGGCGGCCGCGCAGGCGCAGACCGGTTTGCTCTAAGCAACCTGCTCATGATCTTTCAAGACAGGTTTCTGGTATTCAGGCAGCAAAGCAGCGCAAGCGGACGGTCGTAGGATGGGTGAAACCCATCGGAAATTGATGGGTTTCACCCATCCTACGGGCTGTAGAACGTAGCCTGGATTAGCCGCAGGCGTAATCCGGGGCCGAAGGCCGTGATCCATGGTTCAACGCGAGTCACCGACCGGCTGCTTTTGCCTTGTAGCCGCCCACACATGTCGTTCACTCCGAAGTTCACGAACACACAAGAGATCTAAGCGCCGGGTCAGTTGTATGGGCAGGCTCTCTGTTACCCGAAGCGTTGCATCTGCATTTCCTGCAGCCTGCTCAGGGTGCGGCGGAAGGCGAAGGACAGGTAGCCTTCGGTGTACAGCGCCTCCAGGGGCACCTCTGCCTCCAGATACAGCGGCACGCGACGGTCGTAGCACTCGTCCACCAGGGCGATAAAGCGGCGCACGGCGTTGTCGTGGATCGACAATGCTGGCAAATGACGGTCACCGGCCACCACTCGCTCGGCGGCATCTTCGGTGCCGCGAGCGATCTTGGCGGGTCGTTGCCGCGCGCTCAGGGCCGGCACCTCGCCAAGCAGGATAGCCTTGAAGCGATCGCACAGCAGGATGAAGTCCTGGGCAGAGAGCGGTTGCACGCAGAGCTGATCGAAGCTGCAGTGCAACACGCTGTCGCTGTGCCGTTGTACGCCAATCTGTCGGTGGTTGAGGGTCAATGCTTCGTGGCTGATGGTTTCGCCGGCATTCAGCGAGTCGAATAGTGCGGGCAGGGCGCTCGGCTGGCCCGGCTCGCGAACCCAGTAGCGCTGGCACTGCTGGCCGGGATGCTGACGATGATCCTGGCTGCCGTCCACGGCGACCACCTGCATGTGCTGCTGCAACGCTGCTATCGCCGGCAGAAAGCGCTCGCGATTGTGGCCACCGGCGTACAGCTGATCCGGCGGCTGGTTGGAAGTCGCCACCAACACCACACCTTCATCGAACAGTGAGCGGAACAGTCGGCCAAGGAGGATCGCATCGCCGATATCGCTGACGAACAGCTCGTCGAAACACAGCACACGGATCTCTCTGCCAAGCTCACGGGCCAACACGGTCAAGGGCTCGGCGGTGCCGCTCAGCTCGAACAGGCGACGGTGCACCCAGCGCATGAAATGGTGGAAATGTTGGCGCCGTGCCGGCACCTGCAGCGATCTGTAAAAGCTGTCCATCAACCAGGTTTTGCCGCGCCCGACCGGGCCCCACAGATAAACCCCTTGCGGCGTTTGCGCCGGTGATGCGTGCAGTGCGTCGTGGCAGGTCTGTAGCAAGTGCGCAGCGCGTAGCTGTGCATCATCGGCGACGAAGCCCTGATGCTCGATGGCGTGCTGGTACTGCTGCAGAGGCGAGCCGTCGCGTGTCGGCATGCTCACTCCTCGGGGGCCTGGAACAGGGCTTCGATACTCGACTCGAACAGCCGGGCGATCTTGAAGGCCAGCGGCAGACTGGGGTCGTAGCGGCCGGTCTCGATGGCATTGATGGTCTGCCGCGACACGCCCAGCTTTGCTGCCAGGTCGGCCTGCGACCAGCTGCGTTCATTGCGCCGCTCGCGCACCTGGTTGATCACCGGTAGCGCCTCCAGGCGGCAAAGGTGCCCAGTGCCCACAGGGAAGCCAGTACGGGCCAGACGAAGAACATCGACAGGCGAGGGAAACCGGCGACTTCCAGGAAGCCGTAGCTGAAAGTGAGCAGCGCCGTGCCCACGAAGGTGATGGCCAGGGCGAAGTGAATGATGAAACGGCGCGTATCGGGCATGGTGGAACACATGAATGGAAAGCGTACTTTACATTAGGCGCCGAGGGATGCTTGGTCAAGCGTGCTTTACATGGCGTGATGATCATGCCCATGCGTCATCTGGAGCGTCGCCTGTGCTGCTCTATGTGATGTGCATGAGGAGAGTGCCGACGCGCCGGGTATGGCGGCCACTGGTCATCCCGGGGGCACCCATACGCGCGGGCCCATAGCCTGGGTATCGCTTCGCTCATAGGGGCTACCGGGAATCAGTGTTGCTGATCGGCACGCCCCGGCGATAGCCGGGGGAGGGCAGGTCAGGCCGCCGTGCGCGCGAGGGTTTTGCGGCAGTGCGCCAGGGCATCGCGAACCATGAAGTTGACCAGGGTTGGAGAGACCCCCAGCTCTTCGGCGATGTCCTTTTGCTGCATGCCGTGCAGCCGGTACATCTCGAATGCATAGCGGGTGCGGGCGGGCAATTCTCCGAGGGCGGCATCGATAAGACCGAGGGTTTCCTGGTGCAGGCTGGCGCTTTCCGGAGTGTCCGAGTGGAAGGCCGCGTTGAGGCCTTCCTCTTCCGATCCCGTGTACTTCTGCTCCATCGCCTGTTTGCGGTAATGATCGATCGCCAGGTTGCGCACGATCCTGAAGACGTAGCTCATCTGGGCCTTCAGCGGGAGGCTGATGCGACTCGTTCCCGCCAGCCTCAGGTAGGCATCCTGCACCACATCCTCGGCCCGACTATGACAACCGGTGATTCGGGCTGCCGTCTTGACCAGGGTTGAACGGTTGTCCATCAACGCTTGCATCAATGAAAGCGATCCATTGGCGGGACGCTCCGTGATTCCATATTCCTGCATGGCTGTACCTGCGCGACGAGGGTTGCTAGGCCGGTTGATCCTTCACGACGCGGAGTAAGTTAGGCTTTGTGAGAATATGTGTCAAATACGAATGATTATATTTATTATAGTTAAAAAGCATATGCCGGCATGAGCGGGCTGCCGGTGCCGGATGGCATGGCGCGCGTTGTAGTTGATGACGAGCCGACTCCAGGAGAATTTAACGGGCTTTCGTGATACCCGGATTGCCGAGGTCTCGCCCTGCTGTCGCGGATAATCCGTCACGGTCATGGCTGTCGTTCCAGCCATTGCATTGCGGTGGCTCGACTGCGGTTAATTTTCGCCAGTGCCTATCCGTCATCGAGTCATGACTCCCCGGCTTGCAAGCACGTTCAGTGGTTCGCCTGCGCCGGTCACTCCGCGATTAGGTGCAGACATGACGGATACTTTCGAACGCCCGACTTCCATCGCTCAGGCCCTGATGCGGGCGGCGGCCAGCCGACCTCAGCACCTGGCTCTGCGTTTCCTGGGGCAGGAGGGCGAGCGGACGCTCAGCTATGGCCAGTTGGATCGGCAGGTACGGGCAATCGCCGCCGCCCTGGCGCAGCGCGGCGCAGCCGGCGAGCGCGCCGTGCTGCTGTTCCCGAGTGGGCCGGACTACGTCGCGGCATTCTTCGCCTGCCTGTATGCCGGGGTGATCGCGGTACCGGCCTATCCTCCGGAAAGCAGCCAGGAGCACCATCTGCGCCGCTTGCTGTCGATCCTCGTCGATGCCGAGCCGACGCTGATCCTGACCACCGCCGAGCTGGTCGACACCCTGCACGGACAATTGGCCGGCAGCGCCGATCTGCTGCCGCAGGTGCTGGCGGTGGATGCGCTGCCGACCGACAGCGGCGACACCTGGCAGCCGCCCAGGGTGGCCGCGCAGGCCATCGCCTTCCTGCAGTACACCTCGGGTTCAACCGCCATGCCCAAGGGCGTGCAGGTCAGCCATGCCAACCTGGAGGCCAACGAGTGGCTGATCCGCCAGGGCTATGGCATCGACGACGAGGACGTGATCGTCAGTTGGTTGCCGCTGTACCACGACATGGGACTGATCGGCGGGCTGCTGCAGGGTATCTACAGCGGCGTGCCGGTGGTGCTGATGTCGCCGCAGTACTTCCTCGAGCGGCCCGTGCGCTGGCTGGAGGCCATCAGTCGCTACCGTGGCACGGTCAGCGGCGGGCCGGATTTCGCCTACCGCCTGTGCGTCGAGCGCATCGCCGAGAGCAAGCTGGCCGGTCTCGACCTGGGGCACTGGCGGGTGGCCTTTTCCGGTTCCGAGCCGATCCGCCAGGACAGCCTGGAGGCTTTCGCCAGCCGTTTCGCCGCCTGTGCGTTCCGACCCCAGGCCTACCTGGCCAGCTATGGCCTTGCCGAGGCGACCCTGTTCGTCACCGGGGGGCGTCCGGGGCAGGGCATCGCCGCCTGGCCGGTGGACGGCGCAGCCCTGGCGGCCAACCGTGCCGAGGCGGGCGAGGGCGCCACGCTGATGAGCTGTGGCTGGGAGCAGCCCGATCATCCCTTGCGCGTCGTCGATCCGCAGAGCGGTGCGCCGTTGCCCGACGGCCAGGTCGGCGAGATCTGGTCGAGTGGGCCGAGCGTCGCCCAGGGCTACTGGCGCAATCCGCAGGCCAGCGCCGCTACCTTCGTCGAGCGCGACGGGCGTACCTGGCTGCGTACCGGTGACCTGGGCGTACGTCGACAGGGCGAGCTGTTCGTCACCGGGCGGCTGAAGGATCTGTTGATCCTGCGCGGGCAGAACCTCTACCCGCAGGACATCGAACTGACCGTCGAAGAGCGGGTGACCGAGGCCCGGCGCGGGCGGGTGGCGGCCTTCGCGGTGAACCACGATGGGCAGGAAGCGCTGGGCGTGGCCGCGGAGATCAGTCGCCGTACGGCGCGCCAGGTGCCTGCCGACGAGCTGATCGGGCGCATCCGCCAGGCCGTGGCCGAAGCCCATCACGAGGCGCCGGCGCTGGTGCTGCTGCTCGAGCCGGGCACACTGCCCAAGACCTCTAGCGGCAAGCTGCAGCGCAGTGCCTGTCGCCAGCGCTTCGAGGCTGGTGAACTGGCAGTGGTCGCGCAGTTCCGCGCCGGGCAGGGCACCGCCGCCGTGCAGGAAGCGCCGCCGGCCTCCCTCGACGAGCGGGTGACAACGCTCTGGTGCGACGCTCTCAAGTGCCAGCGGATCGACCCCGAGGCGCATTTCTTCGCTCTGGGCGGCAACTCGATCCAGGCCGTGCAACTGATCGCCGAGTTGCGCGACGAGCTGGGCCTGGACGTGCAACTGCGCACCCTCTACGAAGCGCCGACCCTGGCGCGGTTCATCGCCGCCGTGACGGATCGCGCCGAGCACCGCAGCAGCATCCCGCGGCTGCCGCGCGATGGCGCGCTGCCGCAGTCGGCGGCGCAGAGCCGTCTGTGGTTCCTCTGGCAACTGCAACCCGAGAGCGTTGCCTACAACATCCCGGGCGGCCTGCGCTTGCACGGCGAACTGGACGTGGCGGCATTGCAGCGCGCCTTCGACACCCTGGTGCAGCGCCACGAAGCGCTGCGTACCCGCTTCCTGCAGGAGGGCCAGCAGCGCATCCTCGCCACGGGCGATTGGACGCTGCTGCGCGAAGACCTGAGCGGCTATCCGGCCGCCGAGCGCGAGACCCGCGCCAGGGAGATCCAGGAACACGAGGCGCGCAGCCGCTTCGACCTGGAGCAGGGGCCGCTGCTGCGTATCAAGCTGGTCAGCCTCGACGAGGAGGATCACCTGCTGCTGGTGACCCTGCAGCACATCATCGCTGATGGCTGGTCGCTGGGCATCCTGCTCGACGAGTTCGCCCGCCTGTACGCCGCCTATGCGCAGGGCCAGGACCTGGCGCTGCCGCCGCTGGCGATCCAGTACGCCGACCATGCCGCCTGGCAGCGCGACAATCTGGACAGCGCCGAACAGCAGCGCCAGCTGGACTACTGGCGTGGCGCCCTGGAGGGCGAGCGCGAACCGCTGGCGCTGCCGCTGGATCGTCCGCGCGGCGCCAGCGTATCCGCCGCCGAGCGCCTCGGCCTGCGCCTGGACAAGGCGCTGTGCGAACGCCTGCACGGCCTGGCACGCAGCCGCCAGGTGAGCAGCTTCAGCCTGCTGCTGGCGGCCTTCCAGGCGCTGCTGCAGCGCTACACCGGGCAGGACGATATCCGCGTCGGCGTGCCCAATGCCAACCGGCCACTGCTGGAAACCCAGGGCCTGATCGGTTTCTTCATCAACACCCAGGTGCTGCGTAGCCGCATCGATTCGCGCCAGGACTTCCACAGCCTGCTGGCCGCCGTCAGCGTCAGCGTGCAGGCGGCCCAGCTCAACCAGGCCATCGACTACGAGCAGATCAGCGCCGCCCTGGGCGACGCTGCGGCCTTCGAGGTGATGTTCAACCACCAGCAACGCAACAGCGATGCCCTCAAGCGCCTGCCCGGTCTGCTCGCCGAGGAACTGCCCTGGCACAGCCGCGAAGCCAAGTGCGACCTGCAGTTGCACAGCGAGGAAGACCCGCAGGGGCGTATCCGCCTGTCGTTCGACTATGCCGTCGAGCTGTTCGACGCCGTCACCATCGAGCGCCTGGCCGGGCATTTCGTCGCCCTGCTGGAGCAGCTCTGCGCGCACCCCGGGAAGGCACTGGGCGATCTGCCGCTGCTCGGCGAACCGGAGCGTCGCCAGTTGCACGACTGGGGCCGCGATCCGCAGCCGCAACCGGACTGGGCGCTGGCCCAGCGGCTGACCCAGCAGGCCGCCGGTAGCCCCGTACAGACCGCGCTGGTGGCCGGTGAGCGGGCCCTGAGCTATGCCGAGCTGGAGCGCAAGGCCAACGCGCTGGCACTGCGCCTGCGAGCATTGGGTATCGGCCCCGAGGTGCGCGTCGGCGTGCTGGCCGAGCGTTCGCTGGAACTGATGATCGCCCTGGTGGCCATCGTCAAGGCCGGTGGCGCCTACGTGCCGCTGGATCCGGACTACCCCCGCAAACGCCTGCAGTACATGATCGAGGACAGCGATGTGGCCCTGCTGCTGGGCCAGGCGCGGGTGCTGGAGATGTTCGAACTGCCCGGGCGACTGGCGACCCTGGCGCTGGACGAGGTGGCCGAGGGGCCGGGTGTCGATGTCGGCCCGGCGAGCGCGGTGCACGGGCACAATCTCGCCTATGTGATCTACACCTCCGGCTCCACCGGCCTGCCCAAGGCCGTGGGGGTGAGCTACGGGGCGCTGATCGAGCGCCTGCACTGGATGCACCAGCAGTACGCCGTCGGCCCCCGGGACGTGCTGCTGCAGAAGGCGCCGCTGAGTTTCGACGTGTCGCTGTGGGAATGTCTGCTGCCGCTGATCGCCGGTGCCCGGCTGGTACTGGCCGGCAATGGCGAGCACCGCGATCCGCGGCGGCTGGTGGAGCTGGTGCGCGAGCATGGCGTGACCCTGCTGCACTTCGTGCCGCCGCTGTTGCAACTGTTCGCCGACGAACCCGAGGTCGGCGCATGCACCAGCCTGCGCCACCTGTTCTCCGGCGGCGAGGCGCTGCCGGCCGAGCTGTGCCGGCGCCTCCACGAGCGCCTGCCATCGGTGACCCTGCACAACCGCTACGGACCGACCGAGAGCGCGATCAACGTTACCCACTGGCGCTGCACTGGCGAAGGCGAGGTACGGGTGCCGATCGGCCGGCCGTTGAGCAACGTGGTCAGCGAGATTCGCGAGGCCGACTGGCAACTGGCACCGACCGGCGCCCGCGGCGAACTGTTGCTCGGCGGCAGCGCCCTGGCCCGTGGCTACCTCGGCCAGCCGGCGCTGACCGCCAGCCGCTTCCTGCCCGCCGAAGGCGGTGGGCGCCTGTACCGCAGTGGCGACCTGGCGCGCTGGCGCGGCGACGGGGCGCTGGACTACCTGGGTCGCCTCGACGAGCAGGTCAAGCTGCGTGGCGTGCGCATCGAACTGGACGAGATCCGCAACGCCATCCTCGCCCAGCCCGGCGTGCGCCAGGCCCTGGTGGTTCTCGGCGAAGGCCCGGGTGGCGGCCAGTTGCTGGCCTACCTGGTGGCGGCCGGCGAGGAGTCCCCGGCAGCCCTGGCCGAGCGCATCCGCGAGGCGTTGCGCAGTGCCTTGCCCGAGCCGATGCTGCCGGCGCATATCCTGCGCCTGGAGCAGTTCCCCCTGACCCCGAGCGGCAAGCTCGACCGCCGCGCACTGCCGCAGCGGGACGCCTTGCAGCGGGCCTACCGCGCGCCGGGCAACGACCTGGAGCGTGGCCTGGCGGCGATCTGGAGCGAGATGCTCGGTGTGCAGCGGGTCGGTCTGGACGACGATTTCTTCGAACTGGGCGGCCATTCGCTGCTGGCCACCCGCATCGTCTCCCGGGCGCGCCAGGCGTTCGCCGTCGAGTTGCCGCTGCGCAGCCTGTTCGAGTCGCGCCGGCTGGGCGATTTCGCCGCCTGGGTGGCCCGGGCCCAGGCCGAGGGGCTGGCCGACAGCCAGGGGCCGATTGCGTTGGTCGACCGCGGCCAACGCCTGGCCTTGTCCTATTCCCAGCAGCGCATGTGGTTCCTCTGGCAGCTCGATCCGCAGAGCCCGGCGTACAACGTCGGCGGCATGGCACGTCTGCGCGGGCCGCTGGACGTGGAGGCCTTCGAGCGTGCCCTGCAGGCGCTGATCCAGCGCCATGAAAGCCTGCGCACCACCTTTCCCAGCGACGACGGCAAACCCTGGCAGCGGGTCAGCGAACAGTCCGACGTGCGCCTGGAATGGCTGGATCTGTCGACCGAGAGCGAGGCCGAGCGTGAGGCCGGCATCCAGCGCCTGGCCGAGCAGCAGGCCCACGCGCCCTTCGATCTGGAGCGCGGCCCGTTGCTGCGAGCCTGCCTGGTCAAGAGCGGCGAGCGCGAGCATCACCTGCTGCTGACCCTGCACCATATCGTCACCGAAGGCTGGGCCATGGACATCTTCGCCCGCGAGCTGGCGGCGCTCTACGCGGCCTTCGTCGACGAGCGCGAATCGCCGCTGCCGGCGCTGCCGGTGCAGTACCTCGATTACAGCGCCTGGCACCGGCAGTGGCTGGAGGGCGGCGAGATGCAGCGCCAGCTCGATTACTGGAAAAGCCAGCTCGGCGGCGAGCAGCCGCTGCTGAACCTGCCCAGCGACCGACCGCGGCCAGCGGTGCAGAGCCATCGCGGCGAGTTGCACCGCTTCGACCTGGACGAGGGGCTGGCGCGGCGGGTGAACCGCTTCAACAGCGAACGCGGGCTGACCCTGTTCATGACCGTGAGCGCTGCCCTGGCCGCCTTGCTGTACCGCTACGGTGGCCAGGATGACCTGCGCATCGGCGTGCCCCTGGCCAACCGCATCCGCCCGGAGAGCGAAGGGCTGATCGGCGCCTTCCTCAACACCCAGGTGCTGCGCATCCAGCCTCATGGGCAGATGCGCGTCAGCGAACTGCTGGAGCAGGTACGCCAGGTGGCGATCGATGGCCAGTCGCACCAGGACGTGCCTTTCGACCATCTGGTCGAAGCCCTGCAGCCGCCACGCAGCGCCGCCTGGAACCCGCTGTTCCAGGTGATGTGCAACGTACAGCGCTGGGAATTCCAGCAGCAGCGCGAGCTGGCCGGCGGCGTGCAGGTCGATTACCTGGTCAACGACGCCCGGGCGACCAAGTTCGACCTCAATCTGGAGGTCACCGACTTCGACGCGCAACTGCGCTGCTGCCTGACCTACAGCAGCGACCTGTTCGACGCCGCGCGCATCGCCGCCATGGCCGAGCACTGGCAGCAGTTGCTGCGGGCCATGCTCGATGCCCCGGACAGCCGCCTCAGCGAACTGCCGCTGCTCGACGTCAGGGAGCGTCAGGCGCTGCTGGACAATGGCCATGGCGCCGCGGCCAGCGAGCCGCCAGCCAGCGTGCAGGCTCTGTTCCAGCGCCAGGCCCTGGTGACGCCGAACGGTCGCGCGGTGACCTGCGCCGGCCAGTCGCTGAGCTACGCCGAACTCAACGCCCGCGCCAATCGCCTGGCCCATCGCCTGATCGAACTGGGCGTCGGCCCGGATGCGCGCGTCGGCCTGACCCTGCGCCGTTCGCTGGACATGGTGGTCGGCCTGCTGGCCATCCTCAAGGCCGGGGGCGCCTACGTGCCGCTGGATCCGGAATACCCAGCGCAGCGCTTGCGCTACATGATCGAGGACAGCGGCATTGGCGTGCTGCTCGGTCATGACGCGCTGTTCGAACAACTGGCGCCGCTGCCCGAGTCGCTGCAGGCCTGGAGCCTGGAGCAGGACGGCCCGGCGCTGGCGGACTACCCGAGCGAGAATCCGCCCGAGCGCAGCCTGCCCGAGCACCTGGCCTACCTGATCTACACCTCCGGTTCCACCGGCCTGCCCAAGGGCGTGGCGGTGGAGCAGGGGCCGCTGGCCATGCACCTGCAGGCGGTGGGCGAGCTGTTCGGCACCACCCCGGCCGACTGCGAGCTGCATTTCTATTCGATCAACTTCGACGCCGCCAGCGAGCGCCTGCTGGTGCCGCTGCTGTTCGGCGCCGAGGTGGTGCTGCGCGAGCAGGGGCAGTGGGACGCCGAGTCGATCTGCGGCCTGATCCGCACCCATGGCATCAACGTGCTGGGCTTCACCCCCAGCTACGGCGGGCAACTGGCCCATTGGCTGCGCAGCCGCGATGAAACCTTGCCGATGCGGCTGATCATCACTGGTGGCGAGGCGCTGACCCCGGAACACTTGCACGGCCTGCGCGAACGCTTCGTCCCGCAGGCGGTGATCAACGCCTATGGGCCGACCGAGACCGTGGTGATGCCGACCGCCTGCGTCGCGCCGGACGAACTGCCGGAAGGCCTCGGCAGCGTGCCGATCGGCCGCGTGGTCGGCGGCCGCAACCTGTACGTGCTGGATGCCGACCTGGCCCTGGTGCCGGCCGGTGCCAGCGGCGAGCTGTATGTCGGCGGCTACGGCCTGGCCCGGGGTTACCTCGGGCGTGCCGGGCTCAGCGCCGAGCGCTTCGTCGCCGACCCGTTCGCTGGCGGGCGCATGTACCGCACCGGCGACCTGGTACGCCAGGGCCGCGACGGGCAACTGGAATACCTTGGCCGAATCGACCAGCAGGTCAAGATGCGTGGCTTCCGCATCGAGCTGGGCGAGATCGAGGCCAGCCTGCTGGCCCACGAGCAGGTGCGCGAGGCCGCCGTGCTGGCGCTGGACGGCCCGTCCGGCAAGCAACTGGTCGGCTACCTGCTGGCCGAGACGGACGTCGCGCCCGCCGAGCTGGTCGACCAGCTCAAGACCCGGCTGCACAGTGCCTTGCCGGAGCATATGGTGCCCGCCCACCTGCTGGTGCTGGAGCGCTTCCCGCTGACCGCCAACGGCAAGCTGGATCGCCGTGCCCTGCCACAGTCGGATTTCAGCGCCGCGCAGAACGACTACCAGGCACCGCGCAATGCCGTGGAGCAGAGCCTGGCGCAGGTCTGGCAAGCGGTACTGGGAGTGGCGCGCATCGGTATCGACGACAACTTCTTCGCCCTGGGTGGCGATTCCATCCTGTCGATCCAGGTGGTCAGCCGGGCGCGCCAGGCCGGCGTGCACTTCAGCGCCAAGGATCTGTTCCTGCACCAGACCGTGCGCACCCTTGCCGCGGCGGCGCGGCAGAGCGAGCGCCTGAGCATCGACCAGGGGCCGGTACTGGGCGAGACCGCCCTGACGCCGATCCAGCACTGGTTCTTCGACCAGGGCCACGGTGACCCGCAGCACTGGAACCAGTCGCTGTTGCTGCAGGCTGCCAGGCCCCTGCAAGCCACGCTGTTGGAGCAGGCGCTGCAAACTCTGGTCAGCCACCACGACGCCCTGCGCCTGCGCTTCACTGCGGCAGGGGCCGCCGAATTCGTCGCCCATGACCCGAGCCAGGCACTGCTCTGGGTGCGTCAGGCCGACGACGCCGAACAGCGCCTGGCGCTCTTCGAACAGGCGCAGCGAAGCCTCGACCTGCAACGAGGCCCGCTGCTGCGTGCGTTGCTGATCCCGGGCGAGCAGGAGCGCTTGCTGATCGCCGTGCACCACCTGGCGGTGGACGGGGTGTCCTGGCGGGTGCTGCTGGAAGACTTGCACACCCTCTATGCCCAGTTGGAACGCGGCGAGCCCCAGCGCCTGCCGGCCAAGACCAGCTCGCTGCGCGACTGGGCCGGCCGCCTGCAGGCCTATGCCGGCAGCGAATCGCTGCGCGAGGAACTGGGCTGGTGGCAGGCCCAGCTGCAGGGCGTCGATGGCAACCTGCCGCTGGACGGCACCGACCAGCCGAACCTGGAGCGCGATGCGCGCCGGGTCAGCCTGACCCTGGACGCCGAGACCACGCGGCAACTGCTGCAGCAGGCCCCGCAAGCCTACCGCGCGCGGGTCGACGACCTGCTGCTGACCGCCCTGGCGCGCACCCTGTGCGCCTGGAGCGGACAGTCGGCGGCGCTGGTGCAGCTGGAGGGCCATGGTCGCGAAGAACTGTTCGACGACATCGACCTGAGCCGTACCCTGGGCTGGTTCACCAGTGCCTATCCAGTACGCCTGGCACCCGCCGGCGACCTCGGCGCCAGCCTCAAGGCGATCAAGGAACAGCTGCGCGGCGTGCCGCACAAGGGCCTCGGTTACGGCGTGCTGCGCTACCTGGCCGATGACGCCTGCCGCAGCGCCGTGGCGGACTTGCCCGAAGCGCGCATCACCTTCAACTACCTGGGGCAGTTCGACCAGGACTTCGCCGAAGACGCGCTGCTGCGTCCGTTGGGCGAGCCGGGTGGCGCCCAGCATGCCGCGCAGGCGCCGCTGCCCAACTGGCTCAGCGTCGATGGCCAGGTGTATGGCGGCGAGCTGACCCTGCGCTGGACGTTCAGCGACAAGCTGTTCCGCGTCGAGGCCATCGAACGCCTGGCCGCCGCCTACCAGGCTGAACTGCAGGCGCTGATCGCCCACTGCCTGGCTCCCGAGGCCGGTGGCGTGACGCCGTCGGATTTTCCCCTGGCGCGTCTCGACCAGGCCCAGCTCGATGCGTTGCCACTGCCGTTCCAGGCCATCGACGACGTCTATCCGCTGACGCCGATGCAGGAGGGCCTGCTGTTGCACACCCTGCTGGAGCCCGGCACCGGCATCTACTTCATGCAGGATCGCTACCGTATCGACAGCGCCCTCGACGTCGAGCGTTTCGAGCGTGCCTGGCGCGCGGTGGTGGCGCGGCACGAGGCGCTGCGCGCGTCGTTCTGCTGGAACAACGGCGAGCAGATGCTGCAGATCATCCACCGCGGCGATGGCGACGGCGTGCAGTTCCTCGACTGGAGCGCGGTGCCGGCCGATCAGCATGAGGCGCGCCTGCAGCAGTTGCTGGAAGATGAGCGCCTGGCCGGTTTCGACCTGCTGCAAAGACCGCCGCTGCGCCTGCGCCTGATCCGCCTGGCCAGCGATCGGCACTGGTTCATCATGAGCAACCACCACATCCTCATCGATGCCTGGTGCCGCTCGATCCTGATGGGCGATTTCCTCGCCATCTACCAGGCCCTCGAGCAGGGGCGCGAGGCCGAGCTGGCCACGCCGCCGCGCTACCGCGAGTTCATCGCCTGGCTGCAGCGCCAGGGCCTCGAACAGTCGCAACATTACTGGCGCCAGGCCCTGGCCGGCTTCGAGCGGCCGACCGCGATCCCCAGCGACCGGCCGATCCTGCACGACAACGGCGGCATGCAGGTCGGCGATCTGCACAGCCGCCTGCTGCCGGAGCAGGGCGCGCGCCTGCGCGAACTGGCCCAGCGTCACCAGCTCACCGTCAACACCTTCGCCCAGGCGGCCTGGGCCCTGGTGCTGCGCCGCTACAGCGGCGAGCGTGACGTGCTGTTCGGCGTCACCGTGGCCGGCCGCCCGGCCGGGTTGCCGCAGATGCAGCAGTGCGTCGGCCTGTTCATCAACAGCATCCCGCTGCGCGTGTCGCTGCCGGCCGCCGGCGAGCGGCAGAGCGTACGGCAGTGGTTGCAACAGTTGTTCGAGCGCAACCTGGAACTGCGCGAACACGAGCACCTGCCGCTGGTGAGTATCCAGGCATGCAGCGAACTGCCCAAGGGCCAGCCGCTGTTCGACAGCCTGTTCGTGTTCGAGAACGCGCCGGTGGACGCCACGGTACTGGCCGGCGCCCAGGGCCTCAACGCCCGCTCCGAATCCGGGCGCACCCACACCAACTACCCGCTGACCGTGGTCTGCTACCCGGGTGACGACCTCGGCCTGCACCTGTCCTATGACCGGCGCTTCTTCGACAAGGCGAGCGTGCAACGCCTGCTTGGCGACTTCCAGCGCCTGCTGCTGGCCCTGGTCGAGGGCTTCGAGGGCGACTTCGCCGACCTGCCGCTGCTGGCCGAGGACGAACGGCATTTCCTGCTCGAGGAATGCAACCGCAGTGCCCGAGAGTACCCGCTGGAACAGGGCTACGCGCCGCTGTTCGAAGCGCAGGTGGCGGCCCATCCGCAGCGCATCGCCGCGGCCTGCCAGGGTGAGCAGTGGAGCTACGCCGAGCTCGATCGGCGCGCCAATCGCCTGGCCCATGGGTTGCTGGCGGCCGGGGTGCAGCCCGACCAGCCGGTGGTCTTGCTGGCCGAACGCTCCCTGGCTCTGCTGGGCATGATCCACGGCACCCTCAAGGCCGCGGCCGGCTACCTGCCGCTGGATCCGGCACACCCGCAGCAGCGCCTGGCGCAGATGGTCGAGACCAGTGGCGCGCCCGTGCTGGTGTGCAGCGCGGCCTGCCGGCAGCAGGCCGAGCACGTGCTCGAGGAACTGGGCTGTGCCGGTGGCCGGCCGCGGCTGTTGGTGTGGGAGGCGATCCAGCAAGGCGCGGCCGACGAGCAGGCGCCAGGCATTGCGGTCAGCGGCCAGCACCTGGCCTATGTGATCTACACCTCTGGCTCCACCGGGGTGCCCAAGGGCGTGGCGGTGCATCAGGCGGGGATGCTCAACAACCAGTTGAGCAAGCTGCCCTACCTGGCGCTGGACGAGCACGACGTGATCGCCCAGACCGCTTCGCAGAGCTTCGATATCTCGGTCTGGCAATTCCTTACTGCGGCCTTGTGCGGGGCGCGGGTGGAGATCGTGCCGGATGCGATCGCCCATGACCCGGCGGCCCTGCTGCGCCACATGCGTGACAGCGGCATCACCGTGCTGGAAAGCGTGCCGTCGCTGATCCAGGGCCTGCTCGCCGAACCCCCGGCCGAGCTGGGTCGCCTGCGCTGGCTGCTGCCCACCGGCGAAGCGCTGCCCCCGGCGCTGGCGCGCCAGTGGCTGCAGCGTTACCCCGGCGTCGGCCTGGTCAACGCCTATGGCCCGGCGGAGTGCGCCGACGACGTGGCGCTGTTCCGCGTCGACCTGGCCGCGACCGACGCCAGCTACCTGCCCATCGGCAGCGCGACCGACAACAACCGCCTGTACCTGCTCGACGACGACTTGCAGCCCGTGGCCGTGCGCGCCCACGGCGAGCTCTTCATCGCCGGCACCGGGGTTGGCCGTGGCTACCTCGGCGACCCCGCGCGCACCGCGGCCAGCTTCCTGCCCGACCCGTTCGGCGCCGGCGGCGAGCGCCTGTACCGCAGCGGCGATCTCGCCGCACGTCGCGACGACGGGGTTCTGGCGTACGTCGGCCGGGTCGATCACCAGGTGAAGATCCGCGGCTACCGCATCGAGCTGGGCGAGATCGAAGCGCGCCTGCGCCAATGGCCCCAGGTGCGCGACGCCGCCGTGGCGGCCCAGCAGACAGCGGGTGGCCAGTACCTGGTGGGCTATGTGGTGAGCGACGATGCCGCGCCGGACTGGGAGGCGCTCAAGCGCCACCTCGGCCAGGGGCTGCCCGAGTACATGGTGCCGCGCCACTGGCAACGGCTCGAACGGCTGCCCCTCAATGCCAACGGCAAGCTCGATCGCAAGGCCTTGCCGGCCCTGGAGTTCGCCGCGGCGCAGCAGTACAAGGCGCCGCGTAACGAACTGGAAAGCACCCTGGCGCGGATCTGGAGCGAAGTGCTCGGCGTGGAACGGGTCGGGGTCGGCGACAACTTCTTCGAACTCGGCGGCCACTCCCTGCTCGCCACCCAGATCGCCTCGCGGGTGCAGCAGGCGCTGCAGCGCAGCGTGCCGCTGCGGGCGATGTTCGAGTGCAGCACGGTGGAGCAGCTGGCGCGGCATATCGAAGGGCTGGACGGCGGCGCCCTCACCGAGCAGAAGGTCGGCCGCATCGACGACCTGATGGCGCGGCTGGAGGCGCTGTGATGACGATTCTTTCCATGAACCTCTACAGCCACCGCCGCTTTTCATCTTCCCACGCAGGAGTGCAAGCATGAGCACAGTGTTAGCCGAAAGCCCGGCCGTCGCCCAGGACGACGACAAGGATTACCTGTTCGAGGACAACCCCATCCTGGCCCGACAGAAGCAGCAGGAGTCCAATGCGCGCAGCTACCCGCGGCGCATCCCGCTGGTCCTCAAGCGCGGCCGCGGCATCCACGTCGAGGATGTCGAGGGGCGAGTGTTCATCGACTGCCTGGCCGGCGCCGGCACCCTGGCCCTGGGGCATAACCATCCGGCGGTGATCGCGGCGATCCGTCAGGTGCTCGATGACGAGCTGCCGCTGCACACCTTGGATCTGAGTACGCCGGTCAAGGATCGCTTCGTCCAGGATCTGTTCGCCGTGCTGCCGCCGGCCTTCGCCAGCCAGGCGAAGATCCAGTTCACCGGGCCGACCGGCACCGACGCCGTGGAGGCGGCGCTGAAGCTGGTGCGCATCGCCACCGGGCGCAGCACGGTACTGGCGTTCCACGGTGGCTATCACGGCATGAGCCAGGGCGCCTTGAGCCTGATGGGCAACCTCAAGGCCAAGACCCCCCTCGGTTCGCTGCTCAGCCATGGCGTGCAGTTCCTGCCGTTCCCCTACGATTACCGCTGCCCGTTCGGCCTCGGCGGCGAACGCGCCGTGGAGGTCAACCTGCGTTACCTGGACAACCTGCTCAGCGATCCGGAAAGCGGTGTGCAACTGCCGGCCGGGGTGATCCTCGAAGTGGTGCAGGGCGAGGGCGGGGTGATCCCCGCGGCGGATACCTGGCTGCGCGGCGTACGCGAGATCACCGCCAGGGCCGGAGTGCCGCTGATCGTCGACGAGATCCAGACCGGTTTCGGCCGCACCGGCAAGCTGTTCGCCTTCGAGCACGCCAGCATCGTCCCGGACGTGGTGGTGCTGTCCAAGGCCATCGGCGGCAGCCTGCCACTGTCGGTGATGGTCTATCGCGACTGGCTCGACACCTGGCAACCCGGCGCCCACGCCGGCACCTTCCGCGGCAACCAGATGGCCATGGCCGCCGGCTCCGCGGTGATCCGCCACATCGAGGCGGAAAACCTGGTGGCGCACGCCGCGACGATGGGCCAGCGCCTGCGCGAACACCTGCTCGAGCTGCGCGTACGGCTGCCACAACTGGGCGACGTGCGCGGGCGTGGCCTGATGCTCGGGGTCGAAGTGGTCGACCCGGCCGGCCTGGCGGACAGCCTCGGTCATCCGCCGGCCGATGGTGCTCTGGCCAGCCGCATCCAGCGCGAATGCCTCAAGCGCGGCCTGATCCTCGAACTGGGCGGCCGGCATGGCAGCGTGGTGCGTTTCCTGCCGCCGCTGATCATCACGGCCGAGCAGGTCGACCAGGTGGCGCGGATCTTCGCCAAGGCGGTGCAGGCAGCCATCGTGACGCAGCGATGACGCGAGACAACGTAGCCTGGATTAGCCGCGCAGCGGCGTAATCCGGGTTTCGCTTCGTCCAGCCTTCGCCCTTTTCGTTCTTGCGCTTTCCTCGGATTACGCCTTCGGCTAATCCAGGCTACGACACGGTGAGTGGGGCATGTCGGCATTAATTTTCGTCATCGGCGGCTCGTCTTGTCAGGTGATGGCCCATGGGGGCTTGGTATCCAAGGAGAAACAGCATGACCTCAGTATTCGATCGCGAAGATATCCTGTTCCAGGTAGTCGTCAACCATGAAGAGCAATACTCGATCTGGCCGGATTACAAGGAAGTTCCCAAGGGCTGGCGCACCGTCGGCAAAAGCGGCTTCAAGAAGGAGTGCCTGGCCTACATCGAGGAAGTCTGGACCGACATGCGCCCGCTGAGCCTGCGCAAGCACATGGAAGAACAGGCGCGCAAGAAACAGGAAGCCGAGGCGGTTCACTGAGTGGCGAGCGTGCAACTGTTCTGCCTGCCTTATTCCGGTGCCAGTGCCATGGTCTACAGCCGCTGGCGGCGCAAGCTGCCCGAGTGGCTGAGCGTGCAGCCGGTGGAACTGCCGGGGCGCGGCTCGCGCCTAGGCGAGCCGCTGCAGACCGACATGCAGGCGCTGGCCCGGCAGCTGGCCCGGGAAATCATGCCGCGGCTGGACGGCCCCTATGGGCTGTTCGGGCATAGCCTGGGGGCCTTGCTCGCTTTCGAACTCGTCCACGCCCTGCGCGAGGCCGGCATGCCCGAGCCGGTGGCGCTGATCGCCTCCGGCACCGCCGCGCCCACCCGGCGCGAGGACTATGACCGCGGCTTCGCCGAGCCCAAGAGCGATGATCAGCTCAAGGACGAACTGCGCGACCTCAACGGCACGCCGCCGGAGGTGCTGGACAACCGGGAACTGATGGAGCTGACCCTGCCGATCCTGCGCACCGATTTCCTGATGTGCGGCCGCTATCAGTACCGCGCGCGTGGCCCGCTGGGGTGCCCCATCCATGTGCTGGGCGGCAAGCAGGACAAGGCCACCCAAGAGCAACTGATCGCCTGGCAGTTGGAAGGTGGCGCCAGTTTTTCCCTGGATATGCTGCCGGGTGGGCATTTCTTCATCCACGAGCACGAAGCGAAGGTGCTGCGCATCCTCAAGTCCAGCCTGGAAGTGGACATGCGCCGGCAGCAGCGCGCGACCCAGGTGCAGGCGGCGTTACCCTGGATGGCCAGCGTCTGAGCCGGCAAGATTGTCTGCCTGGTCTGTCGCGGGGGATCGTGTGGAAGCCGTCTGCGCGCAGACGGAGTAGGATGGGTCGGGCCGCGCAGGTGCAACCCATCAATGGTCGATGGGTTGCCACCCATCCTACGATAAATCAATAGGTTACGTGATTTTTGATGCAAGCCGTAGGATAGGTATCAACCCATCAATGGCTTTGGTTCGGGCTGGCCGGGCCAAAGCCGACGCCTTCCTGTCACTCCAGCGCCCGTCCCAGGCGCCAGTAGCCCATAAAGGTCAGGGCCCGGCGATCCAGCCCCAGTTCGCCGGCCCAGTGCCGCCGGATCGCCATCACCGCGGCCGACTCGCCGGCGACCCAGGCATAGAATTCATTGTCCGCCGGTTTGGCCAGCTCCCAGAGTATCTGGCTCTCGATATCCACCTCCTCGATCGGCTGCGGCGAGGCTGACCGGGCCGTTGAGGTCGGCAGGGTGGCCAGTTCGCGGGCGGCCTTGAGCATGCCTTCGCCGTGCCCGAACTGGTGCACATCGCGCACCAGCCAGTTGATCTGGGCGTCGACGGCATGGCGCAGCGCCAGGCGATCCGCCTCGTGCGGCACCTCTATGAACGCCTGCACGACCGGGGTTTGCGGCCAGTCCGCGAGCGCTTCGAGGATGCCGGCGATGGCCGGCAGCGCGGTTTCATCGCCGATCAGCAGAACGTGACGGATACCCGCCGGCGGCCGCCATTCGTAACCGCCCGGGTCGCCCAGGAAATCGCTGCTCGGCGCCACCATCTGCAGGCGATCGCCCGGGCGTGCGTGGGTGGCCCAGCGCGAGGCCGGGCCGTTCTCGCCGTGCAGCACGAAATCCACATCCACTTCCCAGGCCTCGCGGCGCAGGTCGCGGATGGTGTAGGTGCGCATGGGCGGTTTGCGTTGCGGGTCGAGCGCGCGCAGCGTCTGATGCCAGTTGCCGGCATGGGGCAGTTGCGGCGGCAGGCCATCGGCGCCGGGGAACAGCAGCTTGATGCGCTGATCCGGCGCCAGGGGTGCTGCTGTCGCTAATTTTCATCCCGGTGTACTCGTTTCAGTCTGAAACAAGCACACGTTCAATGTCAGTGTGTGCAGATGAATCCGACTTCCACCATTGCCTGAGCATTTGACCCGTATCTGCCGCGGCATCAGGCCTTTAAGGGGCTATCCCATGAGTGAACTGCTGAGTTTCGATATTCATCCGCTACAAGCGCAGAACGGCAGTTTGCCGCTTGTGGTGCAGGCTCCCGAATCTGGAGTGGATTTACTGGAGGCCTTCGCTGAACTCAAGCCGCTTGTTGAGCGCCATCTGCTTAGTAGTGGCGGCATCCTGTTTCGTGGCTTCGAGGTCGCGGGCACCGAAGCGTTCCGCGAGTTCGCTTCTTCGTTCGGCCATCCGCTGTTGAACTACGAGTTCGGTTCGACGCCGCGCAGCAACGTCGCCAAGGGGGTCTACACTTCCACCGAATACCCGGCGCACCAGAGTATTCCGCTGCACAACGAGCAGGCCTACACCCTGGAATGGCCGATGAAAATCTGGTTCTACAGCGTGATCCCGGCCGAAACCGGTGGCGAGACACCGATTGCCGACAGCCGCGAAGTCTACCGGCGCATCTCGGTCGCGATTCGCGAGCGATTTATCGAAAAGCGCCTGATGTACGTGCGAAATTACGGTAACGGGCTGGACGTGGACTGGGATCAGGTGTTCAACACCGAGGATCCGGCGGTCGTTGAGGCCTACTGCCGAGCGCACCATATCCAGTGCGAATGGAAAGACGACGGCGAGCTGCGTACCCGGCAGATTTGCCAATCCGTGGCACAGCATCCGGCCACCAAGGAGTGGGTGTGGTTCAATCAGGCACACCTGTTCCACATCTCCAACCTGCAAGCGGAAGTGCGAGAGAGCCTGCTGGACATCGTCGACGAGGAAGACCTGCCACGTAACGTCTACTACGGCGACGGCAGCCCTATCGAAGACAGCCTGCTGGACGAGATTCGCGGAGTGCTGGACGAGTGCACTGTTAGCTTCCCGTGGCTGAAAAACGACGTGCTGATGCTCGACAACATGCTCGCTGCCCATGCGCGCTCACCGTTTACCGGCAGCCGCAAGGTGGTAGTAGCGATGGCGCAGGGGTATTCGGAAACGATTCGTGGCTGACCTTTATACGCTTGGCAAAACCTTCCCGACCGACCCTTGATGGGTCGGTTTGCATTTGCGAACACGGGCTAAATCAACCTTTTGCTATTTCGTTCTAGTGGAATCGACCGGGCCATCTGGCCCCGCTTCCTATTCGACAAGGACGCATTGCATGAATGCCCAAGACGCTCTGAAACTCGCCCGTCGCTTTATTGAGCTGCCCCTGGAAAAACGCCACCTGTTCCTCGTTGGCTTGCAGCAGGAGGGTGTGGATTTTTCCCTGTTCCCGATCCCCGCCGACGTGGCCAGCGACGAGCGCGATGGGCTGTCCTATGCGCAGCAGCGGATGTGGTTTCTCTGGCAGCTTGATCCGCAAGGCGCGGCCTACAATCTGCCCATGGCGGTGCGCCTGAATGGCGAGTTGGACTCTTCGGCTTTGCAAAGCGCTTTCGATGGACTGGTCGCGCGTCACGAGACCTTACGCAGCGTGTTCAGCGAACAGGATGGCCAGGTCAGCCAGCGGATTGTCGAGCCCTTTGCGGTAGCCATCGTCAGCCATGATCTGACAGGGCTGAATACCGATAAGCGCGAAGAACAGGTTCGCATATTGGCCGACGCCGAAGCCCTGGCACCCTTCGATCTGGCCCAAGGGCCGCTGCTTCGCGTGCAGTTGCTGAAACTGGCCGAGCAGGAGCATGTGCTGCTGCTGACCTTGCACCATATCGTTGCCGATGGCTGGTCCTACAACGTCCTGATCGATGAATTCATCCGCCTCTACGATGCCGCCTGCAGTGGCACCGAGGCCGACCTGCAAGCGCTGCCGATCCAGTACCGCGACTACGCCCTGTGGCAACGCAGCTGGCTGGAGGCAGGCGAGCAGGAGCGCCAGCTGGACTACTGGCGCGGCAAGCTCGGCGAGGATCATGCGCCGCTGGAGCTGCCCACCGACCATCCACGGCCGCTGTCCCCCAGCTATCGCGGCGCCCGCCACCAGTTCCAGGTCGACCCGGCCCAGGCCGAGCGCCTGCGCGGCCTGGCCCGCGAGCAGGGTGTAACCCTGTTCATGGTGCTGCTGGCCGCCTTCAAGGTGCTGCTGCACCGCTACAGCGGCCAGCAGGCGATCCGCGTCGGCGTGCCGGTGGCCAACCGCAGCCGCACGGAAGTCGAAGGGCTGATCGGCTGCTTCATCAACACCCAGGTGCTGCATACCGATATCGATCCGCTGATCGATGTGCGCGAGTTGCTGCAACGGGTCAAGGAGACAGCGCTGGGCGCGCAGGGGCATCAGGAGTTGCCGTTCGAGCGCTTGGTCGAGGCGTTGGGGCTGGATCGTAGCCTGAGCGTCAACCCGCTGTTCCAAGTGATGTTCAACCACCAGTCGCAAGTGGCCGATGCCGGTGCGATCAAAGGCCAATCCGGCTTGAGCCTGGCGGCGCTGGAGCGCGAAACCCGTATTGCCCAGTTTGACCTGTCGCTGGACACGTATGAGAAGGGCGGCCGTCTGTTTGCGGCATTTGGGTATGCCGTGGACGTGTTCGAGCCATCCACTATCGAGCGGCTGGCCGGGCACTGGTGCAACGTGCTGGAGGCTCTGCTCGCCAGGCCCGGTCAGCGTATCGCCGATCTACAACTGTTGGCCGCGTCCGAATTCCATCAGCTGGTTCATGACTGGAACCGCACAGAGCAGGACTTCCCTCGTCACAGCTGCATTCACCAGTTGTTCGAGGCCCAGGTCGAGAAAACACCCGACGCGCTGGCTGTCGTTTCGGGCGAACAGGAGCTGACCTATCGAGAACTCAATCGGCGTTCCAACCAATTGGCCTGGAAGCTTAAGGCCCTCGGCGTCGGGCCGGATGTCATGGTCGGTATCGCAGTCGATCGCTCGATTGAACTGCCAGTCGGGTTACTGGCGATCCTCAAGGCCGGTGGTGCATATGTACCACTGGATCCTGAGTACCCTCAAGAGCGCCTGGCCTACATGCTGGAAGATAGCCGGGCGCAGGTGTTGCTGACCCAGGCATGCCTGCTGGAGCGTTTGCCTGCGCAGTGGCACGAGAATGCCCTGCTGCTTGAGCAACTGGAGCTGGCATCTTTTTCCAGTGAAAACCCGGTCAGCACGGTCACCCCGGCCAATCTCGCGTACAGCATTTATACCTCCGGTTCCACGGGCAAACCCAAGGGTGTATTGATCGAACATCGCAATGCGACGGCCTTGATCGGATGGGCCAGGACGATCTATAGCCAGGATGACCTGCAAGGGGTATTGGCATCGACGTCGATCTGCTTCGACCTGTCAGTGTGGGAGTTCTTTGTCACTTTGTCGTCGGGTGGCTATGTCGTACTGGCCCAAAATGCTCTGGAGCTGCCGTATCTGAAGTCCAGGGAGCGTGTGCGGCTGGTCAACACCGTACCGTCGGCCATCAAGGCCTTGTACGACGCTGGTCAGTTGCCGGCATCGGTTCGCACCATCAACCTGGCCGGCGAAGCACTCAAGCAGCCCCTGGTGAACCAGCTCTATGCGTCGGGTGCTGTCGAACGCGTGTATGACCTGTACGGGCCTTCTGAGGACACCACTTACTCGACATTTACACGCCGCGAACCAAACGGGCAGGCCAACATTGGTCGTCCACTTTCCAATAGTGCGGCTTACCTGCTCGATGGTTCAGGCCAACCTGTGCCGACGGGCCTGCTGGGTGAGCTGTATCTGGCAGGCGCGGGTATATCCCGGGGGTATTTGGGGCGACCGGCACTGACCGCCGAAAAATTCCTGCCCAATCCTTTCGATGACAATGCAGCCAGCGGCGGGCGACTTTACCGAACGGGAGATCTGGCACGTTATCGCCAGACGGGCGAAATCGAATACATCGGGCGTATCGATCATCAGGTCAAAGTGCGTGGTTTCCGGATCGAACTGGGTGAGATCGAGACCCGGTTGCAGGCCCATGGTTTCATCCGTGAAGCAGTGGTCATTGATATCGAAGAGCCGGGCGGCAGCAAGCAACTGGTGGCTTATTTCACCCTCGATTCAGGCGTGGACGAGCCGTTGCCGGCACTTTATTTCAAGCTGAAGTCACACCTCAAGTCCCAACTGCCGGACTACATGGTTCCGGCGCACTTCGTGCATCTGGAACGTTTGCCATTGACTGCCAGTGGCAAGCTGGATCGCAAAGCCCTGCCCAAGCCCGATGCGCAGTTGCAGTCGCACGTCCATATCGCCCCGCAAGGAGGGCTGGAAGAGCAGGTTGCGGCTATCTGGGCGGGCGTGCTGGGCATCGAAGTGGTCGGCCGTAACGACAACTTCTTCGAGTTGGGCGGGCACTCGTTGCTGGCCACTCAGGTCGTATCGCGGATACGTCAGCAGTGCGGAATCGAGCTGCCCTTGCGCGCTCTGTTCGAGTCGCAGGACCTGACGGGGTTCTGCTTGCAGATCGCCAAAAGCGAATCTGCCGATGCTCTGCCGCTCAGCCGTATCGGTCGTGACCAGCCCCTGGTCTTGTCTTACGCACAGCAACGTCAATGGTTCATCTGGAAGCTGGAACCCGAGAGTGCTGCTTACCACGTTCCGGCAGCGCTGCGCTTGCGCGGTGGGATGGATATCGTGGCACTTGGGCATGCTTTCGACACCCTGATACAGCGTCATGAAACGCTGCGTACGGTCTTTCTGCAAGACGCCGGGCAGCCTGTGCAGATCATTCAGCCCGACAGTCGCTTCGCGCTGATGCTGGATGAGTGGGTGGATGCCGAACAAGAGAGCGATGCAAGGATTCAGGCATTCATCGAAGCCGAAGTGCGCACGCCTTTCGACCTGGAGCAGGGCCCGCTGCTGCGTGCCCGGTTACTCAAAGTGACTGAGCAGGATCACGTGCTGATCCTGACCTTGCACCATATCGTCACCGATGGCTGGTCCAGCACCATCATTGTTGATGAACTGATCCGGCTTTATGACGCCTATCGGCAAGGCTTGCCGGCCGACCTCCCGATCCTGGCGGTTCAGTACGCTGATTACGCTGCCTGGCAACGGGCCTGGCTGAAAGCGGGCGAGCAGGATCGGCAATTGCAATATTGGCAGGCAGAGTTGAGTGGCGAGCAGCCCGTACTGGAGTTGCCTTTCGATCATCCACGACCGCTGATCAGGACCTATGCAGGTTCACAGGTCACGGTCGATCTTGCCCCAGAGCTGATGGTGCGTCTCAAAGGTATGGCGCAGGCGCAGGGAGCAACCTTGTTCACGGCCCTGCTGGCAAGCTTCCAGGCCTTGCTGCATCGCTACAGCGGGCAGAGTGATATCCGTGTGGGTGTACCGGTTGCCAACCGCACCCGGGCTGAAACCGAGGGACTGATCGGCTTCTTCGTCAACACCCAGGTGCTGCGGGCCGACCTCGATCCGGACACCAACTTTGAGGCATTGCTGCAGCAAGTCAGACAGCGGGTAATGGGTGCGCAGATGCATCAGGACTTGCCGTTCGAACAGTTGGTCGAAGCGTTGCAGCCAGAGCGCAATCTGAGCCACAGCCCGCTGTTTCAGGTCATGTACAACCACAGGAGCGAAACCGGAGCGATTGCCCGTCAGTTCGACAGCCTGGGTATCGAACGCCTGGATTGGGAGGTGAAAACCACCCAGTTCGATCTGACCCTGGATACATATGAGACCGAGAAAGGGCTCAAGGCCGCCTTGACCTACATGACCGACCTGTTCGAAAAGAGCACGGTAGAGCGTCTGCTCGGGCATTGGATGAACATGCTGGAGGCGATGCTCGATCAGCCGCAGCGCCGTCTGGGCGAATTGCCGGTGGCGAGCGAAGTACAGCAACTGGCGGTGCTTCAAGACTGGAACCCGGCTGAAGCCAGCTACCCCAGTGAGCAATGCCTGCACCATCTGATCGCCGAGCAGGCATTGCAGTCGCCGGACGCGATTGCCGTGACCCTGACCGATCAGCAACTGACCTACTGCGAGCTGGACGGCCAGGCCAATCGTCTGGCGCACAAGCTGGTCGAGCTGGGTGTCGGGCCGGATGTGCTGGTGGGGCTTGCGGTGGAACGCAGCCTGGAAATGGTGGTGGGCCTGCTGGCGATCCTCAAGGCTGGTGGTGCCTATGTGCCGCTGGATCCTGAGTACCCCGCAGATCGCCTAGCCTACATGATTGAGGACAGCGCAATCAGCCTGCTGTTGACCCAGGCGCACCTGCTGGAGTATTTACCGGTGCCGGACGGGGTGCAGGTACTGTTCCTGGAGTCGCTGGATCACGTGCTGACCGGCTACGCCGAAACGGCTCCGCATGTCGCGGTGCAGCCCGACAACCTGGCCTATGTGATCTACACCTCCGGCTCTACCGGCAAGCCCAAGGGCACGCTGTTGCCGCACCGCAACGTGCTGCGCCTGTTCAAGGCCACACAGGACTGGTTCCACTTCGATGGCTCGGACGTCTGGACGCTGTTCCACTCCTATGCATTCGACTTCTCGGTGTGGGAGCTGTTCGGGGCCTTGCTGCATGGCGCGCGCCTGGTGGTGGTGCCACGCGATGTCAGCCGCTCGCCGGAAGACTTCCATACCCTGCTGCAACGTGAGCGGGTCACGGTGCTGAATCAGACGCCGTCGGCGTTCAGGCAACTGATGCGCGTGGCGTGTGAGTCGGATGCCTCGCTATCGCTGCGCACGGTGATTTTTGGCGGTGAGGCACTGGAGGTGCAGAGCCTGAGACCCTGGTTCGATCGTTTCGGCGATCAAGCTCCACAACTGGTGAACATGTACGGCATCACCGAAACCACGGTGCATGTGACGTACCGTCCGCTGAGCCTGAACGACCTGAGCAGCGACGTGGGCAGCCCGATTGGCGAAGCCATCCCGGATCTGTCCTGGTACGTGCTGAACGCGCAGTTGACGCCGGTGCTGCCGGGCACTACCGGGGAACTGCATGTCGGTCGTGCGGGCCTGTGCCGGGGTTACCTGAACCGTCCGGGGCTGACGGCCGAGCGTTTCGTGCCCGATCCGTTCGACCGCAGCGAGCAGGGAGGTGGTCGGTTGTATCGCACCGGCGACCTGGTGCAATACCGCGCCGACGGTGTGATCGAATACGTGGGCCGTATCGACCATCAGGTGAAGATCCGCGGCTTCCGCATCGAACTGGGCGAGATCGAAGCGCGGCTGAACGAGCAAGCGGCAGTGCGCGAAGCGGTGGTGCTGGCTCAGGAAGGCGTCAGCGGGCCGCAACTGGTGGGTTATGTGGTGCTGCATGAGGCGATAGATGCCCAAGACCAGGCCGGCCAGCGCGATGTGCTAAAGGCCGCGCTCAAGGAGCACCTGCCGGACTACATGGTGCCGGCGCATTGGCTGTTCCTCGATCAACTGCCGCTGACGGCCAACGGCAAGCTGGATCGCAAGGCGCTGCCGAAACCGGATGCCAGCCTGTTGCAACAGGGCTACGTGGCGCCACAAAGCGAACTGCAACAACGCATTGCTGCGATCTGGGCCGATGTGCTGAAACTGGAGCAGGTCGGCCTGACCGACAACTTTTTCGAGCTGGGCGGCGACTCGATCATTTCGATTCAGGTGGTCAGCCGTGCGCGACAGGCCGGGATTCGTTTTACGCCCAAGGAGCTGTTCCAGCACCAGACTGTGCAGGGCCTGGCCTCGGTAGCCCGTGAGGGGGAGGACGGCGCGGTAGCGATCTGCCAGGGGCCTGCCGTGGGCCGGTCGCTGTTGCTGCCGATCCACCAGTCTTTCTTCGACGCGGCGATTCCTGATCGTCACCACTGGAACCAGTCGCTGCTGCTCAAGCCGGGCCAGCCCTTGAACGGCAAGTGGCTCGAACAGGCTTTGCAGGCGCTGGTTCAGCACCACGATGCGCTGCGCCTGGGCTTTGCCGAGCAGGCTGACGGGCAGTGGAGCGCGCAGTACCGTTCGATCGGTGAGACCCGGACACTGCTGTGGCAGGCCACCGTGCAAGGCAGTGAAGAACTTGAGCCGCTGTGTAACGAAGCGCAGCGCAGCTTGAGCCTGCAGGACGGGCCGTTGCTGCGTGCGGTGCTGGTCAGCCTGGCGGATGGTAGCCAGCGCTTGCTGCTGGTGATCCATCATCTGGTGGTGGACGGGGTATCGTGGCGGATTCTGCTGGAAGACCTGCAAGCGGCTTATTGCCAACTAAAGAATGGCCTGCCGGTCAGGCTTGCGGCCAAGACCAGCTCGACCCAGGCCTGGGCCGGGCAGTTGCAGGCTTACGCGGCGAGCGATGCCTTGCAACAGGAGCTGGGCTACTGGACAACCCGATTGCAGGGGGGCTCGTCAGAGCTGCCCCGTGACAACCCGGCCGGCAGTCTGCACGGGAAGTCCGCTGCCAATGCCACTACCCGTCTGGATCAGGACTGGACCCATAAACTGCTGCAAGCGGCGCCAGCGGCCTACCGTACCCAGATCAACGACTTGTTGTTGACGGCTCTGGCGCGAGTCATCGCACGGTGGATCGAACAGCCGGATGTTCTGGTGCAACTGGAAGGCCATGGTCGCGAGGATCTGTTCGACAGCATCGACCTGACCCGCACCGTAGGCTGGTTCACCAGTATGTTCCCGGTAAAGCTGACACCGCAGGCTCACCTTGCCGGCTCGATCAAGCAGATCAAGGAGCAACTGCGCGCGGTACCGAACAAGGGCATCGGCTTTGGTGCACTGCGTTATCTGGGTGACGAGCAGGCACGGCAGGTATTGGCGCAGTTGCCACAGCCGCGGATTACCTTCAATTACCTGGGGCAGTTCGATGGCAGTTTTGTCGACGCTCGAAAGGGTGAGCAGGCCGATGGCGCATTTTTTACACCTGCTCCGGAATCTGCCGGTCTTGAGCGTGCCATCGAAGCGCCTCTGGACAACTGGCTGTCGATCAACGGTCAGGTGTATGGCGGTGAGTTGAGCCTGGGCTGGACCTTCAGCCGCGAGATGTTCGACGAGGCGACGATCCAGCGCCTGGCGGACGAGTACGCCCAGGAACTCAAGCATCTGATCGAACATTGCAGCGCCGAGGAGACGGCCGGGGTTACACCTTCGGATTTCCCGCTGGTGCAACTGACCCAGGCGCAGCTGGACGCATTGCCAGTCCCGGCCCTGGAAATCGAGGACATCTACCCGCTGTCGCCGATGCAGCAGGGGATGTTGTTCCACACCCTCTATCAGCAGGAAGCGGGCGACTACATCAATCAGATGCGTGTCGATATTCAGAGGCTGGATATCGCACGATTCAAAAGTGCCTGGCAATCGGCATTGCAGCAGCATGACATCCTGCGCAGCGCGTTTGTCTTCAAGAACCTGGACGTACCCCTTCAGGTGGTTCGCAAGACTGTAAGCCTGCCATTCAAGGTGTGCGACTGGCGTGGCCAGGTCGAGCTTCAGGCGGCGCTGGACAGTCTGGCCGAAGGAGAGTTGAAGGACGGTCATGTGCTCAGTGAAGCACCCCTGCTGAAACTGGCTGTAGTCAGGACAGGTGATAGCACCTGCCACCTGATTTATACCCATCACCATATCCTGATGGATGGCTGG
Organism: Phytopseudomonas daroniae; assembly: GCF_004327275.1. Taxonomy (NCBI): domain Bacteria; kingdom Pseudomonadati; phylum Pseudomonadota; class Gammaproteobacteria; order Pseudomonadales; family Pseudomonadaceae; genus Phytopseudomonas; species Phytopseudomonas daroniae. The sequence continues at coordinate 99,099 of NZ_QJUJ01000011.1, forward strand.
AGCAATTCGCAGTTACTGGGTGAAGTACTGCAGCACTATGCGGGCGAATGCCCTGAAAAGGCCCCCGGACGCTATCGCGATTACATCGCCTGGCTGGGGCAGCAGGATGACCAGGAGAGTCAGTTATTCTGGAAACAGCAGCTCAAGGCCTTTGAGTCTCCTACCTATCTGGCACAGGCCGCCAACGCCATTGAGCGCCAGCCATCAGAGTCCCTTGCCAGCCATGGTGAGTTGCTGTTGGCAATGGACACGCTTGAGACCCGGGCGCTGAGTGACCTGGCGCGTGAGTTGAAGGTAACGGTGAATACGCTGGTGCAGGCCGCATGGATGCTGTTGCTGCAGCGTTACACCGGCCAGGATAGCGTGACCTTCGGGGTCACGGTCGCAGGCCGCCCGACAGAGCTGCGGGGGATCGAGCAGCAGGTGGGGCTGTTCATCAACACCTTGCCGATGATGGGTGGATCTGGATCGCAAGACAACCTGGTCGACTGGCTGCCGCGATTGCAACACCAGAATCTCATGATGAGGGAGTACGGGCACACCCCGTTATTTGATATCCAGCGCTGGGCGCAGTCATCCGCAGAGGCGCTGTTCGACACGCTGCTGGTGTTCGAGAACTACCCTGTTTCGCAAGCGCTGGAAAAAGGCGCACCGCAAGGTCTGAAATTTGGTGAGGTACGAAATCATCAACAGACCAACTACCCACTGACATTGCTGGTCGCTATGGAGGAGCGGTTAATCCTTCATTTCCTTTATGCCAATGAGGCGTTCGATCAACAGGCCATAGAGCGTATAGCGCATCATCTCAAGGACGTGTTGCTGCGCTTGGTCAAGCATCGACATACCGCCCTCGGCACGTTGTTGTCCGATTGGCATCCACTGCAATCGGATGCCTGGCGTCGCGGCGCCTCGGTGTATGCAGGCGATCAGTGTGTGCATCAACGGGTGGAGGCCCAGGTAGAAAAAAGCCCGCACGGCGTCGCTCTGGTTTTTGCCGATCAGCAATTGACTTATGAACAGCTCAACCATCGGGCCAACCAGTTGGCACATGCACTGATCGAGCGCGGTGTCGGGCCCGATACCCTGGTCGGTCTCATGGTCGACCGAGGCCAGGAGATGGTGGTGGGGCTGCTGGCCATCTTGAAGGCAGGGGGGGCGTATGTGCCCTTTGATCCTGAGTATCCGCAGGAGCGACTTGCCTATATGGTCAACGACAGCAAGGTCGCGCTGTTACTGACGCAGGCACGTTTGCGCGATACGTTGCCCTTCGATAACGAAGCGCTCGTGCTATGCCTCGACCAAGTTGAAGTGCAGCAGCAACTGGCGACCTACCCCGAGAGCAATCCGGTCAACCGGACGTCTCCGGATAACCTTGCGTACATGCTCTATACCTCCGGTTCTACCGGGCGGCCGAAGGGCATTGCGATGCCTCATCGAGTCATTTCGCAACTCAATGCTTGGCAGCACGAACGTTTGCCGGGTGCCTTGCGCACCTTGTTGTTTGCTTCACCTTGTTTCGATGTCGCCTTCCAGGAAGTCACCAGTGGCTTGTGTACGGGCGGTACCCTGGTGCAAACCGATGACAACCAGCGCCGCGATTTTTCACTGCTGCTAGACGTGATCAGCACGTCCTGCATCGAGCGAATCTACCTGCCATTTGCCGTGCTTCAACTGTTTGCCGAGGCGGCACTCTCTTCAGGCAGGAAATTGCCAGACCTGAAACAAATCATCACCGCAGGTGAGCAGCTGAAACTGACCTCGACATTGACCACCTGGCTGGAGGCGGAATCGCAATGTTCGCTGATCAACCAGTACGGCCCTACCGAGTCGCATGTGGTCAGTGATTTTCTCGTGAGTGATTTGTACGCGTCGCAATTACCCCCCATTGGCAGTCCGGCGTCCAATGCACACCTGTACATCCTCGATACTCAGGGGCGAACCGTCCCGCAGGGTATGGCCGGTGAGTTGTATATCGGCGCGAACGTATTGGCACGTGGCTATTTCAATCGTCCGGCGCTTACGGCTGAGCGCTTCATTCCCGATCCCTTTGACGAGACGGGAGGCAATCGTCTCTATCGGACAAGTGATCTTTGCCGGCACCGTGCAGACGGAGTGATCGATTACATCGGGCGTATCGATCATCAGGTCAAGATTCGGGGTTACCGGATCGAGCTTGGGGAGATCGAAGCGCGCCTGCTGGCTCACGAGTGGGTCAGTGAGGCGGCGGTGATCGATATTGACGCAGAGGCGGGAAAACAGCTCGTTGCCTATGTCGTACCGCGTGAAGCGAGCGTGCAGGAGAACCGTGACGCACAACATCAATGGCGTCGTGTTCTCAAGGAGCATCTCAATGCCACCCTGCCTGAATACATGGTGCCTGCTCACTGGCTGTTTCTTGAGGCGTTGCCATTGACGTCCAATGGCAAGCTGAACCGCAAGGCGCTGCCCAGACCGGATGCCAGTCTTGTACAGCAAGACTTTGTTGCACCTAAGGGCGACCTTGAGGAAAAAATCGCCGATATCTGGGCGGATGTCCTGAAGCTCGAACGTGTCGGTCGGCATGACAACTTCTTTGACATCGGAGGTCATTCGTTGCTGGCCACCCAGGTTGTTTCACGGGTGCGCCAGGCGCTTCATCTCGAACTGCCGTTGCGTCTTCTCTTCGAAGAACCGGAACTGGCAGGCTTCGCTGGGCAATTGATCGAAGAGTCCCACCCCAACGCTGCGGGCATTACACGCATCGATCGCAACCAGCCTCTGGCATTGTCTTATGCACAGCAGCGCCAGTGGTTCCTCTGGAAGCTGGAGCCCGGCAGTTGCGCTTATCACATTCCTGCTGCGCTGCGTTTCAGGGGTGCGCTCGATGTCGCTGCGTTGACCCACAGTTTTCAGCGGTTGATCAATCGGCATGAAACGCTGCGCACGATTTTTTCTCAGGATGACAACCAGGCTGTTCAGCACATTTTGCCAGCGTATGCTTTCACCCTTGAACGAGACACATGGCGAGCCTCGGGCACGGGGCGTAGCGCCGACATCCAGGCCTATGTCGAGACTGAGGTCAACCGGCCGTTCGATCTGGAAAAGGGATCTCTGCTGCGGGCAAGGTTGCTTCAGCTGGATGAGCAAGACCATGTACTGATTGTCACCCTGCATCACATCGTCACGGACGGTTGGTCGATCGCAATCATGATTGATGAGCTGGTCGCGCTGTATGAAGGTTATCGCCAGAACGTGCCGGTCGAGCCTGCGCCGTTGCCTGTCCAGTATGTCGACTATGCCGCGTGGCAACGTGGCTGGATGGATGCTGGAGAGCGGGACAGGCAACTGGCGTACTGGCAGGCGCAGTTGGGAGGGGAGCAGCCGATCCTGGCGTTAGCCACCGACTATCCGCGCCCGCTCATGCAAAGCCATGCCGGTGCGCGGCTGGACATTGTTTTGCCACGCGAGCTGGCCGGGCAATTGAGGGCATTGGCGCAACGGCAGGGCGTTACGTTGTTCATGACCCTGTTGGCCAGCTTCCAGACGTTGTTGCATCGCTATACAGGGCAGCCCGACATCCGTGTCGGTGTGCCGATCGCTAACCGCACACGGGGCGAGACGGAAAAGCTCATCGGTTTTTTTGTCAACACTCAGGTACTCAAGGCCGAATTCGATCTGGAGACGACGTTCGGTACGCTGCTGCAGCAGGTAAAGCGGCGAGCCCTTGGCGCTCAGGCTCATCAGGATCTGCCTTTCGAGCAACTGGTAGAAGTGTTGCAGCCGCAGCGCAGCCTGAGCCACAGCCCGCTGTTTCAGGTCATGTATAACCATCAGAGCGCCTTGCGTGCCCCCCTCAAGGCGGTCGCCGGCATCAGTATCGAAACCCTGCCGTGGAATAACCCGACGGCTCAATTCGATCTGACGCTGGATACCTACGAACACGCTGACGACATCCATGCCTCTCTGAGCTATGTGACAGCGCTATTCAAGGAACAGACGATCCGGCGCATGAGCCAGCGCTGGGTGCAGATACTGCGCGATATCGTTGCGCAACCGGACGCCCGGCTGGGTGAGTTGCCGGTCTTGGACAGCACCGAGCAAAACCTGCTGCTGCATGAATGGAATCGTGCGGCGGTGGCGCCTCCTGCGCCGCGCTGCATTCACCATTTGATCGAGGAACAGGTTGCACAGGCACCTGACGCCGTGGCCATCGTCTGTCAGGGCCAGCAACTGACATACAGGCAGCTTGATCGCCGGGCCAATGACCTCGCTGATGAATTGATTAAAAGACGTCTGCGTCCTGGCGCGCTGGTCGGTATTGCGCTGGAGCGAAGTGTCGACATGGTGGTCGGGATCCTCGCGATCCTGAAGGCAGGCGCAGCGTATGTGCCCTTGGATCCGGATTATCCAGGTGATCGCCTGGCCTACATGATCGAGGACAGTGGTATCGACCTGCTGCTGACTCATACCCGGTGGCGCGATCAGCTGTGTGCGCCGGCATCACTCGATACGTTGTTGCTGGACGATTGGGCAGTCACTGCCGAGGAGGAAACCGATCAGCGGATCGAAGGCCGGCCTGACAGCCTTGCCTATGTGATTTATACGTCAGGCTCCACCGGCAAGCCCAAAGGCGTGAGGGTGGCGCAGGGTACGTTTGCCATGCATTGCCATGCCGTAGGGCTACGTTATGGCATTGACCGTGGGGATCGGGTATTGCAATCGGCCTCTCTGAACTTTGATGCCGCCGCCGAACAGTTATTCATGCCACTGGTGTTTGGCGCCAGCCTGTTGCTGGAGGACATCAAGCACCTGTCGGGCCATGAACTCATCGATGTCATCGAGCAGAACGGTGTCACGGTGGTCGATCTGCCACCGGCCTATATAGCAACGATCGTGCAGGATATCGGGCATGCCCGGCTACGTACGCGCGTGTGCATCCTGGGGGGTGAAGGCTGGACATTGAATATGCTCGGCGATGTTATTGACGCTGAGCAGGTGTTCAATGCTTATGGCCCTACTGAAGCGGTTGCCACCCCGCTGGTATGGTCCGTCGACCTGACGGAGCCCTTCGAGGGATATGCCCCGATAGGGACGTGTGTGGGGCAGCGTCGCAGTTATATCCTCGATGATGCGTTGCAGCTTATACAGCCTGGCCGGGCGGCGGAGTTGTACCTGGGCGGGCAGGGACTTGCGCAGGGTTATCACCGGCGCCCTGCGATGACAGCGGAAAGATTCATTCCCGACCCTTTCGATGAAAGTGAGCCGGGCGGTGGACGTCTTTACCGTACTGGCGACCTGGCAAGGCATCGCAGCGATGGCGTGATCGAATACCTGGGGCGCACTGACCATCAGGTCAAAATCCGTGGCCTGCGCATCGAGCTGGGTGAAATCGAAGCGCAGTTGATGGCGCTGGATCAGGTTCGCGAGGCGGTTGCCGTTGCCCAGCCAGGGCTGACAGGACAGCAGTTGGTGGGCTATGTCGTTCTGCACGATACGGTTGAAGCCAGTGACTGGGCCCGTCACCGTGAGCAGATCAGGAAGGCACTGCTGCAACGCCTACCGGAGTATATGGTTCCGGCGCATTGGGTCTTGCTCGATGCGTTGCCGTTGACCCCGAACGGGAAACTGGATCGCCAGGCTTTGCCACAGGCCGATTACCGTGAGGTCCGGCAGGCGTATGTCGCGCCACACAGTCAGCTGGAACAGCGTATTGCGGCTATATGGGCTGATGTACTCAAGCTGGACAGCGTGGGCGTGACCGATAACTTCTTTGAGCTGGGCGGTGACTCGATCATCTCTATCCAGTTGGTCAGCCGGGCACGCCAGGCCGGGATTCGTTTCACACCCAAGGATCTTTTTCAGCACCAGACCGTGCAGGCACTGGCATTGGCAAGTTCCGAGGGCGAGGACGGGGGGCTGCAAATCGAGCAAGGAGCTGCGGTGGGCGAGCTTGCGCTTATGCCTGTCCAGCAGAGCTTTTTTGAACTGGAAATGACCGAGCGCCATCACTGGAACCAGTCTTTCCTTCTCATACCCGGACATCATTTTGAGGGTGGCCTGCTTGAACAGGCTCTCCAGTCTCTGGTAGTGCATCACGATGCACTGCGCCTGAGCTTTGTGCAGCAACGCAATGGCGAGTGGAAGGCCTGCTACGGATCGGTCGATGAACTGCAAGGCGTCTGGCAGCGCGAGCCGCTGTTATGGCAGGCCACGCTCGATACCCACGATGAGCTGCAGGCCTTGTGCAACGAGGCCCAGCGCAGCCTCAAGCTGCAGGATGGCTCGTTGATGCGCGCCGTGTTGGCGACGTTGCCTGATGGCAGCCAGCGGCTGCTGTTGGCCATTCACCATCTGGTTGTCGATGGCGTGTCATGGCGGATCCTGTTTGAAGATCTGCAAACCGCTTATACCCAGCTTCAGGACAATCAGCGTGTCAGGCTGCCGGCCAAAACCAGTGGCTTGAACATCTGGGTAGAGCGCCTGCAACACCTGGCCTCTCAAGCGGCCTTGCAGCTTGAATTCGAATACTGGAAGAGCGTGCTGGGCGATGTGAGTGTCGACTTGCCGGGGCGGCCTTTATCGAGCCCTCCGTGCGGGGCCGACGCCTTCAATATCAATACGCAGTTGAGCCCGGCGTATACACACAAACTGTTGCATCACGCTCCGGCGGCCTACCGTACCCAGATCAACGACTTGCTGCTGACGGCATTGGCACGTGTCGTCGTGCACTGGACAAAGACCGAGTCAGTGCTCATCCAGCTGGAAGGGCACGGGCGCGAGGATTTGTTCAGTGATGTCGACCTGACCCGTACGGTAGGCTGGTTCACGAGTCTGTTCCCGGTCAAGCTGACACCTGCCCAGGCATGGGCCGATTCGATCAAGCAAATCAAGGAGCAGCTCAGGTCGGTGCCTGACAAGGGGCTTGGATTCGGCATCCTGCGTTACCTGGGCGATGCGCACATGCGTGAACACCTGGCGGCGCTTCCTGAGCCGAAGATAACGTTCAACTACCTTGGCCAGTTTGGCGATGTGACGTCGGATCGATCCTCTGAAGGTGACGTCGTCGAGTTCCTGAGGCCAGCCAGTGAACACCCCGGGGATGCACTCAGCCCCCAGGCACCGCTGGACAACTGGCTCTCGATCAATGGCGAGATTTATGCCGGGACGTTGAACCTGGGCTGGACGTTCAGTCGCGAAATGTTCGACATCGACACCATTCAGGCGCTGGCGGATGCGTACGCTCAGGAACTGATGACGTTGATCGAGCATTGCACCGATGAACGCACGGCGGGTGTGACACCTTCTGACTTCCCCCTCGTGCGCATGACCCAGGCTGAGCTGGATGAACTGCCCATTCCAGCAGCGTTGATCGAGGATATTTATCCTCTTTCGCCCATGCAGCAAGGCATGCTGTTCCACTCTTTGTACGAGCAGGAGGCCGGTGAATACATCAACCAGATGCGCATGGATGTCACCGGGCTTGAGGTCGAGAGATTCAAAAAAGCATGGCTGGAAACACTCGCTGCTCATGACATTCTGCGCACAGGCTTCGTTTGGCAAGGGTTGGAGCAAGCGGTTCAGGTCGTCTATAGAGAGGCACAACTGCCGTTTACCATTTACGACTTCAGTGCCTCGACCGATCAGCCGCAGGCGCTGGATACGCTGGCCAGTGAGACGCTCACAAAAGGCTTCGTGTTAAGCCAGGCTCCGTTGCAGCGCCTGGATGTCGTCATGACCGGGCAGCAGACCCATCATCTGATTTACACCAGCCACCACATTCTGATGGACGGCTGGAGTAATTCGCAGTTGTTGGGCGAGGTATTGCAGCGTTACGCCGGTCACGGTGTTGCCCCTGCTTCAGGACGATACAGAGACTACATTGCCTGGTTGCAGCAGCAGGACAAGCAGGCCAGTGAAATGTTCTGGGGCGACCAGCTAAAGGCTCTGCAAGAGCCGACACGTCTGTCTCAGGCACTTGCGCGCTCCGGCCACGTCCAGCAGGTGAACAGCCATGAGGGGCATGATGACCTGTATCAGGTGCTGGATCGTGATCAGACGCGGCATCTTGCCGAGTTCGCACGCCAACAGAAAGTCACGCTCAATACCGTGATTCAGGCTGCCTGGCTGCTGCTTTTGCAGCGTTATACCGGGCTGGATACCGTGACGTTCGGTGCGACGGTTTCAGGGCGTCCGGCTGACCTGCGCGGTGTCGAGCAACAGATCGGTCTTTTCATCAATACATTGCCGGTCGTCTCTACCCCACGCGCCGAACAGACTTTTTCTGACTGGCTGCAAGCGCTACAAAAACAGAGTCTGCTGCTCAGAGAACAAGAGCACACACCATTGTTTGAAATTCAACGCTGGGCAGGCCGTAGTGGCGAGGCGCTTTTCGATACCTTGCTGGTATTCGAAAACTATCCCGTTGCCGAGGCACTGGAACAAGGCGCTCCGCGCGATTTGCAATTCACCGGAGTGCAACATTACGAGCGAACCAATTATCCGATGACCGTGGCCATGGGGTTAGGGGACGAACTGACGCTGCACTACAGTTATATCCGTACGCATTTCAGCCCCTCACAGGTTGCCGAAATATCCACCCATTTTGCCGCGCTGCTGACCGGCTGCATCCACATGGCTGGCCAGGCCATTGGTGCATTTTCCTTGCTGGATGAGGTCGAGCAACGCCAGCTTCAGGCATGGAGCCATGCTGGACGCTCCTGCGAAAGTGGTTCATGCATTCATGAGTTGTTCGAGCAGCAGGTGAAGAGCAGCCCGGAGGCTGTCGCTGTTGTTTGCGGTCATCGCCAGATGACCTACCAACAACTGAACAAACAGGCGAACCGATTGGCCCACAAACTGCGTGATTTGGGAGTCGGACCTGATGCGCTGGTGGGACTGGCCGTCGAGCGCAGCATTGAAATGGTCGTGGGGTTGCTGGCGATCCTCAAAGCGGGTGCCGCGTACGTACCTCTGGATCCGCAGTACCCTGAAGACCGTCTGACGTACATGATCAAAGACAGCGGCGTGAGTTTGCTGCTGACCCAGGCCGACGTGTCGAAACACGTGTCCTTGCCCACTGACGTGCAGGTACTGCATCTGGACACCGGTGCGCAATGGCTGGAAGGCTACAGTGAGTCTGATCCGGGTATCGAGGTGCTGCCGGGTCAGCTTGCCTATGTGATTTATACATCCGGGTCGACAGGTCAACCCAAAGGCGCAGCGGTCAGGCGCGCAAGCTTTGTCAATTTGTTGCACTGGTTCAAGGAAGCCTGCCGGTTCACGGTTCACGACAAGCTTCTGCTGGTCAGCTCGTACAGCTTTGACCTGACGCAAAAGAACATCTACGGCATTTTGTGTGGCGGGGGGCAATTGCACCTGGCTGCACCTGGCTATGATCCCGACGCGTACCGACAACAGATAGCGGAGCATTCCATCACCGTCCTGAACTGCGCACCGAGCGCGTTTTATCCTCTGCTGAAAGAGGACTGTTCGGCGCTCGCATCCCTCAAGCACGTATTACTTGGTGGCGAGGCCATCCAGCCAGGCGAGCTGGCGGGCTGGATGCAGAGCGTATCGGGAATGCAGGTCACGATTCACAACACCTACGGGCCCACTGAGTGTACCGACGTGGTGATTGCCCACGCGACCAGACACGTTTCAGCGCATGAGTCACTGCCTGTCGGCCGCCCATTGCCTGGTACGCGGATCTACCTGCTGGGCAGTGGGGGAGATCCGGTGCCGATCGGGCAAGAGGGTGAAATTCATATCGGTGGAAACTGTGTGGGTGAGGGCTACTGGCGTCGCCCGGCACTGACAGCCGAGCGGTTTATTCCAGACCCTTATGACGAGAGCGAAGAGGGTGGCGGGCGTTTGTATCGAACCGGCGATCTGGCGCGCTTCCAGCCTGAAGGGCTCATCGATTATGTCGGGCGTATTGACCATCAGGTAAAGATCAGGGGCGTGCGGATCGAACTGGGTGAAATCCAGTCGACGTTGCAGAAACATTCAGCCGTTCGCGATGCCGTCGTGATTGATATCGAGGTGCAGACGGGCAAGCAATTGGCCGCTTACGTGGTCACCGCCGAACCTCTGCCTGTCGAGCAGGAACATGTGTCGATACTGCGTACTACGTTGCGCGACCACCTGAAGGCTTCCCTGCCGGACTATATGGTTCCCGCTCATCTGGTATTTCTGCAGGCGTTGCCGCTGACGCCCAATGGCAAGCTTGATCGCAAGGCATTACCTGCCCTTGAGGTCAGTCACAACCAGCAAGTGTATGTGGCACCTCAGAGTGAGTGGGAGCAGCAACTGGCCGATCTGTGGGCTGAAGTACTGGGGGTCGAGCAAGTCGGCATGGCGGATAGCTTCTTTGAGCTGGGTGGCGACTCGATTATTTCAATCCAGTTGGTCAGCCGCTGCCGCCAGGCGGGTATTCACTTCACGCCCAAGGAGCTTTTCCAGTATCAGACGGTACCGTTGCTGGCGTCGGTTGCCAGACGTGGCGAGCTGATCGACAGGCCGGTCGATCAGGGGCCGCTCACTGGTGAAGGCTTGCTATTGCCCATTCATCAGTACTTTTTTGACAAGGGTATTCCCGAACCGCACCACTGGAACCAGGCATTGCTCCTCACACCGGGCGCGTTGCTCGATGCCCGGGTATTGGAGCAGGCGCTTGAGGCCCTGGTACTTCACCATGATGCCCTGCGCCTGAGTTTTGTACCGTCGAGCGATGGGCAGTGGCAGGTACGCTACACCGAGCGGCCGCTACGCAAAGAGGCCGAAAAGGCCAGTGCTTTGTTGTGGCAGGTGGATGTGCAGGATCAGGCAGAGCTGGAGCGCGTGTGTACTGACACTCAACGCAGCCTGGATTTGCAGCACGGGCCTTTATTGCGAGCGTTGCTGGTCAGACTGCCCGATGCGAGCCAGCGTTTGTTGATTGCGATCCATCACTTGGCGGTGGATGGTGTCTCCTGGCGCATTCTGCTCGAGGATCTGCAAAGCGCCTGCGAGCAAGTGGCTGCCGGCCAAAAGGTCAGCCTGTCGGCCAAGACCACCTCCACGCGTGATTGGGCCGAGCACTTGCAGGTTTATGCCCGCAGTGATGCTGCGCATCATGAGTTGGCCTACTGGCGCGCCCAGAGCGTTGGGGTAGGTGCCGATCTTCCTTGCGATGACCCCCAGGGTTCCTTGCTGGCCAGCCAGGTGGGAAGTGTAGAGACCCGGCTGGATCAGGCCTGCACCCGACAGTTGTTGCAAGACGCGCCTGCGGCCTATCGAACCCAGGTCAATGACCTGTTGCTCAGTGCCCTGGTTCGCGTCCTGGCCCGCTGGACCGGGCACAACGAGGTTCTGGTTCAACTGGAAGGCCATGGCCGTGAGGATATTTTCGAACCTGTCGATCTGACCCGAACGGTCGGCTGGTTCACCAGCATGTACCCCGTGAAGCTGACGGCCGAATCGACACTTGAGGCTTCGATCAAGCGGGTCAAGGAGCAACTGCGCGCGATCCCGAACAAAGGGATCGGTTTTGGTGCCTTGCGTTATCTGGGCGATGAGTCTGCCCGCACGTGTCTGGCCGGTCTTCCCACCCCGCGCATCACATTCAACTATCTGGGCCAGTTCGATAGCAGTTTTGACGTACAGCCTCAACCGGCCGGAACCCACCCGGGTCAGGCGTTCCTGACCCCCGCTTCGGAAAGCGCGGGTGACAGTCAGAGCGCGCAGGCGCCTCTGGGTAACTGGCTTTCTATCAATGGTCAGGTCTACGGCGGTGAGTTGAGCCTGGATTGGAGTTTCAGTCGGGACATGTTCAAGACCGACACCATCGCATGGCTCGCGGATGAGTACGCCAGGGAACTGAAACAAGTGATCGAGCATTGCACACACAGCGGGACCGGCGGGATGACGCCGTCTGATCTTGTCGGGGTCGAGATGGATCAGCAGGCGTTGGATTGTTTGCTGGACGAAATTCTTTAAATTCAGGAGATAGCGCGTGAACAAACAGCCGCCCGTTCGGAACAAAGCCGACATTGAAATCATTTCCGGATTGTCCTCCCTGCAGCAAGGGATTCTCTTTCATTCGCTGCAGGCAGAGGGGCAGGATCCGTACTTCTATCAGTTTGGATTCGATATCGAAGGCCCCTTTGATCAGGCTCTGTTCTGCCAGGCGTGGGAGCAGGTCGCCGGCCATTATCAGGTCATGCGCTCCAACTATCGATGGGAAGAAGTCGATAAGCCCTTGCAGATTGTCTTCAAGACGCCCTGGCTGGATATCGACGTGACGCACGTCGATCATCTTTCCAGTGACGCGACGGAGCAGGTGATAAAAGAACGCCTTTCAAACAGTAAGGCCCGTGGTTTTGACTTTCGCCAAGGTACTCCGGTTTCAATTGATGTGTTCGTCTCCGGGGAAAACCGCTGGTGCTTTTACTGGTCGCTGCATCACATTTCCCTGGATGGGTGGAGTGTGAGCAAGGTGCTCGGCGATCTGCTGATGAGCTACCAGGCCCTGCTGCGGGGTGAGGTGTATCGATTATCGGCCAGCCTGCCTTATACCCGGTACATTCAATGGGGTCATGAGCAGGATAAGACGGCACTGGACGCTTATTGGCAACGCGTGCTTTGCGGGTTCGATGAAAAGACGCCTTTGCCGCTGCGGGCGACGCGCCAGGACACGCGTTACGCTGAGCAAACCGTGGTTTTCTCTTATGAAGACAGCCAGCGCATTCGAAGTTTTGCACGCCAGGCGGGGGTGACGGTCAATACCCTCGTGCAGGCGGCCTGGGGATTGCTACTGGCAGGGTACGCGGATCGCGACGAAGCGCTCTTTGGTGTGACGACATCGGGTCGATCCGCGAGCCTTGCCGGGATTCAGACGGTCGTGGGCGTGTGCATCAATACGCTGCCATCGCGCATTCCGATCGACAACCAACAGAATGTCGTTCACTGGCTACAGCGTCTTCAGCAACAAAGTGCCGAGAGCCGGGAGTTTGAATTCACCCCGTTGTCCGGCCTCCCCAGATATACCGATCTCTCAGAGGGTGAGGCCCTTTTCGACAGTATTCTGGTGTTTGAAAACTATCCGATCGACGAAGCGCTGAAGCAAGCACCGGGCGCACTTCGTGTTCGTCAACTGGACGATAAGTCGAACGTTCTGGAAGACGGCAAGGTGCTATACCGTGGGGGGCGTAACAATTATCCGCTCAGTGTCATTGCCAGCCTGGGCGACCAGCTTGAGCTGACGCTGGCCTATCACTGCAAAGACTATTCAAACGCGAGCGTTGCTGAACTGGCCTTGCAGCTTGAACACCGGATGATGAACCTGGTGGCGTCGGGAGATTTGCCGGTAGGGCGACTGACTGCCCGCGCTGCCGCTGTCCGGCTGGAGGGAGAGCGCCAGTCGTTTGCGGCTCACGATTTTCTCGCACTCTGGCGGCACAGCGTCGAGCGGCAAGGCAATCGTGATGCAGTGGTAGCGTCAGGGGATCGTGTGAGCTATGAGACGCTTGAGCAACGCTCGAACCAGTTGGCTCGCTATCTTCAGGCGCAAGGTATCCAGGCTGGCCATATCGTCGCTCTTTGTCAGGAACGCTCGGTAGATTGGGTCACCAGCCTTCTGGCGGTCTTGAAAGTCGGTGCGGTTTATTTGCCGATCGATAACCGGCAACCTGTAGAGCGTTTGCAACAGATTGTACGGGACAGCGCCGCCAGGCTGGTCATTCAGTCAGGCCGGTTCCCGTTCGCGGCGCTTGAAGGCTGTCCGGTACTGGTCTACGAGCCTGAACGGTGGTCAACCTGCAGCAGTGAGCCGCCGGCTGTAGAGATTGATCCATCACAAGCGGCCTACACGATCTACACCTCAGGCTCGACCGGCCAGCCTAAAGGTGTTGTGATCAGTCATCGGGCCCTGGCGAACTATCTTCAAGCCGTGCGGGTGCGCCTGGATCTGCCTGAGAACGCCAATATGGCAATGGTGTCGACCATTGCTGCGGATCTTGGGCATACCATGCTGTTCGGGGCTTTGGCATCCGGGAATACGTTGCATCTGCTCTCGCAGGAACATGCCTTTGATCCTGACCACTTTGCCCGTTATATGGCAGAGGCCCGGATTTCGGTACTGAAGATTGTCCCCAGCCACTTGCAAGGGCTGCTGCAGGCTGCCAGACCTGCTGATGTACTGCCTGAGCAGGTATTGATCCTCGGTGGCGAGGCGATGTCCTGGCAGTTGGTCGAGCACATTCGTGAGCTTAAGCCGCAGTGCCGGATCATCAACCATTATGGCCCGACCGAAACCACCGTCGGCACGCTGACGTACGAGGTGGATCAGGCCGCACAATCGACCCACAGCGTCCCGGTGGGTCGCCCGTTGAGCAATACCTGTGCATTGATTCTGGATGCCCGGCTCAATCCTGTGGCGCCCAATGCTTCAGGAGAGTTGTATCTGGGGGGGCGGGGGCTGGCTCAGGGGTATCTGGGGCGTGCCGCACAAACGGCTGAGCGCTTCATTCCTACCGATGGCGGTGAAAGGCTTTACCGTTCGGGTGACCGGGCTGGCCTGACCGATGAGGGGCAGGTGCAGTACATCGGTCGAACGGATGATCAGGTAAAAATCCGGGGTTACCGCGTTGAACCCGGTGAAGTGGGACGGGTGCTGCAAAGTCTGCCCGGTGTGCGTGAGTCGGCCGTGCTTGCTCTGCCGATGGAAAACGATGTCGCCAGGCTTCAGTTGGTGGGTTACTGCGCTGTAGAACCGGATGTCACGAGTGCGCATATACAGCAAGCGCTGAAGGCACGCATGCCGGATTATATGGTGCCGGCGCAGGTGATCCTTGTGGATCGGTTACCCTTGACCGCCAATGGCAAGCTGGATAAACAGGCTCTCCCTGAATCGGGTGCCCCCAGAGAGCACTATCGGGCCCCCACCAATGAAGTTGAAAGTCTTCTGGCGTCCGTCTGGGCCGAGGTGCTCAAGCTGGAGCGGGTCGGTACAAATGACAACTTCTTCGAGCTGGGCGGAGACTCCATTCTCAGCTTGCAGATTATTGCCCGCGCCAAGCGCAAGGGCCTGAAACTGACCCCCAAGCAAGTGTTTGAAAAGCAGACCATAGGCCAACTGGCACTGGTTGCGCGCCGTATTGAAACCAGGCCAACGCCGGATCCGCACGCTAAAGGTACTGTCACCGGCAAGCTGGCATTGTTGCCGGCTCAGTCGCGCTTCTTCGAACAAGCCATCGAGCAGCGTCACCACTGGAACCAGTCGATTCTTCTACAGCCTCGTCAAGCCTTGCGCAGCGAGTCACTTCAAGCCGCGCTGCTGGCTTTGCTCGAGCAGCATGACGCTTTGCGCGTGCGCTTCAGTCAGTCCGCCGAGGGGCAATGGCAGGCCGCGTTCAAGGCCAATGATGTACCGGATATCCTGTGGAACCATAAGCCATGCAGCCTTGATGAGCTCAATACCTTGGCAGACGTGGCCCAGCGCAGTCTTCATCTGGAACGCGGATCCTTGTTCAGGGCCGTTCTGTTCGATCTGCCCGGGAATGAGCAGCGCCTGTTGCTGATCGCACACCATTTGATCGTCGATGGCGTGTCCTGGCGGATTCTGCTGGAGGATCTGCAAACGGCCTATCAGCAGCTTGAGGCCGGCAAGCCTGTGCGGATTGCGCCGAAAACGAGTTCGTTACAGCAGTGGTCCGAGAAGCTGCATCTGTATGCCCGGGATGATGCATTGCAAGCCGAGGTGCCTTACTGGCTTGCCAGCCCGGACGATACGCCACGGGATCTGCCGCGTGACAATGACGAAGGAACACTGGTCAGCGCACAGGCGGCTTGCGTGCAGAGCTGCCTGAGTGCAGAACTTACCGACAAGTTGCTCAAGCAGGCGCCGGCTGCCTATCGAACCCAAATCAACGACCTGTTACTGACCGCGCTGGCCAAGGTACTTTGCTCATGGGCGCAGGCTGAGTCGGTGCTCATTCAACTTGAAGGGCATGGCCGTGAGGATTTGTTCGACGACATCGATATCAGTCGGACGGTGGGCTGGTTTACCAGTCTCTATCCGGTGAAATTGACGCCTCAAGCCGGCATCGAAGCATCCATCAAGACGATCAAGGAGCAATTGCGGAGCCTACCTGCCAAAGGCATCGGGTATGGCATTGCCCGCTATCTGGGCAATGAAACCCTGCGCGAGAAACTGGCAGCCTTGCCCGAGCCAAGGGTCACGTTCAATTACCTGGGGCAATTCGATGGCAGCTTCAGCTCCGATGAAGGAGCGCTCTTCACGCCTGCCGCCGAGCGTTGCGGCAGAGGGCAAGACGATTCGGCACCTTTGGGCAACTGGTTGACGATCAATGGCCAGGTGTTCAACGGTGAGCTCAGGCTGGAGTGGACGTTCAGTCAGGATATGTACAGGCCCCAGACCATCGAGAACCTGGCTTTTGCTTACGAACAGGTATTGCGTGACATCGTTGACCACTGCGCTGATGAACGCCATGGCGGTGTCACATCGTCCGATTTCCCGTTGGCCGGACTGACCCAGCAGCAACTGGATCGCTTTCCGGTACCAGCCACCGATATCGAAGATATCTACCCCTTGTCGCCCATGCAGGAGGGCATGCTGTTTCATACGCTCATCGACAAAGACGCGGGCGACTATATCAATCAGCTACGGGTCGATATCAAAGGCCTCGATGTCACACGATTCAGGCAGGCCTGGCAAAAAACGATCGCACGTCATGAGGTCTTGAGGGCCAACTTCCTGACTGAATTCGACCGACCGGTTCAGGTCATTCGCAAGCAGATTGATCTACCGTTCACTGTTCTGGACTGGCGCCAGCAAGACGGACTCGAAACAGCGCTTGATCAATGCGCTGCGGCAGATCGACAGCGTGGTTTTGATCTGCTCGGTGAGCCATTGTCACGTTTGACGCTCATCCAGACAGGCCCGCAGAATCATCATCTGATTTACACGCGCCACCATATTTTGCTGGATGGGTGGAGCAGTTCTCGCCTGCTTGACGAAGTCCTTCAGCATTATCGTGGCGAACAGCCCGAGGCTCTTCAAGGACGATTCCGTGATCATATCGAATGGCTGGAGGCCCAGGACAAGCACAAGAGCGAAGCTTTCTGGCGTGAGCAGGTCAAAGCACTGGAGGTGCCGACACGACTGGTTCAGGCCATCCGGCAAGACAGCTCGACCCTCGGGGAAGGTCACGGCGACTATTATCAGATGTCAGGCAGGCCGCAAACATCGGCACTGACGGAGTTTTCCAGAAAGAACCGAGTGACGATCAACTCCGTGGTACAAGCCGCCTGGCTGCTGCTGTTGCAACGCTATACCGGGCAGGACTGCGTGGCCTTCGGCGCTACCGTATCGGGGCGTCCAGCCGATCTTAAAGGGGTCGAGCAACAGCTTGGGCTGTTTATCAATACCTTGCCGATCGTGGCCAGTCCGCGAGCCGAACAGCGCGTGGATGAATGGATTGCACAGGTTCAGAGTCTGAACCTGGCGTTGCGTGAGTACGAGCATGCACCGCTCTACGATATTCAACGATGGGCCGGCTCTGGAGGCGAAGGGCTTTTCGATACCTTGATGGTCTTTGAAAACTATCCTGTGTCGCAGGCCCTGCAAAAAGGCGGTACGACCGATCTTGAGTTCACGCAGCCCCATAATCTTGAGCAGACCAATTATCCGCTGACCTTGCTGATTGACTGCGATGACACGCTGTCGATTCGCTACACCTACGACCGCAGGCTGTTCAGTGATCAGACCGTGGTGCAAATTGCCCGGCACTTCGACCACCTGCTGCACTGCATCGTCGAACACCCGAGCCAGTGCATTGCCCGGTTATCCGTGCTCGCCATGGATGAGCAACAACAGGTGATAAGCCAGTGGAATACTCAGCACACCCGCTATCAGGACGCTGCCTGTATTCATCAGCTGATCGAAGCTCAATCCGGGCGACGGCCGGAAGCGGTTGCTGTTGTAGACGGCGAACGCAGACTGACGTATCGGCAATTGAATCAGCGGGCGAATCGAATGGCGCACGCGCTGCGTGAACAGGGTGTCGATCCCGATGTCTTGGTGGGCCTTGCCGTGCAGCGAAGTGCAGACATGGTCGTCGGCGTATTGGCGATTCTGAAGGCCGGTGGAGCTTATGTGCCACTGGACCCTGAATATCCTCAGGATCGTCTTGCCTTTATGATCCAGGACAGTGGTATTCGCTTGCTGTTGACCGATACCCACCTGCAGACGCCGTTATCTGTTCCCGCAGGCGTTCGCTGCCTGTCTTTGCAGGCCCTGGCCGATGAGTCGGCCCACTGCAGCGAGGCCGACCCGCATAACCTGACCCGTCCTGACAATCTGGCCTATGTGATCTATACGTCAGGTTCGACCGGCCATCCCAAAGGCGTGCTTGTGCCTCACGGCAATGTCGTGCGTCTGTTGCAGGCTACGCAGGACGAGTTCCAGTTCGACGAACACGATGTCTGGAGTGTGTTTCACTCCTATGCGTTCGACTTTTCGGTCTGGGAATTGTTTGGAGCCCTCTTGCACGGCGCCAGGGCGGTCATGGTGCCCAAGGATGTCGCGCGTGCCCCCGAAGCCTTTCATGCGTTGCTGGTCAACGAGCAGGTTACCGTGCTCAACCAGACGCCTTCGGCATTCAAGCAGCTGATTCCTGTAGCCTGCAAGGCGGCCGAGGAAGGTGCAGGTCTGGCGCTGCGTTACGTCATATTCGGCGGAGAGGCGCTGGATATCGGCAGCCTGCGTGCATGGTGGGCATGTCATGGCGATAAGCGGCCGCAGTTGTTCAACATGTACGGCATTACCGAAACCACGGTGCACGTGACGTATTGCCCTTTAAGCTGCAACGATCTGGACAGTGGTGCCGTTAGCCCGATCGGCAAGGTCATCAAGGACCTGTCATGGTTTTTACTCGACAACCAGCTCTCTGCGGCAGCACCCGGCTGTCAGGGGGAGCTGCATGTCGGGCAGGCAGGGCTCGCGCGTGGTTATCACCAGCATCCGGCCTTGACGGCCGAGCGCTTCATCCCCGATCCGTTCGACTCGTCCGCGCAGGGAGGCGGCCGGCTTTACCGCAGCGGCGATCTGGCCTGCTCCAGCGCCACGGGTGTCATCGAATACCTGGGACGCATTGACCACCAGGTGAAGATCCGCGGTTTCCGTATAGAGCTGGGAGAGATCGAATCGGCGCTGCGCGAACATGCCGATATTCAAGAGGCCGTGGTGCTTGATGTCGATGGGCCAGGAGGAAGCCGGCAACTGGCGGCCTATCTGATCGCCGCCGATGCCCGATTAACCGGGGTTGAAGATCAGGCTACTTCGCGCACGGCGTTGCGTGAGCATTTGCAGGCTGTTCTGCCCGACTACATGGTGCCTGCGCACCTTTTGTTCCTGGACGAGCTGCCACTGACGCCTAACGGCAAGCTGGATCGCAAGGCGCTGCCTGCGCCAGAGGGTGGTCTGCAACGCGATTATCTTGCGCCTCAAAGCGATCTGGAGCAGCAGATCGCCGCCGTCTGGGCCGATGTACTGCGCGTCGGGAACGTGGGTCTTGGCGATCATTTCTTCGAGTTGGGCGGGCATTCATTGCTGGCAACCCAAGTCGCCAGCCGTCTCAGTGAAGAGGCCGGAATCACGGTTTCATTAAGGGATGTTTTTGAGTTTCCCAGGTTGATGGATCTGGCAAAAATGCTGACCGGCAAATTGTCCCAGGTCGATCCTGCGCATGCCGAACTGGCTAAATCCATAGAGGCACTCAAACGTCTTACAGCAGAGGAAATTGATGAACTGATTTCATAGGGGATATTCCAGTGCAAGCGTTGCTCGACTCCGTACAATCGTTGTCCACTAAAGAGCGTAAGGCTCTGGCTGCTCTACTCAAACGTCAAGGGGTCAACCTTTACGGAGTCGCGCCCATTTGCGCAAGGGATAAAGGAGAGTCTTTGCGGCTCTCCTACGCTCAACAACGCCAGTGGTTTTTGTGGCAGTTCGACCCCCACAGTACGGCCTATAACATCCCCATGGCCCTGCGCCTGAAAGGCGCGCTCGATGTTGAAGCCTTGAGCAAGAGTCTTGAGGCTCTGATCCAGCGTCATGAGACGCTTCGGACCACGTTCGGGCAGGTGGGTGATCAGGTTGTTCAGATGATTCATCCGCCTGTGCCCTTCATTCTGAACGTTGAACCGGTCGAGCCAGCGTCCATGGATGAGCGAGAGGCCAGGCTTCAGGCTCAGGTCGAGGAGGAAGTACAACGAACCTTCGATCTGGAGAAGGGGCCTTTGCTGAGGGTCAAACTGCTTCGACTCGAAGAAGACGAGCATGTTCTTATTCTGACGCTGCACCATATCGTCTCTGACGGCTGGTCGATGCCGATCATGATCGACGAACTCATTCAACTGTATCAGGGGTACTGCACAGGGCACGCCGTGACGTTGCCGGCGTTGCCGATCCAGTATGCCGATTATGCAATCTGGCAGCGTCACTGGATGGAGGCCGGTGAACAAGAGCGGCAACTGGCGTATTGGCAGGCTCAGTTAGAGGGGGAGCAACCGGTACTGGAGCTGCCTTTCGATCGTCCTCGGCAGGCCTTGCAGGCGCACAGCGGGGCCAGCCTGGACATTGAGCTGGAACAAGGGCTTGCCACTGCTCTCGGTCGACTGGCGCAGAAAAGTGGTGTGACCCTGTTCATGCTGCTTCTGGCCAGTTTTCAGACGTTGCTGCATCGCTATACCGGGCAGCACGATATTCGCATTGGCGTGCCCATCGCCAACCGCAGCCGTGTCGAGACTGAGCGGCTGATCGGTTTTTTCGTCAACACCCAGGTGCTCAAGGCCCGGTTCGATCACGGCATCACCTTCAGCGAGCTCTTGCAGCAGGTTCATGCAACCGCTCTGGCTGCCCAGTCATATCAGGATCTCCCTTTCGAGCAGTTGGTCGAGGCACTGCACCCCGAACGCAATCTGAGTCATACGCCGTTATTTCAGGTGATGTACAACTATCAGACCAGCCGCCAGGGCGACCGCCGCCAGCTACCGGGCCTGATGATGGAGCATCTGTCATGGGCGAGAACGTCGACCCAGTTCGATCTGACCTTGAATACCTTTGAGCACGAAGGGGTTATCAGTGCGTCCCTGATCTACACAAAGAGCCTGTTCGATTCGTCGACCATCGAACAACTGGGCCGGCACTGGCTGAATTTGCTGAAAGGTATCGTCGAGCAACCTGCGCAACGCGTCGGTCAATTGCCGCTGCTGAGCCACGATGAGCGCCAATTGATGCTCCATGACTGGAAGGGTGCCGACATGGACTATCCGGTTTCATCCAGCCTTCATCAATTGATTGAAGCGCAATGTACGCTTGATCCCGAGGCGGTGGCAGTCGTTTTCGACAGTCAGACGTTGAGCTATCGGCAGTTGAATCAACGGGCCAACCGGTTGGCTCATAAATTACGAGAACTCGGGGTCGGTCCCGATGTACTGGTCGGCGTGGCTGCAGAGCGCAGTATCGAGATGGTGGTGGCGCTGCTGGCGGTGTTGAAAGCCGCAGGGGCCTATGTCCCCCTCGACCCTGAATATCCCCGGGATCGACTGGCTTACATGATCGAGGACAGCGGTATCGGTTTGCTGCTGACCCAAGAGCATCTGCAAGGGCAACTGCCGATTCCCGAGGGCGTAAGGTGCCTGGAGTTGCAATCAGGGCAGCAATGGCTTGAGGCATACAGCGAGGAGAATCCGGATAACGTCATTCACGCAAGCAACCTGGCTTATGTCATTTATACCTCCGGCTCGACGGGGCGGCCCAAAGGCGCAGGCAATACTCACGCCGCGCTGATCAATCGACTGTGCTGGATGCAGCGTGCCTATGCGCTCGATAACAGCGATGTCGTTCTGCAAAAGACCCCGTTCAGCTTTGATGTTTCTGTCTGGGAATTCTTCTGGCCGCTGTTGACGGGGGCCTGTCTGGTCGTGGAGCAGCCCGCAGCGCATCGTGAGCCTGAGCGTCTGATCGAAACGATCAACCGCTTCGGTGTCACGACCCTGCACTTCGTTCCTTCCATGTTGCAGGCCTTCATGGCCAGTGAGACGGTTGAAACGTGTACAAGTATCAAGCGCATCATCTGCAGTGGCGAGGCCCTTCCGGTGGCCTTGTCGCTTCAGACACTTGCAAGGCTACCGCAGGCCGGTTTGTACAACCTGTACGGTCCGACAGAGGTGGCAATCGACGTTACGCACTGGACATGCAGTCAGGAGGCAACGAACAGCGTGCCAATCGGCGTGCCGATCGACAACCTCAAGACGCATATTCTCAGCGAGCATTTGCAGGCTGTTGCGCCACGTACTACCGGGGAGCTTTACCTGGGCGGTGCAGGGCTTGCTCGTGGCTATCATCGGCGGGCCGCCCTGACTGCCGAGCGCTTCGTTCCTGACGCCTTCGATCAAAGCGAGCGAGGTGGGGGGCGGCTGTACCGTTCCGGTGACCTGACGCGTTATCGCCCCGATGGCGTGATCGAGTACATGGGACGTATCGACCATCAGGTAAAGATCCGGGGGATGCGCATAGAGTTGGGCGAGATCGAAGCCACATTACAAAAACACCCGGGTATTCGCGAAGCCGTGGTGATCGATATCGACAGGGCAGGCGCAAAGCAACTGGCAGCCTACCTTGTGCCGGCGCCCCATCAATCCTCGGACACGGAGGCGCTCGATCGTTTGCGTCACGGGCTACGCGATCATTTGAAGGCGGTTTTGCCGGAGCACATGGTTCCGACGTACCTGATGTTCGTTGCCGGTTTGCCGCTGACCGCCAACGGCAAGCTCGATCGCAAGGCACTGCCCAGGCCTGACGGCAGTCACGTGCAGAAAAACCATGTCGCCCCTCGCAGCGAGCTGGAGCAGCAGCTCGCAATGGTATGGATGCAGGTGCTCAACGTCGAAAATGTCGGGGTTCTCGATAACTTCTTCGAGCTGGGCGGGCATTCCTTGCTCGCGCTGGACGTGATCAGTCATATCCGCAGGCTGGGATGGACGGCGTCGGTCAAGGATCTGTTCCAGAACCCCGGCCTTGGCGAGTTTGCACAGGTCGTCACACCTGCGGATAGCCATGTCGAAACAGTGATTGCGGCCAACCGGATCCCGCATGATTGTGAGTCGCTTGCGCCGGAAATGATCTCGCTGGTCGAGCTGAGCGAAGAGGAAGTTCGCAGTATCGAGGCCGCCGTGCCCGGCGGGGCCGCCAACATACAGGATATCTATCCACTGGCTCCCCTGCAGGAGGGCATTCTGTTTCACCACCTGATGCAGAGTGAAGGCGATATCTATATCACCTCACAAGCCGTCAGTTTTGCTCAAAAGGCCGACCTTGAAGAGTTTGTCGACATTTTCAACCAGGTCATCGACCGACACGACATCTTACGCACGGCCATTGTCTGGGAGGGACTGAGGAACCCGGTGCAGGTCGTGTATCGCAAGGCGGTGCTGAGCATAGAGTGGCTTGAGTTCGATCAAGACACTTCTGTCATGGCGGCGCTGGAAAACCATGTCGACTCTTCCTGCTATCGAATCGATGTTCGCCAGGCCCCCCTGATCAAGGCGCTGGCGGCTTACGATCCGGTTCTGGAACGCTATGTGTTGCAAGTGCCCAATCATCATCTGGTGTCGGACCATACCACTCTGGAGATCGTGGTTCGCGAAATCTCCCTGATCAAGCAGGGGCGCCGGCACGAATTAACGGTTCCCCTGCCATTTCGCAATTATGTGGCCAAGGCCAGGCTCGGCGTCAGCGAAGCGGAGCACGAAGCATTTTTCAGCGAGATGCTGGCCGGTCTCGAAGAGCCATCAATACCGTTCGACCTGCAGAACGTACATGGCAATGGATCGCGGATCAGAGAAACGCGCAAACCCGTCGACCATGATCTGGCCGCAGCCATTCGTGTTCAGGCCAAGCGCCAGGGTGTCAGCGCCGCCTCTGTGTTTCACCTGGCATGGGCTCTGGTCGTGGCCCAGACCTCGGGTCGTGAGGATGTGGTATTCGGCACGGTACTGTTCGGCAGAATGCAGGGAGGCGAGGGCGTCGAGCGGGCACTAGGGCTGTTCATCAATACATTGCCCGTACGCATCCGGCTCGATACGGACAGTGTGCAGCAGGCGCTCAAACAGACGCATGCAACACTGACCAACCTTTTGCAGCATGAGCATGCCAGTCTGGGCCTGGCGCAAAAATGCAGCACCCTGCCCAAGGGCGCAGGGCTTTTTTCGTCCTTGCTCAACTACCGCTACAGCATGAAGACTCAAGCGTCGGATACTGAAGTGACGTGGCACGACATGGAGGTGTTGGGTAGCAAAGCCAGGAACAACTATCCGATTACCCTGTCGGTGGACGATTCAGGTTCTGGGTTCAATCTGGTTTCTCTCGTCGACGAGACACTCGATGGCGCGTCTATTTGCCGTTACATGGACACGGCACTGAGGGGCATCGTCCAGTCGTTGTCCGCCGACCCAGACTCTCCAGTGGTCAATATCAGCATTCTTTGCGAGGCCGATCAGCTACGCATTCTGGCCTTGTCCAGGGGGCAGGCGTGTGCGTTCGAGGTCGGGTCGGTCTATGAACTGTTCGAGCGCCATGCCCTGGCGTGTCCCGATGACATGGCCGTGTGTCACGAAGGCAGCAAACTGACCTATGGGCAGTTACTTCAGAGCGTTGATGAACTGGCAGACAGGCTGTTCGATCATGGTGTGGGCGCAGGCGACAGGGTTGGCATTCATGCACAGCGCTCCATTGACTTCGTCATTGCAATGCTGGCTGTCCTCAAGGGTGCAAGTACTTACGTGCCACTTGACCCTGCCTTGCCGCCGGATCGACTGGCGTACATGGCGACAGACAGTGGCCTCTCGATTCTGTTGAGTACGGCACCTCCTTCCTGGTCTACGCCGTTGCCCGTATTGCTCATTGAGGGCAAGGGGGCCGACAAGCCTCTGTCGACGAGGCGTGATCGTGCCCGTGTGGCCATGAGCAGCCATTGCCCCGCCTATATCATCTATACCTCCGGGTCTACCGGGCGGCCCAAGGGGGTGGCTGTCAGCCAGGCGGCACTGGCCAACTATGTCCAGGCCATAAGGACGCGCATTGGGCTGTCCCCAAGCCTTGCGAATTTCGCCATGGTGTCGACAGTCGCGGCGGATCTGGGGCATACCGTCTTGTTCGGCGCACTGTGCTCCGGCCGCTGCCTGCATATGATTGCGTCCGACGTGACCCTCGACCCGGATCGTTTCGCCTCTTATATGAGGGAGAATGAAATTGATGTGCTGAAGATTGTGCCCGGTCATCTACAGGCCCTGTTGAGCGCGGCCAGTCCTGCCGATGTGTTGCCGTCAACCTGCCTCATTCTAGGGGGCGAGCAGATCCGGACATCGCTGCTGACATCTATCAGGACGCTTAAAAAGACCTGTCGCGTGCTGAATCATTATGGGCCGACCGAAACCACTGTCGGTGTGCTGAGCCAGGATCTGAGCGATGACTATTTCGCCCTGAATACCCCGCTGCTGGGCAAACCCCTCGCCAACTGTGAAGTCTATGTGCTGGATGCCCGGCAGCGTCTGGTCGCTCCGGGGGTGGCGGGCGAACTTTATCTCGGCGGCGCCCAATTGGCACAAGGCTACGTGGGCCGTGCAGGGCACACCGCCGAGCGTTTTGTAGCCAGTGCGCTGCACAACGGTGAACGGCTGTATCGCAGCGCAGACAAGGCGCGCCTGCTTGAAAACGGCTGCATTGAGTTTTTAGGGCGACTTGATGATCAGGTCAAGATTCGCGGTTATCGGGTAGAAACCCGTGAAATCGCAGAGCTGCTGAAACGTCAGCCAGGTATCGTGCAAGCCGAAGTGGTCGCAGTCGAATCTGCCGATGGACAGAAAAAGCTCCATGCATACGTGGTTGCCGGCCTGGGCGTGACAGTCGATACGGACTATATACGCCAGCGCCTGACTACAGAGCTTCCGGATTACATGGTGCCCGAATCGATCATTGGCCTCGATGCCCTGCCATTGAATGCTAATGGCAAGCTAGATCGTGCGGCGTTACCGCTGCCCGATGTGCAGATACGCACTACCAGCGAGCCTGCACAAGGCCCGGTCGAGCAAGCATTGGCAGAAGTATGGAGTGACGTGTTGGGCCTTCAGCACGTGGGCCGCCATGACAATTTCTTTGAGTTGGGGGGCGATTCGATTCTCACGCTGCAGATCATTGCCAGGCTGCGAAAGCGTGGCTTGAAGGTTTCTCCCAAACATCTGATGCAACTGCAGACGGTTGCAGCCATTGCCGAGGTCTGCACCGTGCTTCCCGGCAAGACAGGGGCAGACACCGTTTCCAGGGGAACGTCTGCTTCTGCTGGAAAAACCTTTGAATTGACGCCGATTCAGCACTGGTTTTTTGAGCAGAAAATCGATGCTCGTCATCACTGGAACCAGTCGGTTATGTTGACGGTGACTGAAGTGCTCGACCTGGTGCATTTGCGTGCTGCTCTGGAGACTGTGATCGCCCGGCATCAAGCGCTTCGTTTGACATTCATCCGGCAGGATGGCCGTTGGCAGCAGACGTACGGGCAGGCGAACGACCTGAATCCTCTTGAGGTGGTGGATCTGAGCGGCACGCCGGACATCGATTCGACCATTACGGCGACGGCTGACAAGGCTCAGCGTAGCCTTACGCTCGAAAAACCGTTCAAGGCCGTGTGGATGGATCTCGGGCCTGCGCGTCCCGGCAGGCTACTGTTGGCAGCGCATCACCTTATTGTCGACGCGGTGTCCTGGCGGATCATTCTGGACGATTTGCAAGTCGCTTATCGTCAATGCTGCGATGGCAAAGCAGCCCTGCTGCCAGACCCCGAGACATCATTGTATGAATGGTCGCAAATGCTCAGGCGATATGCCGACAGTGAGGGCATCCGGGATGAACTTCCTTACTGGCGCTCGGTAGTCGATCAGGATGATCCCGACCTTCCTGGTCGCGTCGACGGGCAAAACCGGGTGGTCGATACTCGAATTCTTGAAGTCGCCCTTGATGAAGAACTGACCGAGCGTCTGCTCACCGAGGCGCCTCATGCCTACCGGACACAGATCAATGATCTGTTACTGACAGCGCTTGCACGCGCATTGTGCGCATGGGCACAGCGCAGCAGCATGCTTGTCGAGATGGAGGGGCACGGCCGCGAAACGCTGGAAGAAAGCACGGACTTATCGAGCACCGCAGGCTGGTTCACCACCTTGTTCCCTGTTCGTCTGACCCCGGCCGCAGACATGGGCGCCAGTATCAAGGCCATCAAGGAGCAGCTCCGGGCGGTTCCTGGTAAAGGCATAGGCTATGGTGTCTTGCGCTATCTGACCCAGGAAGGAAGAGTGTTGTCCCGGGCGGCCTACCCTCAGGTGACGTTTAACTATCTCGGGCAACTGGATCAGAGTTTCGATTCAACATCCTTGTGGCGCCTGGCCCGTGAGGATGCCGGTGCTCAGCGGGATCCTTTGAGCCCTCGGCGTACCCGGCTGGAAGTAGGTGCCCTGGTACACAGAGGGCAATTGCAGATCAGCTTCAAGTACAGCGAACACCTTCATGATGAGTCCACAATCCGGCAGGTGGCCGAGCGTTTCACCTCTGAATTGAAAGCGCTCATCGAACATTGCACCTCTGGCATCGTGGGCGTGACGCCTTCCGATTTCCCCCTGGCGGCTATTTCGCAACAGCATCTGGATCAACTCCCTGTCGCCTGGAATAACCTGGTCGATTTGTATCCACTTTCGCCCATGCAGTCCGGCATGCTTTTCCATAGCCTCTACTCGCCTCAAAGCACGGCCTATGTGAACCAGCTCCGTGTCGATATAACGAAGCTGGATGCCAAGCGCTTCAGGGCTGCCTGGCAAGCGATGCTGGATCGACACGAAATGCTGCGCACGGGGTTCATACACGGCGAGAAAAACCTGCAATGGGTCGCCCGATCCGTGCCATTGCCTTTTCGTGAAATAGACTGGCGCCATCGTGCAGATACGACGAATGCCTTGAATGAACTGGCCGCTCAGGAACTGAGCCAGGGCGTGGATTTACTCACGCCTCCGCTGATGAAATTTACTCTGGTTCACGTGGACGGGGGGCATCACTTCATCTGGACCCGCCATCACGTGTTGCTGGATGGCTGGAGTTCGTCGCAACTGATTGCGCAGGTACTCAGTCATTACATGGGCAAGGATTTACCGGCCAGCAAAGGGCGGTATCGCGATTATATTGCCTGGCTGGAGAATAAGGACGGTGCCCTGTCCGAGGCCTACTGGAAGCACCTCTTCGGCCGGCTGGAAAGCCCTACCAGACTCCCCGCCACAGCGGGGCCCGAAAGCGAAGACGCGGGCTATTTGCAGTACACGTATTCATTGGATAAAGAAAAAACGGCCCGTTTGCTCGATTTCGCGCGAACGACGCGCGTCACGGTCAATACGCTTGTACAGGCGGCCTGGGCCTTGGTATTGCAATGTGAAACCGGGCAGGCGACTGTGAGTTTCGGGGCGACCTCTTCCGGGCGCTCTGCAGATGTACCCGGTGTCGAAGCGCTTCTGGGGCTGTGCATCAACACGATACCGGTGGTGGTCGAATCGTCGCCTGGCGCCACGGTCGGACAATGGCTGCTCGATCTGCAGTCACAAGGTTTATCCTCGCGAGAGCATGAGCATGTTCCGCTGTTCGAGATGCAGAACTGGGCCGGTTTCGGTGGCCAAAGCCTGTTCGACAGCATCCTGGTGTTTGAAAACTACCCGGTGGATGAGGTGTTGCGCCAGTCGCCGCAAGAATCGGTAAACTTCACGATCAGCGGTCTTTATGAGGAAACCCATTATCCATTGACCTTGATCGTCACCCAGGGAAGTACGATCACGATCAAGGCCGCATACCAGGGCCAGGTTTTCAGCAACGCATCGGTCACCCGGTGGGTCGAGCGCCTGGCAAGGTTGCTGATGCTGCTGACCGACAGTTCCGAGCGTTACCTGGCCGACCTGGATCCTCTCACGTCGCAAGAGCGCACGTGTCTGTTGGGGTGGCGTCAGGCTTGCTGCAATGTGCATGGCGCAAACGGGGTGCATCGAGCGTTCGAGCGCCAGGCACAGGAGCATCCCGATGCCTGTGCGCTGGTGTTTGGTCGTGAGACGCTCACCTATTCAGCACTTGATCGCCTGGCCAACCAGGTTGCGCATCGCCTCATCAGGCAGGGGGCGAGGCCTGAAACCAGAATTGGCATCGTTGCCCGGCGATCCATTGAAACGATTGTCGGATTGCTTGGAATCCTGAAGACAGGTGGCGTGTATGTTCCGCTGGATCCGGAATATCCGGTGCAGCGTCTGAAGTACATGGTACAGAGCAGCGGCATAGCGTTTCTTCTTGCTCAAGGTCAGTGTGAACACGTTGTCGGTGCCTCAGGCGTCGTGCCCCTGGCGCTGGATCTGGCAGGCCTCATTGGCGAGCCCGAGCATGCCCCCGAAGTTCAGGTGCATGAGGACAACCTTGCCTATGTGCTGTACACGTCCGGCTCGACAGGGCGTCCCAAAGGCGTAGCCATGCCCCATGGCGTGATCACCCGGCTGGTTGAATGGCAGGCGCTGCACATGCCAGGAACCTGGCGCACACTGCTCTTTGCATCGCCCTGTTTCGATGTCTCTTTTCAGGAAATCATGAGCGGGCTCAGTAGCGGGGCAACGTTGATCCAGACCCTGGAAACAGAGC
The DNA here is from genome assembly GCF_004327275.1 of Phytopseudomonas daroniae. Taxonomy (NCBI): domain Bacteria; kingdom Pseudomonadati; phylum Pseudomonadota; class Gammaproteobacteria; order Pseudomonadales; family Pseudomonadaceae; genus Phytopseudomonas; species Phytopseudomonas daroniae. The sequence goes on from NZ_QJUJ01000011.1 coordinate 128,842, forward strand.
GTCGAGACTTTGCCCGCCTGATCGCTCTGGTCTCGATCCAGAACGTCGAGCGGATCTATCTTCCTTTCGCTGTGCTGCAGTTGTTTGCCGAACAGGCCTTATCTTCCGGCACCCGGCTGCCTGCGCTCAGGCAGATCATTACTGCAGGTGAACAGCTCAAGTTCACAGGAGCCCTGGCGCATTGGGCGAGCGTGGAAACACAGTGTCGGATCATCAACCAGTATGGCCCTACGGAATCTCACGTCGTGAGCAATTACATTCTGGCGGCGGACGATGAACATGAGCTTCCCTCCATAGGCGCGCCGGCTTCGTCAGCGTGCCTGTATGTACTGGACAACAATTTGCAGTTGGCGCCGGCCGGTGCTTCAGGTGAGCTTTACATCGGCTCGTCTGTACTCGCCAGGGGCTACCTGAACCGCCCTGACTTGACCGCAGAGCGCTTTATCGCCGATCCGTTCGCCCCTCATGGCGGACGCCTGTATCGGTCAGGTGATCGTGCACGCTGGCGTCCCGACGGTTTGCTGGAGTATCAGGGGCGTCTCGATGACCAATACAAGATCAGGGGTTATCGTGTCGAAGTGGCGGAGGTCGAAGCGCAGCTACTCGCGTTGCCAGGCATCAAGGAAGCCGCTGTTGTCGTACGCCAGGGTGTGTCAGGTCCAGGCCTGCTTGCCTTTGTCACCCGGCTTGGCGATTCGCCGCTGGATGCTGGTGCTTTGAAGCGACAACTGAGTGAGGTATTACCCGATTACATGGTTCCGTTCATGATCACGGCCGTGGATGCCTTGCCCTTGAGCGTCAATGGCAAGGTCGATAAAAAGGCACTCCACGCCTCGGGGGGGCTCCCCGAGAGAGAGTACCAGGCCCCTACAGGCTTTCTGGAGACGGCGCTGGCGCAGATATGGGGTGAGGCCCTGGGGATGGAAAGGGTCGGTCGCGAGGATAATTTCTTTGAAATGGGGGGCCACTCCATTCTGGCTTTGCAAGTGGTCATGCGTGCGGGTGCTACAGGCCTTTTCAATCCACCGCTGGCGGTACAGGATCTGATGCGATTGCCCACAATCGCAGCGTTGTGCGGCCCTCTGCAGGCACCCTCGGACAGCGATATGCTACTTCCTTTGAACAAGGTGCTGGCTGATAGCAGCCCGTTGTTCTGTATCCATTCAGGCTGGGGAACCTCACTGGGTTATTTGCCGCTGGCCAAAAGTCTCAACGGGCTGAAAACGGTCTATAGCATTTGTTGCAAGGCTCTCAGTGATCCAGCGGCACGGCACCCTTCTCTGGAGGCGATGGCCGATGACTACTGGGCACTGATCCGGCGCGTCCAGCCCCAAGGCCCCTACAATATTCTGGGATGGTCCCTGGGCGGGGCTGTAGCCGTGATGATGGCGGCGAGAGCCGAGCGCGATGGGCAACACTTGAGTTTTCTGGGGCTCGTGGACACCTATATCCCCGTACTCGAGCACATGACAGAGAATCAGACAGGATGGCAGTGCCAATACCCGATATTTCTGGAGGAGATTTCAACACCGTCAGGGGAGCACTGGAGCGTGCCGTCCGATGTGTGCGATCCGTTCGAATCACTGGCTCCCTTAACGCGGGTGACACAGGACCTGTTGACGACCGGGCGCTTGCGTCTGTCTCCTGATTATGAGGGCCTCAGTGCGCTGGAAATCGTCAGGTTCTTTGTCGCCAACCATAGTGTGAGACTGGCCAGAATGGCCTCTGCCAACAATCGCTTGCCAGCCTTGCAGGGCAACGTCTGCTGCTGGTGGGCGGATGATCGGCATAACAAGTCGCAGGCTTTGCATAGTGTGTCCGAGGACCTGGCGACCGAAATTGACCATATCAGTGTCAATGCCAGTCATACCGACATTATTTTCAATCAGGCGTTTCTGCAGGGGTTACATCGCAAGGTGCTTTGATACGGTTACCTGTGAGGGGCTACTGCAGGCCTGATGCTGGATGAAAAGGGTGTCCCCTGACAGGGGACACCCTTTTTTTCGCCTGTCAGAGTGTGTGACCGAGGCGCTCAGGTGCGTCAAGGCATCGGGCGCCGGCGATCGGCACAGAACCATCAAGGCTTTATCGAGTGTACGCAGTGGTGGCGGATGAATCGTTGCTGACAAGAGCATCCTCGACGTTTGTCGTGGGTCTCCAGAGGAGAACATGGCATCACCGTAACAGTGATGCCATGGGGGAGGTGAGCAGAGTGAGCAGGCACGTTCAGGACAGATGCCTGATAAGGGCGGGTTAAAGATCGATGGTCATCGACAATTTGAATTGCCTTGGCGCTCCGAGGTACAGAATGCCAGGGCTCCCTACGAACGTGGCCCAATAATCCTTGCCGAACAGGTTGTCGACATTCGCCCGAAGTGTCACGTCCTGAGCGCCGACCCTGGTCTTGTAACGAGCGCCAATGCCATAGATCGTGTAAGACGGAATGGATTGAGAGTTGTCACTGAGCATGTACTGGCGATCAGTGTAATTGGCCCGGCCGGTCAGGGTCAGGTTATTGACAAGCGGGGTATCCCACTCGAAACCCAACACCGCGCTAAGCTCTGGAACACCGATGCCCTTGTTGCCATCAAATGCCCCACCCTGGGTCTTGGTGAGTTCGCTGTCAATGTAAGTCACACCGCCCAGCAGACGCAGCTCGGGAAGAATGGCTCCAAAGGCGCTGACTTCCACACCGCGGTTGCGCTGCTCGGCGTCCGCCGTGTAGCGATTGTTCGCATCAATCATCCCGCTGGGACGATCAATCTGGAAGACACCGGTCGTCAAACCAAACTCGCCGAAATCAAACTTTGCCCCCAGTTCGATCTGCTTGGTTTTGGACGGGGGAAAGACTTCCCCGGCGTTGACGGTGGTGGTGGGGGCGGTAGGGCCTGACTCCAGGGACTCAATGTAGTTGCCATACAGCGAAAGATACTGCGTAGGTTTTACAAGCAGGGCGAACGCAGGCGTTGTCGCTGCCTCATCGTATTTGCTGTTACGCGCACCGGTGGTCGTGCTGAAGTTTTCAAGCTTGACCCGCTGACGACGCACGCCTGCGGTCAACAAGACCCGATCATCGAAAAAGCCCAGCGTGTCGGCGATCGCGGTGGACTCTGTCAGGGTCTCATCGGTTTTTGGCGGGTTGCGGGTGAGGTAGGCGTAGGACGGCTTGCCCTGGGAAACCGGCGTATACAGACTCGAGGCCACTGAATATCCAGGGACGTTAACACTCAAACGACTGTTTTCACTTGAAGAGGCCAGTGTTTCGATGACAAGGTTATGAGTGATCGATCCCGTCCGGAAGTTGCCCCTGATGCCGGCACTGCCTGCTTGCGAGGTGTACTCATCGGACTGTTGCTGCGCGATCTGGTTGTAATTGCCGGCGGCGTCGAGGCCTGTACCGATGGTGCGCAACCAGTAACTCTGATAATCCGTGGCCCCGTAAGCCGCATTGATTGTCCAGTTATTCAGAATGTCATATTCAGCGCGTACAAGGCCGCGCTTGAATTGAGAGTCGACTTTTTCCCAGGGCTGCTGAATGGCCTTTGATGTATCGGGAGCACTGGGCACCGCCGTCGCGGTAAAGATCTGATTGCCGCCCTTCAGAAGCTGGTCGGAATAATCGAAAATGGCCGAGGCCCTGAATTTTTCTGTCCGGGTGTCCAGGGCAAGGCTCAGGTTCTTCAGGTTTTCCTTGTTGTCTTCAAAAGAAGACTCTCCATCCCTGAACGTGCTGTTAAGCCGCGCACCAAACTGATCGGCGTCGCCAAAGCGACGGCTGATGTCTGCGTGTACGCCGCCCTTGGCGTCGGACTCATAAGAGGTAGTCAAACGTGTGAGCGACTCTTCCAGCGGTCGTTTGGGGACGAGATTGATCGTCCCGCCGACGGAGGCGGTTGCGCCCGTGAGCAGAGCATTGGGACCCTTGAACACTTCGACTCGCTCAACGGCGTCTATCGTGGAGCGCCGGCGGTGAGCCAGGCTCGGCAATCCGTCATAAAGATCGGCACCATTACCGCCTATATTGAAACCCCGTATGGAAAAGGCTTCGGATACACCCTGGCTGGGATTGACCAGGTGAGTGGAGGGGTCATTGAGGATGACATCGGCAATGGTTCTGGCCTGTTGGTTCTCCATCAGCTCTGAGGTGTAGCTTGTGACACTGAAGGGAGTATCGAAGATATCCTGATTGCCCAGCAGGCCTATCTTGCTGCCACGCGCTACTTGCCCGCCCGCATAAGGCTGCGCAAGGTCTGTACTGCGGATGGAGTCGGCATTGATGATGGCCGGTGCCAGGTTCACGCTGCCTTTTTGATCGCCTTGCGTCCCCAGCAAGGTCAGGGTGTTGCCACTCCAAGTGTAACTCAACCCGGTGCCCTGGATCAGCCTGCTGATAGAGCCCTCCAGTGGATAACTGCCGTTCAGGGCCGTGGAGTGCAGTCCCTGTACGTCGCCAGGGTTATAGAGCAACTGGACACCCGTTTCGTGGGCCCACGTCTGCAGCGCTTGAGCCAGTGGCTGGGCAGGGATATTCAGGCGCCATTCTTGTGCCTGCACGTGAGGCACGACTGCCATTGCCGTCAATAACCCCATGCGGGTCAGGGTGCGAGTCGACCCAAGGCTGCTGTGCATCAAAAGCACTTTGGTCAAGGAACTCAGTTTATTTAAATGTTGTGCTGGCATGATGTTCTCTGTTTTTGCAATTGAGAATTTTTTCTTTTCGTATTGTTTAACGTGCTCACTTGAAAAACCAGAAATCCGGCCCGGGCTTTTTCACGCGGGGACAACGTCACTCTTGACCTTGCCCGCTTCCATCCTGATCAACTGATCCGCGATGTCGAAATAACGGTCATCGTGGCTGATGACAATGATGGTTTTGCCCAGCCGTTTCAGATCCGGAAGAAGTTCGGTGTAGAAGATGCGTCGAAAGATGGGATCCTGGTCGGCGGCCCATTCATCAAATACAAGCACAGGTCGCTCTTCGAGCCAGGCATTGAGCAGCGCCAGCCTTTTGCGTTGTCCGGTGGACAGGTCGGTGGTGCTGAAAGCGCCATTGCGAATGGTGACCTTGTGGCTTATGTCGAGCCGTTTCAAATAGCGCTCAGCGTCCTGGGGAACGTGAACATCGCCCTGAACCAATTCGTCAAACAGGTAGTAGTCGGCAAAGACGGTGGTGAACAGTTGACGATAGTCATCTCGGGTCTGCGCGATGACGGCATGATCATCCAGGCGTATCTCGCCTTTGTGTGGTGGGTAAAGTCCCAGCAATAACTTGATCAGGGTGGTCTTGCCGCAGCCGTTTTCACCCACGATGAACACAATGTCGCCCTGCTCGATGCGCACGTTCACCGGGCCTAAATGAAAGGGGACAGACCCCTGCGTGGCAGGGAATGTGTACTGGACGTCACACAGTTCCAGGCTTTTCAGGGTTCTTTTTTGAACGCCGTTGTCGTGCATCAACAAATGGGGTTCGGGAGAGGAGAATTGCTCGGACAGTTCGGCAATACGCCGGAAAGCGATCTGCGCTCTGCTGACAATGGGCAGTGTTCCTACCAAGTGCTCCAGGGGCCCCTTCATGTACAGCAAGACGAGGATAAAACCGCTCATCGCCGTTTTATCGATACTCGGCCATTGCGATTGCAGCGTCAGGGCCAGTCCGATGACGACAAAAAACAGCATCGAGCCAAAGGTCTTTGCGACCACGAAGGTATTGATCGCTCTGATTTGAAGGTCGCGGATCTTCGCGACTGTGCCTTGGATGCGCTGATTGAACATGCGCTGCCGACGAGGTCGGTGAATACGTAATTCCTTCGCGCCTTCGGCGATGGCGCTGTAATGCTTTTGCAGTTCATCCTCGCAGTCGCGTGCCGCCAGAAAGCCCTTTATTCCGTGCGAGCGGGCGACATATTGAACGCTGGTGCCGATTGCTATGGCCACTAGCATTAACAGAAACATTGGCAGTGACAGCATGGCGAGATAGCCCAGGCAACCGAGCGTCACGGTCATTGATATGGCCAGTGGCGCGAATGCGAAAGCAAAATCACTGATGGTGTCGACGTCATGAGTGAGCACGGGAATCAATCGATGGGTACGATAGCGCTCAATCTGCTCAATGGGCGCTGACAGCACTTTTTCACCCAGTTCCTTGCGCAATCTGGAAATAATGTGCTGCCCGACATAATTGGTGCCGATGTCGGAGCAAATCGTACTGAGTAATGCCAGCAGGCAGAGCCCGGCAAAACCGGCTACTAGGCTTTGCGTCATGCCTCCAGAGGCGTGCAGGGCCTCGTTCATGATTGCCAGCAGGATGGTAATGCTCAACCCGCCCACCATGCCCAGTAAAATCGAGAGCATGACGATAGGCCAGAAGGGGCGAAGCAGAATTAGAAGTTCACGAAGGGCGCCGCGCGTAGGCTGGGACATTTAAGGATTCCTGGTAGCATCAGGCCCTGATCAATTGTGTGGGCTGGGCGTGTTGAAAGGGCTGGCATCTTCAGCGACAGGTATGGGACGAAAAAGCGATAGTTGAATTTAGCGGCGCACTGGCCTGCCGACTTCTCCTGTGCGTAGCTCAGACCGGGTGCCGCTGGCGAAGCATCAAGGTAGTCCAGATCAGATCCGCCTGTGCTTCGTCCACGGCACTTGGGTTTTAAAGTTCGCGAGCGACTCTGAATCCCAGAAAGTCACCCCTTATCGTCTTGGGTCGGTCATTGCGATTGGCTGAGCGCGAGAAAATGGGTGGCTCTCCCCAGTCGTTTCCACGCATGTGAGCCAGCTTGCAGCTGTCGTCCTCAATCCAGGCGCTCCCGTCTGTCGGGGCACCGACATAATCCTTGTGCCAGCAATCGGCTACCCATTCGTAGACGTTGCCATGCATGTCGTAGACGCCGAAGGCGTTGGGGGGATAGCTGCCCACCGGGGAGCTGTAGGTGTAGCCATCCTTCGGGCCATAGGTGTTGGCGTGTTTGCTGATCTGGTAGTCGCCTTCCTCGTCGAAGGGGAAAGGGAAGGGGCCGGTGGAGCCGGCTCGTGCGGCGTACTCGCGTTCGGCTTCGCTGATCATGCGGTAGGGTTTGCCGGTCTTCTCCGACAGCCACTGGGTGTAGGCCTGTACCTCGTAGTAGTCGATGCACACGGCCGGCTGCCTGGGGCCTTGTTCGTAGCTTGGCTTGCCTGCTTCGCACCAGCGACCAGGGCGTTCGTCGCCGCTCTTGATCACCACGCCTGATGCCTTGATATAGGCATCCAGTTCTCCGGCCGTGACTGGGTAGCGGCTGATGGCGAAGGGTTTGGCGAAGGTCACGGTGCGTTGCGGGCCTTCGTCAGGCTGACGCCCCAGTTCGTCTTCGGGGGTTCCCATGACGAAGCTGCCAGCTGGCAGAACCACCATTTCCGGGCAGTCCTTGCAGTCCTTGAAGACAGTGCCCGGTTGTGTCTTTTCTTCAGCAACACCCGCCAGCGATAGAGCCATGCAGGCGGTGGAGCACAGAAGAACGAGTAATTTCATGGGTTACCTCGTTGTGGAAAGTGAGCCGGTACAACGCCTTGCGTTCAAGCGCGGGGGATCAGAAATACCGCAGCCAGGCGATATCCCGCCGACGGTGCTTGAGGCGCGCGAACCAACTGGTTGGGAAGAACAGGGCAACGCTGAGCAGGGCGGAACAGATCCAGATGCTGGAAAGCCGTTCGAAGCCGTAGTAGCTGCCCATGTTCGGGCCCAGCGAGTGCAGCACGATCAGATACAGCGCCTTGAGCGCATAGAGGTGCAGCAGGTAGAAGAACATCGGTGCTCCACCATAGATGGCGAGAAGCTGGATGCTCCTGCCGCTCCGGTATTTCTCCAGAAGTGCCAGTGCCACCAGCCCGAACGCCAGGGAAGGCAGCAGGTACATCAGTGACGGCGGGTACTTGGTGGCGCTTTTGAAACTCAACAGGGTCTGCAGCCAGTCGCCTGTGTCGACCCAGGATTTTTCCCCATAGACGTTCAGGTAGCGCAGGCCGACAAAAGCGATGAACAACCAGGCGCCTATCTTGAACAGGGTCGAGATGCGCTTTTGCGAATCCGTGCCTGACGCATAGAGAGGGCCTGTTGCATAGCCGAGGATGATCACGCCAAACCAGGGCAGCAGGGGATAGCTGGTGAAGAGACGCGGGAAGTGGGCGAATTCGAATGACGCACGCTCGTGCAGCATGGCCCAGGGCAGGTAGAAGGCCGATTCGCGATCGATGCTGATGCCGTCCAGCAGGTTGTGGCCGCAGATGATCGATGTGCCCAGAATCAACAGGCAGGTTCTGGAAAGCCCCAGCAGGCAGGCCAGCACGATCATGCTGACGCCGATGCACCAGATCACCTGCAAATTGAGCGAGCGCGGCGGAAACTCGCCGCTCCAGGCGAAATCGACCAGGGTGATTTCCAGCAGCATTAGAAACAGGCCGCGCCTGAGCAGGAATTGCCGGGTGCTTCTCGTATCGTGGCTCTGGGCGTAAAGCCAGGCGGACAAGCCTGTCAGGAAGACAAACAGCGGAGCGCAGGGCTCGGTGATCATTCGCGTCAGGTAGAGCCCGACAGGTGTGCTGTAATCGACAGGGTCGGCTACTTCCTGGTGCAGGAAGAAGGTTTCCCGCACGTGGTCGATCAGCATGGTCAGCAGGATGATGCCGCGCAAGGCGTCGATGGAAGCCAGACGCGCGCGCGTCGTAGCCTGAATCGTGGCGCTTGCCAGGCCGGGGCCGGCAGCGTTCTGTGTCAGGGACGTGGTCATGGCTGTCCTCCGTGGTGCGTCAAGGGATCAGGTGGCCGTTATCGGTCGGCGGCAACGGCTACGCCCTTGCCGGATTTCTGCACCTGCTCCCACGCTCTGAGGAAGTTTCCGCCCCATAGCTTGGCGATGTCTTCGTCGGAATATCCGCGCTGGATCAGCTCGGCGGTGACGTTGCGCGTATCGCCGACGTTCTCCCAGCCGATGATTCCGCCACCATCGTTGAAGTCGGAGCTGATACCGACATGGTCGATGCCGATCTTCTTCACGGCGTAGTCGATGGCATCGCCGAATTCCTTGAGCGTCGCGCGCGGGTCTTCCTCGAGGATGGCGTACAGGGCTCCGGCGTATTCGCCGAACTTCTGCTCCGGCCAGATGGAGAACACCGGATCGGCCGGCATGCTTGCCTGGGACAGGTTCTGTACCTTGGGCAGGCCGAAACCGGTGCGCATACGGTTGACCTTGTCCAGGGTGTCCTCGGAGAAGGCCCTGAGCATGGACGAGAACCCGACGATCTGTACCACTCCGCCGGTATCCCTGATCAGGCGTAGCTCGCGGTCGTCTAGGTTGCGGGGCAGATCCACCAGGCCCCGCACCCCGGAATGGGAGGCGATCACCGGAGCGCGGCTGAGCTGGGTGACCTGTTCCAGTGCCTGGCTGGACATCTGCGAGACGTCGATCACCACACCCAGCTCGTTGAGTCGTTGCACGGCCTGACGGCCCAGTTTGGAGAGGCCGCCGTGTTCGTCCGGCGAATCGCCGAAGAAGGGCATCGGCCGCGACGAGTCCGCCCAGGCATTGTTGCCCACATAACTGAAGCCGAAGATGCGCATGCCCCGTGCTGCCCAGTCGTCCAGGCGGGAGACGTCGTCACCCAGGGGGTAGGCATTGAGCATGCTGATGACGATGGCGAACTTGCCTTCATGGGCCAGGCGCCGGAAGTCGGCGGGGGTATAGGCAATACCCGCCTGGTTGGGGTAATCCCGGGCGATGCCACTGATGATCCGGTAGCGGGTTTCCTGCTCGTGGCGGGCGGCTTCGACGAAGCCCGGAGTCGGTCGATGCGGAGCATTGGGCCCTGTCCAGAACTCCGGCCAGGCCCAGATGGTCAGTGCCGCACCGCTGAGTCGGCCCCGTGCGGCCTTGACCAGATCGAACTGAGTGGCGCCGTCCTTATTGGCCTCGTTACCCGGGCTGCCGAAGTCGGGCTGAATGTCGATATGGCTGTCGAATGAAAGAATTCGTTCCTGCAAGGCTTCGGCCCGACGCATCACATCCAGGGGATAGGGCGGTACCCGGTTGATGAAAATCCACCAGGCCAGTATCGCGGCGGCTACCGCCAGCACTGCTATGGTGCTCAGGAGTAGCCATTTCCTGGCTGTGCGACTCATGCTCATGAGGTTCCTTGGGCCGAAGACATTCGCCGGCCGACTGCCGGGCGATTCGCAGGAAGAACGAGTCAGCGCGTGGTGAATTTAATGTGGCGCTATTCCGGCTCCGAAAGGGATCGCCCGCGTTGCGATAATTTCGCCGCGATGCCGTTCGTTAACGAGTTATGCCGTGTAGCGCAGCACACGCAGCCTTCACGTGACACGTGATAAGAGTCCCAGGAGAGCCGACCATGGATTTGCTCGCGGTATTGACCCGTTTGTTCACTGGCGCTCAGGCGGTTGGTGTGCAAGGCGTGTATCAGTTCGTGTTTGCCGAAGACAACGTCATCTGGTCGTCTGTGGGGGAGCGGCTGGATACCCAGCGCGGACGACATCCGAACGCCGATGTGACCATCGAGCTGGAGGAGCAGGATTTTTCCGCAATCGTATCCGGCACCCGAGATGTCGAAGAACTGTTTGCCAACGGCAAGGTGAGAATCAGCGGCCAGATGGGCTTGGCGACTCTGCTGCCGCAGATCATCAGCGCAGCACGGCGGGGTGTGCCCGTCGAGCAGCCTGCGCGCACCATGAACCAGCGTTATCCGGCAGCGGAGCGGTACAGTGATCGACTTTCCTCAGAGCAGGCACCACTATTGGCGATCAAGCGGTGCCCACGCAGTGCTTTGTCGGTGGAGGACTTTCGTCGCGATTATCTGCCTCAGGGGACGCCGCTGATCATCAGCGATGCGCTCCAGGATTGGCCGCTGTTCAATATGAGCCGCGAAGAATCCTTGGCACATTTCGCCGAACTGCAGGGCATCACCCGGCATGGCGACTACGTACAGAAGACCTTTTCCACCGAGCGCGATTTCCGTTCCACCTCCATTGCAGAATTCATCGCCTCACTGGAGCGGCCGCTGGCGCCGGATGAGACGCCCCCCTACATGGGCAACAACGTTCTGCCCGGCCGACTGCTGGAACTGATTCGCGTCCCCGGTTATTTTCCGCCTGAGCTGTACATCAAACCGCGTATCTGGATCGGCCCCAAGGGCACGCTGACGCCGTTGCACCGGGATGATTCAGACAACCTCTTCGCCCAGGTATGGGGACGCAAGTCGTTCATTCTGGCGGCACCTCACCACCGCAAGGCGCTGGGTACCTGGTCTACGTCTGAGGCGGGTGGGCTGGAGAGCTGTACGGTGAATCCCGATCGACCTGATTACGCGCAATATCCCGACGCACGTGAGGTGGTGTTCCTGCGCATCGTGCTCGAGGCGGGCGATCTGCTGTTCCTGCCGGAAGGCTGGTTCCATCAGGTGGAGTCGCTGTCCACTTCGCTGTCGGTCAACTTCTGGGTCAACTCTGGACGGGGCTGGTAACGCATCAGAGCAGCCGCCATCGCTGGCGGCCTATGTTCAGGCGCCGAGCTTGAGGCGGCCTTTCATCAGCACCGAGTGGGCGGGGAAGGAGCAGAAGAACTGGTAATCGCCGTCTGCCTTCAGTGCTTTCGTGTCGAAGATCACGCTGTCTTGTTCGCCGCCGCCGAGCAGGCGGGTATGGGCGATGACGCGAGGATCATCGGGTTTCAAATAGCCTTGTTCGACGCCGGCCGCGCTGCCGTCGGCGATGATGGCTGGCACGTCGCTGGTCGCGCTCAGAACCCAGTTGTGCCCCATTACTTCCTTGGGCAGGGTGCCGGGGTGCTTCAGGGTGACAGTGAAGCGCTCGCAACTGGCGGGCACGACTATCTCGCTCTTGTCGAAGGTCATCTGGTCGGTGCCGTGGATCTCGATGGCGCAATCGTCGGCCGACCAGGCAAGGCCGGGTAGGGCAAGGCCAAGGGCCAGAAGCAGGGCTCGCTGCATGGAATTCTCCGTTGGGTTGAATTGGGTTCAAAGGTTCAGCCGAATGAACGAGTGGCATCGGCAGGGCTTTAGGCCCGCGCATAAATTCCAGGCCGAGGCATTCGTTCTTGGGGCATACGCTCACGGGGGCGGACAATCGGATGGGTACAGATGAAGGTTTCTCGGCGTGGATTGCTGGCGGGCGCGGCAGCGGTGGCTGCAGTGGCGGGCGGGGTAGGGGTGCCCATCGTGGGCTACCGGCACTATCGCGCCGCCGAGGAAGCTGCGCTGGTCGAGGAGCCCACCCTCGATCCGCCGACCCTCGAGCAGAACCTGCTGGCCGGGCGCTTGGTCGGTATCTGGGATTTTCACCTGCTCGACGGGCATGGGGCGTTCGCGGATTTTGCGGGTGAGGGACTGGAGTTGCTGCTGGATGTCGGGCCATCTGGCCGAGCGTTGCGCGGGCATCTCGGGCGCCGGCCATTTTCCGTTGGTGGCTTCGAGCTGTTCGGCGAGCTCTCCACCGGCACGGGTGCCAACCTGCGCTGGAAGCTGGTCGATGAGACTGGCCGAGCCTACGAATGCACGGCGATCTTCGACGAGATCTGGGGTGTCTGGAGTACTGGCGGTGGCGAGGCGACGCTCAGCGGCAAGCTGCGCCGGCGTGGCGATCAGCCGGGTTGGTCGACGGTTCAGGCCGAGTTCCTGGCCACGCGGCGGCCCTTCATTCAGGCCCGGGAGCGGTTGCCCTATCATCCTGACCTGCATGCCTGGCTGGTTTCCCCCAGGCATCGTCTGTTCCATCAGCTCTGGCACGCCAGTCGCGATCGCTGGCACCGTCTCGATGAGAGTCGGCGACAGTCGTTACGAGCGTTGGACTGGCAGCCGGGGCCGTTGGGCAGGGAGCGAGATGCCCGTGGCAAGCAACGGCATCGCAATGGATCGGGAGAGGATTTCCTGTTCATGCACCGGCAGATGCTGGGACACGCGCGCAGCTTCCAGGAGCTGAAGTCCTGGAAATGCTTGCCGCCGCCCAGGCCTTTCATCGGCCATGGTATCCAGCCGTTCGTTGATTATCTGGAGAACAAGGATGGTTATTCGGTGCCTCCGGCCTGGGAGGCTGCGGGTGACGATGCCTTCAATCAATGGCTCAGGGACGTGAAGAGCAGTGAGGGGTTTTATGGCAATTTCCAGCTATGGGAGGCTCAGTATCAGAACCCCGACTACCTGGCCACCCTGTGCTTGGGTGAGTTGGGCAGTCGCATCGAGCTGGGGCTGCACGACTGGCTGCACATGTGCTGGGCTGCGGTAGGGCGTGATCCGAACAGCCAGTACCCGATGATCTACGACCGGGCGCCCAATGATTTTTCCGAGCGCTGGTTCCGCGCCCAGAACGACTATCTGGCCGATGCGTTCTCGTCTCACGTGAATCCGGTGTTCTGGGCGTTTCACGGCTGGATCGACGACCGTATCGAGGATTGGTTCTACGCGCATGAGCAGGCCCATCCGGGCCAGATCCAGCGCCGGGAGGTCGACGGGGTTTCGTGGTTCGCCAAGGGACGCTGGGTCGAGGTCAATCAGCCGTGGCTGGGCCCGGCCGAGGCCGGCTGTGGCGCCTGGGGGCGCAGCAATGGTGGAGGCGGTGGCGAGCTGGATATCGAGACCATGAAGCTGGCGCTGCACGTTATCCACGATGCCGACGAGGAGGCCAGGCGACTGGCCCGACGTATTCCGCGCAGGCCGTGGTACGGTCGCCATCTGGCGCCGGGGCCCAAAGCGGCCGGCCGATGATTCGCGTTAAACCACGGATTAGGCCTGCGGCCCCGGATTACGCCTGCGGCTAATCCAGGCTACGTTCTGAACGCAGATCGACGGACACTGCTGTCGTGGTGCGTCGTGGATGGCTGCAGCGGACGTCGTGAGTCGATTGGTGAAGGTGACAGGCGGCTAACCTGCGCGGCCCGATCCACCCTACGCCTGCTCAGCCCGTTCGCTCGGATACGACATTTGATCCTTGACGCGACACTGGCAGGAAGGGGCCGGCGTGGTTGCCTGTCGTTCAGGCTCCAGCCAAGGGTGGATAGGGACACGTTGACGCCGCCCCTGCATTCAAGTTTGTTTTGGCGGGTGGCCCTCCTGAGGGCGCCGGACGTGGACTCAGCGGCGCTGGATCAGGGTCTCGCCCGCGTTATTGTGGTTCAGGGCGATGGGCAGTACCTTCGGTAGCATTCGTACCAGTCCGGCCACGTCATTGGTGTTGTAGATGCCGCCGATGCGCATCTCGGCCAGTGTCTGGTCGGCCAGTACTACCGGTTTGTCCAGGTAGCGGTTGATCTGCGGGAGGGCTTCGGCCAGGGTCAGGTTGTCGAGGATCAGCTTGCCATCGAGCCAGGCCAGGGCCGAGCTGCTGGCCGTGTCAATCTGCGGCAGGTTACCGTCGCCTCCATAGCGAGCCTGCAGGCCGGGCGTCAGGTAGGTGGTCTGATCCGCGCGGTCGGAACGACTCTGTACCCTGACCGACCCCTCGGTCAGGGTAACCACCACCTGATCCTGGTATTTCCACACATTGAAACGTGTTCCGGTGACCTGAATGCTACCCGCACCGGCCTGCACTACGAAGGGATGCTCGGCATCATGCTGAACCTCGAAGAACGCCTCGCCGTCCCTCAGGTAGACGCTGCGCTGGTCGCGGAAGTTGGCGAACCAGAGCGTCGTGTCCAGATTCAGGCGAACCCGCGAGCCATCGGCCAGCGTCACCTCCTGGCTGCTTTCTCCGGCGTGTACATGCTGCACGTGATCGGGTAGCCAGCCCCGCTGCCATCCCAGCAGGCCACCCAGGGCCAGCAATACCACCGCTGCACTGGCCAGTGCGGGTCTACTCCAGCGCTGGCGAGCCGAACCGCTCGACGGGGGCGCGTAGTGCCTGGGCAGGTGCTCGCTGAGCTGCCAGATGTCGAGCATCGCGCGGTATTCCTCGGCATGCGCCGGATCGCTATCGAGCCAGTGCTCGAACGTCGCGCATTCCTCCGCAGTGCAATCGTCGGCATGCATACGCATGCACCAGTGAGCCGCCTCGTCGGTGAGGGACTGGTTTATGGCGGGTGGAGAAGGGTGGAGTGTCATCGGCTACCGGTTCGGTTAGGGGGCTGGCATGAGCAAGAGGCTTCTCTTTATGATGAGAATTATTATGATTTGGCTTTTTGCCAGTATAGAATGCGCGGGGCACCCGCTCAAGGTGCCGTCCGGCCGTGGATTGCGGGCGTGGGATTCACCTGAATGGGTACGGGGTGGGGTGGCACATCGTGGAAAAATACTACCAGCAATTGGTGCGTTACCTGACGGTACGTCTGCGCGACAGCCAGTTGGCGGCGGACGTTGCCCACGATGCCTACCTGAAAGTGCTCGAAGGTGGGCGGGGAAACACGCTCGAATACCCTCAGGCATATCTATACCGCACGGCGCTCAATCTGGTCATCGATGGCCACCGCCGCTCGGCGATACGCCGCAGCGAATCGCTTGACGACATCGACCCCAACGCGCAGGGGCTGGAACAGTTTCGTGCACCCCATGACTCGCTTTACTTGCAGCAGCGCGCAGAACTGGTCAGCAAGGCCCTGAACGAGTTGTCCGAAAGTTGCCGGCAGGCCTTCCTGCTGCGCAAGCTCGACGGTTTGGCGCATCCGGAGATTGCCGCTCGCATGGGTATTTCCAAGGGCATGGTGGAGAAACACATCGTCAATGCCATGCGCCACTGTCGTGTTCGAGTCAGGGAAATGGAATACTCCATAGACGACCCCGATGACGCCAAACGCCGCTATAAGCGCCCCCCTTCCGGCAGTCTCTGATCAATGCTTGCGCCAGCAGCCTCGTTCAGGCTTTTTCACCCGGCCGCTTAAATTTCCTCGTCACTACCGCGTTTTCCATGTGCCGCGCTTCGGCGCGTTCCTGCACAGGGCTAACGGGGGTGAACGTGTACAAAGCAATTCTGCTGAGCATCGCCTGCCTGGGAGCGGCGAATCTGGCGAGTGCCGCCGAGGATGGAGCGGCCGCCCAGTCGGTGGAGATTCGCTGGACATCGTTCGGTGTTCCCCATATCCGGGCGGCCGATGAGCATGGCCTCGGCTATGGCATCGGCTACGCGTATGCCCGCGACAACCTGTGCCTGCTGGCCGACGAGGTACTCACCGTACGCGGCGAGCGAGCCCGTTTCCTGGGGCGTGAGGGGCGCTCGTCCAGCGGACTGGACAACCTGTCTTCGGATCTGTTCTTTCGCTGGCTGAACCGTAGCCAGGCCCTCGCCGAGTTCCGCGCGGCGCAGAGTCCGGCGGTTCGCCAACTACTGTCCGGTTACGTCAAGGGGTTCAACCGGTATCTCGCGGATGCCGAACAGCCAGCCAGCTGCCGTGGTGCCGCCTGGCTGCGGCCTCTGCAAGAAGACGATCTGGTACGCCTGGTACGCCGCCTGCTGGTCGAGGGGGGGCTGGGGCAGTTCGTCGAGGCGGTTCTGGGCGCCGCACCGCCAGGCGCGTCGGCGGCCCGCGTCGTAACGCCACCCAGCCTGGCGCGCCTCGCAGACTTTCGCCTGGAACGTGGCAGCAATGCCATCGCCGTGGGCGGCCAGCGCACCGAGAACGGCAAGGGCCGGCTCTTGGCCAACCCCCATTTTCCCTGGTTCGGTGGCCTGCGTTTCTACCAGATGCACCTGACCATACCGGGACGCCTGGATGTCATGGGCGCCGCCTTGCCGGGCCTGCCGGTGGTGAACATCGGTTTCAACCGTCATCTGGCCTGGACCCATACCGTGGACAGCTCCAGCCATTTCACCCTGCACCGCCTGGCGCTCGATCCCAAGGATCCCTCCCGCTACCTGTTCGATGGCCGCAGCCTGCCGTTGACCCGAACCACGCTGCAGGTCGAGGTGCGCGAGGCCGACGGCAGCCTGTCGAACGAACGTCATGACTTCTACGAGTCCCGCTTCGGCCCACTGCTGAACTGGCCGGGCAAGCTCGACTGGAGCCACGAGCAGGCGTTCGCTCTGCAGGATGTCAACCTGGCCAACACCGCCGTCCTCGAGCAATGGCTGGCAATGAACCGCGCCACCGACGTGGATGGCCTGCGCAGTACCATTGAGGAGCATCAGGGGATTCCCTGGGTCAATACCCTGGCGGTCGACGACCAGGGGCAGGCCCTGTACTTCAATGGTTCGCGCATTCCCCACGTACCGCCGCAGCGCTTGTCTATCTGCGCGTTGCCGGCGCTGGTCGCCGAAGGCCTGCCGGGCCTGGATGGCAGCCGCAGCGAGTGCGATTGGCAGAATGATCCGGGCGCCGCGGCACCCGGCGTGGTCGCCGGGCGCCACCTGCCGCTGCTGCAACGAGAGGACTTCGTGCAGAACTCCAACGACAGTGCCTGGTTGAGCAATCCGCAACACCCCCTGAGCGGTTTCTCGCCATTGATCAGCCGTGATGCCCGCCCACTCGGACTACGTGCCCGCTATGCCCTGGAGCAACTGACCAGGCGTGGCGAACAGCCATTCAGCGAAGCCTTCCTCAAGCAACTGGTGGACGACAACCGGGTCTACCAGGCCGATCTGCTGTTGGACGATCTGCTCGCATTCTGCGCGGCCCGCTCCAGCGATGCGCAACTGGCGCCGGGCTGCTCGGCCCTGGCCGCCTGGAACCGCAAGGCCTCCCTGGACGCCGGAGCGGGGTTCCTGTATTTCCAGCGTTTCATGGCCGCTCTGGGGCAGGACGCGGCGCTCTGGCGCGAGCCGTTCGATCCCGCCGATCCGCTGAGCACGCCCCGCGGCCTGGCCTGGCAGCAACCGGAAGTCGCCAGCAGACTGGCCAAAGCGCTGCTCCAGGCTATCCGAGAGGTCGCCGATAGTGGCCTGCCCGCGCAGGCGACCTGGGGGCAGGTGCAAGGGGTGCAACGCGGCAGTACGTGGATCCCGATTGCCGGTGGCGATGGGCGCCTCGGCATCTACAATGCCATCCAGAGCGAACCCCAGGCAGATGGACGCCTGGCCGTGGTAAGTGGCAGCAGCTACCTGCAACTGGTCAGCTTCGACGACCAAGGGCCGGTCGCCCAGGGCTTGCTGGCGTTCTCCCAGTCCAGCGATCCGGCATCGGTTCACTTCAAGGATCAGACCGAGTTGTTCAACCGCCAGGTCTGGCAGCGCCTGCCGTTCACCCGCGGGCAGATCGACGCCGACCCTGAATTGCAGGTGCTCGAGCTGCGCGTGGACGACTGAACCGCTGCGACGGCGGTCGGGCTGACGGACTGGCGGTGGTCGCGTTAAGCTCGCGCCGCCGCCCTGCCGACGAGCCGACCATGCAACCGCGTCCTATCCGCCCCAGCGACCTCGATGCCTTCCATGAGCTGTTCAGCCAGGTGACGGCGGAAGGGTTGTACTCGACCCGCCCAAGTGCTCCACCGAAAGCCGTTATTGCCCGTGCTCTGGAACGGGCGGGCGACAACGGCTGGGCGGTTTATGTAATCGAACATGAAGGGCGGATCATCGCTACCGCCGAAGCCTATCCGGATAACTACTGCCGGCCCGAGGGCGATGCGGCGGTGGGCATTCTCGGCATGCAGGTGCATGCCAACTGGCGGCGTCAGGGGCTGGGCAAGCGCCTGCTGGAGCGCGTGATCAGGCATTGTCGGGAGCAGGGCATGCGCTGCATCGAGTTGACGGTGCTCAAATCCAATCAGCCGGCGATAGCCCTGTATCTCAAGTACGGTTTCGTCTGGCTGGAAGATCTGTCGCCGTGCCATCTGCCGGGTGGCCAGGCCGATCTGCCGCAACGTATGCGTCTCGCTCTAGCCTAGGCCTTAGAACCTGTTCACGATCTTTCGACGAAATTCCATGTGCAATGACAGCAAATGGCGTAAACGGCCACCCGGAATGTTGTGTCGAATACGCCGGCCAAATATCGGATTACGCTTCGCTAGGCTGCGCGCCCCGATCCAACCTACGGTTCGTCGTGCCCCGAACGTAGCCTGGATTAGCCGCAGGCGTAATCCGGGGCCGAAGGCCTGTCCATGGTTCGACGCGGGTCATAGAGGGGCCGCTATTGCCGCCGATCCATAGGGATACGGGATCCCAACTAAAGATTATGAACAGGCTCTTACAGCATCTCCGGCTTGAAGCGCCCGCGCCGGCTGATCCAGTCGCCAGCCACCATGAACTCGCCATCGCCGCGGTAATGCACGGTCTTGGGCCGCTTTGGCGAAACGGCAACGTGGGCCTTGACGATGTCCCAGATGAACAGGCCGTGGCGGTCGATCTGGCTGGCATCGGCCAGGCGGCATTCGAAGTTGGCGTAGCACTCGTCGATCAAGGGTGCGTCGACCCGTTCAGCCGGTTTTGCGGTGAGACCGAAGCGCGCGAATTTGTCGACCTCGGCGCCGCTGCAGTTACCGATATCGACCACTGTATCGACGATGTCCAGGGTCGGCAGATTGATCACGCAGGCTTCGCTGTTTCTGATCATCTCGAAGCTGTGGTTGGCCTCCCAGATGTAGCAGGCGAAAGATTGAAAGCCGATCATCATGTGCCAACCCATGGTCATGATGTTGTGCTGTCCCTGCCAGCTGGAACTCACCAGCACGATGGGGCCGGGTTCCAGGTAGCGGCGCACGTCGTCCAGCGGGTGGTCTGTCTTGCGATAGCGTTTCATCGACTCTGCTCCTGTGATGACAGTGGCATGTGCTGAAGTGGACAAGTGCTTGGCGGCCAGTGTTCGATTGAATCGGCTTGCAGGCACTGCTGATGAGTCACTAACCTGCACCTCGAACATTCTTGCCCGCAGGAGCGCTGTGCGTGTCCATCCGTCCCAGACAAGCTGCCGACAATCCACGTCTGCTCGAAATCTGGCACCGTGCGGTGCTGGCGACCCATGACTTCCTCTCGGCCGAGGACGTCGAGACGTTGTATTGCCAGGTGCGCGACCTTTATCTGGATGCCGTAACCATCTCGGTCTATCGACTCGATGACGGGGGTGTGGCCGGCTTCATCGGCCTGGGCGAACGTCATGTGGAAATGCTCTTCGTCGATCCGCAGCTGCATGGCCAGGGCATCGGCTCACGGCTGCTCGATGATGCCCGGGCACGCCTCGGCGACCTGACGGTGGACGTTAACGAGCAGAACCCGGCGGCCCATGATTTCTATCGCCGTTATGGTTTTCGTGACATCGGCCGTAGCGCCACCGATGGGGAGGGGCGGTCGTTTCCGCTGATCCATATGGCGCTTTGATTTCAGGGCTTGGCGAATAGGGTGCTGGTCATGTGGTCGATGAATACTCTGAGCTTGGGTAACGCATATTTGCTGTTAGGCCAGAGCATCCAGAAAGCGCCGTTGCGTTCCATATGATCCACCAGCACCGGTTGCAGGCGACCAGAAGCGATATCTTCAGCGATCAGAAAATCCGGCAGACAGGCAATGCCGAGCCCGCTGCGGGTAACCCTGAGCAGACTGTCGAGGGTATTGCAGATCACGCGCTGCTTGAGCGCGTGTTGCAGATCCGCGTTCACGCCCTGCAGCGGCCAGCGTTCGAGCTTGCCGCTGGCGTGGAAGCGGTACATCAGGCAGGCATGGTCGAGCAGATCCGCCGGCTGCTTCGGGATGCCGTGGCGATGCAGATAGTCGGGGCTGGCCACCAGCTGTTGTGCAAAGGTGCCGAGTTGCCGGGCGGTCAGCCGGGAATCCTGCATGGGGCCCGTGCGGATCACCGCATCGAAGCCTTCTTCGAAGACATCCACCATGCGATTGGAGAGGTCGATGTCCAGTTCGATTTGTGGGTAGCGCTGCATGAAATCGATCAGCACCGGCATCACCAGTTCACCGACTCGCGGCATGCTGATACGCAAGCGCCCGCTGGGGCCCTCGGCGGCACTGGTGAGTTCCAGCTGCGCCGCTTCCAGTTCGCATAATACACGCCGGCAGCGTTCGAGAAAGCGCTGGCCTTCGGCCGTCAGCGTCATGCTGCGGGTGCTGCGGTGCAGTAGGCGTACACCCAGGCGCTGTTCCAGCCGGGCGATGCTCTTACCCACCGCTGAGGAGGAAATGCCGAGCTGGCGCCCGCTTTCGGTGAAGCTGCGCGTATTGGCGACCTGCACGAATACGCCGATGCCGCTGAGGTTGTCCATCCTGGATTCCATCATGGGCGCAAATCGCCAATGCGTTGGATTAAGGACAAGAATGTCCGATAAGTTGCGAACCTTAGCCTGTTTTTCTCGACAGCGCTGCTGCCTAACCTGCTGACCTGGTCGATTGGCCGCATCCCGCTGCGCCGAGACCTGCCACAGGCGTTTTCCATGTATACCGATGAACATTCCCTTGCCGCAGCTCAGGTAGCCTCTGAGCGCGAGCGTTTGCCACTGAACGGTTTGCTGGTGCTGGCGGGAGCCGGCTTCATCACCATCCTTACCGAGGCGCTGCCAGCCGGGCTGCTGCCGCAGCTGAGCGCGGATCTTGGCGTCAGCCAGGCCATGGTCGGGCAGATGGTGACGCTCTACGCGCTGGGTTCCCTGCTGGCTGCGATACCGCTGGTGATGCTGACTCGCAACTGGCGTCGGCGGCCGCTATTGCTGACCGCCATTGGGGGATTCGCGGTGGTCAACCTGGTGACGGCGCTATCCAGCCATTACCCGCTGACCCTGGTCGCGCGGTTTTTCGCCGGGGTGTTCGCCGGCTTGCTGTGGGCGCTGGTCGCCGGATATGCGGCGCGCATGGTGGCTTCTCATCTGCAAGGGCGGGCCATTGCCGTGGCGATGGTCGGCACGCCGCTGGCGCTGTCTCTCGGCATACCGGCGGGCACCTTTCTCGGCGGTGTGCTGGGTTGGCGTTACACCTTCGTGCTGATGAGCGTGCTGACGCTGGTTCTGCTGGTGTGGGGGCGCATCGTCTTGCCGGACTTTGCCGGGCAGCGCAGCACCGGCCCACTGCCTGTCGGTCGGGTGTTTCGCCTGCCCGGCGTGCGTCCGGTGCTATTCACCATCCTCATCTATGTGCTGGCCCACAACCTGTTCTACACCTACATCGCCGCGTTTCTGTCTCCCCTCGGCATGGTCGCGGAGGTGGATCGGGTGCTGCTGGCGTTCGGTCTGTCAGCGCTGGTGGGCATCTGGCTGACCGGTATGTTGATCGACCGTTGGCTGCGTGTGCTCAGCCTGCTGAGTGCCGCGGTACTGGCGCTGGCCTGCGTGATGTTGGCCATGTCGGGTTCTTCTGCCCTGCTGGTGTATGCCGGCGTAGCGGCCTGGGGGCTGGCGTTCGGTGGCGTCGCCACGCTGTTTCAAACCGCCTCCATCCGGGCGGCAGGTGACGATGCGGATGTCGCGCAGTCGATGTGCGTGACCGCCTGGAACCTGGGCATCGCCGGAGGAGGGCTGTGCGGCGGCGTACTCCTGCAAGGCGTGGGGCCCGCTGCATTGCCATGGGGGGCCGCGGGCTTGGCGCTGTTGGCATGGCTGATCGTGTACAAGGCCGGCGAACACGGCTTTACTCGAGGACGTTGAACCTCGCACGATGCCGATCGATCCGACAAGCCGAACGAATCGGCGCAGATACCTGTCCCCATGATAGGGCCTGTTGACGTTCCAGCACGACCGCGCCGGAGCCCGTTTTGCCGCGAGGCAAGGGCCGCGCCCGCTCCCGGCGGGCTTGCGGCATTTCCCACATCCATGTGGGTCACACAGCCGCGAAGTTTAGTGGGCTAAATGAGCCGGCGAGAAACGCAGCATCGCGGCAAAGCGGGCCCGGCCCTTCGGGTGGGGCCGCCTAGGTTGCGCGGGAAATCTCGCCATGCGTTGTTGGAGGACTTGGCAAGGGAACAACCATTGCCGGCGTCCTCCGCCTAGCGGATCGCCGCCCGGCCTTGCGAGATTTCTCGCAGCAACGCGGCTTGCGCTGAAACGTCAACAGGCCCTAGATCCCACTCGAACCATGGAGGCAGCATGCGTATCACTCTTCCCACCCTCGGCTTCGGCGGTGCACCGCTCGGCAACATGTTCCACCCGATCGACGAAGACCGCGCCCAGGCGACCCTGGACGCCGCCTGGGAGGCCGGTATCCGTTACTACGACACCTCGCCCCATTACGGCGCAGGCCTTTCCGAGGAGCGTTTCGGGCGTCTGTTGCAGGGCAAACCACGCGATGAGTTCGTGCTCAGCAGCAAGGTCGGACGCCTGCTGCAACCCGCCGACAAGCCGGAGAACGCCAAGCCTTTCACCCATGAGCTGCCCAACCGGCGCGTCATCGACTATTCGGCGGACGGTGCGCGGCGCTCCATAGAGAGCAGTCTGCAGCGCCTGGGCGTGGATCGTCTCGATGTGGTGTTCATCCACGATGTGTCCGAAGACCAGCACGGCCCGAAATGGCGCGAATACTTCGCCGAAGCGATGCAGGGCGCAGCGGTTGCGCTGACGAAAATGCGCGAGGAAGGGCTGATTCGTGGCTGGGGGCTGGGCGTCAATCTGGTCGAGCCCTGTCGCCTGGCGCTGGAACAGTCCGATCCCGATGTGTTCCTGCTGGCCGGTCGCTACACCTTGCTCGACCATCGCGTGGCGCTCGATAGCCTGTTTCCACAATGCGCCGAGCGCGGCGTCGGCATCGTCGTTGGCGGGCCATTCAATTCCGGCGTTCTGGCCGGTGGCGAGCACTACGAGTACGACCGGATTCCCGATGATATCCGCCGCAAGACCGAACGCCTGCGCGCCTTGAGCGAGCAATTCGGTATCGACACCCGCGCCGCTGCGCTGCAGTTCTGCCTGGCCAACCCGGTGGTGCAGTCGGTGATTCCCGGCAGTGCCAATCCGCAGCGGCCTGCGCAGTACGTGCAGCAGCTCGACGCAGCGATCCCGGCCGCGTTCTGGCATGCATTGCGCGAGGAAGGCATCGTTCCGGAGGACGCTCCGCTACCGGCCTGATTTCAGGCGTTCGGTTCGGCCAATGCCCGTTGGTACACCGCCAGGTCATTGGCCGAAAAGCAGCAGAACACTACCTCGACGATACCCGGATGATTGGCCAGCTCGGCCTGTACCGTGGTGATCGCGATCCGTGCTGCCTGATCGATCGGATAGCCGTAGATACCGGTGCTGATGCTGGGAAAGGCAATGCTGCTCAGCCCCTGTTCGGTGGCCAGGCGCAAGGCGTTGCGGTAGCAGGATGCGAGCAGTTGTGGCTCGCCCTGAGTGCCGGAGCGCCATACCGGCCCGACCGTGTGGATGATGAAGCGGGCGGGCAGGCGATGACCTCTGGTCATTTTTGCTTCACCGGTCTTGCAGCCGCCGAGCAGGCGGCATTCATGCAGCAGCTCACTGCCGGCGGCGCGATGGATCGCCCCGTCAACGCCGCCACCGCCGAGCAGTGAGGAATTGGCCGCATTGACGATGGCATCCACATCCAGGGTGGTGATGTCGCCCTGCAAGGCGATGAGGCGCGCGGACATGCTTCGGCTCCTGGGACAGAGTGGTACTGCTGATCCGACAGATCGGCCAGAGGAATGTTTCTCCAGAGATAGCATTCATCGGGAACGGATATTGCTCTATCTGTTAGCAAGAGGATTATCCATGGCTAGCAAGATGCATTTCGAACCTTGACAGCCAAATCCTGCACCAGGGCCATGTTCCCCATGGGGCGGATGGCAAGGGACATAGACAGCGCTAGCGCAGTCAGGTCGCCGTAGCGTATTTACCCGGCCCACGAGGCTGGCGGATAATGCGCCAGCCGTAGCGTTTGCGGCGAGCCATCAGGGGTCGCCTGCGTTGGATCAGAGGAAAAGATGGCTGCGAAGACCGTCACCAGCAAGCAAGTCGAAGTACAGCGCATCGTCGATGTGCTGTTCAAGGCCATCGCTCAGCATCGCTTGCCACCCGGGACGCGGCTGATCGAAGCGCAGATCGTCGAGACCCTGCAGGCCAACCGCAACCATGTGCAGGTGGCTCTGCAGCGCCTGGCCTTGCAGCGCGTCGTCACCATCGAGCCGAACCGTGGCGCCATGGTCGCTCAACCCAGTGCCAAGGAGGCGCGCGAGATCTTCGCAGCACGGCGTGCCATCGAGCGGGCGATCGTCGAAAGCATCACGCCGACGATCATGCACAAGCAGCGTCAGCGGGTGGCCACGCACATGAGCAATGAGCGCAAGGCCACCAATGCTACCGATCGCCGCGCCATCGTTCGCGAGCTGAGCGAGTTTCACCTGATGCTCGGCGAGATCAGCGGCAATTCGGTGCTCAGTGAAATCCTCGCCAACCTGATGGTGCGCAGCTCACTGATCGTCGCCCTTTACCAGCGCAACGATGTGCCGTCCTGCGCTTCGGACGAGCATCAGGAGATCATCACCGCCCTGGAGAAGGGCGATCATGAGCGGGCTGCCGCGGTGATGCTGGAGCACCTGGGCGAACTCGAAGATCAACTGGATCTGGACGATCAGGCCGAGCCCGAGATCAATCTGCGCCAGGCCCTGGCCGGCCTTTGACGCTGCCCGGCAGCGCCGACCTTTTCGAATCGCTAGAGAGCCTGGCCTTCAAGGTCTGAGCAGACGCGCCTGTGCCCGTTCGAAGGTCTTGCGCCCGGCCTTGTAGCCCATCAGCGGTGGGCTGATCTCGGCCACCACCGCAGCCGGCGAGGGCGCATCGAAGACGATGAAGTCAGCACGGCAGCCAGGCGTCAGGCCGTAGTCGGGCAGGCGCAGCAGGCGTGCCGACTCACTCGATACCCAGCCCAGGCAGCGCAGCAGTTCGGCTTCGGTGGCCAGTTGGCTGACGTTGGCGAACAGGTTGGCCTGGCGCACCAGGGAGGCATCTCCGTAAGGCGTGAAGGGGTTGCCGATATTGTTGGTCGACAGCGAGCAGGTCACCCCGCAGGCGTGCAGGTGCTGCAAGGGCGCCAGGCCACGGGGCTTGTTGTGGAAATGCTCGCGCCCGGTCAGAAACAGGTCGGTACTCGGCAGGCAGGTGACCTGCACGCCGGCTTCGGCCAGCGACTCGGCGACCGCCAGCAGGGTGTCCCGGGGCAGCGCCGACAGCTTGGTGACATGACCGATGGCCACCCGGCCGCCCCAGCCGTGCTGGTGGGTGCAGCGGATCACCTCGCCGATGGTCATGCCTTCCGGGTTCAGGTCGAAATCCAGGTGCAAGTCCAGGTCGCGGTCGAACTCGACCGCCAACTCGAACAGGCGGCGAATCTGCGCGATGGGCTCCGCGTCGGTGTAGGGACAACCACCGAGCACCTCGGCGCCCAGGGCCAGTGCCTCGCACAGCAAGGCTTCGGTGCCGGGGTTGTTGAGCAGGCCTTCCTGGGGGAATACGCAGATTTCCAGGCTGATGGCCCAGGCATAGTCCGCCTGCAGGCGACGCACCGCGTTGAAGCCGGTAAGGCCGATCTGTGGGTCGATTTCCACATGGGTGCGCATGTGCGTGGTGCCCTGGGCGATGGCTTTTTCCAGCACCTGGGCGCCGCGCTGGTAGACGTCCGCCTCGCTGAAGTCGGCCTTGGCCGCGCGGGTCTGGGCAATGGCCTCGGCCAGGGTGCCTTCTTCCAGCTGGCAGCGCTGCATGATGCAGGCCTTGTCCAGGTGGATATGGGTTTCCACCAGGCCGGGCAGTAGCAGCTTGCCGCCCAGGTCGAGCGTTTCACCGGCCGCGACAGTGGTGCTCAGGGCGCCGACGAAGCGGCCATTCTCTACGTACAGTGTCTGCAACGCTTGGCGGTCGTCGCCCAGGCGTGCGTTGATGATTTTCAGGGCATTCATGCGGCCGCTCCTTCGCCCAGGTAGGCCGCTTCCAGTTCCGGGTCGCCACGCAACGCTTCGGCGCTGCCGGATTTGACGATGCGCCCGGTTTCCAGCACGTAGGCACGGTCGGCCACCTGCAGGGCGAGGTTGGCCATCTGGTCGACCAGCAGCAGGGTCACGCCTTCGTCGCGCAAGGCGGCGAGGGCGTCGTACAGCTCGCCGATCATCGCCGGCGACAGGCCCAGGGACGGCTCGTCGAGCAAGAGGATCTTCGGTTTGGCCATCAGCCCGCGGCCGACCGCGACCATCTGTTGTTCGCCGCCGGAGAGCAGGCCGGCTGGGCTGTCGATGCGCTCGCGCAGGCGCGGAAAGCGGCGCAGGATAGCTTCGATTTCCGCGTCGGCGTCGAAGGCCTCCTTGCGCGAGTAGGCGCCGAGCAGCAGGTTGTCGCGCACGCTGAGCTGGCCGAACACCTGGCGGCCTTCCGGCACCAGGGCCAGGCCGCGGGCGGCGATGGTGCTGGCATCGGCGTGCTCGATGTTTTCGTCGTCGAGCAGGATGCTGCCGCCACTGGCTTTGTGCAGCCCGGCCAGGCACTGCAGGATGCTCGACTTGCCCGCGCCATTGGCGCCGAGAATGGCGATCAGCTCGCCCGGGTTGACCACGATATCGACCTTGTCCACCACCGGCGCGGCGCCGTAGTCGATGACCAGATCCTTGATGTACAGGCGCGCATCGCGCGAGCCATCCCAGGCTTCGGCGCGCGGGGTGGCCTGGTAGCGGGTGCCGCCGAGGTAGGCGGCGATGACCCGCTCGTCCTTGCGCACCTCGTCCGGTACGCCCCAGGCGATGGGTTTGCCGGCGTCGAGTACCAGCAGGCGTTCGGACACCGCCATGACCAGGCCCATGTCGTGCTCGACCAGGATCACCGCGATACCGAACCCGGCGAGGGTCTTGAACAGGCTGGCCAGGCGGTCGGTGTCGCTGCGGCTGAGACCGGCGGCCGGTTCGTCGAGCAACAGCACGCCGGGGCGCGTGGCCAGGGCGCGGGCGATTTCCACCAGGCGCCGGTCGACGTGCGCCAGGTCGTCGGCCGGGGTATTGACCGAGCCCTGGTAGCCGACCAGGGTCAACAGTTGCAGGGCCAGTTGCCGCTGGGTGTCGCTGGCGCAGGTGAAGGGCAGGCCGAGGCGGCCCCGCTGCATGGCCACCAGCAGGTTTTCCAACACCGACAGCTCGCCGAACAACTGGGTGGTCTGGTAGGTGCGGGCGATGCCGGCGCGGGCGATCTTCCACGCCGGCTGACCAGCCAGCGGTTGTGCCAGCTCGATGCTGCCGCTGTCCGGGGCATAGAAACCGCTGATCATGTTCAGCACCGTGGTCTTGCCCGCGCCGTTGGGGCCGATGATGCTGGTGATACTGCCGGGAGGCGCCTGCAGGCTGACGTTCTGCGCCGCCTGCACGCCGCCGAAGCGAATGCCGATGTCCTTGACCTGCAGGCCGCTGCGCGCCGGGGTGTCCTGCAGGAAGAACGCGCTCAGCTGTGCCGGGTCGAACGCGGGCGGCGCGGCCTGGTGCCTGGGGCGCAGCCACAGGCTGGCCAGGGTACCGAGCAGGCCGCGCGGCGCCGCCCAGAGCACGCTGAGCAGCAGAACCGAGAAGATCAGCAGGCGGTACTCGGCGAAATCCGAGAGCATTTCCGGCAGCAGCACGATCAACAGGGCGCCGAGCAGCGGGCCGAACAGGGTGCCGCTGCCGCCGACGATCACCGCCAGCACGAACAGGATCGACTGCGAGAAGGGGAAGGACGCCGGGTTGATGAACATCATCAGCGGCGCCACCAGGGAGCCGGCCAGGCCGGTGAGCAGGGCGGACAGGGCGAAGGCCAGGGTCTTGGTCTGCACCGGGTTGAAGCCGAGCGAGCGGGCGGCGATTTCCGCCGACTTCACCGCGCGCATGGCCATGCCCCAGCCACTGTGGCGCAGGCGCTGGAACAGGGCCAGGGCCGCGATCATCAGGGCCGTGGCGATCAGCGCCATGCTCACACTGGGGTCGAGGCTGCCGATTTCCGGCATGGGGATGCCCATCAGGCCATTGGCGCCACCGGTCAGCGAGCGCCATTCGATCAGGCCGTGGTGCACCACCAGGGCGAAGGCGATGGTGATCATCGCCAGGTACGGGCCGCTGACGCGCAGCGCCGGAATCGCCAGCAGTGCGCCAATGGCGCCGCAGGCCAGGCCGGCGGCGATCATCGCCAGGCCCAGGGGCAGGCCGGCCATGGTCAGCAGCGCCGAGACATAGGCGCCGATGGCGTAGAAGGCGATATGGCCGAAGGAGATCTGCCCGCTCAGGCCGATCAGGATATTCAGGCCCACGCCGACCACCACGGCCAGCGCGCAGAAGGTGAAGACCAGCAGCGAGTAGCTGTCGAGCAACAGCGCCATGGCGCCGCAGGCCAGGGTCAGCAGGGCGAGGGAAACGGGGGCGAACAGCGAATGCTTCAGGGTCATACTTTCACCAGGGTCTTGCTGCCGAACAGGCCGTTGGGGCGCAGCGCCAGGGCCAGGATGACCAGGGCGAAGGTGAACAGCTGGGTAAAGGCCGAGCCGAAGTAGATGGTCACCAGGGCCTCGACCAGGCCGAACAGCAGGCCGGCGGCGAATACCCCGCTGGCGCTGGCGATACCGCCGAGAATCGCCACGGCGAAGGCCTTGAGGCCGAACAGCATGCCCATCTCCGCGTTCACGCTGAACAGCGGGGCGATCAACAGGCCGGCAATCGCCGCGAACACCGTCGACACGGCAAAGGCCACGGCGACCACGCGGTTGACGCGGATGCCCATGAGCATCGCCGCCCTGGGGTTCTGCACGCAGGCTTCCAGTACCTTGCCCAGGCGGGTGTAGCGGCGCACCAGGAACAGCGCCAGGGCGATGGCGCCGCCCACCAATGGGATCAGCAACTGCAGCACACCGACGTTGTTGCCCAGCAGTTCCAGATGCTGGTTGGCCAGCGCCGAGGTGAACTGCCGCGGCTCCTTGCCGAAGGTGAACAACGCCAGGTTGTCGACCAGGATGCCCGCCGCCACCGTGGCCATCAGCCAGGCTTCGGAGCCCCGCGAATGGAAGGGCCGCACCAGGAAGCGTTCGATGGCCAGGCCATAGATCGCGCACAGCGTCAGGGTCGCCGGGATCGCCAGCCACAGCGGCCAGCCCCAGGTGATGTAGAAGCTGTAGCCGAGCACGGCGCCAACCATCATGGCGCTGCCCTGGGCGAAGTTGACCGTACGCGAAACCACGTAGGTGATATGGAAACCCAGTGCCAGCAGCGCGTACATGCTGCCCAGCCCGAGCCCGGTGATGATGGCGGCGGTGATCATGACGAGAGTCCTCGGGGCGGGCCGTCAGGCCCGCCCGTTTACGGCTTCAGGGTGCGAGTGGAACGATGCGACCGTCGACGAACTGGGTGAAGACGTAGTCGTCCGGGCCCAGGGCGTCGTGTTTTGTCGGGGTGAAGGGCTGCTGGTAGTCCTTGATCAGACCCTGGTAGCTGTCGATGGCATAGAAACCGTCGCGCACTTTGGTGCCCTGGGTATCGCCGGCCTTTTCGATGGCGGCGGCGGCCAGGTACATGGCGTCGTAGGCATTGGCGATGCCCACTGCCGGGGTCACGTCGGCCAGGCTCTTGATCTCCGGGAAGCGTTGCTTGAGGGCGGCCAGCACGCTGTCGCCCTTGGCGCTGTTGTTCTCGGTGAACACATAGGTCTGGATGAAATGCACGCGGCTGGCGTTAGGGCCAGCCAGCTCGCTGAAACGCCCGCCCGCCGGCCCCCAGTGCGACACCACCGGCACGTCCCAGCCCATGCGATCGAGGGACTTGACCACCTGCGCCGATGGGCCGACGTTGCCCACCATCAGCAGGGTATCGGTGCCGGCGTTCTTCAGGCGAGTGAGCTGCGGCACCACGTCGAGGTCGCTGTCCTCGATACGCTCGATGCCGGCGTAGGTCATGCCGCGTTTTTCCAGGGCATGCTTGAAGCCGATTTCGTTGGACTCGCCCCAGGGGTTGTTGATCAGGATCATCCCCGGCTTCTGCATGCCTTGCTTGGTGCCGTACTCGACCAGGGCCTCGTCGACCAGCTCATCCACCGCCGACACGCGGAATACGTAATTATCCTTGGCACCGTTCTCGGTGATCTTGGTGCCGGCAGCCCAGACACCCATGAACGGCACTTTCAATTGATTGGCCAACGGCACGATGGCCAGGGATACCGGTGTATCGAGGCCGCCGAAGAGCACGGTGACTTTTTCCCGCTGCGCCAGTTCGCGGGCGGCCAGCATGCCTTTGGCCGGGTTGCTTTCGTCGTCGCGGCGAATCAGCTGCACCGGGCGACCGAGGATGCCGCCGTTGGCATTGATCTCTTCGATGGCCACGGTGAGCCCGCGTGTCAGGGCCTCGCCGGATTTCGCCGACTGCCCGGACAGGGCGGCAACCAGGCCGACCTTGATCGGCTCCTCTGCATGCGCCGGAGCGCTCAGCGCCATGCCGAGGCTGGCAACAGCCGCTGCGCATGGCAACAGGCGGCGGAGTGGGGATAACAGTTTGCGCATGAGCTTTCTCCTGATTGCTAGCATTCGTATATAATTTGCTAGCAAGCCTGGTGCCATAACGCGCAAACTGACTATTCCGCGGTTTTCCCGGATTATCCGCGTCGAACGTGCACGAATAGCGTGCATGCCGCACCACATGCAGGCACGAAAGGTGCCCGAGCACGATCAATGAGTTGGGAGAGCAGATATGAGTGAGATGAATGAAGCAGTAAGGATTGTTAGCGATTTTCTAGCTGCATCCATGGCGCCCGATCCGGTCAAGGCGGCTACCTACATGAGCGATGACGTGCGCATCACCTTCACCGGTGGGCGACACATGCCCACGCCCCAGGACATCACTGCCTTCAATGGCGCGCGCTACGCCTGGGTGAAAAAAGCCCTCGGCCAGTTCGACTGGACCGAGCACGACGAGCATACCGTCGTCTACTCCAACGGCACGCTGTATGGCGAGTGGCCGGATGGCCGCAGTTTTTCCGGGAACCGCTATCTGGATCGTTTCGAAGTGCGCAACGGCAAGATCACCCGCATGGATGTCTGGAACGACAGTGCCGAGTGGCTGCTGAGTCCGGACATCGCCAAGGCCTGAGAAGAGGGACGCCGCACACGATTGCCAGTACGACGTGCGAGGAGCATGATCGCCGCCCTTGAAGCTGTGCCTGAGCGGCTGCCCAGGGACGGTCGACTTGAGCGGGTGCCAAGGTTTGCCTGGCCTGGGTGGCGTCTTCTCGCTAATGCGAGGAGACGTACATCGATGGCGTGGACGGCGCAGGCAATGCGTACGTCGCCTTCATCCATTCGATCTCCGCATGGGGCGTTCGGCCAAATAAGCGTTTGAACTCGCGGCTGAATTGCGAGGCGCTTTCGTAGCCTACATTGAACGCCGCCGTCGAAGCGCTCATGGCATTTCGCAGCATCAGTAATCGCGCCTGATGCAGGCGCGTCGACTTCAGGTATTGCATCGGCGAGGAGTTCGTCACGCTGCGAAAGTGCAGGTGAAAACTGGGCACGCTCATGCTGGCTTCCTGTGCCAGGGACTCGACGTCCAGGTGCTCCTGATAGCAACCGTGGATCTTGCGGATCGCGCGAGTGATCTTGCCGAAATGACCCTGGTGAGCGAGCGCGGCGCGCATCGAGCCACCCTGTTCGCCGGTCAGGATGCGGTAGTAGATTTCCCGAACCAGCGACGGCCCGAGTATGTGCGCGTCGACCGGATTGCTCATCGCCTCAAGAAAACGCAGCGTCGAGGCACTCAGCAAATCGTCCATTGGCGAGGCATACATGCCCTTGGGCCGGGCATCACTTGGCCCGAAAGCTTCATCCACTTGCAGCATCAACTCGCTGGCCAGCTGCAAGTCCAGGCGCATGTAGACCGCCAGCATGGGCTTAGCCTCGCTGGCATCGGTCTCCATGGTGAAAGGAACGGGGACGGACACCACCAGGTAGTGCTGGGCGTCATAAACGTAGACGTCATCCCCGAGATAGCCGCGCTTGCGCCCCTGGCACAGGATCACGATACCGGGGTCATACAAAACCGGCGTACGGGTCAGTGGCCGGTTCGAGCGCAAAAAACGGATGTCCTCCAGGGCGCTGGGATTGTAGCCCTCGGCTGGCGCGAGCTTTTCCATCAGGCGCACCATGCGCGAGGTGTGTGAAGCGGCCTGAGTCATTGACGTCCCCTGCTTGCCGCTCAACCATCGGTCGAACGGCTCAGTGCTTCCCATTGATCGATCTCACTGGCTGCACGACTCAGTTCGTCACGCACCAGGCTCAGTGCATCGCTGCCCAGGAGCAAGTGTGCAGGCGGCGTAGCACTGGCAATGACCTGCAACATCGCGTGCGCTGCCTTTTGCGGGTTGCCGAGCTGTTTGCCGCTCTTTTCTTCACGCGCTTTGCGCACCGGATCGAAGCTGGCGTCATAGTCGGCAATACTGCGTGGCGTGCGCTGCATCGAACGACCGGCCCAGTCGGTGCGAAACGAACCGGGCGCCACTGCCGTCACGAAGATGTTGAAAGGTTGCAGCTCTTTGCTCAGCGTATCGGAGATACCTTCGAGAGCAAACTTGCTGCCACAGTAGTAGGCGATACCCGGCATCGTGATGGTGCCGCCCATGGAGGTGATATTGAGGATGTGCCCGGCACGACGCTTGCGGAAATAAGGCAGAAAAGCCTTGATCACCGCCACCGCGCCGAACACATTGACGTCGAACTGGCGACGAATATCCTCCAGTGGCGACTCCTCGAGGATACCCTCATGGCCATAGCCGGCGTTGTTGACCAGCACATCGACGGGGCCGTGGGTTGCC
Organism: Phytopseudomonas daroniae; assembly: GCF_004327275.1. Classification (NCBI taxonomy): domain Bacteria; kingdom Pseudomonadati; phylum Pseudomonadota; class Gammaproteobacteria; order Pseudomonadales; family Pseudomonadaceae; genus Phytopseudomonas; species Phytopseudomonas daroniae. The sequence goes on from NZ_QJUJ01000011.1 coordinate 162,460, forward strand.
TCGATGGCAGCAACCACACCGTCGATACGGGCGAAGTCAGTGACATCCAGGATCACTCCATGGGCATGCTCCACCGAGAGTGCCTGAAAGGCCTGCAAGGCCGCTTCGTTACGCACGGTACCTATGACGCGGTGGCCCGCAGCGAGCGCTTCCTGCGCCAGGGCATTGCCGAAGCCGCTGCTCACCCCCGTGATGAATAGGGTTTTTCTGCTGTTCATGGTGGCTCTCAGGTAAGTGGATATGAGTAGCCATGGTATCTATCGAAAACCCGGGTACCCATGCCGGTTCGTCTTCGAGCATTGCCTATTCCTATCACAGCCAACAGGGGGCTGCTGACCCTGGCAAGGCGTGTTGGGCAGATGCTTATGCTCGACCTTCGGTCACCCCGGAGACCTGGCTTTCTCGATCCTGCGAAGCAGCTTGTACAGGAGGCTGCGCTCGAGGATCGCTCGGTCGTGTGTGTGCGACATGGTATCCAGGGGGAGAATTGGCGAATAATGCCGTCACTGGCTTCGCGCCGCCCACGACAGGAATCCATCGCCCCCATGAGCGCTTCCCTTCCGCCCCTCGTCCTCTCCATCCAGTCTCATGTCGCCCTTGGCCATGTCGGCAACGACGCCGCCGTGTTCCCGCTGCAGCGCCTGGGTTTCGAGGTGCTGCCGGTGCACACGGTGCAGTTCTCCAACCACACCGGCTACGGGCAGTTCCGCGGCCAGGTGTTCGATGCCGAGCACATCCGCGAAGTGCTCGCCGGCCTGCGCGATCGCGGCGTGCTGTCGCGGGTATCGGCGGTGCTCTCCGGCTACTTGGGCGATGCGGCGATTGGTGCGGTGATCCTCGAAGCGGTGGACGAGATCCGCCGTGACAATCCGGGCGTGCGCTACCTCTGCGATCCGGTGATGGGCGATGTGGGGCGTGGGGTATTCGTCAACGCGGCGATCCCGGATTTCCTGCGTAACCTGGCGATCCCCTGCGCCAACATCATCACCCCCAACCAGTTCGAGTTCGAACTGCTGACCGGCAGCAAGCTCGACAGCGTCGACGAGGCCGTGCGCACCGCGCGTCAGTTGCGCGGCCGCGGGCCTGACGTGGTGGTCATCACCAGCCTGGCCACGCCGGACATCCCCGCCGATCAGCTCGGCACCCTGGCGGTCAACGGCGAAGGCGCCTGGCTGGTGAGCACCCCGCGCCTGGCGTTGCATCCGCTGCCCAACGGCATGGGCGATGTGTTCTCGGCGACGCTGCTGGCCCGTCTGTTGTCCGGGCATGCTCTGCCCCAGGCGCTGGAACTGGCCACCGCTACGCTGTACGCCCTGGTGCAGAAGACTGCCGAGGGATCCCGTGATCTGCCTCTTGTGGTTGCCCAGGAGCAGATCGTCGAACCGCAGCAGCGTTATGACGCGATTGAAGTGGTGGTCAAATGAAGGTGCGTTTGTTGTGCATGGCGGGGCTGCTGGTTGCGAGTGGATGGGTCGTAGCCTGTGAAGTGGATACGGCTGCAGCCTATCGAGATGACACCTATGGCAACTACGTGATTCCGGTGCGGGTCGCAACGGGTGAACGTTGCGTGATTCTCGACCAGGCCAGCGAGGCTGGCTGGAAAACGCGCCGAGCGCTGTGGCTGTCGCTCGAGAAGATCGGCGTGAGCACCGCCAACCGGTTTGGTCGGTTCAAGCGCGAGTATCAGGTCGATGGCGACGTGGCGCGCATCGATCGCTACGTCTACCAGGCTGGTGAGGTGCCTGGCGAGGAGTCCGTGGTATTCGCCGCTTTCCCCGATGGTCAGGAGCGGCGGGCTGTGGAGTACCGCATCAGAATCGAATGACCGATTGCCCCATCACCGCCACGCCAGGATCGGCCATTTCTCCCGTTCGGCATGTTCGCGCAGCACCGGGTCGGGGTTCACCGCGTGGGGTTTGTCGATCCGTTGCAGCAGTGGCAGATCGTTGCGCGAGTCGGAGTAGAAGTAGGCGCCGTCCAGGTTCTCGCCGTGCTCTTCCAGCCAGGCGTGCAGGCGGGTGACCTTGCCTTCGCGGTAAGTGAGCACGCCGACGGTCTTGCCGCTGTAGTGGCCGTATTCCTCGTGCAGGTCGATGGCCAGCACGTCCTCGACCTTCAGCCGTTCGGCGATGGCGCTGACCAGGAAATGTGCCGAGGCGGAGATGATCAGGATACGGTCGCCGGCCGCGCGGTGGTTGGCCAGGCAGCGGGTGGCGTCGCTGAAGAAGATCGGTTCGATCACGTCTTCCACGAAGGGCTCGACGACGAAGGCGACTTCTTCGGGCGTACGCCCCACCAGCGGCGACAGGCTGAAGGTCATGTAGTCCTCCATGGCCAGTTTGCCTTCGGCGTACAGCGCCATCAGCTGGTGATCCTTGGCGATGAAACTTTCCCCGTCGACCCAACCGAGCGTGGCCATATGCTCGCTCCACAAACTGGCGCAGTCGCCATCGATCAGGGTTTCGTCAAGGTCGAAAATTGCCAGGGCCATCAAGCCACCTCTCTTACGGCGCCAGCCGCGATATCCAATGAGATCGGGTGGCCGTCGACGTGCAGGTCGTCGGCGCTGCGGTTGAGCACGTCGACCAGCAGTTCCACGCCTTCGGCTTCGACCCGGTAGCGGATGATATTACCGAGCAGGCTGTGACTGCGAATCCGCGCCGTGATGTTGCCCTGGCCGAGCACGATGGCTTCCGGGCGGATGGCCACCTGGCCGCCGACCGGGTAGCCGAGCAGGCGGCTGGCGGTGTCGGCGTCGAGCAGGTTGTAGTTGCCGATGAAGCCGGCGGCGAAGGCGTCGACCGGCGCGGTGTAGAGGGTTTCCGCGTCGCCGCTCTGGACGATCTGGCCGGCATTCATCAGGAAGATGCGGTCGCTCATGACCAGCGCTTCTTCCTGATCGTGGGTGACGAACAGGGTGGTCAGGCCGAGTTCCTGCTGGATGCCGCGGATCTGTTCGCGCAGGTGCCGGCGGATGCGCGCATCCAGGGCCGACAGCGGCTCGTCGAGCAGCAGCAGGCGCGGGCGGGTGACCAGCGAGCGGGCCAGGGCCACGCGCTGGCACTGGCCGCCGGAGAGCTGGTGCGGGTAGCGGCTGGCGTAGTCGCCGAGTTCGACCATGGCCAGGGCGTCCTGCACGCGCTGGGCCGCTTCGTCCTTGTCGATCTTCTGCATGCGCAGGCCGAAGGCGACGTTCTGCGCGGCGGTCATGTTGGGGAACAGGGCGTAGCTCTGGAACACCATGCCGATGCCGCGCTTCTGCGGCGGCAGCGGCACCAGGTCTTCGCCATCCAGCAGGATGCGCCCGCCGTTGACCTCGGTGAGGCCGGCGATGCAGCGCAGCAGGGTGGATTTGCCGCAACCGGAAGGGCCGAGCAGGGTGATGAATTCGCCCTGTTCGATCTCGGCGTTGATGTCGCTGAAGATCGCGGTGGTGCCGTAGCGTTTGTGCAGGTTCTGGATGCTCAGGAAGCTCATGCCTTGTCCCTGTTCAGTCGATTGGCCGCCCAGGTGAACACCAGGACGAAGAAGAAGTAGGAGATCACCAGGGCGCTGTTGAAGTGGCCGCTGCTGTTCTTCATGTTGTTTAGGTAGACCTGCAGGGTTTCATAGCGGGTGCCGACCAGCAGGTTGGCGAACACGAACTCGCCGAACAGAAAGCTGAAGGAGAGGAACAGCGACACCATCAGGCCCTTGCGCAGGTTGGGCAGGATCACCAGGAAGGCGGCCTTCCAGGTGCTGGCGCCGAGCAGGTGGGCGGCATCCATCAGGTCGCGCAGGTTGATCGCCTGCAGGTTGTTGGTGATGGCCCGGTACATGAACGGCAGGGCGATGGTGAAGTAGCAGCCGATCAGGATCCACGGCGTGCCGACCATGGCCAGCGGGCCGGAGCCATACAGCTGCAGCAGGCCGACCGCGGAAACCACCGGCGGCACGGCGAACGGCAGCAGGATCAGCACGTTCATCAAGGCGTCGAGCCGGGGGAAGTGGTAATGCACGACGAACAGCAGCGGCAGGATCAGCAGCACCGACAGCGCCAGGGCGCCGAAGCAGACCAGCAGCGACTGGCCGAAGGCGGCGAGGAAGCGCGGCTCGCTCCACAGCGCCAGGTACCACTTGAAGGTCAGGCCGTCCGGCAGGATGGTCGCCGACCAGCTGGTGGCCAGGGAGTAGAGCAGGGTGCCGGCCAGCGGCAGCAGCAGGATCAGGAACAGCAGCCAGACCACCGCGCGGTGGTAGAGGCTGGCCGCGGGGGCGTCAGCGCGAGACATGGTAGCTCCTCCTCAGCAGCAACTGATGGACGAGGGTGATCGCCGCCATCAGCCCGACCAGGATCATCGCCAGGGCGCTGGCCATGTTCGGATCGAGGGAGATATCCCCGGAAATCATCGCCGCGATACGGATCGGCAGCACGTTGAAGTTGCCGGTGGTCAGGTAGTAGACGGTGGCGTAGGCGCCCAGGGCATTGGCCAGCAGGATGACGAAGGTGCCGAGCAGCGCCGGGGTCAGCACCGGCAGGCCGATATGCCGCCAGAAGTCCCAGGTGTTGGCCCCCAGCAGCGCCGCCGACTCGCGCCAGTCCTGACGCAGGGCGTCGAAGGCCGGGTACAGCAGGAGTACGCCGAGGGGAATCTGGAAGTAGGTGTAGAGCACGATCAGGCCATTCTTCGAGTACAGGTTGAAGCTCTCGATCAGTCCGGCCTGGATCAGCAACAGGGTCAGTGCGCCGTTGAAACCGAGCAGGATGATGAAGGCGAAGGCCAGCGGCACCCCGGCGAAGTTGCTGGTCATGTTGGAAAAGGCGATGACGAAGTCACGCAGCTTCGAGTCCACCTGGCGCAGCGAATAGCTGCCGATGATGGCGATGAGCATACCGAGCAGGCTCGACCAGAAGGCGATCTGCAGGCTGTGCTTGACCGCTTGCATATAGAACTTCGAGGAAAACGCCTTCTCGAAATTGCCCAGGCCCCAGCCATCCGGCGTGTTCAGGCTATTGAGCGCCACCCATACCAGCGGGGCTATCTGAAAGGCGATGAAGAACACCGCGAAGGGCAGCAGGCACAGCAGCGCCAGCCATTTGCCCCGCGGTTTGCGGGTGGTGCTCATTGCAACAACTCCCGGCACGAAGGTTTGTCATGGGCCACGCCGAGCAGCTCGCAGATCGTGCCGCACAGCTCCAGCTGCTTCGGTGTCGCTGTCTCATCGAGGCTGAAGGCATCGCCCAGCACGAACAGCGGCACCTCGCGCTCCTCGGCCAGCAGGCCGTTGTGCGAGCGGTCGTCGTTCATGCCGTGATCGGCGGTTACCAGCACCTGGTAGCCGGCATCCAGCCAGCCCTGCAGGTAGTCGGCGAGGAGGATGTCGGCAGCCCGCGCCGCATTGCGGTACTGGCTGCTGTTCAGGCCGTGCTTGTGGCCGGCGTCGTCGATGTTCATCGGATGCACCAGCAGGAAATCCGGCGCGTGCCTGAGGCGCAGGCTCTCGGCATCGGCGAACAGGTGCGAGTCCGGGTAGTGGTCGGCATAGTAGAAGTGCCCATGCTGGATCGGCAGGTCGGCATCGTGCGTATGCCGGTCGCGTGCGGCGACGAAGGGCGCGCGGTTGTACAGCTCGCTCATCCAGTGATAGGCGGCGGCCGCGGTGCTCAGCCCGGCGGCGCGGGCATAGTGGAACACGCTGCGCTGATGGCTCAGGCGCACCACGTTGTTGTGCACGATGCCGCTGTCGATCGGCGTCACCCCCGTGAGGATGCATTCATAGAGCGGTCGCGACAGCGAAGGCAGCTCGCATTCGAGCTTGTAAAGGGCGGCGCGCCCTGCGGCGCACCAGGCCTGCAGATGGCCGAGTGCATGCCGGGCGACCTCGTAATTGAGGCCGTCGAGAACGACGAGGATGACCTTGGACAGCATGGGTGATCCTGGGTTGAGAGGGTGTTGGGGTAGGGTGGATCGGGGCGCGTAGCTGACGCTTCATCCGTCCACCACTTTGCGATCGCAATGGTGGATGAAAAGAGCGTCATCCACCCTGCGTAAGCAGCCTCGTGGATCACTCCATGTTGATGATCACGTGCTCCTGCCACAGCTGCGGCAGGGTTTTCGAGGTCGCTTCCCAGGCGGCGGCATCCTCGATCGGCTTGACCTTGGCGTACTGCTCGTTGGGCAGCAGCTTGGCCTGCACCTCGGCCGGCAGGGTCAGGTGCTCGGCGCGGATCGGCCGGGCGTTGCCCTTGGCCAGGTTGATCTGCCCGGCGTCGCTGAGGATGTACTCGCGCGCCAGCTTGGCGGCGTTGGGGTGCTTGGCGTACTTGTTGATGATGGTGGTGTAGCCGGAGATCACCGAACCGTCGGAAGGGATCAGTACGTCGAAGCGATTCGGGTCGATCTGGTCGCGGTAGCTGAGGCCGTTGAAGTCCCAGACGATGCCCACTTCCACTTCGCCTTTTTCCAGGGTCTGGATGGTCGGGTTGGCTAGTGACAGGCGCCCTTGCTCGGCGATTTCGGCGAAGTAGTCCAGGCCCGGCTGGATGTTCTTCTCGTCGCCACCGTTGGCGATGGCCGCAGCCAGTACACCGTTGACCGCCTGGGCGGCGGCGCTGACGTCACCGATGGCCACGCGGTATTTGCCGGTCTTCAGGTCGGCCCAGCTTTTCGGCGCGTCCTTGACCAGCTGCTTGTTGACGATGAAGGCGATGGAGCCGGTGTAGGCGAGCATCCAGTGGCCGTCGGCATCCTTGGCCCACTCGGGAATCTGATCCCAGGTGCTCGGCTTGTACGGCTGGGTCACGCCCTGCTGCACGGCGATGGGGCCGAAGGCGGCACCGACATCGCCGATATCGGCGCTGGCGTTGTCCTTCTCGGCGGCGAACTTGGCGATTTCCTGGGCCGAGCTCATGTCGGTGTCCATGTGCTTGAGGCCGTACTTGTCGCTCAGGTCTTTCCAGGTGTCCTTCCAGTTGGCCCAACTGTCCGGCATGCCGACGCTGTTGACGGCGCCTTCTTTGCGCGCGGCCTGTTCCAGTGCAGTTATATCCGTCTCGGCGGCCATGGCCTGGGAGGCCAGGGCGATGGCGCTGCCCATCAGCGATGCCAGTAGCAGTTGTTTCATTGGAAACTCCTTTGCGTTGAGGGTTGGTCTAGATCAGCAAGACCCAAGCCAATGTAGGCGGCGCCAATGACAGTTTTATGTCGGCATGGCCGTCGCGGACATCCAGGGCCGTCGACGACGCCCCGCTCAGCAAGCGTAGACCAGGTTAAGCCGTTGAATTGACGGGCTTGTCACTGGCATGGGGCGTGCTTGAAACCAGCCTGTCATCTGCCGGTCATCCAGCTTGCCTAGGCTTGCAGGCAAGGATTGCAGCCAGCCGATGGCTGTTATGTGCCCCTTAATGGGGCTGGTCTAGTCCAAAAGGAATCAGCGTGATGCGCGATGACACGCCACGGGCCGTCACCACCATTTGCCGGGCGTTACAGGAACAGATCGAACACGGCCTGCTCCCCGCCGGTGGCAAGTTGCCGGCCGAGCGGCGCCTGAGCGAGCTGTTCGAAACCACGCGCATTACCCTGCGTGAGGCATTGGGGCAACTGGAAGCGCAAGGGTTGGTGTATCGCGAGGAGCGACGTGGCTGGTTCGTGTCCCCGGCGCGGGTCGCTTACAACCCCCTGGTGCGCACCCATTTTCATGCCATGGTCGCCGAGCAGGGCCGGGTGCCCGCCACCGAAGTGTTGAGCGCCCGACTGATGCCGGCACACTCGCAGATCTGCCAGTTGCTGGGATTATCGGGGCTTTCCAGCGTGTATCAGATCCGCCGGGCACGGCGGATCGACGGGCGTCTGGTGCTGTATGTCGAGCACTACCTCAACCCCGACTATTTTCCCGGCATCCTCGATTACGATCTGACGCGCTCGCTGACCGAGCTGTATGCCAGCGAGTACGACGTGCACTACGGCCGGGTGCGCTTCGACATGGTGCCCACCGCGTTGCATGCCGATGCGGCGGCAGCGCTCAGGGTGGCGCCCGGCAGTCCGGCACTGCGCATCATCCGGGTCAACCGCGACCAGCGCGGCCGGCTGATCGACTGCGACCTCGAGTACTGGCGCCACGACGCGATTCATATCAGCGTGGAAGTGCCGGATTAGGGCCGGTAAGTGGCGCAAGCGGACGGTCGTAGGATGGGTCGGGCCGCGCAGGTGAAACCCATCGGGAATTGATGGGTTTCACCCATCCTACGGGCTGTAGAACGTAGCCTGGATTAGCCGCAGGCGTAATCCGGGGCCGAAGGCCGTGATCCATGGTTCAACGCGGGTCACCGACCGGCCGCTTGCGCCTTGAAGCTGCCTCTTCCCACGCTCGTAAACGGCAATCAACGATCGTTCTGAAGACCGGCTATCGCTCGGCGTTTCAACGTGTTCCCGCCCATATTGTCGGCGTGCCTGGCCGAGCGTAGAATCGCCGCCGCAGGCCATCCCCATACCTATAATTTTCCGCTCTCCGCATCCGCCACTCCCAGCGTTCATCGCCCAGGGAGCGCGAGCTGCCGTGTGCGTATTCGTCGTGTATGGGGCTCTATTTTTTCGTTCGCTTCCTACAATCGCTCGCTGCCATTCAGGCCGCGGGCGAAAGGCCGTTGTAGCTGAAGCGTTCCCCAAGAGCAGACATCACCCGAATGAACACACCCGCGGATGCGCGCAGCGGCAGCTGGCTCAGCGTTATCGCCCTGGCGCTGGGCGCCTTCATCTTCAATACCACCGAATTCGTGCCGGTGGGGTTGTTGAGCCAGATCGGCCATAGCTTCGACATGACCACCGCGAGCGTCGGCCTGATGCTGACCATCTACGCCTGGGTGGTTGCGCTGGCGTCGCTGCCGTTGATGCTGCTGACCCGCAATATCGAACGGCGCAAGCTGCTGGCCTTGGTGTTCATGCTGTTCATCGCCAGCCATGTGCTGTCGGGTATGGCCTGGAGTTTCGGTGTGCTGGTGATCAGCCGCATCGGCATCGCTCTGGCCCACGCGCTGTTCTGGGCGATCACCGCATCCCTGGCGGTACGCGTGGCGCCCGAAGGCAGACAGGCCCAGGCGCTCGGGTTGCTGGCGACCGGCAGCGCGCTGGCCATGGTGCTGGGCATCCCCCTGGGGCGGGTGATTGGCGAGGTGCTGGGCTGGCGTACCACCTTCACCACCATCGCGGTGGTGGCGGGCATGGTGGTGTTGTGCCTGATGAAGAACCTGCCGCTGCTGCCAAGCCAGAACTCCGGCTCGCTGCGCAGCCTGCCGGTGCTGTTCAAACGCCCGGCGCTGGTCACCGTGTACGTGCTCACCGCGCTGGTGATCACTGCCCACTTCACGGCGTACACCTATATCGAGCCGTTCGCGCTGGAAGTCGCGGGCATCGCCGGGGACATGATCACCGTATTGCTGCTGCTGTTCGGCTGCGCGGGCATCATCGGCTCCATCCTGTTCAGCCGTTACAGCACGCGCTACCCGCGCGGTTTTGTGATCGCGGCGATCAGCGTGCTGAGCCTGTGCATGCTGTTCCTGCTGCATGTGGCTCGCGAGCACGCTTACCTGGCGACGCTGAGCGTGATCTGGGGCATCGCCATGATGTGCTTCGGCCTGGCGCTGCAGGCCAAGGTGCTGAACCTGGCATCGGACGCCACCGATGTGGCCATGGCGCTGTTTTCGGGCATCTTCAATATCGGCATCGGCGGCGGTGCCTTGCTCGGCAGCCTGGTGAGCAGCCAGCTGGGTGTGGCCAATGTCGGCATCGTCGGCGGCCTGCTCGGTATCGGGGGCTTGTTGCTCTGCTGCGTGACCACCTACCACTTTTCCCGACCGCTCAAGCCGCAGCCGCTGTAGGTATTTGCGCTCAGCAGATATCAACCCTGCTGAGCCCTGCACGGCTTCAGGTGCTGGTTCGCATAACGGCTGCCAGATGCTCCTGATAGCTGGTCACGTCGCGCTCGACGTCCGGGCGCTTCATCACGTCCACGCAGAGGAAGGTCGGCAGGGCGCTCATGCCGAGGAACTGCTGAGCCTTGTGGAAGGGAAAGTAGACGGCATCCACGCCCTTGCCTTCGAAGAAATCGCTGGGGTCGTCGAAGGCCTGCTGCGGGGCGTTCCAGGTCAGCGAGAGCATGTACTGCTTGCCCTGGATCAGGCCGCCGCTGCCGTATTTCTGCGAGGCATCGGAGCGGGTGCGGCCGTCGTTGGCATACAGGCTGCCGTGGCCTTCGGTGAACACTTCGTCGATGTACTTCTTGACGATCCACGGCGCACCCATCCACCAGCCCGGCATCTGATAGATCACCACGTCGGCCCAGAGGAATTTCTGCACTTCTTCGGCGACGTCATAACCGGCGTCGATCTCGGTGGTCTTGAACTCGACGCCAGTCTGGTCGAGAAACGCCGCGGCAGTTTCGTGCAGGGTGCGGTTGAGTCGACCTTCGGAGTGGGCGAACTGCTTGCCGCCATTGAGGAGCAGGATCTTCTTCATGGGGTGCTTCCCGTAACTGATTGAATGCCGGCAGGTTACGGGCTCCCGCACGTGGGAAAAATGCCTGCGCGAGCAAATGACTATTGACTGAAAGGCATGAATGTCCGGGTTTTATGTGTTGTAGGGTTTAAATAGCACTCACCACGGAGACTCCCCATGTACGGCTTTATCCTTCACGCCCATACCCGCCCGGAACAGGCCGAGGCCTTCGAGAAACTGTTCCGCGCCTATGTCGAACCGAGCCGCGCCGAGCCCGGCTGCATCGAATACCACATGCTGCGCGATGCCGAGGATCCCACGCTGTTCATCTTCTTCGAGGTCTGGCAATCCCGCGAGCACCTGGCGGTGCACAGTGCTTTGCCGCATATGCGCGACTTCCATCAGCAGCGCATGGATTACCTGCGCCGGGATTTCGAGATTCGCGAGATAGAGATGCTCAGCCTAGCATCGGCCAGCCTGACCGATTGAAAACCCCGCCCGCTCATCGCCGGCAAGTCGGCTCATACAGGAGCTGGGCTGCCGCCAATGCGTAGGAGCCGGCTTGCCGGCGATAGGGCCTCAGGCCAGCAATGCCTACCCAGCTCGCGCAGGGGGGCGAAGATTTTCTTGACCACGATGGGTACCACGTGGTGCCCATCGAAAGGCTGGTTCGGATCCGTTCAGAGGATGACCCTGAGGCACTGGCCCGCGTGATACAGCGAGAAACCGGTTTCGTACACGCTGCTTCTCAGCTCCGCACCGCGCACTGCCTGCATCGGTGAGAACGGAATGGGCAATGCTGCGTTGTCGTCGCTCAACAGGAACTGCGCCAGGGCCTTGCCGACTACCGTACCGGTGGTGTTGCCGCGGCCGTTGTAGCCGGTGACCGCGACCAGCCCGGTCGCAGGTTCGAACAGGCGCATCAGGTGATCCGGCGTGAAGTCGATGCAGCCCGTCCAGTGCAGTTGCCATTCGACCTTGCCCAGTTCCGGAAAATAGTGCTGCTGGATGCGATCGGCCCAGCCGCGGATGAACCAGTCCGGCTTGTTGTTGGCCCGGCCCATGCTGCCCAGCAGAAGACGGCCATCGGCATCGCGGCGGATGCTGCTGAGCACTGTGCGTGTGTCCCAGGAGCCCTGGCCATGGCGCAGCACCTGGTCAGCGGCGGCGCCGTGCAGCGGCGCCGAGGCGACCTGGTAGTAATAGCCGCGGAAGTAATGGCGCTGCAGCTCCGTCCATTCACCCTCGGTATAGGCGCCGGTAGAGATGATCACCTTCTGCGCGGTCACTGCGCCCAGGCCGCTGCGTACCTGCCAGGCATCGGCTGAGCGGGTCAGCGCCTTCACCGGCGAATGTTGGTGAATACGCCCACCGAGGCGGATGACCGCCTTGGCCAAACCCGTGGTGTAGGCCATGGGGTTGATGGTGCCGGCGCGGCGGTCGAGCAGGGCACCGGTGATCTTCTCGGTACCGCAGTATTCGGCACAGGCCGCACCCGTGAGCAACTCGACATCGGCACCGCGCCGCCGCCACTGCGTTTCACGATCCTTCAGGTCGGCCAGGCCGGCGGCGTTGTGCGCCATGTGCAGGGTGCCGTCGTTGCGTGCCTGGCAGTCGATGGCAAGGCGCTGGATCTGCGCGAAGACCTCGGCGGGTGCCTGACCGAGCACGTCGTTGAGGCGGCTGCCGTGGCGTTGGCCCAGGGTGGCTTCGACATCGTCCGGTTTTATCCAGGTGCCGGCGTTGACCAGCCCGACATTGCGCCCTGAGCCGCCGTGGCCCACCTCATGGGCGTCGAGCACACAGACCGTCTGGCCCTGCTCGAGCAGGTGCAGGGCAGCCGAAAGCCCGGTGATGCCAGCGCCGATGACGCAGACATCTGCCTGCACGTCGCCACTCAGCGGCCCGGACAATGCTTCGCGCGGCGTCAGCGTTTCCCACAGACAGGCATGCTGCAATTGGCGCATGGCGTGACCTCGCTCAGTCGAAAACGATGCCCTGGGCCAGGGGCAACTGGCGCGAATAGTTGATGGTGTTGGTCTGCCGACGCATGTAGGCCTTCCAGGCGTCGGAGCCGGATTCGCGACCGCCACCGGTTTCCTTCTCGCCACCGAAGGCGCCGCCGATTTCCGCACCGCTGGTGCCGATATTGACGTTGGCGATGCCGCAGTCGCTGCCCGAGGCGCTCTGGAAGCGTTCCGCTTCACGTACGTCGAGGGTGAAGATGCACGACGACAGGCCCTGGGGCACGTCGTTGTTCAGGTGCAGGGCGTCCTCGAACTCGTCGTAGCTCAGCACGTAAAGGATCGGCGCGAAGGTCTCAAAGCGCACCACTTCGGTCTGGCCGGGCATCTCGACGATGGCCGGGCTGACGTAGTAGGCATCGGGGTAACGATCCTGCAACTGGCGCTCGCCGCCGAACACCTTGCCGCCTTCGTCCCGGGCGCGGGCCAGGGCGCTTTGCATGGCATCGAAGGCCTGCTTGTCCATCAGCGGGCCGACCAGATTGTCCTGACGCGGATCGCCGATGCGTACCTTGCCGTAGGCGGCCTTGAGGCGGGCGACCACTTCATCCTTCACCGAGCTGTGGGCGATCAGGCGGCGCAGTGTGGTGCAGCGCTGGCCGGCGGTGCCGACGGCGCTGAACAGGATGCCGCGTACGGCCAGGTCGAGGTCGGCACTGGGCGCGAGGATCATCGCGTTGTTGCCGCCCAGTTCGAGAATGCTGCGACCGAAACGGGCCGCCACCCGCGGGCCGACTTCGCGGCCCATGCGGGTGCTGCCGGTGGCGCTGATCAGCGGTACGCGGGCATCGTCGACCAGCGCCTCGCCGGCTTCACGATCGCCGATGATCAGTTGCGCCAGGCCTTGCGGTGCTTCGCCGAAACGCTTCAGGGCCTTGTCGAACAGGGCCTGGGAGGCAAGGGCGGTCAGCGGGGTCTTTTCCGAGGGCTTCCAGATCACCGCATTGCCGGCGACCAGGGCCAGGGTGGTGTTCCAGGCCCAGACCGCGACCGGGAAATTGAAGGCGCTGATCACACCGACCACGCCCAGCGGGTGCCAGGTCTCGCGCATATGGTGGCCCGGGCGCTCGGACGCGATAGTCAGGCCGTACAGCTGGCGCGACAGGCCGACGGCGAAGTCGCAGATGTCGATCATCTCCTGCACTTCGCCGAGGCCTTCCTGGGTGATCTTGCCGGCCTCGATGGACACCAACTCGCCCAGATCGGTCTTATGCTCGCGCAGCACCTCGCCGAAGATGCGCACCAGCTCGCCACGGCGAGGGGCTGGCACGTCACGCCAGGCCAGAAACGCCTGGTGGCCGGTGGCGATCTTGGCGCGCACCTCTTCGGCGCTTTCCAGGGTCACTCCGGCGATGCGGCTGCCGTCGATCGGGGTGTGCACGGCATGTTCGCCGCTCTTGAAGGCATGCGGGTTTACACCGAGGCTTTCGAGCAGTTGGCCAACCATCGTTCTCTCCTGCGTTGCAGCCTGGCGACGATCTGTGCTGCTTCGGCAGCAGGCTCTGAATGGATTCATCGTTTGCAGCGACTTCACGCAGTATCGACCCGAATGTTTTTTTCGAACAAACGACCTTTACGCACCACATCATTCCCCCAGAGAATGAACCGCAGTCCAGTGTCTCTCTCGGAGCCTCCATGTCCAAACGCCTGCTTCCCACCATGGCCGCCCTGCAGTGTTTCGAATCGGCAGCCCGGCACATGAGCTTCACCCGCGCCGCCGAGGAGCTGCACCTGACTCAGAGCGCAGTCAGCAAGCAGGTCGCGCAGTTGGAGGAAATGCTCCAGCACCTGCTGTTCCATCGCATTCGCCGACGTCTGCAACTGACTCCCGCGGGCGAGCTGTACCTGGCCGAGGTCGACAAGATCCTGACCCAGGTCGATATCTCCAGCCGCTATATCCTCTCCTACGGCGGTGAGACCGAGGTGCTGCGCGTGTCGACCCAGCCGACCTTCGGCGTGCGCTGGCTGATCCCCAATCTTAAGGGGTTCTCCAGGGCGCATCCGAACATTCATCTGGATATCCGCAACGAGCTGGAGCCCTTCGATCTGGTGCAAGCCAAGGCCGACGTGGCCTTCTTCTATGGCAACGGCACCTGGCCCGGCGCGGTGTGCATCGAGTTGTTCGGCGAGGACGTGATCGCGGTCTGCGCACCGTCGATCCTGCCAGCCACGGCGTTCACCAGCGCGGGTGACCTGACGTCGCTGGTGTTGCTGCAATGCGCTTCACGGCCCGAGGCCTGGCATGAGTGGTTCGACGAGCAGGGCATCGACACCGAGTACAGCTATCACGGCCCGCGCTTCGACACCTTCTATATGTGCATCCGCGCCGCCCAGGACGGTTGCGGTGTCGCCCTGGTGCCGCGCTTTCTGGTCGAGGACGAGCTGGCCGAAGGCAAGCTGGTGATTCCCTGGCAGCACCTGAAGGTCAGCGAGGGCGCGCATTATATTGCCTGCGCCGAGCAGTCGCTGGAGTTGCCCAAGGTACGGGCGTTGGTCGAGTGGGTGCTGGACAAGGCCGGGGTGAAAGCGGAGGGCGGCGCTCTGCATTCCCTGGGGGAATGAAAAGCTGACGAGATGTCGGTTGCCAGGGCCAGGCTGGCTGCGCAGAATCCAACCCAGGCGTCAGCCAGCCGCTGGTGCTGATCCGAGGGAGAAACCGCTCACCATGAACAACCCGGCATTCGTCAGCCCGGACAGCATCCGCGCGCAGTTTTCCCGCGCCATGTCCGACCTGTACAAAAGCGAAGTCCCGCTCTATGGCACGCTGCTGGAGCTGGTGGCGCAGATCAATGCGCAGGTTCTGCAGCGCCAGCCGGAGGTCGCCGAGCACCTGCGAATCACCGGCGAGATCGAGCGGCTGGACGTGGAGCGCCACGGCGCCATTCGCCTTGGTACGGCCGACGAGCTGTCGACCATCCGCCGGCTGTTCGCGGTGATGGGCATGCAGCCGGTGGGCTATTACGACCTGGCACCAGCGGGCGTGCCCGTGCATTCCACGGCGTTTCGCGCCACCCATGAGGCCTCGCTGCAGGCCAGCCCCTTCCGGGTATTCACCTCGCTGCTGCGCCTGGAGCTGATCGAAGATGCCGAACTGCGCACGATGGCTGCCGATTTGTTGGCCAGGCGCCGGATCTTCACCCCGCGGGCCATCGAATTGATCGAGCAATGCGAGGCCGCGGGTGGCCTGCTGGCCGCCGAGGCGGACGAGTTCGTCGGCGAAGCGCTGGAGACGTTCCGCTGGCACACCCAGGCCACGGTCAGCGCCGAGCAGTATCGGCAACTGCACGACCAGCACCGCCTGATCGCCGACGTGGTGGCCTTCAAAGGCCCGCACATCAACCACCTGACGCCGCGTACCCTGGATATCGATGCGATCCAGGCCGGCATGCCACAACAGGGCATCACCCCCAAGGCGGTGATCGAAGGGCCACCGCGGCGCAACTGCCCGATCCTGCTGCGCCAGACCAGCTTCAAGGCGCTGCAGGAGGCCGTGGCCTTCGTCGGCCAGGACGGGCCGCAGGGTAGCCACACTGCACGTTTCGGCGAGATCGAACAGCGTGGCGCGGCACTGACGCCGAAAGGTCGCGAGCTTTACGACCGACTGCTCGACAGCGCCCGCGAGTCCCTGGGTGAAGCGCCCAGCGAAGCCAATGCCGAGCGCTATGACGCGCTGATGGCCGAACACTTCCAGGCCTTTCCCGACAGCCATGAGGCGATGCGCCGCGATGGCCTGGCCTACTTCCGCTACTTCGCCACGCCCGAAGGTATTGCCGCAGCGGAGCAGAAGGATCGTCCGCAGCGCCTGGATGCCCTGATCGAAGCCGGCCATGTGCGCTACGAGCCGTTGGTTTATGAAGACTTTCTGCCGGTCAGCGCTGCCGGGATCTTCCAGTCCAACCTCGGTGACGGCGCCCAGGTCGATTACGCCATCGACTCGAACCAGGCGGACTTCCAGGCTGCCCTGGGCGCCAGGGTGCAGGACGAACTGAGCCTGTACGCCGACACCCAGCGTCGCTCGCTGGACGCCTGTGCCGAGGCGCTGCGGCTCGACACGCTGGGCTGACGCGCGCGGGACTGGACAACCGTCGCCGCTGACGCCATGGTCGCTCCTTTGCGTAATCGAGAGCGACCGATGTCAAAGGCTGGCCTGGTGCTTGTTCTACTGGCTGTTTTCCAGGCGTCCCCCGCGCTAGCCTGTGCGCCCGGCGAAACCCAGGTCTGCCTGGGCGGCTGCATTTGCGTACCCGATCCGAACGGTGTGCTCGGGCCCATGCAGGAGCGTGCCGGGACGATCACGGCGACCGCGCTGGAAGGCTGGATCCTGCGCTCGCGGGAGTCGGCGGCGCGTGAAGGCACCTTGCCGATTCCCGCTGAAATCCGTCGCCAACTGCTGCCGTTCTATTCCGCCGAACTGCTCGATGCGGTGCGCTACAAGGTCGGTGACAACGACGAATTGAGCGCCGCCCGCAATGTGATGCAGAACCCCGATATCAAGGCGGTCACCCTGGTCGACATCATCGTTTTTCGCAGTGCCCGGATGGCTGAGCAGGATGTGGCCCTGTGGGCCCACGAGCTGCTGCACGTGCAGCAGTACCGGGAATGGGGCAGCGCCGGGTTCGCGGCGCGTTACAGTCGCGACTTCAACGCCGTGGAGGCGCCGGCCTATCGTCGTCAGGCCGAGGTATCGCGGCTGCTGCGTGAGCAAGGGCGCAACTGAGTCACGCCTATTCGACGCGTTTGGCACGCAACGCGATCTCAGCGATCGCTGCCATGCCGTGAGGCAGTTTGGTGACGCAGTTTCGGCACCAGGCTGTGGCAGATGACGATCACCTCCAGGGGCAGATGCGCGAGCAGGGCATCAGTCATGCAGGAAGCGTTCGCGGTCTTCGGGGCGAGGCAGCTGACAATGCTCGTGGCGGCCGAACAGGCGATAGCGATTGCGGGCGACGCGGTCGTAACTCCAATCGCGCAGGCCCCGGGGCAACACGCGCAGCACCGTCAACCAGCGCCAGGGCGCCGGCAGTTGCCGGAGGATCGCCAGAATGGCATCGCTGCGCTGCAGCGCCTGAGCGCCCTCGACATACAGTAGCGTGTCGAAATGATCCAACGGCATAGCGAACCAGGCGAGGATCGCCTGGCCCTGTGTGGATTGCGCGCTGCACAGCTTGAGCCTGCTGTTAGGGTCATGGCGAATCAGGAAACGGATCCAGCCATTGCATAGCTTGCAGACGCCATCGAACAGCACGACCCGATCACCGGCCTGCAAATAGGGTGGATAAGGCATCTGCATCCTCCGCATTAGCGATGCGCTCAGGGTAGCGCAGCTGCAGGCTCAGTAATGAATATCTTCCCGTGCATGGGAGCACTGCCTGACCAGCGCGTAGATGGATACGGCGAGCAGTCCGAAAATAGCAGCGATGCAGGCCGTGAAAACTAGAAAGTTCATGCGGCTGTGCTCGTAGCGCTCACGCGGCATTTGAACATTTGGGAACAGGCGCGACTGCATGATCTCAATGGTTTGGCCCACCGAGTAGGTTGGCGTGCCAGGTTGGCGATACAGTTCGAAAACATCCACAAAGCGGGTTCCGTCTGCCTTGTCGAAACGGTATTCATACTGTCGAACATTGTCGTTATTCGGCAGTGTTTTTACCGACGTAACGACGCCTTCCATGGTTGCCGGCCACACCTTGATAATTGCAACCGTGGCGCCGCTCTGCGCCAGAAAGGCGATGAAGGCGAAGACGGGAATCATCCAGAGGGCAAAGGAGGATAAGGTGAACAGAAAGTCGCGCTGTTCTTCTCTGGGGTAGTACATGCTCATCAATCCTTGAGTGCGTAAACGCTGTCCATCCGAGTGGCTGTTCAGGGACGCGAGCATCGAACTCGCAGCCCCTTTTGATTGCGTCAGATCAGCTTCTGGCGTTGCGCCTCTTCCAGGCTGCTGCGGGTAAGCTGGACAAGGGTGTGGCGGGAAAACTGATCACTTCCTCGAAGTACTCGCCGCGTTCCACACGGCGGGCCAGTTGCTCGGTGAACTGGGCGCTGAGTGTCTTGCGCCGTGCATCGTTGACCTTGCTGTCGGTGATCACCACGTCTTCGACCATCGCTGCGCGAGGCTGGGTGGACTGCGCTTTCTGGGCCGGGTCACCGATAGGGCCGGCAGGTATGAAGGACACACAACCGGTCAGGGTGAGTGATAGGAATACGGTGCAGAGACAAAGCAGTTTTTTCATGCTTCTTCCTTGAAGAACGGATAGCTGGGGGAGAAATCTGTACAGGCGTCTGACGGCCTGGTCAGCGGGGCGCGCTATCTTAGGGGGCACGCAGGCCCGAGGCCAGAGCTCGCGGCCAGGTTTGTGAGGTAAGCCTGATCTCGCTGTGCCCCGAGCGGTGCTTCAAGGAGTCGACTGGTTTCTTGCCGCTATAGAAGAGGGTTCTTGCGACGCTGTTTTGCTGCCGCACTTTTATCGAAGGTTGCTCCAAGAGCCTGTTCACGATTTTTCGACGAGACTCCACGTGCAATGGCAGCCAAAAGGGGCGGATTCAACCGGTCGTAGGATGGGTGAAACCCATCAATTGCCGATGGGTTTCACCTGCGCGGCCCGACCCATCCTACGGGCTGGTGGGCAAAAAGAGCGTTAGCTACGCGCCCCGATCCACCCTACGGCCGCTAACGCCTTATTGCCGTAGATCTATAGGGATACGCTTCCTATTTGCCAAGTACACAAAGATCGTGAACAGATTCTAAGTGTGCTGCCACGCCGGTCGCTCGCTCACAAGGGCTGCGCCTTTTTAATTCCTGAAAATTGTCATGACTGCGTACTTGCCTTCTATGCTTGATGGCAGATTGGCATGTAGTCGCGCCATTCACTCAATAAAACGGCTGGATGGCCGATGGTCTTCAATAAGATTGCTTTGGAGAAAGAGCATGTTCGGTAGTCGCTTGAAAAAAGAATTGCAGGCCAGGGATGCCGAACTGTCATTCTTTCGGCAGCTTTACCATGGCATCGAGACCGAGATGATCATGCTGACGGTCGATCCCGACTACCGAATCATCGATTTCAACGCCAATTTCACCCGTTTCGTGGGCTACAGCCCGGAACAGCTGAGCAATCGGCCGATGAGCGATATCGTGCCCGCTTATGTAAAGACGTTGCCGTGTTTCAAGAACCTGCGCGAGGGGGTTAGAACCGGTAGTTCGGTACGTGACCGCTACCGCTTTTTGCGAGCCGATGGCGCGCTGGTGTGGATTCAGGCCTGCTGGCAACCGGTGGTGGACGAGAGCGGCGTGGTGCAACGGATCCAGTGTTTCGGCTGCGAAATTACCGCATCCATGGATCGGGCCCGGGAGAACGAGGATTTCATCAACGCGCTGTTGCGCTCCACGGCGGTGATCGAGTTCGACCTCAGTGGCAACGTGCTGACGGCCAACGATCAGTTCCTCCATGCCATGGGCTATGGCATGGAGCGCATCAAGGGCAAGCACCACAGCATGTTCTGTGAGCCTCAGGAGACCCACTCCGCCCAGTACACGCAGTTCTGGGAGCGGCTCAACCGTGGCGAGTTCGTCGCCGGCCGTTTCAAGCGCGTCGACAGCCATGGTCGGGTCGTCTGGTTGGAAGCGACCTATAACCCGGTACACGACACCCAGGAGAAACTCTACAAGGTGGTGAAATTCGCCACGGTGATCACCGATCAGGTCAACCGCGAGGAGGAGGTCAACGATGCCGCAGGCATTGCCTATGGGATTTCCCAGCAGACCGATACCAGTGCCCAGCGCGGCGCCCAGGTGGTGACCGATACCGTGCAGACCATGCAGCGTATTTCCGAAGAGATGACTTCGGCATCTCAGGGCATCGAGGCACTGGGCAAGCAGTCGATCCTGATCAGCACCATGGTGCAGACCATCGGCAGCATCGCCCAGCAGACCAACCTGCTGGCGCTCAATGCGGCCATCGAAGCGGCGCGTGCGGGGGAGCAGGGCCGCGGCTTCGCCGTGGTAGCCGATGAAGTCCGCCAACTGGCCAGCCGCACCAGTAGCGCCACTGAAGAAATCGTCGGTGTGGTTCAGGAGAATCAGAAACTGGTGGACGCTACCGTACGTGATATGGCCAGCAGCCGTACCCAGGCCGAAGCAGGCCTCGAACTGGCCAAGCAGGCAGGCGACGTGATCGTCGAAATCCGCCAGGGTGCCAAGCAGGTGGTGGCAGCGGTGGAGCGCTTCAGTAGTCAGTTGACGTAGTCCGCCATCCTGCGAACCTACGGTAGAGGGCGGTAGCCTGTTCCCGTAGGTTCGTGTCATGCCATCGGCGGCAAGCGCCGTTTTACCGTGGTCTTCTTGATGATGGCGGTGTTGCTCACGGCATAGATGTTGATGCGGTCGAGTATCTCGTCCAGTTGCTCCATCGAGCGCACGTGAAGCCTGGCGATAAAACAATCCTCCCCGGTGACCTTGTCGCACTCGGTGAATTGCGGGGTCGCCTCGATTTGCCGTTCCACTTCATGCAGCTGACCAGGCAGTGGGCGAATCCGTACGATCGCCTGCAACTGGTAGCCGAAGGCACGTGGATCGACATCCACGCCATAGCCTTTCAGCACGCCTCGTTCTTCGAGTTTGCGCAGCCGCTCCGCAACACTCGGTGAGGACAAACCGCTGATCTGTGCCAGCGCTTTGAGCGAACGTCGAGAGTCTTCTGTCAGTGCAATGATCAGTTGCTGGTCGATTTCGTCAGTCATAAAAGGCACCGAAGGTGGATTTCGTCATTTGCCTTGATAGTAAAGGTTAAGGTGATTATTTGCCTTTCTTTAACCATGGAACGCGGCAGGGCCGCTTGCAATACTTTGCGCAACGCAAAGGAGCTACCTGATGGACAAGAACGTAAATCGAGGCTCGCTGGAAATGGTCGCTGCCATGCTCATTTCCGGCACCATTGGCTGGTTTGTCATGCTGTCGGGCTTGCCGGTTATCGATGTGGTGTTCTGGCGCTGCGTTTTCGGTGCCGTGACCTTGTTGCTGGTCTGCGCATTGATGGGCTTCTTGCGCCCAAGCCTTTTGACCCGAATCACCGTGCTGCTGGCGATGGCCAGCGGCGTCGCCATCGTCGGCAACTGGCTGTTGCTGTTCGCCTCCTACTCGCGCGCTTCCATCGCCATCGGCACCGCGGTGTACAACGTTCAGCCCTTCATGCTGGTCGGTCTGGCGGCCCTGTTTCTCGGCGAGAAACTCACGGTGCAGAAGCTGGCCTGGTTGTCGGTATCCTTCATGGGCATGCTGGCCATCGTCAGTGCGCACGGCAGTCAGGAGCAGAGCGGCGAAGATTATCTGCTCGGGATAGGGATGGCCCTGGCTGCCGCGTTTCTTTACGCCATTGCCGCCTTGATAATCAAGAAGCTCAAGGAGGTACCCCCTCACTTGATCGCACTGATCCAGGTCAGTGTCGGCGTGGTGATGCTCGCACCGCTCGCCGATCTCTCCAGCCTCCCGCAGGGTGAGGATGTCTGGTCGATTCTGATCACCCTGGGCGTCGTCCATACGGGCGGTATGTACGTACTGCTGTACGGCGCCATTCAGAAACTGCCCACGGCGTTGACTGGCGCATTGTCGTTCATCTACCCGATCGCAGCGATTGCCGTTGACTGGATCGCGTTCGACCACCAGTTGAACATGCTGCAGTGGCTGGGCGTCGCGGCGATCCTGCTGGCCGCCGCGGGCATGCAGCAGGGATGGAGTCTGCGCCTCAAGATCTGGCATGGCGTCAGCCGCTAAGCGCTCAAATGCAGGGTGGATCACGCTTCATCGATCCACCTTAGGCCGCAAGGATGGATGGGAAAAGCGCCATCCACCCCTTCCTGGCTACATCATCAGGACTGGCAGGCGTTGCATGCCCGTTCCCAGGCCATGCCTGCCTCAAGAATACGGCGCGGCGGTTCACAGCCTGTTATCTCTAGGGTCTGTTGACGCTTCAGCGCAAGCCGCGTTGCCGCGAGAAATCACGCCAGGCTAGGCGGAGGACGCCGGGAATGGCATTCCCTTTTCAAGTCCTCCAACGACGCATGGCGAGATTTCCCGCGCAACCCGAAGGGCCGGGCCCGTTTTGTCGCGATGCTGCGTTTCTCGCCGGCTCATTTAGCCAGCTAAACTTCGCGGCTCGTGCCTTGCCTCGCGGCAAAACGGGCTCCGGCGCGGTCGTGCTGAAACGTCAACAGACCCTAGGGGTGACCTTTACGGCGATTTGCGGGAAAGTGGCACGCTTCATAGCGTACAACGCGGCTGGGCAGCGTATGCCTGACGTCTTGAAAGAAGGAGTGCACAGCAGATGGATCTCACCGGCCAACATCGTTTGCGCCTGCCCTGGCTGACCCTGTGTCTGATCATCGCCAATATCGGCGCCTATTGGTGGATGGCCCACACGGTCGGTCATTTTGGCCCCTATGACGAAACCGAGCTGATGCTGCTCGGCGCCAACGTCGCCTCGTTATCGGCCACCGGCGATTATGCGCGTCTGTTCACCAGCATGTTCCTGCATGGTTCCTTGCTGCACCTGGGGCAGAACATGCTGGCCCTGCTGCTGATCGGCGCCACCCTGGAAAGCCTGCTGGCACGCTGGCAATGGCTGGCGCTGTACCTGCTCGGCGGGCTGTTCGCCAGCTTCGCGTCCGCCACCCTCAACTTCGACCGCGAGCAGGTCTCGTTCTTCGGCCAGGTAACGCAGATCATCTACGTCAGCGTCGGCGCCTCCGGTGCGATCATGAGCCTGGCGGGCGCCGAGCTCGGCGTGGCGCTGGGCCTCAAGCTCAGGGCGATGAACGAGGGCGGGGAGACTACGCAGCCCGACAAGCTGCTGCGCAGCGCTCTGCTGATGCCGATCCTGGTGCTGATCTATGGCTTGCTGGATGGCGGCACCGACAACGCCGCGCATATCGGTGGTTTCCTGTTCGGCCTGTTGGCGGTCGCACCGATTGCCGCGGCGTATTTCATCAGTTCCTGGCCGCCACGCGTCGCATTGGGCCTGGGCGCATTGCTGGTGCTCGGGCTCAGTGGTCTGCAGTTGTTCAACCGGGTCGCCAGCCATCCGGACAGCGAGGGATTACGCCAGCTGGCGCTGTGGGAGGTCGAGGAAACACAACGGGTGAGCGATCTGCATCAGCGTATCGCGCAGGAGCGCCAGGAGCCGTTGCCGCCGGCTACGACCGAGCAGGCCAAGGGCCTGGTCATTCCCGTTCCCTTCGTCGGGCGCATGGTGCCGACCTCCGATCCGCAACGGGTGTTCCTGCTGAAGAACTACGACCAGGCGCAGATCATCGAATACGACCTGGCGCGCAATGCGCCGGTGCGCACCCTGATCGATCACCCTTACGCCGGCAACGACCTGTGGGGGTGCCCCGTGCAGCAGTGCTTCGGTGTCGGTGTCTCCGATCTGCAGCTCGACGAGGCCAATGGCAAGGGCTACGTCAGCAGCCTGGTCAAGGGTGCGCTGAGTCGTATCGATCTGGCCAGCGGTAACATCGACTGGACGACCGTGACCGGCAAGTTTCCGAGCCGCCTGCTGCTGCGCGATGGGCGGCTGTATAGCCTGGATCGCGCCGACAGCAGCTTGGTGATCCTCGACGCCGAAAACGGCAAGCTGCTGGCTAAGGTGCAACTGCCAGGCGAGGGCGATTACTGGCATCGCTGGCCGACAGGCGAGACCCTGCAGTTCTCCAGCCAGGGCGATGCACTCTACCTGCTGCCGGCTGGCGGCCAGCCGTTGCGCATGGATCTGGCCAGCCAGGAGCTGACATCGGTGGGCGATGAAGGAGCCAGACAGATGGGCCACGACGGCCAGGGGCGCCTCTGGCTGCTGTATGAGGACGGGGTGTTCTATCCCGAGCTCGATGCGCGCCGCGAGCAGGTGTTCTACCGCATGGAGCGACCTTCGCCAGCGCGTTACGTCAATACCACCTTTATCGATCGTGATGGCCGACAGCCGCTGATCCTGCACCTGGAGTCCAACTTCGTACTGGCCAGTTCGGGTCATACCGGGCAACTGTTGCGGCTGTATCCGCTGGCTCATCACGAGGAAAACCAGCTGTACCTGCAGGCCCTCGATGGCGGACGGTTTTATGTCAGCGGTCGACAGGCGACGCAGTTGCTGAATATCGACACGGCCTTGCCCGCGGCCGGAGCCGGTGACGCCTATCAGGCGCAACTGGAAGAGCAGCCGCAGTGGAAGCGTCAGTTCGAGCGTCAGCCATCGCCGCAGGAAAGGCCTGGTTGGGAGTGGTAGCCGGTTACATCCCTCTGGATGCGCTCAAGGATTGCGCGGAACTGCTCGACTGGCTGAGCCGCAAGGACAATTTCGTTCAGACCTGAGTTGTCGCCGCCAGCGATTCGTGGCGCATGGCGGCTGACACCCGGGCGCAATTCATGCGCCGGGGCTGTATGAACTCAGTGCGGCGCGCGCTGGCGTGCGGTCTTGAGCAGGTCTTCCGGGGTGATATGACCGACCACCTGGGCCGCGGCGCTGCCGGGAAGCGGCAGGTCGAGGATATGGCCCTTCATCTTGCCCACCACGTGCATTTCGCAGGGTTTGCAGTCGAATTTCAGGGTCAGTACTTCGTCGCCGTGCACCAGCTGCATTGGAGCGACCTTGGTGCGTACGCCGGTGACGCCCTTGGCCTGTTTCGGGCACAGGTTGAAGGAGAAGCGCAGGCAGTGCTTGGTGATCATCACCGGTACTTCACCCAGTTCCTCGTGGGCCTCGTAGGCCGCGTCGATCAGTTGCACGCCGTGGCGATGGTAGAACTCGCGAGCCTTGTGGTTGTACACGTTGGCGAGGAACGACAGGTGCGACTCCGGGTACACCGGCGGCGGTGTGCTTTCGGCCTTGCGACCACCACGCGGATGCGCGGCGATGCGCGCTTCGGTCAGTGCTTCGATGGCCTCGCGGCGCAGGCTCTTGAGCTGCGAGTTCGGCACGAAGAACGCCTGGGGCGCATCCAGTTCGACGCTCTGGGCGTGGTAGATGGTGGTGCCCAGTTGGGTGAGCAGATCGCGTAGCCCATCGAGGGCCTGTTCCGGCTTGTTCGCGGTACCGAACGGGCCGTCCAGGCTTACCGAGGCGCTCAGACCTTCCTCGCTGGTGGCGGTCAGGGTCAGCTGTCGTTCACGTAGCGCGGCTTTCCACTGGATGCCGATGCGCCGCTCGGCTGAAGTTTTCAGCAGTGCCTGTTGCCAGTTGTGATCCAGGTTGCGCGAGAGCGGATGGTTGGGGCGCACGCGATGCAGCGCTTCGGGCATCTCGTTGGGTTCGACGCGGTAGCGCCAGCGCTTGGCACCGTCTTCCTCGAACTCGCCTCTGGACTCGGCGATATTGGCGCGGAACCCCACCACTTCACGCTTGATCAGCACGTTGAGGCCGTCGCCGTTGGACAGCGGCTCGTGCGTGACGGCGATCAGGTCGCGTTTGCCGACCTTCTCGATATGGCCGACGGCCAAACCGGTAAAGGTCGGCGAATCGAAGGCGCCGATATCGACCTTGCGGTCGGTGACGAAATAGTCGGTGCTACCGCGGTGGAAGGTCTTGTCCGGATCGGGCAGGAAGAAATGTGCGGTGCGGCCGCTGGAGGCGCGAGCCAGATCCGGACGGTCTTCGAGAATGTCGTCGAGGCGCTGGCGATAGTAGGCGGTGATGTTCTTCACGTAGCCCATGTCCTTGTAGCGCCCCTCGATCTTGAACGAGCGCACGCCGGCCTCGACCAGGGCGCGCAGGTTGGCGCTCTGGTTGTTGTCCTTCATCGACAGCAGATGCTTCTCGAAGGCGACGACGCGGCCCTGATCGTCTTTCAGGGTGTAGGGCAGGCGGCAGGCCTGGGAGCAGTCGCCACGGTTGGCGCTGCGACCGTTCTGGGCGTGGGAGATGTTGCACTGGCCGGAGAAGGCCACGCACAGTGCGCCGTGGATGAAGAACTCGATGGCAGCATCGGTTTCATCGGCGATGGCGCGGATTTCCTGCAGGTTCAGCTCGCGAGCCAGTACCAGCTGCGAGAAACCGGCCTGGTCGAGGAACTTGGCCCGGCCCAGGGTACGGATGTCCGTCTGGGTACTGGCATGCAGTTCGATTGGCGGGATGTCCAGATCCAGCACGCCCAGATCCTGCACGATCAGCGCATCCACGCCCGCGTCGTAGAGCTGATGAATCAGCTTGCGTGCCGGCTCCAGCTCATCGTCATGCAGGATGGTGTTGATGGTGGTGAACACCCGCGCGTGATAGCGGTGGGCGAACTCCACGAGCCCGGCGATATCACTGACTTCGTTGCACGCATTGTGCCGCGCGCCGAAGCTCGGGCCGCCGATGTAGATGGCGTCGGCGCCATGCAGGATGGCCTCGCGGGCGATGCTGACATCACGGGCAGGGCTGAGCAGTTCCAGGTGGTTCTTGGGCAAGGACATGGTTTTTCTTTATAGGGCTGAGCACGGTAGGGGCGCATTGTACCGGCCCGCGGGGCCGAGGGCATCCTGAGCTGCCGGCTGGTCGCTACGGGGCGATTACCCGTCCTGCCTGGCGGGGGCCAATAACGATCCGGCTACGTGAGCGTTTCATCGAAACCATCGTGGCAGGGCACAGAGGTACAGGCGTCTGACAAAGCTTTTTGACGATGGCCAACTGTGGGAAAGTAGCGACCTTTCTGAAGGGGTAGGGTGTCTGATGGACAACAAGGGGCTTGCAAAGCTCGACGAGCTGCTGCTCAAGCACGGCAACGATAATTCCATTCTTTCCGCCAGCGAGCTGGATGGCTATTTTGCCGCCATCGTTTCGGGCCCGCGGCAGATCGATCCCGGCCTCTGGTATCCGGTTATCTGGGCCGAACAGAATCCGAAATGGGCGAGCGACAAGGAAGGCGAGCGCTTCATGAAACTGGCCGTCGAGCTGATGAGCGAAGCGGCGTTCATGCTCGACGAAGAACCCGATGATTACGAAGCGATTTTCCTGGCCGACAATAATGGCCAGGGGGAAAAGCTCATCGTGTCGGAATGGTGCGCGGGTTACCTGCGTGGCGTCGCAGTCGCTGGTTGGGGGGATGATGAGCTGCCTGAGCCGATCGCGGCAGCGTTGGCGACCATTACCTTGCATGGCGCCGAAAGTGGCTCGGAACGGCTCAACGCAATGTCTGACGATGAGTACGACGCTTCCGTCGCGACCCTCGAACCTGCTGCCGTGGCGATCTATCAGTACTGGCAGCAAAATCTTCAACCAGTGCTGCCGGTACGTCGGGACGAGCTCAAGGTCGGCCGTAACGATCCCTGCACCTGCGGCAGCGGCAAGAAGTACAAGCAGTGCTGCATGCAGTGATAGGACGTGGTTTTTTATCTGGCACGCACCACGCACAGGTGTTTACGGTCTTCATGGGCGCTGCAACTGACGTAGCCAGTGATGCAGACGTCTGGTCTGGGGGCTGACGGCGTGGGTAGTGAGTCTTTGCAGGTTGTCCAGGCTGATGAACGGCTGTGGTATTTCGTCGTCGCCAAACAGGATCCCGGCAGGATGGCAGTGTTCCAGTAATGCACTTTGCCAATCGGGGTAGCCCAGCAAGTTGCACAGCGTCAGCGCGTCGAGCCACGGCTGGTCATCGTTTGTGTAGCGTATGGCAATGTCATGACCTTCGAACATCAGGTGGTGTGATCGCATCGTTCGCTTCCTTGGCGAGTTGTTTTCCTGTTCAGCTGTTAGTGATGAAATCATTAATTCCACTAGATATACAACTGAATGTTCAGTTAAGCATGGACGCGGAATTTAACGTCCGCCTCCATGACTGAAAAAATCGAATTCTCCCAACGTTTGCGTAACGCCATGCTCGCTGCAGGCTATCCAGATCGCCCGGCTGTATTGGAGCGTGAGTTCAATTCGCGTTATTGGGGGCGCTCCGTGACCTTCCAGGCGGTTTCTCGTTGGTTGCGTGGTGAGGCGATTCCTTCCCAGGACAAGCTCCAGGTGCTGGCCGCATGGCTGCGGGTAGAGCCCCAGGCCTTGCGCTTTGGCGAGCGTGCTGCCCTGGCTGCGCGCGAGCAGCGCGGCCGCTGGGAGGATCCGAAGTTCTATCCGGAGCGTGAGGCCATCGAGGCCTTTCTGGTTCTGCCACCGCAGCAGCGCAAGGTCGTCCGCGACGTGATCATGGCATTCGCCCTCGCCGCAGAGGCGGGTAACAAGAGACCGGGCTCCGATTGAGCCATCCCGGAGCCAGCGTGATGGGGCCGGCCATTAGCTACAAGCCGCAAGCTGCAAGTAAAAGCGGGAAGGCGCCCGCCACCCCCTGGGCCGCAGGATGGGTACAACCCATCAATTGCCGATGGGTTGTACCTGCGCGGCCCGTCCCATCCTGCGGCTAGAAGGCGAAAGCGGCCAGTCGATGATCCGCGTTGAACGACGGATCAGGCCTTCGGCCCCGGATTACGCCTGCGGCTAATCCAGGCTACATTCGTGCCATTATCCCGTAGGTTGGATCGGGGCGCGTAGCCTAGCGAAGCGTAATCCGACATTTGGCTGGCACATCCAATACAGTTTTTGAGCGGCCGCTACCGCCACGTAGCTGCCATCTGTACCGGACACCTTGCAAGGGGTTCTCAGAGCTGGAAGCGGGCGATGTTTTCCCGTAGCGCCTCGCTGGTTCTGGCCAGGCTCTCGCTTTCCCGCTGGGTAGCGGCGAAGGCCTCGGCGGACTGGGCACTGCTGTCGCGCACGGCGACGATGCTCTGGCCGATCTGCTCGGCAACCGTGCTCTGCTCTTCCGCCGCGGCGGCGATCTGCTGGTTCATGCCGTTGATTTGTTCGATCATGCCGACGATCCGCACCACCGCTTCGCCGGCTTCCGACACACCTGCGACCGACTGCTGGCTGGAGTTCTGGCAGTGCTGCATGTACTGCGCGGTCTCGTCGGCGATGCGCTGCAGGTTGCCAATCAGGCTTTCGATTTCCGCGGTGGCGCCCTGGGTGCGCTGGGCCAGGCCGCGTACCTCGTCGGCCACCACAGCGAAGCCGCGGCCGGCCTCGCCGGCGCGCGCGGCTTCGATGGCCGCGTTGAGGGCCAGCAGGTTGGTCTGGTCGGCGACCGCCTTGATCACGTCGAGCACGCTGCCGATATTGCCGCTTTCCTGCTTCAGTCGGGCCATGGCCTCGGCGGAGCTGTCGATGACGCCCGCCAGCTCGCCGATCAGATCGACCGCATGACGGGTCTTGTCCTGGCCGAGGATGGCGGCCGTGTCCGCTTCGCCGGCTGCCTGCGCTGCCGCTTCAGCGTTGCGCGCCACGTCCTGGACGGTGGCCGACATTTCATGAATGGCGGTGACGATCTGCTCGATTTCCTGCTGGGCCTTGGCGACACCGGCCGTGTTGAGCTGGCTCGATTCGGCCATTTCCTGGCTGGCGGCGGCCACCGATTGCGAGGAGGCGTCGATGCGCTGCGCCATGTCGCGCAGGTTACGCTGCATCTGTCGCAGCGAACCGAGAACTCCCTGGCTGCTTTGCGCACCGTCATGCTGGCGCAGGTCGCCCTCGGCTACCTGCTGGGCGAGGCGGTCGAGGTCTCCCGGCTCAGCTCCCAGCGCGCGCAGCAGTCTGCGGGTGATGAGGTGGCCAAGCACAATGGCGAGCAGGGTCGAGAACAGGGCAATGCCCAGCAGCAGGGTGCGTTGCTGGCGGTAGCTGGCGTCGTTCTGCTCGAGTCGTTCGGCGGCCAGTTTCGCGGTGTAGTCCAGGTATTCGTCGATCGCTACCGTCAGTTCCCGCAGTAGGGGTGTGCACTGCCGGGCGATCATCTCGATGGCCGTCGCGTCCTGCCCGGCGAATACCAGGTCGGCGATGTTCTTGGCGATGGGCTCGTAGCGCCGCTCGATGACCTGGATGTTGTTGAACAGTTCGCGTGCCGTGCTGGAAACATCCTTGTCCTGGGCAATCTCCAGGGCCAGGGCGTCGAGTTGCCGGGTGACCTGGTCGTTCGCCGCCTCGATGGCGGATCGCTGGCCGGCGCGTTCGCCATGATCCACGATCAACACCAGGTTGCGCAGGGCAATAGCGCGATCCTTGGCGGCGTTAGCCAACTGGCCGGCGAGCTTGGCGCGATGGTCAATGCCGTTGATATAGCGCGAGAAACTGTCTTTCGCGGCTGCCAACTGGTAAAGGGAGGCGCCGGCTACCAGCAATAGAAGAACGACCAGAACGGCGTAGCTCAGGTAAAGCGTCATACGAATGGATAGCTGGCGAGTTTGCGACATACCGGGTCTCTCTCGGGTCGGCGGGCATGAAAGGGTTATCGGCAGGCCAGGGGAAAATTGAGGTATTCGCTGGCTGCAGCTGTCATTGATCATGAAATCATGATCATTTTCTTTATTAAACTATAGGTTTAATAATTCGCAGAGTAATTGACCCAAGGCATGCTGGCGAAACGATATTTTTCAGCCCGTTGCAGCTCGGCTTCGACCAGACAACGCGTGGCTGCTTCCATCAATCGACGGGGTTCGCCGTTTGCCGATGCAATGCCGGCAAGCGCAGGGCGAGCTAGGACGGTCGTGACAAGAGTGATGCAGGAAGAGGGCATATGTGGCTGGGGGATGGCAGTCAGGGCGAAAGTGCTGCCGTTTTCTCGGCCCGGGTGCGAATGATCTTGCCGCACCTGGCCTGTGCCATCCCACCGGGAAGCGATCGACGCTGGTACGGCTCGCTGCCCCGGCGTCTCAAGGTGTGGGCGTATCCTCAGGCAAACACAAAATACTTGCGCACCGTTTCCACCACTTCCCAGGTGCCTTTCATACCGGGCTCGACCACGAAGATATCGCCGGCTTTCAGGTGGATCGGCGCCATGCCGTCCGGGGTGATGATGCAGTAGCCCTCTTGAAAGTGGCAGTACTCCCACTTCACGTAATCCACGCGCCATTTGCCGGGCGTGCAGATCCAGGTGCCCATGATCTTGCTGCCGTCATCGGAGGTGTAGGCGTTGAGGTTGACGGTATGCGGCTCGCCCTCGATGCGTTCCCACTTGCAGGCATCGACGACGGGTATCGGTTGGGTGTCGCGCAGCACGGTGATTGGCTGGTTGGTCATGGTCGTCTCTCTGTTGCGGTAAAGGTCGTTCACCATAGAGCGGCGTGGTACCGGCCAATTGTCTGGGCTCGACATGCGAGTGCCCATCCGCGCTATCGGCGGTTTGCCTTTACTGACGGTCAGTCAGGAACTTGTATTTTTCCCTCTCAGTCCAACACCTCGATTCAGCGGCGATGTAGCGCCGCATCAGCAAGCCGAACAAGGATGTCTCACCTTTCATGCTCAATCGAGGCGCCCATGAATTCCGAAGAGCAAACCCTGATCGATGGCCTGTTCTCCCGTTTGCAGGAGGCCGAGCACGAGGGCGGCCTACGCGATACCAAGGCCGAAGCGCAGATCAAGGGGCACCTGGCCCGTCAGCCCGCTGCGCCGTACTACATGGCCCAGGCGATTCTGATTCAGGAAGCGGCGATCAAGCGCCTGGATCAGCGCGTGCGTGAACTGGAGGCTCAGGCAGTCGAGCAGCGACGGCAACGCCCGAGCGGCGGTGGCTTTCTCGCCGGCCTGTTCGGTGGCGCCCAGCCCAATGCCGCACCACGGCTCGCGCAGCGCCCGGCGGGCTGGGGTGAAACCCGATTCTCCCAAGGTGCAGCGGCAGGTGTTGCGTCTACGGCCAATGCGCAGAGCACCGCGTCGGCTGCCCAGGGCGGCGGTTTCATGCGCGGTGCGTTGCAGACTGCCGCCGGTGTGGCAGGTGGGGTGATGGTGGCGGATCTGCTGACCAACCTGTTCCACCACGATCAGCCCCAGGAAATTGTCGAGGTCATCCGAGAAGACATGCCAGCGCAGACCGACAGCTTTGCCAGCGGTCTCGACGATGCTCCCTATGCCGGCACCGACGATATCGATACCGATGCTTTCGACAGCTCGGTCTTTTTCGACGACGACGGCACGTTCAGCTAATTCGCTATGGCGCTGGTAACCGGTCAGGCGCGACGTTTGGAGAAAGTGACCGCCCAACGCAGTGTGAAATTGGCATCGCTACAGGGTGTGGGCAAGCGAGTCGGGACTGATATTCCTGTGACCTGGGTTCGGATATGATGCGCCACCCCAAAAATCGATCGAACATCACCAGGTCACTATGCCCGTTAATGCGCTTTATACCGACCTGTCTGATTACTACGATCTGATGTGTGCCGATATCGACTATCAGGCACAAAGCCATTGTATTCACAGGCTGCAGCAGATTTTCGGTAACGGGGGCTCCAGGCATCTTGATCTGGCCTGTGGAACCGGGCCACATGTTCGCCACTTCATTGAGGCCGGCTACACAAGCAGTGGGCTCGATATTAACCAACCCATGTTGGATAAAGCGGCCATTCGCTGTCCGCAAGCGCACTTCTCCTTGCAGGATATGTGTAATGTCACAGTGAGCGAGCCCGCGGATCTGATTACCTGTTTTCTCTACTCCATTCACTACAGTGGCGGGATCGAGCGGCTCAAAGCCTGTATCGCCAGTGTGCATGCTGCACTCGAAACCGACGGGCTCTTCTGCTTCAACGTTGTCGATAAGAACAAAATCGACAACAACCTGTTTGCGGCGCACACCGTCAAGGATGATGAAAGTCTGTTCACCTTCAGTTCTGGCTGGAACTATGGCGGTGAAGGCGAAAAGCAGTCGTTGAAACTCAGTATTGAAAAGACCACAGCCGCCGATGTGCAGGTATGGCACGACGAACATCCCATGGTCGCCGTGAGTTTCGCTGAGTTACAGGTGCTTTTACAGCTGCACTTCGACGTTCATATGTTCGAACACGATTACGAAAAGATCATTCCCTGGGACGGTGCTTCCGGGAATGCCATCTTTGCCTGCGTAAAGAAACCGCTCTGATACGCGTTCCGGGCCTAGGGTAGGGTGGAAGACGCCTTTTTCTTCCACCGTTTGGCCATCCTCACCACGCATCAACGGGATTCGGCCTTGTCCAGGCGATTGGCAAAGGCGAACTTGATGACCTCCTGCGCGGCGAAATCGGCATGTTAACTCGCTGCTGCATGAGAACAATCAGATCAGGTGCTTTTGATCTTGGCGGCCAGAACGGCTGCCTGGATCGTGGCCAGGGTTTTCTTGCCCGCTGGAAACTCGAAGACTGCACTTTCAACCAACGTGTACAGGCGTTCACCGGTGTTCAGCGTGAACTCCACGAACGCCAGATGCTCGACCCATGAGCGGTAGCGCCGCACCATGAAGATGCTGTGCTTTGACCTTACCGAACCAATCTTCGCAAGGGGGATTTGCCGGTGCCCCGCTGCACTGGAAATGAACAGCTCGTCGTTGTGGATGGAGGCCGGCCCGGATTTCTTCAAACGCCGCCATTCCACGGCGAAGCGCCACACCATGATGAACAGAAAGGCGCCGGCCAGAAGCAGATCGGGGAGGGGAGTGTCAGGCCCTTTGATCAGTATCAAACCACCGATTGCCGCGAGAATGGTCAGGGTAATGGAGCGGTAGAAATAGACGCTGTGAAACTCAGGGAAGGTCAGAAAGCGGATATCCATAGGCGGTTTCCTGGTGCCGGAATTCCCGATGCGCTAATTGGGGGCTGAATAGGTTGAGGCGCCGCGCAGCATTATCGGTGTTGGTGAGATGGAAAACCGTACCTTGTTCCTGTTTCTGCTGAAGACCTTCGCAGAGCACGATCAAGTCCGGATTCAGGGCAGGACGCCGCCAGGTCTAGTCATCTGGCCTGCCCTCGAAACGCCGGGCGAGAAAGCCCATCACGATACCTCCGACGATGCCGATGGCACCGCAGGTCAAACCCATGGAGCGGTTGCTCACGAAGCCGACGTTTTTCACATGGGTTGGCAGACCGACCAGCCCGGTAAAAAACAGCATCGCGACCGAGAGGGCAATGAGGTATATGCCGCCGGCTCGCCAGGACTGGGTAGCAATGCCCTTGCTCCGGCAATAGGCGTAACCCAGGCCGATTGGTAGCAGGAACTGGGTCGCGAGGAAAAGGATCAGGTTACTGCTGTCGTTCATCGCTGTCTGTTTCAGAGGGGCCGGATCAGGGTATTGCATCTGCTTGCCATGCTGCGTGACATGCCACGCAAATCGCTGGCGGAACAGCCATAAGTGCGGAGGGGGATCGGGGCGTGTAGCTGACGCTTTTTTCATCCACCCTTTGGGCGGTGAATATTCAGGCTCCATGCTAATCATGCCTACATAGAACGCGGGCATGCTCAATGGATGGTCGGCGTGAGGCGTTCGCTGACCAGCTGTTGAGCCTGATAGGCCATCTGATCGAGCAGGCGGTCGCGCTTTTTCTCGGCCTCGCTCATGGCCTTCTTGCCGTGCTGCTTCAACAGGTAGGTGTGGATCTGTCGAACTTCGGTGGACTGGTAGATCGGCGTGAGATCCTGCACCGCCACCATCCCGTCCGAGCGATAGGCGCGAGTATTCATCAATACTTGCGGCCCCTGCGCCGCCAGAACCCGAAAGCCCAGGGCCTCGAAGGTCGGCACCTTGCCCGCCGCGCAGGCCAGTTCGACATGCGGGTGGCGCTCGATGATCTGCTGCAGCATGGCCCGCGCAACACCGCGCCTGCGATGGCTGGCCTGCACGGCCATATAGGCCAGGGTGCAGGCCTCGGCGTCATCCTGGCTCGGCAAGTACAGAGCAAAACCCAGCACCTGGGAAGGATCCTCATCATCCAGCGCCAGGATCAATTGCGCAGGACTATCCGCGGCACCGTTCATGGCCTGCAGGTACAGGTGCACCTCGTAGCCGATCACATACTGGTACAGCTGATAGAGCGGGTTGCTGGGCGTCAGCGACACCGGGCTGATATCGCTGAAGTAGTCCACCACCATCTGCAGCACCTGGGCTTTCAGGGATTCGGGCGGCGAAGCGTTCAGGTGGATGAGGGTGAACATCGAAAGGCTGGCTCCGAGGCGGACGCGATTGGGGGGATCGGCGGTGGCGCTATTGTAACGCTTGCGCTTGGGTAGGGTGGATGACGCTCTTTTCATCCACCAAGCGGGTTGTGAAGTTAATGTCAATCTTCCGTTCTGACACGTTTCGATGACGGCCGATCTGCTTGTGATTTCAATCCACATCACTCGCCGTAATCACCATCAGCCTGCTCTGGCTCTGGTGTAACGTCCCATTGTCACCGCCCGGTGAAAACTCGAATACGGCCAGTCTGCCCACCGTTCGACATGTCCATGTTTCAATGGGTTGAAATGGATGTAATCGAAGTGGCGCTGGTAATTTCGCTCGTCGCGGATCAGGTGTTCCCAGTAATGCCGTTGCCAGATGCCACGCTCGCGCCGTCGTTGCTGGTCGAGGATCCGGGCTTCGGTGATCGGCAAGCGCTTGGCGAAGGCGAATTTGATTACCTTCCAACGCAAGGCAACGTTGGCGTCGCCTTGCGGTAGCGTCCACAGGCAATGCATATGCTCGGGCAGCACCACCCAGGCGTCGATATGGAAGGGATGTCGAGCCCGTGTGGCCCGCACCGTCTCGCGCAGCAGCTCTATTTCTCGGATCAGCAGATCGCTGGTGCGGTCGTGCAGATTGACGGTAAAGAGCCGGGAACGAGGGCGCGACGGTAATCGGGCATGGCGGCTCATCCTTGAGCATATGTGTGTCTGAGCCATGGTGGACAAGCTTCGCGTTGTCCACCCTACATCCAGGATTGCCGCTTCGTGTAGGCGGTGGTCGTCTGGGCTATTTGCAAGCCGAGTTTGACGTTCGTGAGATCGAGGTGCTCAGTCCGGCCATACATGCCTGCAAGGCAAGTCGGGACGCAGGAGGGTGAAGGGCCGTTGCCGTGGGCAACGGCCTTGTCAGACGGGATCAGTCGAGCAGGTCGGCCGGTACGTTGCCACCGTTGTCGGCCAGCTTCTGAAGCACGGTCTTGTGCAGCCAGGTGTTCATCTGTGCCGAGTCACCGAGTTTTTCTGCAGGGCAGCCCAATTCGTTGGCCAGTTCCTTGCGGGCGGTCAGGCTACTATCCAGCCCCAGTAGTTTGAGCAGGTCGACGATGGAAACCTTCCAGTTGAGTTTCTCCGGGTGTTTGGCAGCCAGCCCCTCCAACTTGGAGACCACGTCCACCACCGGGATGGCCTGAGACGTGGCAGAGGGCGCTGCAGCAGGCGCAGAAGCTTCAGCGGGCGCAGCCTGCGCCTTGGAACCGAAGCCCAGGGTGTCGAGAATTTTACCGAACAGACTCATGAGATTCCCTCTTCATTTGTATGAATATTGCCTAGGCAGCATAGCTCAGCGGGTGCATGACGCATTGATTGGCGAACAAGTAGGGTGGATGACGCTCTTTTCATCCACCAATCAGGCCTGACCACTACGCCTATCGTTCTCTGTCACACATGTTCGCTCCGCCTCACTCCCCGTAATCACCATCATCCGCTTCGACACACCAGTCTTCGGGATAAACGCCCATCGCCACCGCCCGATGGACGCTCGAATAGGGCCAATCCGCCAGTCGTTCGACATGCCCATGTTTTATCGGATTGAAGTGGATGTAATCGAAGTGGCGCTGGTAATCCTGTTCATCACGAATCAGGTGTTCCCAGTAACGCCGTTGCCAGATGCCGCGCTCGCCCCGCCGCTGCTGGTTGAGCGTGCGTGTTTCGGTGATCGGCAGGCGTTTGGCGAAGGCGAATTTGATTACCTTCCAACGCAAGGCGAAGTTGGCGTCTCCTGGCGGTAGCGTCCACAGGCAATGCATATGCTCGGGCAGCACCACCCAGGCATCGATATGGAAGGGATGTCGCGACCGTGTGGCGCGTACCGTCTCGCGCAGCAGGTCGATTTCGCGGATCAGCAGATCGCTGGTGCGGTCACGCAGATTGACGGTAAAGAAGTAAGTGGCGCCGGGAACACGGGCGCGACGGTAATCGGGCATGGCGGCTCATCCTTGAGCATACGGGTGCTTTCACCATGGTGGACAAGCTTCGCGTTGTCCACCCTACAACCTTACTTCGGGCTTCCGTAGGGTGGATCGGGGCGCGTAGCTGACGCTTTTTCCATCCACCGTTGCGGTGGTTGTCGGGGCTATTTGCTGGATGGCCATTGTCAGGCCGGCCGGTAGGGCATCCACACATCGCCTTGCCAGTGCAGCAGTGATAATCCCCGTCGGTTTTCGCGTCGTGGGCGGTGAGTGTTCGCCTGTTCGCCCTCGCGCAGCATCGGTACCACGTCGGTGCTGAGCCAGCGGCGGATGCAGCGGTTTTCCGGGTGGTAGTAGTGGATCAGTGCGGCGTACACGCCGGACTCGCTGATCAGCCGGGTCGTCTCCGGTTGGCCGTGGGTGTTGAGCAGCACGGCATCGAGCAACTGGTCGGCATCGAGGGTGCGGGTGGCGCGCTCTTCCAAATGCGGCTGGCCGATCAGCCGGCCCAGGTCGCGGGCGCTGAACCAGCATTGTGGCTCGAGCAGAACGACGCGCAGTTGGCGGCGGTGGCGGGTGAAGGTCTGGGGAATCAGGATTTCGCCGGTGGTGTCCGGCAGGGTGTTGGAGCTTGGGATGTGGGTAGGCATATCCATCGACCTCAATGGGATACACCGCTGCTGTCGGGAGCAGTATTGCCGCTGCGTGAAGCGTTTCTTAGGCGCCGTTGAGTAGGGTAGGGATGTGGACGGAACCGGTCAAGGACAACGGCTCGTGCGGGCGCCGCGTAGGGGATGGATTTTTTATCCACCATTGCCGAGTTCGTCCGGGCTTCCCGCTGGATTTGGTCGTCCTGAACGGTGGACAAGCTTCGCGTTGTCCACCCTACGCCACGATTCCCGCCTCGCGTAGGGTGGATGACGCTCTTTTCATCCACCATTGCGGGGTGTCCGGGCTACTTGCTAATGGCGGTGATTGTCCGAGCTACTTGCTGAACGGTGGACAAGCTTCGCGTTGTCCACACTACGCCACGATTCCCGTCTCGCGTAGGGTGGATGACGCTCTTTTCATCCACCACGGGGTGCCCGGGCTACTTGCAACCGGGGCGTTTGGCCTCATTCTGAAGTGCTTAAATAAGGAGCTATTTTCCCAAAGGGATAACTACCCATGCTGATTCTCAAGGGAGTGATAAGTTTTGTAGTTGAGCCAATCACTGCGACGCTATCGACTAAGACAGTTTCTCCTGGTGCACGATTGTCCGCTGCTACGATTAGATAATAGGTTTCATTTTCTGATACATATCCTGTCAACGATTGGTTAATCGATCCGACTGCGCCAGTGATCTCTCCAAAACCTTCAGTTAATACTTGGCCTTTTTTGTCTATTAAAATCAGATAGGGAGTAAGTGCGTATTTTTTAAAGCCTAAGCATGCATTTACGCACCATGAGTTTACTTTGATACGATGGGAAAAGTTTGCTGCTAGCTCTACGGAAAATATTCGATAATTAGACACGCTCCCTTTGATTTTAATTCGTGGCTCTGCTGCAGTTATCTCCCAGCTAGGTAGAGGCCAAGTGGGGTCGGTGGGGAGTGGTATTGCTTGCTCTAGTAAAGCATCGGCAGGGCGCTCTGCTATGGGAGTGTCGCTATTAATTACTTTTTCTTGATAGAGATTTTTAGGGTCGCTGGAGCAGGCGGCTAATATCGATAGAGTGATTAGTAGAAGTGCTTTATGCATGAATTTTCTCTTTAAAAATAAAAAGCCCCGCAAGGTGCAGGGCTTCTTTAGTCGCTGCCCCAAAATCCATTTTAGGTAAAAGCGCTTATTCGTATTTCAATTTTTTGAGTTTACGTGATCAATCCCAGCTCAACGCCCCACCAGTCTGATACTCGATCACACGGGTTTCGAAGAAATTCTTCTCTTTCTTCAAGTCCATGATTTCGCTCATCCATGGGAAGGGGTTGCTGGCGCCTGGGTATTCTTCTTTCAGGCCGATCTGGGTCAGGCGGCGGTTGGCGATGAATTTGAGGTAGTCCTCCATCATCGCAGCGTTCATGCCGAGTACGCCGCGGGGCATGGTGTCGCGGGCGTATTCGATTTCCAGCTGGGCGCCCTGCAGAATCATCTGAGTCGCCTCGTCTTTCATCTGGGCGTCCCACAGGCTCGGGTTTTCGATCTTGATCTGGTTGATCACGTCGATACCGAAGTTCAGGTGCATGGATTCGTCGCGCAGGATGTACTGGAACTGCTCGGCGGTGCCGGTCATCTTGTTGCGGCGGCCCATGGAGAGAATCTGGGTGAAGCCGCAGTAGAAGAAGATGCCTTCCAGTACGCAGTAGTAGGCGATCAGGTTCTTGAGGAACTGGCGGTCGGTTTCCGGGGTGCCGGTTTCGAACTTGGGATCGGAGATCGAGCGAGTGTACTTGAGGCCCCAGGAGGCTTTCTTCGCGACGCTCGGAATCTCGTGGTACATGTTGAAGATCTCGCCTTCATCCATGCCCAGCGATTCGATGCAGTATTGGTAGGCGTGGGTGTGGATCGCTTCCTCGAAGGCCTGGCGCAGGATGTACTGGCGGCACTCGGGGTTGGTGATCAGGCGGTACACGGCCAGTACCAGGTTGTTGGCAACCAGGCTGTCGGCGGTGGAGAAGAAGCCGAGGTTGCGCATGACGATGCGGCGCTCGTCCTCGGAGAGGCCGTCGGTGCTCTTCCACAGAGCGATGTCGGCGTTCATGTTCACTTCCTGCGGCATCCAGTGGTTGGCGCAACCATCCAGATACTTCTGCCAGGCCCAGTCGTACTTGAAGGGTACGAGCTGGTTGAGGTCGGCACGGGCGTTGATCATCTGCTTGTCGCCGACTTCCACGCGTGCGGAGGTGCCTTCGAGCTCGTCCAGGCCTTCCTGGATGTCGAGGTCGTTCAGGGCCTTTTTCGCACGGGCGATGGCATCGGAGTCGTTGGCGTCGATGGCGCGCGCTTCGAGGGCGGCGGCGTCGCCTACCTGGTTGAGCCTTTCCAGGCTCATGTCGGCACTGGCTTGTGCCGCGGTCTGTTTGGGAGCGGCAGCTTCTGCGCCGTCTTCCTTGTCGAATTCATCCCAGCTCAGCATGAGGGGGCTCCTTTCAGGAGCAGCTTCAAGCGGCAAGCTTCAAGCTGCAAGGGGTTACGGGGTGTGGCGGACACTGATGTCCGCCCTGTTCAGCGCACGTCACGGCGATGATCACGGCAAGCTTGCAGCTCATGGCTTGCAGCTTGCCGCTGCTTTATTGGCAGGCTTCGCAATCCGGCTCGTCGATGGCGCAAGCCTTCGGTACCGGAGCCGGACCAGGCGAGGCCTGGCTGGCCGGCGCGGCGGCAGGGGCCGCGCTGAGGCCTTGGTCACCGCCGCTGGATACTGCGTTCAGCTTGCCGGTGTTGATGGTCGACTTCTCGGTGCTGGTCGCGGCCAGGGCACGGAGGTAGTAGGTGGTTTTCAGGCCACGGTACCAGGCCATGCGGTAGGTCACGTCGAGTTTCTTGCCCGAGGCGCCAGCGATGTACAGGTTGAGCGATTGCGCCTGGTCGATCCACTTCTGGCGACGGCTGGCAGCATCGACGATCCACTTGGTGTCGACTTCGAAGGCGGTGGCGTACAGGTCTTTCAGTTCCTGCGGGATACGCTCGATCTGCTGCACGGAGCCGTCGTAGTACTTGAGGTCGTTGATCATGACCGAGTCCCACAGGCCGCGCGCCTTGAGGTCGCGAACCAGGTAGGGGTTGATCACGGTGAATTCGCCCGACAGGTTCGATTTCACGTAGAGGTTCTGGTAGGTCGGCTCGATGGACTGCGACACGCCGGTGATGTTGGCGATGGTCGCGGTCGGCGCGATGGCCATGATGTTCGAGTTACGAATGCCTTTCTGTACGCGAGCCCGTACCGGAGCCCAGTCCAGGGTTTCGTTCAGGTCGACGTCGATGTACTTCTGGCCACGGGCCTCGATGAGGATCTGCTGGGAGTCCAGCGGCAGGATGCCCTTGCTCCACAGCGAACCCTGGAAGGTTTCGTAGGCGCCACGCTCGTCGGCCAGGTCACAGGAAGCCTGGATGGCGTAGTAGCTGACCGCTTCCATGGATTTGTCGGCGAAGTCGACAGCGGCGTCGGAGCCGTACGGGATGTGCTGCAGGTACAGCGCGTCCTGGAAGCCCATGATGCCCAGGCCGACCGGGCGGTGCTTGAAGTTGGAGTTGCGCGCCTGCGGCACCGAGTAGTAGTTGATGTCGATGACGTTATCGAGCATGCGCACGGCCGTCTTCACGGTGCGGGCCAGCTTGGCGGTGTCCAGTTTGCCGTCGACGATGTGGTTCGGCAGGTTGACCGAGCCCAGGTTGCAGACGGCGATCTCGTCCTTGTTGGTGTTCAGGGTGATCTCGGTGCACAGGTTGGAGCTGTGTACCACGCCCACGTGCTGCTGCGGGCTGCGCAGGTTGCACGGATCCTTGAAGGTCAGCCATGGGTGGCCGGTCTCGAACAGCATCGAGAGCATCTTGCGCCACAGGTCTTTGGCCTGGATGGTCTTGAACAGCTTGATCTTGCCCGGGTACTCGGTCAGGGCTTCGTAGTACTCGTAGCGCTCTTCGAAGGCCTTGCCGGTCAGGTCGTGCAGATCCGGTACTTCGCTTGGCGAGAACAGGGTCCACTGGCCGTCGTCGAAGACGCGCTTCATGAACAGATCCGGGATCCAGTTGGCGGTGTTCATGTCGTGGGTACGGCGACGGTCGTCACCGGTGTTCTTGCGCAGCTCGATGAACTCTTCGATGTCCATGTGCCAGGTTTCCAGGT
Source organism: Phytopseudomonas daroniae (assembly GCF_004327275.1). NCBI lineage: Bacteria > Pseudomonadati > Pseudomonadota > Gammaproteobacteria > Pseudomonadales > Pseudomonadaceae > Phytopseudomonas > Phytopseudomonas daroniae. Next base: position 204,696 of record NZ_QJUJ01000011.1, read on the forward strand.
AGGCACACACGGCGCCTTTGCGCTTGCCGCCCTGGTTGACCGCCACGGCGGTGTCGTTGACCACCTTGAGGAACGGTACGACGCCTTGGGATTTGCCGTTGGTGCCCTTGATGTAGGCGCCCAGCGAACGAACCGGTGTCCAGTCGTTGCCCAGGCCGCCAGCGAATTTGCTCAGCAGGGCGTTGTCGCGGATGGCGTCGTAGATGCCGCCCAGGTCGTCAGGCACGGTGGTCAGGTAGCAGCTGGACAGTTGCGGACGCAGGGTGCCGGCGTTGAACAGAGTCGGGGTCGACGACATGTAGTCGAACGACGACAGCAGGTTGTAGAACTCGATGGCGCGGTCTTCGCGGTTCTTCGGCTCTTCGATGGCCAGGCCCATGGCCACGCGCATGAAGAACACCTGCGGCAGTTCGAAACGGATGCCGTCCTTGTGGATGAAGTAACGGTCGTACAGGGTCTGCAGGCCCAGATAGGTGAACTGCTGGTCACGCTCGTGGTTGATCGCCTTGCCCAGTTTTTCCAGGTCGTAGGTTTTCAGTTTCGGGTCGAGCAGTTCGAACTCGACACCGGCCTCGACATAGGCGGGCAGGGCCTTGGCGTACAGCTCGGCCATCTCGTGGTGAGTGGCGCTGGCGGCGACGTTGAGGAAGCTCAGGCCTTCGGCGCGGATGTTGTCCATCAGCAGGCGGGCGGTGACGTAGCTGTAGTTCGGCTCACGTTCGACCAGGGTACGGGAGGTCATCACCAGAGCGGTGTTGACGTCTTTCTGGGCAACGCCGTCGTACAGGTTTTTCAGGGTTTCTTTCTGGATCAGCGCGCCGTCGACTTCCTGCAGGCCTTCACAGGCTTCGGTGACGATGGTGTTGAGGCGGCCCATGTCCAGCGGCACCAGGCTGCCGTCAGCCAGGGTGACGCGAATGCTCGGGTGCGGCTGGGCGATGCCATCGGCTGCGCCAGCGGTTTTGCGCTCCTGGCTGCGGGCTTCGCGGTAGATCACGTAGTCGCGGGCGACTTTCTGCTCGCCGGAACGCATCAGGGCCAGTTCGACCTGATCCTGGATCTCTTCGATATGGATGGTGCCGCCCGAAGGCATGCGGCGCTTGAAGGTGGCGGTGACCTGCTCGGTCAGGCGCGCGACGGTGTCATGGATACGCGACGAGGCAGCGGCATTACCGCCTTCCACTGCGAGGAACGCCTTGGTGATGGCGACGGTGATCTTGTCACCGGTGTACGGCACGACGGTGCCGTTACGCTTGATCACACGCAACTGGCCAGGGGCGGTGGCAGCCAGATCCTGGGTGGCGTCTGCACCCTGAGGCGCCTGGGCCTGAGGGTTCTCGCGAGTGGTGTCGGTATGCATGGAGGTCTCCGTGATCAATGAAATTTTCCGGGATGAGCGTTCTGCCGCTGATCGTTACGTGGTACCTGGCTTTCATTCCATTCGACAAAGCCTGAGGCCTGCACAAGGCTGGCAGCAGAGTGTTGCAAAAAGGCGCTGATGGACTGGCTGGCGCCGTGCGCCGCTGCAGTCGGTACTGTTTCGATGCCGGAACGCTTCATCCCTGGCTTTACTGGTGCTTCCTGCTGCGCGCGGCCACTAGATATAGTGTTGCCGGCGCATGCGCGGCGTGCTGTGTTCTGTATTGGCCGAGCGACCCGGGTCGTTCGATACCAGTGTGACTCTGGTTGCCGGAGCGTGGTACTCGGTGACTGCTCAATGCACCGAAACGACTCTGGGCATGGACTTTTTCAGGGCATTTGTGCTTGTACCCGTTTTCTCGGAAAACCCAACATATAGGTGTTTGGCGAGCTGTGGATACAAGATAGTGCGGTGAAGGAGCTAAGGCAAGCCCTACGGCCTGTGGATAAATCTGTGGGTTAATGCGGGGTAAGTGGCGCAAACGCCCATGAATACTGGCGATGCCCGGATTACGGTCGCTATTGCCGCAGGCAGATTTTTTTCTGGGTCTGGCGGGGGAAATCCACTTCGTCACATAAACACAATATGTAGGGTTTATTCGCGCATTTTGGCCTGCAATATGCAGACGCGTGGCGACTGGCTATTGGCAGTCGCCACGGTGCGAATAGTCCATGGAATTCATCAGGTTTACGGCAGGATCAGTGCCTTGTGCTTCAAGGCACGCTTCTGCATTTCCGGCAGGTCGTCGCGATCTTCATAAGGCGCGGTGTACCAGCCGCCGTAGGTCGGGTTTGGCAGCAGGAACCAGCGTTGGCCGAACCAATCCTGGTAGGGCACCGTTGCCTTGCGCTGCTCGCTCAGGCGATTGGGTGCGGCGATGAAGTCGCCGTAGCTGTCACCCACCAGCAGGAGAACCCGTGCGCGTTCACCGACCCACTGGCGACGGCAGGTCTTGTCCGAGCCGGCTTGCTGGCAGCCGCCGATGGCGGTTCCTGCCGTGAGAATCTGCCCCACGTCATCGATGGGAAAGCCAGCCTGGCGCAGGTTGCGCAGGGTGTCGGCTTCCTGTCCGGGCTCGCGGTTGGTCAGGTAATAGGGCGTGACGCCGAGTTTCGTCGCTGCCTGCATGAAGGCCACCGAGCCGGGCAGGGCGCGAGCCTCGGCCTTTTCCACCCAGCGATACCATTCGGTGTAATCGTAAGAGCCACCATCGACCACCGATTTGGCATTCACGGGTGTGTTGTCGAGCAGCGTTTCATCGATGTCGACGATCAGCGCTGGCGGCAGGCCCGTCAGGTTGCGCGGCGGTTGCGCCAGGGCATCCCATTGCGGGTCGGCCAGCGCCGGTTGCAACTGGCGGGTCGCGGCGGCATAGACCTGGCGATAGAGCAGCTCGTGCTCGATGGAGGTTTGCGTCCACAGCACAGCGTCGAGCTGATCATGTTCCTTGGGTGCTTGCTGGCAACCAGTCAGCAGGCTTCCCAGCAAGCAGATGGTCACTAACGATGCTGTGCTACGCATTTGGGATGCTCCTTGGGCTTTTGCGACGATAGTTCATATGAAACGGCAGCAAAGTGGCGCAAGCGGACGGTCGTAGGATGGGTGAAACCCATCGGAAATTGATGGGTTTCACCCATCCTACGGGCTGGTGGATGAAAAGAGCGTCATCCACCCTACGTCTGCTCCCGCCTTTTTTCTGCCCATCACAGATACGACTTCCCCGTCGCCTGTTAAAAACTCACGGTTGCGGACAGGCGGGCGGTGCGCGGGTCACCCGGGAACAGGTAGCCATCGCCCTGGTAGGCGCCGGTGTCGCGCCAGTAGCGTTTGTCGAACAGGTTGTCGACGGTCAGGCGCAGCACTGTTTCGTAGCCTTCGATGCGGGTGGTGTAACGGCTGCCGAGGTTGAATACCGTGTAATCGGCGACCTTCACCGTGCCGTTCGGGTTGGCGTACTTGCTGCCGCTGTACTGCAGGCCGCCAAGTAGCGACAGGCCCTGAACACCGGGCACCTGGTAATCGGCCGACAGGCTGGCGCGCACGCGCGGTACGTTGACCGCCTGGTGGCCTTCATAGGCTTCGGTGCCGCTGTCCAGTGCCCGTGCGCGAATGGCCGCGGCGCTGGCCGACAGTTGCAGATTGCGGCTGGCCTGCCCGCTGGCGGAGAGCTCCAGGCCGATATTGCGCTGCTTGCCCTGCTGAACGTAGGTAAGGCTGCCATCATCGTTCGGGCGGCTGTATTGCAGCGCCTGGTCGATACGGAACAGCGCGGCACCCAGGCTCAGGCCCTGCCAGTCGCGCTTGAAGCCGGCTTCCAGTTGGCGGGAAGTAGTCGGGGCGAGGATTTCGCCATCGTTACTGGTGAACCACGGTGCCTCGCCGCCCAGGGACAGGCCCTTGCTGTAGCTCACATATAAGGTCGTGTCGGCCTGCGGTTTGTAGAGCAGGGCGGCATTGGGCAGGAATTCGCTACGACGGGTGCGGCGGTCGCTGATACCGCTGCTGGTGAAGGCTTCCTCGTCCAGGCGTACTTGTCGCCCGCCCAGGAGCACCTGCCAGTGCTCGTCGAAGCTGATACGGTCGCTGAAGAACAGACCGTACTGGCGGCTGTCCAGGCGGCGGTTCTTGGGATTGAGCGGTACGTCGGTCGGGGCGAAGTCGACAACGTCCTGATGGATATTGCCCGCGCCTATCCATTCATTGACGGAGCTGCGCCTGTCCACGGTTCGGCGCAAGGCACTGGTGCCCATGGTCAGCTCATGGCCGATCCTGCCGGTGGCAAAGGCGCCGGACAGAGTCGCCTGCAGTTCGTCATGACGGCGGGTATCATCCGGGCTGCGGTAGTCGGAGATGTCGTAATCGCCCTCCGGGCTGAAGTGCGAATACCAGTCGTCGCATCCGGAATCAGGGCTGCAGCCGAAGGGAAAGGTACTGTAGTCGTCGATCACCACCTGGCTGCGGGACGCATCGACTGCGGCTTTCCAGTTGTCGTCGAAGCGATATTCGAAGCGCCCACCGAGGTTCAGCGAGTCGATGCTCACCGGTTTCGACCAGCTCTGATGGCCGAGGCGGGTGTCCGGATCGACGCCGCTTGGCACCCGGGTGCCGCCGAGCAATTGATAGCCGGCGACCGAGCGCTGCTCGCGAGCCTGGTATTCGGCGTCCAGCTGCAGTGTGGCGTTGGGCGAGAGGTTCCAGTCCAGCGCCAGGGAGATGAAGTCGCGCTTGCCGTCGGCGTGTTCGACGAAGGAGCGGATGTCCTCGTGGGCCAGGTTGAGGCGCAGGCCCAGCTCCTGCTCGCTGCCAAACCAGTGGCCGAGGTCGGCGGCGATATAGCGCTCGCCATCCTGATTGCTGGCCACGCTCAGCGAGCGCACGTTTTCGCTGCGCTTGGTCACGTAGTTGATCAACCCGCCGGGCTCGGTCACGCCACTCTGCAGGCCGGAAAGCCCCTTGAGCAGCTCGACCTGCTGCTTGTTCTCCAGCGCCACGTTCTGTTCGCCCACCACGCTACGGCCATTGACCCGGTAGCTGTTGGCGGCATTCAGCGAGAAGCCGCGTACCACGAAATTCTCGTAGTAACCGATCGGCGCGTAGGCTTCGCCTACCGAAGCGTCGTTCTTCAGCACGTCGCTGAGCAGGCGAGCCTGCTGGTCATCCAGTAACTGTCGGGTGACTACCGAAACCGACGCGGGCGTATCCAGCAGGGGCGCGTCATCGAAACCACCGACCGAAGCACTGCGGGCCTGGTAATTGTCGCTGGCCTGATCTTCGATCGTGGTGGCGTCGAGGGCGACCACCGAGTCGGCGGCCCAGGAAAACGTCGGGCTCAGGGCCAGAGCGAGCAGAGTCGGTGCGAAACGCGGGCGAGGCAGGGCCATGCAAATTCCTTGGATGCGGAGGTCGGCGGTTGGCTATCCGGTACGCGGGCGATTTGTTGTCGGCAGGCGGCTGCCATCGCTTGGCGGGGCGGCATTGTCGCTTATCGGGGGAGCGGTTGCCACGTCCGAGGAGAGGTACGGGCTGGCGGGAGGAATTCGAATCGGCCATCTATTTCACACAGGGCACAAGGCTTTGGCCAATGCCTTCGCATCATATTTTTTATGCGCGCAGGGCATCTGCACGGAATGTCCCATCATTGATGGCTTATTCCCTAATGTTTATGAAATGCATTTTTTTATTATTTAAATAACCATGTGGCCTGTGCCTTCATAAGTATTCCGGTGGCCTCAAGAGCCACGGCGTAGATGGTTCAGGAGCGTTATTACAATGAAGCGTGCGTTCGATAAAGGCTTACAGCGGGTGGTCGCACCCATATTTTCGGGACTGCTGGCCCTGGTCGGTGCCACGGCCGTGCTGGCGGAGCAGCCTCTTAAGGAAATTCGCATCGCCGTGCCGGATCTGAGTGCGGGCGGCAAGCCGAGTGGTGGCGGTATCGTCGATGTGCTGCGCAACCAGGAGACTCTGGAAAAGGAGTTCGCAGCAGACGGCATCACCATCCAGTGGAGCTTTTTCAAGGGGGCCGGGCCGGTAGTCAACGAGGCGCTCGCCAACGGCCAGGTGGATCTGGCTTATCTGGGTGACATGGCGTCGATCATCGGCAAGGCCAATGGGCTGGATACCCGGCTACTGAGTGCTACCGCCCGTGATATTCGCCTGTACCTGGGCGTGGTGCCGGGGTCGGCGGTGAAAACCCTGGCGGATCTGCGCGGCAAACGGGTGGCGATCTTCCGTGGCACCGCCTATCAGTTGTCCTTCGCACAGGCACTGGCCAGTCAGGGCCTGCGCGAGCGTGAGTTGCAGATCATCAATCTGGACGGCAATGCGTCATCGGCCGCTTTGGCAGCCAAGCAGATCGACGCCACCTGGGGCGGTGCCAACCTGATCTCCCTGGAACAGCGAGGTCTGGCCGAGTTGCCTCTGAATACCGACGACTTGGGCGGCGCCGGCAGCGTGCAGACCATGCTGGTGGGCGCGGGGGATTTTGTCGATCGCCATCCGCAGGCAGTCCAGCGCTTGATAAGAGCTCAGCAGCAGGCGGTGCAATGGCTGCGTGACGAGGCCAACAAGCAGGCTTACGTGGCGTTGGTCGCGGATTTGTCCGGCTACCCGCGTACCTTGTTGCAGAGCGATCTCGAGGCCAGCGATGTGCAACACATGTTCGACCCGCATCTGGATGCCGGCTACCTGGCTCGGCTGCAGGCCGGAGTCGATCTGGCGGTCGAGCAACGTCTGATCCGGAAAGGCTTCAAGGTCGCTGACTGGGCGGATCCGCGCTTTCTCGATGCCGCGTTGCAAACATCGCCGGCTGTCGCTGCTCGCCCCTGATCGTTGTGCGAAAAAGGCCGCAGCATGACTGCGGCCTTTGCGTCTTCGGTGTTCAGGCTGCCGCAGCGGCAGCGGCCAGATCCTGATCGCACTGCTTGATCAGGTCGATCATCGCCCGTGCCGCCGGTGACAGCCGGTAGCCAGTGCGCGTGACGATGCCGCAATGAGCCTGCAGGGTCATACTCTGTGGCAAGTTACGCAACTGCAGGCGTACCAGCTCGCCGCGGTTCAGGGCCTCGTGCAGGGCCTCCAGCGGGCCGACGCCAATGGCATCGGTGTTGCGCACGATCTGCTCCAGCAGCGGGAAATGCTCGCACTCGATGTGTTGTTCGAAGCTGGCTTTGCCACTCAGGTTGGCCAGAGCCTTGCGGGTGCCCACGGGGATGCGCACCGACGCCAGCGGGTATGCGAACAGGTCGTTGGTCGACAGGCTTTCCTTGGCGACCAACGGGTGTGTTGCCCGGCAGAAGAAAGTAGCCGGCCGTGGCGTCAGGGCGTAGGCCTGGAAGTTCGGATCGGCGTGGAACGGGCGGATATCGGCGATGAAGAACTCGATCTCGTTGCGGCTCAGGCTGCGCCCCAGGCTTTCCCAGTTGTTGACCAGCAGACGCGGGCGAATGCCCGGGTAGTTCGCCATGAACTGCATCAGGCTGTCCGGCACCAGCTTCGCCGCCGGTACCGGGCCCGAGCCGAAGTGCAGCTCACCGGCATCGAGCTTGCTCATCTGGCTGACTTCGTTGGTCAGGTTACTGGCGCCCTGCACCAGGCTCAGGGCGTGCTGCAGCACTACCTGGCCTTCGGGGGTAAGGCGTAGATCCTTGCTGCCACGATCCACCAACTGGCAGCCGAACTCATGCTCCAGCCCTTGAATGCTGCGACTGAACGCCGGCTGAGTGATGTTCATGGCTTCTGCCGCGCGAACGAAGCTGCGGTGCTCTGTCAGGGCGATGAAGTAGCGAAGTTGGCGCAGATCCATGATGCATTCCCGGCATTTGAAAAATAGGTTTTAGGCATTTGCGGCTGCCCTGGACGGTGGTTTTAAATGCAAGCTCTTATTCCGTCAAACGTATTTTTATTATTTAAATAGAACTTAATGGAATATTTGCCTGCTGAGCGATTGCAAGGATCTGTCCATGAAAAAACCTCACCCGACCTCGCGTCTGGCATCTGCGTGTCGCTGTTGCCCCGGTTGATCCGGTTCGCCTGACACCTTTACACCCTGCCTTTCCCTTACAGAGCTACGCATTCATGTGGCGCGGCTTCGTGCGGCCTGTTTCTTGACCAAGGATTACCATTGATGAGTTCGACACCCCCTTTCATTCAGCGCCGCCTCGCGGGTCGCACGAGCATCGTGCAGCGCCTCGCATCGCCGGATTACGTCCTGAGCCTGCTCCTGGCGCTGGGTGGTCTGGCCGCCAGTGGCCCGCTCTATGCGCAGAGCGCCACGGCGGATGCCAGCGCTGCCCAGGACGACGCGGCGCTGCAGAAGGTAACGGTCACCGCCCGGCGCCGGGAGGAGGACGCCCAGGACGTACCCACGCCGATCACCACCCTCAGCGGCGCCACGCTGGAGTTGCAGAAGGTCTACCGCGTGCAGGAACTGCAACAGGTGCTGCCGAGCGTCAACGTCGCCTACATCCATGCGCGCCAGTCCAGCGTCGCGGTGCGCGGCATCGGCAACAACCCGGCCAGCGACGGCCTGGAGGGCAGCGCTGGCATCTACCTGGACAATATCTACCTCGGGCGGCCCGGCATGGCGGTGTTCGATCTGCTCGATGTCGAACAGCTGGAGTTGCTGCGCGGCCCTCAAGGTACGTTGTTCGGCAAGAACACCACGGCGGGGGTGATCAACATCACCACCCGCAAGCCGACCTTCACGCCCGAGCGCAGCTTCGAGGTATCGGGCGGCGAGCGTGGTTACTTCCAGGGCAAGGGCAGCGTGTCCGGCGGCTTGACCGACACCCTGGCCGGGCGCCTGTCGTTCTATCGCACCCGTGAAGATGGCTACATCGACAACCAGCATGACAGCCGCACGTTTCTGGGCGGCGAGCGCGAGGGCTTGCGTGGGCAGTTGCTGTTCGAGCCGAACGAGGATTTCAGCCTGCGCTGGATCACCGATTACAACCAGGAGAAGTCCACCAACGGCGTCTGGGCGCTGTACGGGGTTTCCGACCGTTTTCGTGAGCGTGCCGCGCTGATCGGCGCCAACCCGCAGTACGACATCAAGAAGCGTGAGGTAAACATCGACTCCGAGCAGGCGGTCAACGTCTGGCAGGGCGGCACCTCACTGGAAGCCAGCTGGCAACTCGATGGTGGCTACACGCTGACCTCCATCAGCGGTTATCGCTATTGGCACTTCATCCCGCTCAACGATACCGATCTCACCGATCAGCCGGCGGTTCGTCACGGCGGCGTGGAAGTGCACGACCGTCAGTTTTCCCAGGAGATTCGCCTGGCCTCACCGGCCGGCGAGCGCTTCGACTACGTGCTTGGCGCCTATATGTTCCGCCAGAACCTGGGTAACAAGACGGTACAGCGCTATGGCCCGCAGGCCGATCTGTTCCTGACGGGGGTCGATCGTGGGGTGTTCAACGATGTCAGCACGCAGACCAATGGCAAGATCGTCACCGACAGTTTCGCGCTGTTCGCGCAAGGCAACTGGCACCTTACCGATCGCCTGGATCTGACGATTGGCGTGCGCGGCACCTATGAAGAGAAGCAGGCGCGGTTGCACCGCTTCGATCCGCAAGGCGGTGCCGATCTGGCGCCTGAGGTGGATGCCATCCGCCAGCGCCAGATGGGCGGGCTGGATACCGGCGAATTCGGTCTGCACAACGCGGCGCCGTCGGGCCTGATCAGCCTCAGCTACCGGGCCAGCGACAACCTGCTCGGCTATGCCTCCCTGGCCCACGGCGAGAAGTCCGGTGGGGTCAACCTGGTCGCGCCCCAGACGGGCCTTGGCAGCGATTCTCTGGTGGTCGGGCCGGAGCGGGCCAACGATGCCGAGCTCGGCTTCAAGAGTACGCTGCTGGGTGGCCGGCTGCAGTTCAACGCCAACCTGTTCTGGACGGGGGTTCATGGCTACCAGGCCACCACGCTGACCACGCCACCGGGCTCACTGACCGCGACCTCGGTGATGGCCAACGCCGGTAGCGTGCGTTCGCGTGGTCTGGAACTGGAAACCAGCTACCGGCCGATTCGCGGGCTGACCCTGAACTTCAATGGCTCGTTCAACGATGTCACCTACCTGAGCTTCAAGAACGCGCCCTGCCCAGGCGAGGTCAGCACGGTCAATGCCGCGGCGATCTGCGACCTCACGGGCGAAAGGGTGGTCGGTGCCTCGCGCTGGATCGGCAACTTCAACGGTGAGTACCTGTGGCAACTGGACAGCGGCCTGCGACCCTACGTGACCGCGGGTTACTCCTACCGCTCCGAGGCGGAAGGCACGCTGGACAACTCCGATCTGTCGAAGATCGACGGCTATGGCTTGCTCAACCTTTCCGCCGGGGTGCGTATCGACCTGGGTGATGGCGAGCTGGATACCTCGCTGTGGATGCGCAACGTCACGGATCAGGACTACTACCTCACCGCTTTCGCATTTACCAACGGTTCCTACACCGCATCCGTCGGCCAGCCGCGTACGGCCGGCCTCACCCTGCGTTACGACTTCTAAGCACGCCCCAAGGAGAACGCCATGACTCGATCTGCCGTCGTATCAATCCCTCACGTAGAACTCGACCTGTTCCCCGTTGCCGGCCGCATCGGCGCCGAGGTGCGCGGTGTGCAACTGTCCGCGAGCCTCGACGAAGCCAGCGTAGATGCAATTGGGCAAGCGCTGCTGCGCTACAAGGTGCTGTTCTTCCGCAACCAGATGCTGGATGACGCTCAGCAGGAGGCCTTTGCCAAACGCCTCGGCGAGCCGGTGGCCCATCCCACCGTGCCGGTGCGTGATGGCAGCAGCTACCTGCTGGAACTCGACAGCGCGCAGGGTGCCAGGGCCAATACCTGGCACACCGATGTGACGTTCGTCGATGCCTACCCCAAGGCCTCGATCCTGCGCTCGGTGCTGGTGCCGTCCGCGGGTGGCGACACGGTGTGGGCCAATACCACTGCGGCCTACGAGGATCTGCCCGTCGAACTGCGCGAGCTGGCTGACAGGCTGTGGGCGGTGCATAGCAACGATTTCGACTACGCAGCGAAAAGACCCGACGCCGACCCGGTACGCCTGGAACAGTATCGCAAGGTATTCGCCTCCACGGTGTACGAAACCGAGCATCCACTAGTGCGCGTGCACCCAGAAAGCGGTGAACGCACCTTGCTGCTGGGCCATTTCGTCAAACGCATCAAGGGCCTTTCCCAGCACGATTCGCAGCGCCTGTTCGAGGTTTTTCAGGGTTATGTGACTCGTCTGGAGAACACCGTTCGCTGGCGCTGGAGCAATGGCGACGTCGCGATCTGGGACAACCGCGCCACCCAGCACTACGCGGTCAATGACTACGGCGACCAGCCTCGCATCGTGCGCCGCGTAACCCTGGCCGGTGATGTGCCGATGAGCATCGACGGCCAGCGTAGCAGAACCATCAGCAAATCCTGACCTGTGCCTGCCACCTGCGTGGCAGGGCAAACCCATTACTCAAGGTGAACGACCATGACCCAGACCACCCACGTGCTGCAGCCGGCAGCGACCCATGATGACTTTCGTATCGAGCCCCAGCAGGCACCGCTGGGGGCCATTGTCCACGGCCTGGACGCCCGGCTGACGCCGAGTGCGGAGCAGATTCTGCAACTCAAGCGGGCCTTGCGCGATCACCACATTCTGATCTTCCGTGGCCAGCAGCTCGACGACGGGCAATTCCTGCAATTCACCTCCTGGTTCGGCTCGGTGTTTCAGCCGCATCCGGACTTTCTAGTGCTATCGTCCGGTGCGGACGGCAAGGCACCGGATATCGTCAAGGTGGCCAATACCGAGGATGGTGAGCTCGGTAATAACGAGCTGCCGGCCCATTCGGATCACCACTGGACGCCCACGCCCTCAAGCGGTTCGCTGCTGTATGCCCAGGAAGTCCCGCAGGACGGCGGCGAAACGGTATGGACGAACCTGGCATTGGCCTATAGCACGTTGGACGAGCAGACCAAGGCGGAGATCGAGGGACTGCGGCTGATCAACTACAACCCTTTCGTGCGCCTGCGTAACGGTGATTACGGGCGTATGGGAGCGATTACCTATCGCACGCCGGAAATCGAGCCGATCCAGGGCACCGAGCATCCGCTGGTGCGTACCCATCCCGAGAGCGGCAAGCGCCTGCTGTATCTCGGTGTGCGCACGGAAGTGGAGCTGGCCGGCGTCGAGCCCGAGCGTGGCCAGGCACTGATCGCGCGTCTGCGCGAGCACCTGGCCAGGCCCGAGCTGTCCTACACCCATCGCTGGCAGGTGGGCGATATCGTCTACTGGGACAATCAGGCCACCCTGCATGCACGCAACGCCTTTCCGGCCGAACAGCGCAGGCGGCTGCAGCGAATCAGCCTGGCGGGAAGCCGGCCGTTTTAAAGCAGTGGCAAGCGTCAAGCCACAAGCGGCAAGCTGCCCGTGGTAGAGGAGGGCCATGTGGACAACGCGAAGCTTGTCCACCGAGCGGGCGATGAGGTCATTACGATTGGCGCCTGGCCACCACGGCAAACAGGTGCCAGTGCTTGGCGCGGCCGACGGCGGTCTGGCCCGGGCGGTCGATTTCCTGCAGGTCGATGATCTGCCAGTGCTGGAGCAGGGCTGCGACCTCGGCGCGGGTGTGGATGGTCAGGCCGTCCGAGGCCCAGTCGTCGCGCTCGCCGAAGAAGTGCCCGGCGAACAGGCCGCCGGGTTTCACGGCCTGCTCGATGCGTCGCCAGAGCCCGGGAAAGTCAGCGGGCGCGCAGAATGGCAGGGCGAAGCTGCCGTTGATCAGTTCGGCGGCGGGCAGCTCGACGCCCTGGAACGGGCTGCAGGTGCAGCGCAGGGCCGCGTGCTGCTCGCCGGGCACCAGCGGTTGCAGGTAGTCGAAGGCCAGCGGTTCGGCATCCACCGCCAGCACCTGCCAGCCCTGACGCAGCAGCTCCAGGGTGTCGCGGCCGGCGCCACAGCCCAGATCCACGGCCAGGCCGGGTGGCGCCTGCCAGTGTTGCAGGGCCAGCAGCAGCGAGGGCATTGCCGGTGCGCCCTTGGTGTTCTCGTAGAAGCGCCGGGGATCCATCAGAACGGCGCCGGGCACTCGAAGCGCTGGCGTTCGCCGGTTTGTGGGTGAGTCAGGCTGAGCATGCTGGCGTGCAGGCACAGGCGCGGGTAGGCGGCCAGGGCCTGTTCATGGGCATAGAGACCATCGCCGAGCAGCGGATGACCGATGGACAGCATGTGCACGCGCAACTGGTGCGAGCGGCCGGTGATCGGGGTCAGCTCGACGCGGCTGTAATCGGCATGGCGCTCGAGTATGCGCCAGAAGGTCAGGGCGTGTTTGCCGTGTTCATGGTCGACCACGTGGCGCGGTTTGGTCGGTGGGTCGTAACGCAGGGGCAGGTCGATGCTGCCGCTGTCGCCCTCGGGCGAACCCCAGCACAAAGCGGTGTAGGCTTTTTCCGTTTCGCGGTCGTGGAACTGCCGGGACAGCTCGCGGTGGCTGTCGGCATCACGGGCGAGGACGATCAGGCCCGAGGTTTCCCAATCCAGACGATGCACGATACGTGCTTCGGGGTAGCCGTTTTCCTGCAGGCGGGTGACCAGGCAATCCTTGTTGTCTTCGGCGCGACCGGGCACCGAGAGCAGCAGGGTGGGCTTGTTGATCACCAGCAGGGCGGCATCCTGATGGACGATTTCGATTTGGCTGAGCGGCATGGGCGTTCTGTTGGTTGGGCGATAAAAACGAAAAGCGGCCATCGGGGCCGCCATTCGGGGAGCGAGTTACCGCAGAAGGTCGATGTCGTCTTCGGCATCGCCTGGTGGGTTACGCAGCGCACTGACTCTGGTAGTGAATTGAAGGTCACGACCAGGCGCTGCTAACCCACCCTACGGTACGCGGATCAACGATCCGGCAGGGTGATGTTCAATTCCAGAATCGAACAGCTGCCCTGGTTTTCCAGTGCGACCTGAACCTGATCGGAATCGATGGCAACGTACTTGCGGATCACCTCGACCAGTTCCTGCTGCAGGGCAGGCAGGTAATCTGGCTGGGTGCGCTGGCCACGTTCGTGGGCAACGATGATCTGCAGGCGCTCTTTGGCGATGGAGGCAGTGGCTTCCTTCTTGCGCGAACGCAAGAAGTCAAAAATATTCATTCTCGACCTCCAAACAGACGTTGCAGGAAGCCCTGCTTCTTCACATCAAGGAAGCGGTGCACCACTTCCTTGCCGAGCAAACGATCCACTGCATCGCTGTAAGCCTGGCCGGCATCGCTCTGATCATCGAGGATCACGGGCACGCCCTGGTTGGACGCCTTGAGCACGGCCTGGGATTCCGGGATCACGCCGAGCAGGCGGATGGCGAGGATTTCCTCGACGTCTTCCACGCCGAGCATTTCACCGCGGGTCACGCGCTCCGGGTTGTAGCGGGTCAGCAGCAGGTGTTCCTTGATCGGCTCACCGCCTTGTTCGGCGCGGCGCGATTTGCTGGCCAGCAGGCCGAGCATACGGTCGGAGTCGCGTACCGAGGAGACTTCCGGGTTGGTCACCACGATCGCTTCGTCGGCGAAGTACATGGCCAGGTGGGCGCCTTTCTCGATACCGGCCGGCGAGTCACAGACCACGTATTCGAAGTTTTCGCGCAGTTCGTTGATGACCTTTTCCACGCCTTCCAGGGTCAGGGCATCCTTGTCACGGGTCTGGCTGGCGGCCAGCACGTACAGGTTCTCCAGACGTTTGTCCTTGATCAGGGCCTGGGACAGGGTGGCTTCGCCGTTGACGACGTTGACGAAGTCGTACACCACGCGGCGTTCACAGCCCATGATCAGGTCGAGGTTACGCAGGCCGACGTCGAAGTCGACGATGACGGTCTTGTGGCCGCGCAGGGCGAGGCCGGTACCGATGGCGGCGCTGGTGGTGGTTTTACCGACGCCACCTTTGCCGGAAGTGACTACGAGGATCTTGGCCAAGGTGATTCACCCCAAAAATGAATAAGAAACAGGAACCTGCCAGCAACTGGTGGTCTGTCGAAAAAATCCGTTGAGCAGGGCTCTGGTGCGACTCGCAAGGCGGGAAAAGCGATTCGCTTCAGGCGCCGAGCGATGCCGACTGGCTGTTTGCCAGTGATTGTTTTGACAGTCTGCCTGAAGGCTTCCAGATGCCCTTTATGTCCGTTAAAAGTGGCGGCAGTATCCGTTAAAGACGGGTTATGTTCAACACGTCACCCGTCAGGCCAACCTGTACCGCACGCCCCCAGTTCGGGTCACGACGCAGGTCTTCGGCAACCTTGTACTGACCCGCGATGGAGAGCAGTTCCGCGCCCATCTGCTGGCAGAAAATCCGTGCCTGACGATTGCCCTTGATACCGGCCAGAGCGCGGCCGCGCATAGGGGCGTAAACATGGATGTTGCCATCGGCGAGAAGTTCCGCACCGGCACTGACCGGAGCGAGCACCACCAGATCGCAACCCTGGGCGTAGATCTGCTGGCCGCCACGCACCGGCGTGGTGACCACACGGGTCGGTTTGACTTCGGGCTCGGCCGGTTTGGCGGGTGGCTCCTGCGGTTTCGGCGCCGGGTCGATGATTCGCTCGCGGGCACCGGAGGGTGGCAGCACCGGTAGATCCAGTGCGTTGGCTGCGGCGATATCCTCTTCGCGGTTGGCGCGCACGGCCAGGGTACGCAGGCCGTGCTTGCGGCACAGGGTCATCAGCTCGCCGAGATCGAGGCTGCCTTCATCCTTCGGCAGTTTGTCGAGGGCCAGCACCAGCGGGGTGTTGCTGAAGAAGTTCGGGGCCTGGGCGACTTTCTCCGCCAGTTGCAGGTCTAGGCGGGCGAGGTCGTTGTGCGCCAGTTCCATCACGGTGATGGCCAGCATGCTGCCTTTGAGCTGGAACACGGGGTCTTGGTCGAGGAGATCAGCTTGGCTCATGGTCTGCCTGATACGGCCTTGGAAAAGTAGCGGGACTTATAACGAGAACGGCGGCGAGGCTCAAGGGTAAAAGCAGCAACCTTCGTTCGATGCTCGGGCTTTCAGTGACAACGCCACGAAACATTGGTGCCTCGGTTGCCTATATAGAGAGGTGCGTGGTTGCGAGCAGGGCAGGTGCGAGCTATGTTGCCGGCACTTTCACCAGTGGGCCGCTTCGTCTGCAAGCGTGCCGATGCAGCCCGGGAGGGGCATGAGCACGTCACCCATCCATATCGCCCGCGTCCAGGCGAGCGATATCGCCGAGTTGGTCGATTTCGTCATGGCTGCCCGTGCGGAAATCTTCCCCATGCTCGACGCAACGGTATTGCCGGCGGATCTGCAGTATTTCGAGCAGGTGTACCTGGATGGCGAGGATGGTGGTTTCTGGCTGGCGCGCTGTGACGACGAGATCGTCGCGGCCGTTGGTTATCTGCCTTATGACCACCGATTCCCTCAGCTCGACTATGTCGGGCGCCGAACCGTGGAGATCGTGCGTCTGTTCGTTGCTCGGCAATTTCGCCGCTTCGGCCTGGCCAGGGCGTTATATGCGCGGCTGCGCGAGCATGCCGCCGCTGCCGGTGTGCAGGTGCTCTACCTGCATACTCATCCCTTTCTACCGGGCGCCATCCGCTTCTGGGAAAAGCAGGGGTTCGCCGTCGTCGATGTCGAAGCCGATCCGCTCTGGCAGACGACGCATATGCAGTGGCTGCTGCCCGACTTGAGCTAGAGTCAGAGCCGGTCAGGCCTCGGAAACCTATTGAATGTCAGCGTGCCGGTGGCGCTGGTGCTGTTGTTCGCCTTCTGCTGCGGCGCCATCGTCGCCAATCTCTACTACGCTCAGCCGATCACCGAGCTGATCGCGCCAGCCGTGGGCCTGTCGATGCACAAGGCCAGCCTGACCGTTTCCCTGACCCAGATCGGCTACGCCCTGGGCCTGCTGTTTCTGGTGCCACCGGCTCGGCCATCGCCAGCCCGATCTACGAAAGCTTTGGCTGGCAGGGTGCAGCACTGATCGGCGGAACATTCCCCGCGCTGGCGCTGCTGCTGGCTTTATGGGCGGGATGGCGAGCTGTTGCACTGCAAACGGTCGAGCAGGGCGTTCGGCCACGCTGATTAACGCGGTAATCCTGGCAGCGCTGGTACGTGCCGGTCATGCCGTGATTGCCTTTTGCCAGTCTGGCGACTTACAGCATTTGCCGATCATCGGGCGTTGCAGCGGATCATGTCGATGTACCGAGTGCTGAGGAACCCGCCCGTTTCACTGCTGTCTTTGTGCAGTCGGCCAAACCGAGCAGGCAGCATGGCTTTGGGCCATTTGCGCTGTGTGACTCGCCTTCACAACAAGTTGCCTGGTCGACGTTAGCGCGCTGTGTCGCATTGTGTTCCACCGCCGAGTGAAGATCGTTTTTATGTCCCTAGCCCGCCCTTTTTCCGTCTCCTTTTCCCTGCCGCAGGTTCGCGTGCTCGGGGCTTCGCTGCTGTCCGGTTTGCTGCTGATTGCGGCGCCGGTTCACGCTCAGCAGGCCAGCGACAACGTGCGCTGGGTCAGTGACAGTTTGAATACCTATGTGCGCAGCGGTCCGACCGATGGCTACCGCATCGTCGGTACGCTCAGTTCTGGTATGCGCGTACAACTGCTGCGCACCCAGGGCGATTACAGCCAGGTGCGTGGCGAGAATGGCAATGCCGTGTGGATCGCCAACCGTGACCTTCAGGAAGTGCCCGGCCAGGCCGAGCGACTGCCGCAACTGGAGCAGAAGGTGACCGAGTTGAGCAGCGAACTCGAAGGCATCAACGACACCTGGAAAACCCGCGTGCAAGGCATGCAGGAGACCTTGGATTCGCGCAAGACCCTGATCGACGAGCTGGAAGCCAGCCGCAGCGCCCTGGACATCGAACTGAATCAGGCCCGCTCGGAATTGCGCGAAGCCCAGGCACAACTGGGTAGCGAGCAGAAGCAGGTGCTGATGCGCTACATGGTCTACGGTGGCAGCATCGCCGGTGCCGGCCTATTGGCTGGCTTGATCCTGCCGACCATGTTCCGGATACGTCGCAAACGCAACGATCAGTGGGTGTAACCGATCTCGGGGCGAAGCGATCGTAGCCATTCTGCGATATCGCATCACGGCCACGAATCGCCGCGGGGCGTGGCTCCTACCAAATTGCGGAAGCCAACGCCGCGTAGGAGCCCCGATCTCGGGGCGAAGTGATCGTAGCCATCCTGCGATATCGCATCACGGCCACTAATCGTTGCAGCGCGGTTCCTACAACATCGCGTGAAGCCTCCAGCCACGTACAAGCCCCGATCTTCGTACTCAATCCGTCCCTGTCGCCACCGCCGCACGAATGGCTTCCAGCAGCATCATGCAGGCCGGGTTGTCGTTGTTGCTGCGCCAGGTCAGGTGCAGTTCGCTCTGGATGCCTTCGCCCAGGTCGATCTCGCGGAAGGTCACGTTCCTGAACACCACGTTGGTGGCGCAGCGCGGCACCATGGCCAGGCCCATGCCGGCGTTGACCAGTGCCAGAATGGTCAGTGACGACCCCAGCCACTGCACGTATTCGGGGGCCACGCCGGCCGAGCGGAACATGCCGGTCAGCAGTTCGTTGAACGGTGGGTAGGCCGCGTGGGAATACATCAGAAAAGGTACGCCATCCAGATCCTCGACCCTTGCCTGATCCGCCGTGGCCAGGGGGTGCTGATTCGGGATGGCCAGCACGAACGGCTCACGCACCAGGCATTCGTTTTCGTAACCCGCCTGCAGCAATGGCTGGCGCACGATGCCCAGATCGATACGGCGGGTGCGTAGCGCTTCGTGCTGCTGGTGGGTGTTCATCTCGCTCAGGGAAATCTTCACCTGGGGCTGATTCAGCCGTGCCTCGGCAATCACCCTGGGCAGGAATTCATACACCGCACTGCCGACGAAACTGATGCTCACCGAGCCGATATCGCCTGCCGCGAAGCGCCGCGCCGAGGCTGCTGCCTGGTGGGCGCGTTCCAGCAGATGCTGGGCTTCGATGAAGAAGGCCCGGCCTGCCGCGGTGAGTGCGACGCTGCGGGTGCTACGGGTGAACAGTTCGACACCAAGGCTGTGCTCGAGCAGCTGGATCTGCCGGCTTAGCGGCGGCTGGGTCATGTTCAGCCGTTCGGCGGCGCGGCGAAAGTTGAGTTCGGTAGCCACGGTGGTGAAGCAGCGCAACTGGGCGAGTTCGAACATTGATCTAATCCTGGTATCAATCGAGTGCCAATCTAGATTAGACGGGATCAATGTCCGCGTACATGATCGGCGCATCCCACAAAAACAATCCTCGGGAGCGCCCCAATTGAATAACGTCCAGAGTTCTGCCGACCCGCAGGTTGTCGCCCGCGCGGTCTCCAAGGTGAAACGCCACGTCTTGCCGCTGTTCGTGGTCATGTTCATCGTCAACTACATCGACCGGGTGAACATCGGCTTCGTCCGCAGCCACCTGGAAACCGACTTGGGTATCGGTGCCGCGGCCTACGGTCTGGGTGCCGGCCTGTTCTTCATCGGTTACGCACTGTTCGAAGTGCCCTCGAACATGCTCCTGCAGCGTTACGGCGCCAAGATGTGGCTGACCCGCATCATGTTCACCTGGGGCATCGTCGCTACCGCGATGGCCTTCGTGCCCAACGAAACCTGGTTCTATATCCTGCGCTTCCTGCTTGGCGTCGCCGAGGCCGGGTTCTTTCCAGGCGTGGTGTATTACTTCACCAAGTGGCTACCCGCCGGTGAGCGTGGCAAGGCCATGGCCATCTTCCTCAGCGGCTCGGCCATCGCCTCGATCATCTCCGGTCCGCTGTCCGGCTTGCTCCTGCAGATCGACGGCCTGGGCATGAAGGGCTGGCAGTGGATGTTCTTCATCGAAGGCATGTTCTCGGTGCTGCTTTGCGGTTTCGTCTGGTTCTGGCTGGATTCGCTGCCCAAGGACGCCAAATGGCTGACTCGCGAGGAAAGCCAGGCGCTGACCGACTGCATCGACGAAGAACAGCGTCAGCGCCAACTGGCGGCAGGGGAGACCGGCGCGGTCAAGCACTCGGCGTTCACGCTGTTGCGCGACCCGCAGATCATGCTGTTCTGTTTCCTGTACTTCTCCATCTCGCTGACCATCTACGGCTGCACCTTCTGGCTGCCGAGCATCATCCGCTCGATGGGCGGGCTGGATGACCTGCAGATTGGCCTGTTCAATTCGGTTCCGTGGATCATCTCGGTGGCCGCCATGTATGCCTTCGCCAGTCTGGCGGCGCGCTACAAGTGGCAACAGGCGTGGGCATCGGCGGCGTTCGTGATCGCCGCGTTCGGGCTGTTCATGTCCACCACCGGCGGGCCGATCTTCTCCTTTATCGCCATCTGTTTCGCGGCCATCGGCTTCAAGGCTGCGTCCTCGCTGTTCTGGCCGATTCCCCAGGCGTATCTGGACGCTCGTATCGCCGCTGCAGTGATCGCCCTGATCAACTCGGTGGGCAGCCTGGGTGGCTTCGTCGCCCCAGCCACCTTCGGTTACCTCGAAGAACACACCGGTTCCATCGAAGGTGGCCTGATCGGCCTGGCCGTGGTCTCGCTGATCGCCGGCATTCTGGTGTTCATGACCAAGACCAGCAAGGGCGCCAAAGGCAAAGACAATGGCATTACCTCCAAGCCGGCCGTATCGCCAGCTTGAAAAACTATCTGCGTGGCTACAAAAGCCCCGCGAACGCGCTGGCCAGCCAGCGCAGCAACATCTGTCAGATTTCGGAGTGTGAGTTATGAAGATCAAACAGGTTCGCGTAACGCCGATTGCGTTTCGAGACGCACCGCTGCTCAACGCCAGTGGGATTCACGAGCCTTACGCGCTGCGCTCGATCATCGAAGTGGAAAGCGACAACGGCTACATCGGTCTGGGTGAAAGCTACGGTGATGCGCCGGTGCTCAGCGTGTTGCAAGCCATGCAGGAGTCTCTGGTCGGTCTCGATCCGTTCGATCTCAACGGCCTGCGTGCCCGTGTCGTGAAAACCGTCGCCGCGCTGAAGCCCGGCACTGCTGGCGCCGAGCTGGCGCCTGGCTCTCACCCGAGCAAGCAGGTGGCGAACGCCTACTCGGCCTTCGAGGTGGCCTTTCTCGACCTGCAGGCGCGCGCTCTGGGCATGCCTCTGGTCGATCTGCTGGGTGGCGCGGTGCGTGACGAAGTGCCGTTCAGCGCCTATCTGTTCCTCAAGTACGCCGAGCATGTGGGCTCGCCCTACAAGCCGGATCGCTGGGGTGAAAGCATCAGCCCCGAGCAGATCGTTGCCCAGGCACGCACCATGATCGAGGAGAACGGCTTCAAGAGCATCAAGCTCAAGGCCGGTACCTTGCTCGGCCCGGAACACGAAGTCGCCTGTATCAAGGCGCTGCGTCAGGCGTTCCCGGGTACGCCGCTGCGCATCGACCCCAACGGTAACTGGTCCGTGGAAACCTCGCTGCGCATGGCCGAGCTGATGGGCGATGACCTGCAGTATTACGAAGACCCGTGCCCTGGCCTGGAAGGCATGGCCGAGGTGCACAAGCGCACCGGCATTCCGCTGGCGACCAATATGGTGGTCACCGACTTCGACGAATTCCGCCGCAGCGTGGCCCTGAACAGCGTGCAGATCGTGCTCGCCGACCACCATTACTGGGGTGGCCTGCGTGATACGCAGATCCTGGCGCGCATGTGCGACACCTTCGGTCTGGGCGTATCCATGCACTCCAACTCGCACCTGGGCATCAGCCTGATGGCCATGACTCATGTGGCAGCGGCCGTGCCGAATCTGTCCTACGCCTGCGATACCCACTACCCCTGGCAGGAGCCGGATGAAGAGGTGATCAAGGGCGGCAAGCTGCCCATCGGCGACGGTTGCGTGAAGCTCAACCGCACGCCTGGGCTGGGTGTCGAGCTGGATTACGACCAACTGGCCAAGCTCAACGACCAGTATCTGACCTGCGGCATTCGCCAGCGCAACGACGTGACCCAGATGCAGAAGTACGACCCGAGCTGGAAAGCCCTGAAACCACGGTTCTGAACCCTGTCTTGCCGAGGTGGCCAGAAATGGCCACTTCGGCTTCGCTTAGTGCGGCAGTTCTGCCGTGTACAGCAGATTCCTCGCCTCAGCGCTGCCAATCACCCGCGCATACTCGCCCTGCAGATTGGCCAGCGCCATGGCATGTACCTCTTCGGCGCTGCGTGACACGCCGTTGTAATCGACCTTGGCAAAGGCGAAGCACGCATCTGCCGCGACATGGGTGGCGAACCCCAGATTGCTGGCCGACCGCGCCGTGCCCTCGACGGAATTGTTGGTACTGACGCCGACGATCACCAACGACTCGATCCCCCGAACCCGCAGCCAGCGCTCCAGCGCGGAGTTGATGAACGCATCGGGTACGTTCTTCTCGACCACATGTTCATCAGGCAAAGGCTGCAGTGGGGGCTGAAATTCGACCCCGGATTGCCCCGGCGCGAAAAGCGATGTGGACGACCTCGATATATGACGCACGTGCACGATCGGAGCGCGCGCCTGTCGCCAGGCCTGCAAAAGCTCTGCGATACGTGTCGGCGCTTCGGGATTGTTGCGTTCCCCGGCAGCCGCCTCGAGCATGCCGCGCTGCATATCGATAATGATCAGAGCCGGTTGGGTCATGGATGAAGCCTCGTTTTTGGGGACTCGGGCACTTCTGGGTGGATTTTCCTACCTACAGCCTGCGTGATTCCTGATCAGGCATTGCATCTTGCACGACCGAATAATGGTCACCGTGCAGGATGCATAGTTCAATTAGTTTTTTTATAAATTTAATCGTTATAAATCAATGACTTATTTTTTGTAAGAGGCTGGCATGCACTCTGCAATAACCCTCTCGACAAAGGAAAACCACACAGAGGGTACGAGCCATGCAATACGCCATCCAGCAGCTGATCGAAAATCTCCCGGATCATGTTGTCGATTTCAAGAAGCGCCCCGACGGGATGTTGCTGATGACCTTGCGCAAGGACAATGAAGTGGTGTTCGTGAAGGCGATCGATTGCCAGACCGTGGTCTGCGAAACCCGCGTACAGGCCCTGCTGCATGAAATCATGCGTGACAGCAAACTGGTCAGCGGCGAGATCAACTGGAAAGGTCAGGGTGCTCAGTGGATCGACCGCACGCTGCCGACCTTCACCGGTGCACCGATCAACCCGACTGCCGCCAAGATGATGTGGGCACGTCGTGCTCGCGATGGCGGCTACCGCGCTATCGCCTAGAAGCAGCTAGAACATTCGGAAGCCCCGCATAAGCGGGGCTTTCTGCATCTGCAGTATTCGATTCTGCGGGTTAGCGCGCTTGACCGACGCCCTGTATCGGGCGCCGGCTGCGTGGGTCAGCCCGCCAGTACGCTGTCGACCAGCGCCTTGGCTTCTTCCTGAATGCGTTGCAGATGGGCATCGCCCTCGAAGCTTTCGGCGTAGATCTTGTAGACATCCTCGGTGCCGGATGGGCGGGCGGCGAACCAGCCGTTGTCGGTGACCACCTTGAGCCCGCCAATGGCTGCACCGTTGCCCGGTGCTTCGGTGAGGATCGCGGTGATCGGCTGGCCGGCCAGTTCGCTGGCGGTCACTTGGGAGGCGGACAGCTTACCGAGGCGGGCTTTCTGCTCACGGTCGGCGGGTGCGTCGATACGCTGGTAGACCGGCGCACCAAAACGCTCAGTCAGCGCTGCGTAGCGTTCACCCGGATCCTTGCCCGTCACGGCGGTGATCTCTGCCGCCAGCAGGCCGAGGATGATGCCATCCTTGTCGGTGGACCAGGCGCTGCCGTCCTTGCGCAGGAAGGAAGCGCCAGCAGACTCCTCGCCACCGAAGCCGAAGCGGCCTTCGATCAGCCCGTCGACGAACCACTTGAAGCCCACCGGCACTTCCACCACTTCACGACCGATGCCTTTGGCGACACGGTCGATCATCGAGGAGGACACCAGGGTCTTGCCGATGGCGGCCTGGGCAGCCCATTGCGGGCGGTGGGTGAACAGGTACTCGATGGCCACGGCCAGGTAGTGGTTGGGATTGAGCAGGCCCACCGAGCGGGCGACGATGCCGTGGCGGTCGTGGTCGGTATCGCAGGCGAAGGAGACGTCGAAGCGATCCTTGTTCTCGATCAGGCCGGCCATGGCGTGGGGCGAGCTGCAATCCATGCGGATCTTGCCGTCCCAGTCGACGCGCATGAAGCGGAAGGTCGGGTCGACGCGGGTCGACAGCACCTCCAGCGGCAGGCCGAAGCGCTCGGCGATACGTGTCCAGTAATGCACACCGGCACCGCCCAGCGGATCGACGGCGAACGTGAGGCCGGAGCCGCGAATCGCCTGCAGGTCGAGTACCTGCTCGAGATCGCCGACATAATTTTCGATGAAGTCGTAACGCTGGGTGGTCGGTGCTTTCAGGGCGCTGGCGTAGTCGATGCGTTGCACGCCCTTGAGGCCTGCCCCGAGCAGTTCGTTGGCGCGCTCCTGAATCCACTTGGTGACGCCGGTGTCCGCCGGGCCGCCGTTGCTGGCGTTGTACTTGAAGCCGCCGTCGGCAGGCGGGTTATGCGACGGCGTGATGACAATGCCGTCGGCCAGGCCGCTGCTGCGCCCTCGGTTGTAATCGAGGATCGCTTTGGAGATCGCGGGGGTCGGCGTATAGCCAGGCTCGCCAGCGGTTTCGCTGCAGCCGGCATCGATACGGGTTTCGATGCGGTTGGCGGCCAGCACTTCCAGCGCGGAGACGAAGGCCGGCTCGGACAGCGCGTGGGTGTCCATGCCGATGAACAGCGGACCGTCGATGCCCTGGCCGCGGCGGTAATCGCAGATCGCCTGGGTCACCGCGAGGATGTGCCATTCGTTGAAGCTGTTCTTCAAGGACGAGCCGCGATGGCCCGAGGTACCGAATGCCACTTGCTGTGCGGGGGCGCTCGGATCCGGACGTTCGCTGTAGTAGCGTGATACCAGGCGCGGCAGATTGGCCAGGCTGTGCTCGTCGGGAAGGCGTCCCGCGTTGCTGTGGATGCTCATCAATCGTTCCTTTGCTGGGATGAAGGGGCCAGGCGGCTATCGCAGCGCGCGAGGCGTCGGACTCGGAGGTTCGACACCACGGCGGTGGTCTGGAGTTCCCCATACTCGTGGCCACGGATGATAAAGGCTGCATGACAAAGCGCCAGCGCCTTGTGCCGGACGCCAAGCATGGTCAACGAGCTGCCAGGCTGGCTATGATGCAGACCATGAGCCTATCGATGCCGATCCGCCATCCCTGTCCACCTGGCGCTTGCGACTGCGAGCGGGAGCGGTTGCTGGAAACGCCTACTGGCGATCAGCGTATCCTGCTGCTGACCAGGGCGGAGGAAAAGCGTCTGCTCGAACGCCTGGAGAACCTCGCCAGCCTCGAGGAGCTCGAGCGTATGCAGCAGCGCATGTTCGAACAGTTGGGCATTCGCGTGGAGATTGCGCCTGGTTTCAATGAAGTGCGCAGCATGCGTGGCATCGCCATCGAGGTAACGACCTTTCCCGGCCTGTGCCGAAAAACCCGCCAGGCGATTCCCGCCGCCATCCGCCGTGGTCTGGAGCGACGCCCGGAAATCGCCTACGCGCTGCTCAACGCCCACGACCTGTTTCGCGAGCTTTGAGTCAGTCGCTCCGCATGCTCACAGCGTCTTGCAACCCGCGCCGAGCGTCTGATAGCGGGCATCGAAATCATCGGCCAGTTTCGCGACGGTGATGCTGGATAAACGCTGCAGCAGCAGCGCCTGAGCCTCGTCAAAGGCTTGGGTAAGGGCCTGGTTGACCGCCTGTTCGACCAGGCACTGGGGATGATCGGTGGCCAGGCCGATGCTGAAGATCGACTGCGCGCCGAGCGCCTGGTGAATGTCCAGCAGGGTGATCTGCGCCAGCGGCTTGGCTAGCGACCAGCCACCGTTGTGGCCTTTGTCCGAGGTCACGTAACCCTTGTCGCGTAGCAGGCCCATGGTGCGGCGCACCACTACCGGGTTGGTGTCCAGCATACGGGCGATGGTGTCCGAGGTGGTGCGCTGTTCGTGGCGATCCATATGGATCAGCACATGCAGCATGCGTGACAGGCGGGTGTCGTTTCTCATGGGCGTCTCGAGGTGGAGAGGCGATGGTGTGGAGTATGATTCGTAATGAATACAGTTACGAGAGGTTGACGGACTTTCCAATTGTAACTTATGGTGTTTCGTGAAGGCTCGGGCATCATCCGGGTTCTGCATGGAGGAGTAGCGCCATGAGCTATGACGCAATCATTGTCGGGGGCAGCTATGCCGGCTTGTCCGCCGGCCTGCAACTGGCCCGCGCACGCCGTCGGGTGCTGGTGATAGACGCTGGCGTGCGGCGTAACCGCTTCGCCAGCCATTCCTACGGCTTTCTCGGCCAGGACGGGCGGCCACCCGAAGAAATTGCCGCCGATGGCCGCGCCGAATTGATGGACTACCCGAACGTGACCTGGCTGGTGGGCGAAGCAGCCGAGGCTCGTGGTGACGGCGAGGGTTTCCTGGTGACGCTCGCCAATGGGCAGGTGCAGCCTGGAAGGCGCTTGATTCTTGCCGGTGGCGTGCGTGATGAATTGCCAGCCATCGAAGGCCTGGCCGAGCGCTGGGGGCGCAGCGTCTTTCACTGTCCCTACTGCCACGGTTATGAGCTGGATCTGGGCCGCATCGGCGTGTTGGCTGTCTCGCCAGTGTCGATGCACCACGCGATGATGCTGCCGGACTGGGGCAGCACCACGTTATTTACCAACGGTGCCTTCACGCCTGACGCCGAACAACTGGAACAACTCGCGCGCCGCGGCGTGGTAGTGGAACCGGATCTGGTGCAGTCGATAAGCGGCGAGCGAGTCGATATCAACCTGGCCGATGGCCGCTGCGTCGCCCTTGACGGTTTGTTCGCACTGCCGCGTACCCGCCAGGGCAATACGTTGGCCGAGCAATTGGGCTGTACCCTGGCTGACGGTTCCATGGGGCGCTATCTGCAGACCTCCGAGACTCAGGAAACCAGCGTGCCGGGTGTGTTCGCTTGCGGGGATACGGCGCTGGCTGCGGGCTCCGTGGCCCTGGCTGTAGGAACCGGCGCCAGGGCGGGGGCAGGGGCTCATCAGTCGTTGATCTTTCGTTAGACGAGCGTAGGTCAATGAACAGTATCTGTTAGGGTCTGTTGACGTTTCAGCGCAAGCCGCGTTGCCGCGAGAAATCTCGCCAGGCTAGGCGGAGGACGCCGGTAATGGTGTTCCCTTGCCAAGTCCTCCAACAACGCATGGCGAGATTTCCCGCGCAACCCGCAGGGCCGGGCCCGTTTTGTCGCGATGCTGCGTTTCTCGCCGGCTCATTTGGCCAGCCAAACTTCGCGGCTCGTGCCTTGCCTCGCGGCAAAACGGGCTCCGGCGCGGTCGTGCTGAAATGTCAACAGACCCTAGGGCATACTACCGGCCCCTTCGTACGACCGAATTATCCCGTGCAGATGTCAGGCTTTCGCATCAGAAAAATCGCCGCATACCGATCTTCCCAACGCTTTCTCGGCCGCTGCCTGCTGGTCGTGGCAGCGGCGCTGTGCGCTCCTGGCATGGCCCATGCCGAAGCGAATCTCGCTGCCGGCGAGGCGCTGTTCAAACGCAGTTGTGGCAATTGCCACAACGTCGGGCCGGGGGCGCGCGCAGCCTTCGGCCCTCAGCTCAATGGCATTCTTGGTCGACATGCAGGGTCGACGGGCGACTACCGTTATTCGCCTGCCATGAAGGACTCCAAGGTGGTCTGGAGCCGGGAGACACTCAGCGACTTCATCAGGGATTCCGATGAGGTGGTACCCGGTAACAAGATGCGCTTCTGGGGAATCGGCGATCAGGAAAAGATCGACAGCCTGCTGCTCTATCTACAGTCCCAGCAGGTTCACTAAGAACCTGTTCACGATCTTTCGAGCAATGACAGCAGAAAGGCGATAGCGGCCGGTCGGTGACCCGCGTTGAACCATGGATCACGGCCTTCGGCCCCGGATTACGCCTGCGGCTAATCCAGGCTACGTTCTGGTAAGAAAGGCGATAGCAGACGTAGGGTGGATCGGGGCGCGTAGCTGACGCTCTTTTCATCCACCATTGCGATCGCAAGGTTGGTGGACGGATGAAGCGTCGTCCACCCTTGTATCTCGACTACCTCCTCGCCAGAGGCGATAGTTCCCGACTGATCATCGGGGGAGGAGCTGCAAGCCGTGTCCACCCTAAAGCCTTGAGCTTGTAACGTAGATTGCG
>NZ_QJUJ01000012.1:0-174983 GCF_004327275.1 Phytopseudomonas daroniae
CGGCCTTTGGCGGCTACAAGAAGTCCGGGGTCGGGCGCGAAACCCACAAGATGATGCTCGACCACTATCAGCAGACCAAGAACCTGCTGATCAGCTACGACATCAACCCTTTGGGCTTCTTCTGATCTTCCATAGACAGCCACCCCATAAAAACAATGCCCCCGATGCAGCACTGCCACGGGGCGTGAAGGAGTCTTGAAATGTCCAAAGAGACACTGACCACACCCTCTCAGGGTGGTGTGGAAACCGAAGCCGTCAGAGCCGAGTACTTTGCCAACCGGCAATTGAAGCAAGGCGCTGCTGGCTGGATCCTGTTGATCGGCCTCGGCGTTGCCTACGTGATCTCCGGCGATTACGCCGGCTGGAACTTCGGCCTGGCCCAGGGCGGCTGGGGCGGCATGTTCATCGCCACACTGCTGATGGCGACCATGTACCTGTGCATGTGCTTCTCGCTGGCCGAACTGTCCTCGATGATTCCTACTGCAGGTGGCGGCTATGGTTTCACTCGCACCGCCTTCGGCCCCTGGGGCGGCTTCCTCACCGGCACGGCGATCCTCATCGAATACGCCATTGCTCCCGCGGCCATCGCCTGTTTTATCGGCGCCTACTGCGAGTCACTGTTCGGCATCGGCGGCTGGATCATCTACCTGGTGTTCTACGTGGTGTTCATCGGCATTCACATCCTTGGAGCCGGTGAGGCACTGAAACTGATGTTCGTGATCACCGCGGTCGCGGCCATTGCCTTGGGCGTATACATCGTCGCCATGGTGCCGCACTTCCAGGTCGCCAACCTGTTCGACATCCCCACTACCGAGGCGACTGGCGCCAGCGCCTTCCTGCCGTTCGGCTACCTGGGCATCTGGGCCGCACTGCCTTACGCGATCTGGTTCTTCCTGGCGGTCGAAGGCGTGCCACTGGCTGCCGAAGAAACCAAGGATCCGAAACGCGACCTGCCCCGCGGCCTGATTGGCGCGATGCTGGTACTGCTGACCTTCGCCGGACTGATCCTGCTGGTCGGCCCGGGTGCGGCCGGCGCTCAATCGCTGATCGCCTCCGGTAACCCGCTGGTGGAATCACTGGTCAAGGTCTACGGCGGCTCCACCTGGATGAGCCAGTTCGTCAACCTGGTCGGCCTGGCTGGCCTGATCGCCAGCTTCTTCTCGATCATCTACGCCTATTCGCGGCAGATTTTCGCTCTGTCGCGCGCCGGCTACCTGCCACGCGGCCTGTCGCTGACCAACCGCAACAAGGCGCCGGTCATGGCATTGATCGTGCCTGGCATCATCGGCTTCGGCCTGTCACTGAGCGGCCAGGGCGACCTGCTGATTCTGGTGGCGGTATTCGGTGCGACGCTTTCCTATGTACTGATGATGGCCGCACACGTCACCCTGCGCGTACGCCGCCCGGACATGCCACGCCCGTACCGCACGCCAGGCGGCGCACTGACGTCGTCGGTGGCTCTGGTGCTGGCAGCGGTAGCGCTGATCGCCGGCTTCCTGGTCGACCCGAGGGTCGTGATCGGCGCGGCAGTCATCTACGCTCTGTTCATCGCCTACTTCGCCTTGTACAGCCGTCACCATCTGGTGTCCGGCACGCCGGAGGAAGAGTTCGCCGCCATTCAGGCCGCCGAACGCTCCCTGCGTTGATTGACCCCGAGTGGCCGCCTCGGCAGCCACTCGACAATGAGGGCACCTTTAAAAACGTAGGCGAGGCAGTCAGCGTAAGGCGAAAACAGGCGAGGAAGCGGAGTGTACTTTTGTACATGAGCATTCTGATCGGACTCGCGCACGAGCCTGTTTTCAACGCAGCGATGACAACGCAGGTAGTTTTTAGAGGTGCCCGGGAGAACTGATATGGCTCGCTTCACCCATACCATCGGCAACATGACCTGGAGTTTCGATAGCCTGCGCGAGCTGATGGCCAAGGCCAGCCCGGCGCGCTCCGGCGACTACCTGGCGGAGGTCGCCGCGCAAAGCGATGCCGAACGCGCCGCAGCGCAGATGGCCCTGGCCAACGTGCCGCTCAAGCATTTCCTGCAGGAAGCGTTGATTCCTTACGAAAAGGACGAAGTCACCCGGCTGATCATCGACACCTTTGATGCCGCCGCCTTCGCTCCGGTCAGCCACCTCACGGTCGGCGGCCTGCGCGACTGGCTGCTCGGCGACGATGCCGACGAAGCCAGCCTGAGCGCCCTGGCGCCGGGGCTGACCCCGGAGATGGTTGCCGCCGTCTCGAAGATCATGCGCGTGCAGGATCTGGTGCTGGTGGCCCAGAAGACCCGGGTGGTCACTCGTTTCCGCAACACCATGGGCCTACGCGGGCGCATGTCCACACGGCTGCAGCCCAACCATCCCACCGATGATCCGGCCGGCATCGCCGCCAGCATCCTCGATGGCCTGCTCTACGGTAATGGCGATGCGATGATCGGCATCAACCCGGCCACCGACAGCGCAAGTTCGATCCGCGCCCTGCTGGATATGCTCGACGCGATCATCCAGCGCTATGAAATTCCCACCCAGTCCTGCGTGCTGACCCACGTCACCAGTTCCATCGCCGCCATCGAGCGCGGCGCGTCGCTGGATCTGGTGTTCCAGTCGATCGCCGGCACCGAGGCGGCCAATGCCAGTTTCGGGGTCAGCCTCAAGGTACTGCAGGAAGGTTACGACGCCGGCCTGAGCCTGAAACGCGGCACCCTGGGCAACAACCTGATGTACTTCGAAACCGGCCAGGGCAGCGCCCTGTCGGCCAACGCCCACCACGACGTCGATCAGCAGACCTGCGAAACCCGCGCCTACGCCGTGGCCCGGCACTTCAACCCGTTCCTGGTCAACACAGTGGTCGGTTTCATCGGCCCCGAGTACCTGTACAACGGCAAGCAGATCATCCGCGCCGGCCTGGAGGATCACTTCTGCGGCAAGCTGCTCGGCGTGCCCATGGGCTGCGACATCTGCTACACCAACCATGCCGAAGCCGATCAGGACGACATGGACATGCTGCTGACCCTGCTCGGCACCGCCGGCATCAACTTCATCATGGGCATTCCCGGCTCCGACGACGTGATGCTCAACTACCAGACCACCTCGTTCCACGATGCCCTCTACGCGCGCAAGGTACTTGGCCTGCACGCCGCGCCGGAGTTCGAGCAGTGGCTGGCGCGCATGGGCATCTTCCAGCAGCAGGGTGGTCAATTACGCATGGGCGACGAGTTGCCGCCAGCATTCCGCCAGGCCCTGGCGCAACTGGCTTGAGAGGTCGTCATGGCAGACAAATCCCCCGCTACCGAAAACCCCTGGCAGCAATTGCGACAACTGACCCCGGCCCGTATCGCCCTGGGTCGGGCGGGCACCAGTTTGCCGACCGCCGCGCAGCTGGACTTCCAGTTCGCCCACGCCCAGGCCCGCGACGCCGTGCACCTGCCGTTCGACCATGAGGGCCTACGCGAGGAGCTGCAGGGCCGTGGGCTCGACACTCTGCTGGTGCAGAGCGCTGCGGCGGATCGACATATCTACCTGCAGCGCCCGGATCTGGGCCGGCGCCTCAACGAGGCATCCGCAGGCACGCTGGATGAATACGCCACGCAAAAGGGCCGTGGTTACGACCTGGCCATCGTCATCGCCGATGGCCTGTCGTCACTGGCCGTGCGCCGCCACAGCCTGCCGTTTCTGGAACGGTTGCTCGATCAGATCGGCGAGGAAGGCTGGACACTGGCGCCCATCACCCTGGTCGAACAGGGCCGGGTCGCGGTGGCGGACGAAGTGGGCGAACGCCTGGGGGCGAAGATGACGGTGATCCTGATCGGCGAACGCCCTGGCCTCAGTTCCCCCGACAGCCTGGGCCTTTACTTCACTTTCGCGCCGCGGGTCGGCCTCAACGATGCCTACCGCAACTGCATCTCCAACGTGCGTCTGGAAGGCCTGAGCTACGGCATGGCGACCTTCCGCCTGATGTACCTGATGCGTGAAGCCTGTCGGCGTCAGCTATCGGGCGTCGACCTGAAGGACGAAGCCGAAGTGCCGACCCTGGAAAACGCCGGGC
The DNA here is from genome assembly GCF_004327275.1 of Phytopseudomonas daroniae. NCBI lineage: Bacteria > Pseudomonadati > Pseudomonadota > Gammaproteobacteria > Pseudomonadales > Pseudomonadaceae > Phytopseudomonas > Phytopseudomonas daroniae. The sequence continues at coordinate 4,036 of NZ_QJUJ01000012.1, forward strand.
CGGGCAACTTCCTGCTACCGGACAACAGCTGAGTCGATCCTCAGCGCGCCTCGATACGAAACCCCAGCCGCGGAAAGTGCACGTGCACGATCCCGGCGCGGGGATCCTCGCGGCGCAGAATCAGCTCTTCCGCGCCGGCGAACAGCAGTTCGCCTTCCACGGCATCCACACCGTAGTCGATGGCGGAAATCGCCACGGCCTGACCGCTGACGAAGCCGTTGGGGTCACTGAACACCTCCTCCGGCAAGGGCGCCGGAGCGGCCTCGCGTGCCACCGTGATGGCGTCCTCGCTGCTCAACGGCTCAGGCTTGCCGTGCCCACGGGCCAGCACCCGATCCAGCCAGGCCGCGACGGCCGGGTAGCCATCGACCAGCGGCGAGGTCACCGGCGTTGCGCGCAGGAACCACAGCGGGTGAGCCAGGGCGATATCGGCCAGGCTCGCCTCGCCAAACAGGAAGTCACCGCCGCCAGCGTCCAACTGGGCCTGCAGGCGTGCCATGAATGCCGGCCACTGGTGCTTGGCCTGCTCGGCCGGCAAACGGCTGGCCTGGCCACCGGTGAACAGCTTGGCGCGGTCGGCGATGAAGGCCTGGATGAACTCCGGGGGAGCCTTGGCGAAGCGCACGGCAATGGACTCCGGCTGGAACACCAGGCTGACCGCATGCTGGAACACCACGGAATCGGCCCATTGGGCGAAGGCGGCGATGGCGAACGCCTGGGTATCCGGCAGTAGCGCCAGCTGTGCCTGGTGCGCTTCCAGGCGGCGGGCGATCAATGCGGTGTCGCAGTAGATGTCGGCACCGATCTGCAGCACTGGCGTCTTGCGGTAGCCGCCAGTCAGGGCGGTGAGATCCGGCTTGGGCATCACCGGCGGAATCTGCACCGAACGCCAGGCCAGGTCTTTGAAGCCCAGCAACAGACGCGCCTTCTCGGCGAAGGGCGATGTGGGGTAATGGTGCAGGATCAGCTCAGGCATGGCAGGCCTCCAGTAACGGAATCAGGCCTGCAGCTTACGCTGAAGACAAATCGAGGCCCAGCTACTCAGGCTATTGGTGATGGCTGCTCATCAGGGAGGTGCATCAGACTACCGGTGGCAACCAGCGCCTCCTTGGCCCCTTTGCCCAGCCGCTTGATCGCTCGCTCGCGGCGCAGGGCATCGCCCTTGCCGGCACAGATTTCGCTGTAGACCAGGGCCACCGCCGGGCTGGAAAAGAAGAAGCGTGCGCCTTTGCCACTCTGGTGCTGGGCGAAGCGGCGCTGCGGATCGTCGCTGATGCCGCAGTAGAGCGCGCCATTGGCGGCGCGCACCAGGTAGACGAACCAGGCTTTATCCTGGCTGATGCTCATTGCGCGTACCGAACGGCGTCAGGCGAGCCATTCGCGGGCAGAGCGCCACACGCACATGCCGACGAAATAGGCCGAAGACAGGCCCCACAGCACCAGCAGCCATAGCGGTTGTGCCGGAAACTGCAGGATCAGCAAGGCACAGGCGAACATCCAGACCATGGTCACGGCGATGTTCAGCGGCATGAACTGCTTGACCCGGAACGGGTGCAGGAACTTCATGCGGGTCAGCGTCAGCGCGGCCAGCACCATGATGACGAGGAAGGTCACCCATGGCTCGAAGTCGAGCAGGTAGAGGTACACCACCACCACGTTCCATGCCGCGGGGAAGCCGACGAAGTAGTTGTCCTTGCTCTTCATGTTGACGTTGCAGAAGCAGAACAACGACGACAGCAGGATGATGCCGACGGACAACAGCAGCGTGTATTCAGGCAGCGGGATGAAGCGATAGACGAAGATCGCCGGGATGAATACGTAGGTGAGGTAATCGATCACTAGGTCGAGGGTCGAGCCGTCGAAATGCGGCAACACCACCTTGACGTCGTACTTGCGCGCCAGGGTACCGTCCAGACCATCGACCAGCAGTGCCAACCCCAGCCACAGCAGGCAGTTTTCCGCACGCCCCTCGATCAGGGCAAGCAAGGCCAGCATGCCAAGGATCACCCCGCTGGCGGTTACCGCGTGCACGCTCCATGCCTTGGCTTTACTGGGTGATAGCGACATAACACTCATGATCGAAATTCTCTGGCGGACGGGCTTACATTCAACGAATAGACCAATTGCGCACAATCTGCCCACCGTGGATGAAGGTTCAGACCGGAAAGCCTACCATTCCGTTCACCTGCGCGCTTCCACACCTTGCTGCCCGCCCGTCGCTCGGTCGGCCTGGAACCGGCGCAAACCATTGCTCGCCTGTTTGCGCACGGTCTTCTTCAGCATTGGCGTCCAGCCAATCAGCAACCCCTGAAAGCCCAGTGCTTGAGCGGCCCAGCGCCACAGATCGAAGTGATCATGGTGCTCGACGATCAGCCCATCACGAATCACGAAGCGGGCACGAATGTGATTGATCACAGTGCGCCCCGTCTGGCTGAACAGGTAGGTGGCGACCCAGGTGGCGCTGCCGCCGTGCTCGGTGGCCTCGATATCGCTGAACGTCAGCGAGAAGTCCTGCGCACGGCTGGTCAGCATGCGCCACATATCGCCAGCATCGTGACCCCGCAAGGTGCCGAAGGCCGGATCGCTGAAACACACATCCGGCGCATAGCAGCTCACCATCTGCTCGGCATCGAGCCGCTGGAAAGCCTGATAGAAACGGGTGATCAGTTGGGCATTGGCAACGGACATGGCATGGGCTCCGGAAAACGTCCTGCAGTATCGCTGGCGAAGGGTAGAACTACCATTTTCTGCGACTCATTAGGGTCACGCGATCACCATATGCGAACTATCCCCAAGCAGAAATGCGCGATTGCGCTCTGCGCACCCACGTAGGTAATCAGCGACCAGGGTGATGCGCTTGAGCTTGCGCAGATCCTCCCGGTAGTAGAGCCAGAACTGCCGGGTTACCGTGACCTGACCCGGTAACACCTCGACCAGGCGATCATCTGGAGCGGCCAGGAAGCATGGCAGAATGGCCAACGCCCGACCTTGCAGGGCCGCCAGATACTGGGCGACTACACTGGTGCTGCGTAGCGTGCTACTGGCATTCGGCACGATGCTCTCGAGATAGAGCAGTTCCGGGCTGAAGGCCAGGTCATCGACGTAGGTGATGAACGGGTGCCGGTTCAGGTCATCCACGCTGTGGATCAGCGGATGGGCATCCAGGTAGGCAGGGGTCGCATAGAGTTTGAGGGCGTAATCGCACAGCTTCGAGCACACGTAGGGGCCGCGCTCGGGGCGCTCCAGGGTGATGGCAATGTCCGCTTCTCGCCGTGACAGACTTATGAAGTGCGGCACCGGCAGTAAATCGATGGCTATATTCGGGTAAATATCCTGAAAGCCTCCCAGTTGCGGCGCGACGAAATAGCTGCCGAAGCCCTCGGTCGAGCCGATGCGAACATGGCCTGACAGCGCCAGGCTGGCCCCCGAAACCTGCTCGCAAGCCGTTTGCAGAGTGCTTTCCAGCGCTTCCGCGTAACCCAACAGATGCTGTCCCTCCGCCGTCAATAAAAAACCACTGGCACGAGAGCGCTCGAACAGCAACGTGCCGAGAGCCCTTTCCAATGCACCAATGCGCCGCGACACCGTGGTGTAGTCGACCCCCAGCCGTTTGGCGGCACTACTGGCGGTGCGGGTTCGCGCCACTTCGAGGAAGAACTTGAGGTCATCCCAGTTCATCTGACTAGCGGACATTATGCTTTTTTGCATAACAAACCTGTTTTTTTAAGGTTACAAGGAAAAAATTTGCATACCTATACTCCAGACAAGCAGCGCTTGCCAGCTGCCGACAGCTCCACGTTTCTACAACAAAAACAAAAGCAGGCAGCTCATGAACGAATCAAGTCCTCAAGGGGCGGCTTCCGGTCGCAAGCACTATCGCATCGCTGGCCTGGCTAGCATGGCGGGTACCACCATCGAGTGGTACGACTTCTTCCTCTATGGCACTGCGGCCGCGCTGGTCTTCAACAAGCTGTTCTTCCCCACCCTCGATCCCATAACCGGTGTACTGGCTGCCTTCGCTACGTACGCGGTTGGTTTTATCGGCCGGCCGCTGGGCGGTATCGTCTTCGGCCACTTCGGCGATCGCATCGGACGCAAATCGATGCTGATGCTCACCCTGATGATGATGGGCATCCCGACCATCGCCATCGGCCTGATCCCCACATATGAGCAGATCGGCTACTGGGCCGCGGTGCTACTGGTAATCATGCGTTTCCTGCAGGGCATGGCGGTGGGCGGCGAATGGGGTGGCGCGGTACTGATGGCCGTCGAACACGCCCCCGAGGGCAAGAAAGGCTTCTACGGCAGCCTGCCGCAGACCGGCGTCGGTGCTGGCCTGGTGTTGTCCACGCTGGCCATGGGCGCGGTCGCCACCCTGCCCGAAGAGCAGATGCTCAGTTGGGGCTGGCGTCTGCCATTCCTGGCCAGCGTGGTACTGCTGGCCGTGGGCTGGCTGATCCGGGTCAAGGTCGCCGAGTCACCCGACTTCGAGAAACTCAAGCAACAGAACCGCCGCGTACGCCTGCCGCTGATGGAGGTGGTGCGAAAACATCCGCGCGCAACGCTGACCATCATCGGTGCGCGCACGGCCGAAAATGCCTGGTTCTACATGGCGGTAACCTTCGCCCTCGCCTACGCCGCCAATCAGTTGCAGATTCCCCGTGGCGACGTCCTGCATGCCATCACCGCCGGAGCCGCGCTGTCGCTGGCGACCATGCCGTTCTGCGGCTGGCTGTCCGATCGCGTCGGCCAGAAGCGTCTGTACTTCGCCGGCCTGCTTCTGCTCTGCGCCTTCGTCTATCCCTTCTTCGCCATGCTCGGCACTCGCGAGCCGCTGCTGGTCTGGTGGGCGATGGTACTGGCGGTAGGTGTGGTCTTCCCGATCCTCTACGCCCCGGAGTCCCTGCTGTTTGCCCGCCAGTTCCCGGCGGAAATTCGTTACAGCGGCATCTCACTCTCGGTGCAACTGGCCGGTGTGCTCGGAGGTGGTTTCGCCCCGATGATCGCCACCAGCCTGCTCAGTGCCGCTGATGGCAGCCCGCGCTACGTCATTGCCTACCTGATCGGCATGGGCGTGGTCGCGCTGTTCTGCACCGCCTTGATGCGCGGCGACCCGGCCCGCCTGCCCCGCGTGACCGAAGAGCTCGACGAGCCGAGCCGCTCACCGCTGCGCGCCCGCTGATCCCCTTTCGCCTTCCCAGACAAGGATCGAACCATGACCGCTACAGTCAAACTGCTCATCAACGGCGAATTCGTCGAGTCACGTACCCAGCAGTGGCGCGATATCGTCAACCCGGCGACCCAGGATGTACTGGCACGCGTGCCCTTCGCCACCAGCGAGGAAATCGAAGCAGCCGTGGCCAGCGCCAGCCATGCTTTCAAGAGCTGGCGCAAGACGCCCATCGGCGCCCGTGCACGGATATTCCTCAAGTACCAGCAACTGATCCGCGAGCACATGAAGGAACTCGCCGCCATCCTCACCGCTGAACAGGGCAAGACCCTCGCCGACGCCGAAGGCGATGTATTCCGCGGCCTGGAAGTGGTCGAGCACGCGGCCGGCATCGGCAACCTGCAACTGGGCGAGCTGGCCAACAACGTCGCGGGCGGCGTCGACACCTACACACTGCTCCAACCGCTGGGCGTCTGTGCCGGCATCACGCCGTTCAACTTCCCTGCGATGATCCCGCTATGGATGTTCCCCATGGCCATCGCCACCGGCAACACCTTCGTTCTGAAACCCTCCGAGCAGGATCCGATGGTCACCATGCGCCTGTGCGAACTTGCGCTGGAGGCCGGCGTGCCGCCTGGGGTGCTCAACGTGGTGCACGGCGGCGAAGCAGCGGTCAATGCGATCTGCGATCACCCGGACATCAAGGCCGTGTCCTTCGTCGGCTCGACTCGTATCGGCACCCACGTCTACAACCGCGCCAGCCAGGCTGGCAAACGCGTGCAGTGCATGATGGGCGCGAAGAACCACGCCATCGTCCTACCCGATGCGCACAAGGAACAGACACTCAACAACCTCGCCGGCGCCGCGTTCGGCGCTGCCGGCCAGCGCTGCATGGCGCTGTCGGTGGTGATTCTGGTGGGCGAGGCCCAGAACTGGCTGCCGGATCTGGTAACCAGGGCGAAGACGCTCAAGGTCAGCGCCGGTGTGGAGGCCGGCACCGATGTCGGCCCGCTGATTTCCTGCGCGGCCCTGGATCGCGTCAGCGGCCTGATCGAACGGGGCGTCAATGAAGGCGCCAGCCTGGCCCTGGATGGGCGCAACCCGGCGGTTGCCGGCTACGACAAAGGCAACTTCGTCGGCCCGACCATCTTCGACAAGGTCACGCCGGGCATGAGCATCTACCGCGAGGAAATCTTCGGACCGGTGCTCTGCGTGGTGCACGCCGCCACCCTCGACGACGCCATCGCGCTGATCAACGCCAACCCCAATGGCAACGGCACGGCGATCTTCACCCGCTCCGGTGCCGCCGCACGGCATTTTCAGGAAGAGATCGACGTCGGCCAGGTCGGTATCAACGTGCCGATTCCCGTGCCGGTGCCGATGTTCTCCTTCACCGGCTCGCGCGGCTCCAAGCTCGGCGACCTCGGCCCCTATGGCAAACAGGTGGTGCAGTTCTACACCCAGACCAAGACCGTCACCCAACGCTGGTTCGACGAAAACGATGTCGGCGGCGCGGTGAATACCACCATCACCCTGAAGTGAGGCAACGACCATGAACATCGGATTCATCGGGCTAGGCAACATGGGTGGGCCGATGGCCCTCAACCTGCTCAAGGCCGGCCACCGGCTGAGCGTCTTCGACCTTTCCACCAGCGCGGTCGCGGCGCTGGTGGAGGCCGGGGCGAAAGGCGCCGATACGGCCTGTGACGTGCTGGCGGATGCCCAGGTCGTCATCACCATGCTGCCGGCTTCGGCGCATGTGAAGGCGGTCTATCTGGGCGAGGATGGCCTGCTGGCAAAGGTCGCGCCCGGCGTGCTATTGATCGACTCATCCACCATTGACCCGATCAGCGCCCGCGAGGTCGCCAGGGCCGCAGCCGAGCATGGCAACCCGATGCTCGACGCCCCGGTCTCGGGTGGCACGGGCGGTGCGGCGAATGGCACCCTGACGTTCATGGTCGGTGGCGCCGAAGAGGATTTCGCCAAGGCACAGCCGATTCTCGCGGCGATGGGCAGGAACATCGTTCACTGTGGCGGCAGCGGCAATGGCCAGGTCGCCAAGGTGTCCAACAACATGCTGCTCGGCATCTCCATGATCGGTGTCGCCGAAGCCATGGCTCTCGGTGTATCACTGGGTATCGATGCCAAGATCCTGGCCAACATCATCAACACGTCGAGCGGACGCTGCTGGAGCTCAGACACCAACAACCCCTACCCCGGCGTGCTCGACAACGTGCCGGCATCGCGCGGTTACAGCGGCGGGTTCGGCACCGACCTGATGCTCAAGGATCTCGGCCTGGCGACCGAGGCTGCACGGCAGATCAGGCAACCGGTGATACTCGGCGCTCTGGCCCAGCAGCTCTACCAGAGTTTCAGTTGCGAGGGACATGGCGGACTGGATTTCTCGGCGATCATCAGACGCTATCTGCGAAAACAGGAGCGCGACGATCCTGAAAGGCCTTGATAGCCAGACCAGGAAACAGTCCGCCCTCGGCGTGGCCGATCAACAGGAGGGCGGTAGCAGACTTCACGGAGTCGAAGAGCGCGCCGAAGGCTGAACAATAGACAGCCCGCACGCGCTCTTTCGCCTCGGTTTCCAGCCGCGTTTTATACGGCTACTTGTTGTACCTCGAACTTCTTCGGCGAAATGCCTGCTCAGCCCGTGAGCCAGTGGCCTGGCTCAATTGCGGTGTCGCCTTTCAATGCAGGATCTGGCCGAGGAACAGCTTGGTACGCTCGTTCTGCGGATTGTCGAAGAAGGCATTGGGCTCGGCCTGCTCGACGATCTCACCCTTGTCCATGAAGATCACTCGATCCGCCACGGTACGGGCAAAGCCCATTTCGTGGGTCACGCAGAGCATGGTCATGCCGTCCTGGGCCAGGCCGATCATGGTGTCGAGTACTTCCTTGACCATTTCCGGATCGAGTGCCGAGGTCGGCTCATCGAACAGCATGATCTTCGGCTTCATGCACAGGGCGCGGGCGATGGCCACACGCTGTTGCTGGCCGCCGGACAGTTGCCCCGGGAACTTGTGGGCCTGCTCCGGAATACGCACGCGCTCGAGGAAATGCATGGCGATTTCCTCGGCCTTGCGCTTGGGCATCTTGCGAACCCACATCGGCGCCAGGGTGCAGTTCTGCAGCACGGTCAGGTGCGGGAACAGGTTGAAGTGCTGGAACACCATGCCCACTTCGCGACGCACGGTCTCGATGTCCTTGAGATCGCGGGTCAGTTCAGTGCCATCGACCATGATGCGACCGGCCTGGTGTTCTTCCAGACGGTTGATGCAACGGATGGTGGTGGACTTGCCCGAACCCGAGGGTCCGCAGAGCACGATACGCTCACCCTGACGTACATCCAGATTGATGTCCTTGAGTACGTGGAACTGCCCGTACCACTTGTTCACGCCCTGCAACTGAATGATCGGCTCGGCGCTGGGTTGCTTGTTTGCTTCGCTCATCTAAGTGACTCCTTGGGGCTGATTCAGGATTTGGCGAGCTAGAGCCAGGCAAGGCGAAAACAGTCGAGAAAGCGGAATGTACTGTTGTACATGAGCATTTCGAGAGTGTTTTCAACGCCGCCTGGCCGACGCGCAGCGAATACTGAACAGCTCCTAACGTTTGTGACCGGTATCCAGCTTCCTCTCCAGATGGAGGGAATAGCGGGACATGCCGAAACAGAAAATCCAGAAAATCAGGGCGGCGAATACGTAGCCCTCGGTCGCCATGCCCAGCCACGCCGGGTCGGCAGCCGCCTGCTTGACGCTGTTGAGCAGATCGAACAGGCCGATGATGATCACCAGACTGGTATCCTTGAACAGGGCGATGAAGGTGTTGACGATGCCCGGAATCACCAGCTTGAGTGCTTGCGGCAGGATCACCAGACCCATCATCCGCCAGTAGCCCAGGCCCATGGCACCGGCCGCTTCGTATTGCCCTTTGGGAATAGCCTGCAGGCCACCACGTACCACTTCGGCGATGTAGGCCGACTGGAACAGGATCACCCCGATCAGCGCACGCATCAGCTTGTCGAAGCTCATGCCCTCGGGCAGGAACAGCGGCAGCATCACCGAGGACATGAACAGCACGGTGATCAGCGGAACGCCACGCCAGAACTCGATGAAGGTCACGCAGACCACCTTCACCGCAGGCAGGTTGGAACGTCGTCCCAGCGCCAGCAGAATGCCCAGTGGCAACGCACCGGCGATACCTACGGCCGCGATCACCAGGGTCAGCATCAGACCGCCCCAACGGCTGGTCGGCACGGTTTCCAGGCCGAACACACCGCCATGCAGCAAGCTCCAGGCAACGACCGGGTAGATCACCAGGAACGCGATGCCGTAGATGGCCTTGCGCGGGAAGCGGGAAATGAACAGCGGTGCTGCACCAACGATCGCCAGCACGGCGGTCAGATCCACGCGCCAGCGCAATTCACTGGGGTAGAAGCCGTACATGAACTGGCTGAAGCGCGCCTGGATGAACACCCAGCAAGCGCCTTCCTTGGTACAGTCGGCACGGGTGCTGCCCACCCAGTTGGCGTCGATGAACGCCCATTTGAGCAAAGGCGGCACCATCAGCCAGACGAGGTAGATGGCGAAGAAGGTCAGCAGCGTATTCAACCAGCTGGAGAACAGGTTGCTACGCATCCAGGCGACCACACCAACACTGGAGCTGGGTGGCGGCTGATCGGGTTTGAAAATATGGGTTGTGCTCATTGCGCTAGGTCCTCACCGCTCGATCAGCGCGATGCGCTTGTTGTACCAGTTCATCAGCAGGGAAATGCTGATACTGATCGCCAGGTACACACTCATGGTGATGGCGATCACCTCGATGGCCTGGCCGGTCTGGTTGAGTACCGTGCCGGCGAACAGCGACACCATGTCTGGATAGCCGATACCGGCCGCCAGAGAAGAGTTCTTCGCCAGGTTCAGGTATTGGCTGGTCAACGGCGGAATGATCACCCGCATGGCCTGGGGAATGATCACCTTGCGCAGGGTCGGGCCAGTGCGCAGGCCCAGGGAGCGAGCCGCCTCGGTCTGTCCGTGACTGACCGCGTTGATCCCGGAGCGCACGTTTTCGGCGATGAAGGCTGCGGTGTAGACGGTCAGTGCGATGGTCAGCGCCAGCAGTTCCGGGATCATCACCCAGCCGCCAACGAAGTTGAAACCCTTGAGCTCGGGTACCGACCAGTGCAGCGGACTACCGAAGATCAGCGCGAACAGCGTCGGGATGACGATCGCCAGACCCAGGCCGGCCCAGAACTTGTGGAACGGCACGCCGGTGGCTTCGAAACGCTTGTTGGCCCAACGGGTCATCAGCACGATGGCGACGATGGTGACCAGCACACCGACCGCGAACGGCCAGAACGCGCCGGTCGGCTCGGCCGCCGGCATGTTCAGGCCACGGTTGCTGAGGAAGAAGCTGTCGCCCACGTTGATGCTGGCGCGCGGCCCCGGCAGCGGCAGCAGCACGGCGAAGTACCAGAAGAGAATCTGCAGCAACGGCGGAATGTTGCGGAAGACCTCGATGTAGACGGTCGCCAACCGGCTGATCATCCAGTTCGGCGAAAGCCGCGCGATACCGATGATGAAACCCAGGAAGGTGGCCAGCACGATGCCGATGATGGAAACCAGCAGGGTGTTGAGCAGGCCGATGACGAAGACGCGGGCATAGCTGTCCGCTTCGGTGTAACTGATCAGGTGTTGGGCGATGCCGAAGCCGGCACTGCGCTCGAGGAAGTCGAAGCCGGAGGTGATACCCCGGTGTTGCAGGTTGGTTTGCGTGTTGTGAAACAGGAACCAGCCTAGCGCGATCACCCCTACGATGGTGATGATCTGGAATAGCCAGGCACGCACACGTGGATCGCTCAGGGAAAACCCTTGCGGTGCGCCGATGTTTTTCTGCATGGGAATGCCCCAGGTATAACGGAACGAAAATCGCCCGGCAGCAACAAGCTACCGGGCGACAGGTCAATCAGCGCACTGGAGGAGCGTAGTGCAGACCGCCTTTGTTCCACAGAGCGTTGAGACCACGCTCGATTTTCAGCTCGCTGCCTTTGCCGATGTTACGGTCGAAGACTTCGCCGTAGTTACCGACCTGCTTGACGATCTGGACGACCCAGTCCTTCGGCAGCTTCAGATCTTTACCGTATTCACCATCGGCACCCAGCATACGGGCTACGTCAGGGTTCTTGGTTTCCTTGGCCAGGGCTTCGACGTTGCTCGAGTCGACCTCCAGCTCTTCGGCGTTGAGCATGGCGAACAGCGTCCACTTGACGATAGCCATCCAGTCTTCGTCGCCACGACGAACCAGCGGGCCGAGCGGCTCCTTGGAGATCACTTCCGGCAGTACCACCCAGTCATCCGGCGCGCCCAGCTTGATACGCTGTGCGTACAGTTGCGACTGGTCGGAGGTCAGCACGTCGCAACGACCAGCTTCCAGGGACTTGGCGCTCTCGTCGGAAGTGTCGAAAGTGATGGGGGTGTATTTCAGGCCGTTCGAGCGGAAGTAGTCGGAGACGTTCAGCTCGGTGGTGGTGCCTGCCTGGATACAGATGGTCGCGCCATCCAGCTCCTTGGCACTGGCAACGCCCAGCTTCTTGTTAACCAGGAAGCCGATACCGTCGTAGTAAGTCACGCCGGTGAAAACCAGGCCCATGCCGCCGTCGCGGGAGCTGGTCCAAGTGGTGTTGCGCGAGAGCATGTCGACTTCACCGGACTGGATCGCGGTGAAACGCTCTTTGGCGGTCAGCGGGCTGTACTTGACCTTGGTCGCGTCACCGAATACCGCTGCGGCTACACCGCGGCAGATGTCGACGTCGATACCCTGATAGTTGCCCTTCTCATCCGGTACCGAGAAGCCCGGCAGGCCATCGCTGACGCCGCACTGTACGAAACCTTTCTTCGTCACCGCATCCAGGGTGGCACCGGCGTGGGCCATGCCTGCAGCGCCCAGAACGGCGGCGGCGGTCAACATCGCCAGGGTGGTTTTAACCATCTTCATTGAATATTCTCCGGTTGCTTTTGTTGTGTTGGAGTCTCAGCCGGATCGCCGTACCCTTTTGGGGCATGTCGGCACTGTTGGCAGCAACGGTGTCGACCGGTGACCAGACCTCGGCGCGAGTGTAGCGACCTGTTCGAGTGTGAGTCATCAACTCTCGCACCAACCCGTTGGTGAACGGGCCTGAGACGGATAGCGAATTTGCAAATCGCAGGGCATGCAGCGCCCTACGAACCTTTTGGAAACCCCATCAAATCGGCTTCCCCGTCTGCTCCGTAACCTTAGGCGGTGTTACCGCCCAAGGCCAACGACATCAGTCTTCAGCTTTATAGCAAAGCCCATACCATCCCTTGATTTTTCCCGTGGCCTGGGCAGGTCAAGGGCGAAACTTGTAATCTTGCGACATCTTGTTCACGGATTAGCGTAGCGCCCAAAAACACAACGCACCAAAACAGAGCAACAGCCCCACAATGGAGCAACATATGGATACCACTTTGGTACTGCAGCCCCCACTTACTGCCGACGCCTGTGTCATCTGGCTGCACGGTCTGGGTGCAGACCGCTTCGATTTCCAACCCGTAGCCGAGGCTCTGCAGAAATCGCTGCGCAGTACGCGCTTCGTTCTGCCTCAGGCGCCTACACGCCCTGTGACCGTCAATGGCGGCTATGAGATGCCGAGCTGGTACGACATCATCGCCATGAGCCCCGCCAGGGCGATCAATCGCGAGCAGCTCGAACAGTCCGCGCAACAGGTCATCGACCTCATCGAAGCACAGCGCGACGGCGGCATTGATCCGGCGCGCATCTTCCTCGCCGGTTTTTCCCAGGGCGGCGCGGTGGTACTGCATACCGGGTTTCTGCGCTGGCAGGGCCCGCTGGGTGGTGTATTGGCATTGTCCACCTACGCACCGACCTTTTCCGAGCAGGCGCAATTGAGCGATCTGCAACGCGCTGTACCGGTGTACTGCCTGCACGGCAATCAGGATGGTGTGGTGCTTCCTGGCATGGGCCGCGCCGCCCATGACTGGCTACGCGCACGTGACGTCAGCGTGACATGGCAGGAATACCCCATGGGCCACGAAGTATTGGCGGAAGAAATACGCGACATCGGTGCCTGGCTGGCAGCCCGTCTATAACGGCATGCCGCCTGTCGTCATCATGACGCGAGAGCATTGCCAGCCTCCGGGCCGACGGATACTGTCGCGGGAATGAGGCCCTCGCATTCGCCATGAATGGGGGTCATCGACCAAGGGAGCGTTAGCGGTGCCGATCGTTAATCGTTTCGAGCAAGGATGCTGATGCCATGAAGGCAGCCCACTGGCAGACCGACCTCCAGCAGATCCGCCATCTGCGACTGTTCAACAACGTTGCACTCGGCAGCCTGACACGGCTGCTCGACTCCTTTCGCCCCTGCGACCTGGATACCGGCGAAGTCGTGCTCTCGCCGTTCGATCGCAACCAGTATCTTTATATAGTGGTCAACGGCAGCCTCAAGGTTTACCTGGGCTCCCTGGATAACCAGCCGGTCACCACCCTGCGGCCAGGCGACTGCGCCGGGGAAATCAGCTTTATCGACAACGAACATCCCAGCGCTTATGTAGTGGCCACCGAGCCGAGCAGCGTGCTGCGCCTGCACCGCGATGACTTGAACACACTGTTCCAGCAGTCACCGCAAATGATGCAAAACCTGCTGGAAGTACTCTGCAGCCGCGTGCGCCAGGGTAACCGCCAGTTGATCGACAGCGAGCAGAACGCCAATGTCGACAAGCTCACCGGCGCCTTCAACCGGCGCTGGCTGGAGCATGTATTCGAGCGCGAACGTACCCGTTGCCTGTTCAGTTGCCAGCCCCTGAGCCTGCTGATGCTCGATGTCGATCACTTCAAGGATTACAACGATCGGCACGGACACCTGGCCGGCGACTATGCCCTGTGCCTGGTTGCCCATACCCTGCGCAGGCAGTTGCGTACCCGCGACAGCCTGGTTCGCTTCGGTGGTGAGGAGTTCGTCATTCTGTTGCCGGAACTGCCCCTGCAACAGGCCGCCGACATCGCCGAGCGTTTGCGCGAGAGCCTGGAGCAGATCGGGGCCTTCTACTCGCCGCTGGGCGCCCAGCCCGGCGTGACCATTTCTCTCGGGCTGACCCAGATGGTGCCGAAGGACAGCCTGACCAGCCTGATCGCCCGCGCGGATCAAGCCCTGTACCGGGCGAAAAACGAAGGCCGCAACCGCCTCTGTCACTGAAATGCCGTCACCGCGTGGCATGCTGCGAGACCCCATGCCCTTCCGTGGATACTCCCAATGCGTAAACGCCTGCTGATCGCTCCGGTTGCCCTGATCGTTGCCGCAGGCGTGTTCTTCACCTTGCCCAGTGTGCTCGACCGGCGCATGAACAGCGTCGAATCCCCCGCGCCCTACCTGGCCGGCCAGGCAGCCACCCGCCTGCACGACACCCTGTTCATCGCCGACCTGCACGACGACGCTCTGCTCTGGGAGCGCGACCTGCTCAAGCGCTACGGCTACGGTCACTCGGATCTGCCGCGCATGCTGGAGGGGCGCGTCGGCCTGCAGGTGTTCTCCACCGTCACCAAGTCTCCCCGCGGGTTGAACTACGAAAGCAACGGCGCCGACAGCGACACCATCACCCTGCTCGCCATGGCCCAGCGCTGGCCACGAGCGACCTGGAACAGCCTGCTGCAGCGCGCCCTGTATCAAGCCGAAAAGCTGCATGAGGCAGCGGTGGGCAGCGACGGCCGCATGGTGCCAATCAGGACGCGGGCTGACCTGGCAGCCTTTCTTCAGGCCTGGAATCAGGATCCGCACCGCGTCGCCACCGTGCTGGCCACCGAGGGCCTGCATCCCCTCGAAGGGCAACTGGATAACCTCGACCGTCTCTACGACGCAGGATTTCGCATGGCAGGCCTGACCCACTTCTTCGACAACGAGATCGGTGGCTCGGCCCATGGCCTGGCAAAGGGCGGTCTGACGCCCCTGGGCCGACAGGTCATCGCTCGTCTCGAAGAAAAATCCATGCTGATCGACCTGGCTCATGCCTCGCGTCCCTTGATGGACGACGTGCTGGCCATCGCCACGCGCCCGCTGCTGGTCTCCCACGGCGGCGTCGAAGGAACCTGTCCCGGTACCCGCAACCTGAGTGACAGGCACCTGCGCGCGATTGCCGCCACAGGTGGCGTGATTGGCATCGGCTATTGGGACACCGCCGTTTGCGCGACCTCGGTAGCGGCCATCGTCGAGGCGATTCGCTACACCGCCGACCTGGTGGGCGTGCGCCATGTGGCCCTCGGCTCCGACTTCAACGGCACCATCCATGCGCCTTTCGATGTCACTGGCCTCGCCCAACTGACCGAAGGACTGCTCGGTGCCGGTTTCAGCCGCGAGGAGATCGCCGCGATCATGGGTGGCAACGTCCAGCGCCTGCTGCTCGCCAGCCTGCCACCAGGCTGATCTGAAACCCCGTAATGACGGCATCCGCAGGGTACTTCGCCATGCGCGCGTCTTGCTTTACACTGACTGTCGTTCATTCCTTAATCAACCGACGAGATGACCGTGCTCAACGCACTCAAAAAAATATTCGGCAAAGCCGAAAATGAGCCACACAGCTCAGTCTCCCCGACCCTCGAGCCCTCTTCCCCACCCGCCAGCCCCGCTCGCGAGGAACGCCAGCCGCGGCCACCGAAAGAGTCGGCCCCCGTTGCGCAGAAGCCCCAGAGCAAGCCAGCGAAACCTCGCCGAGAACGCGCCCCCAAGCCCGTCGATACCTGGAAACTCGAAGATTTCAAGGTCGATCCGGCCCCCGGCAAGACCCGCTTCCACGACTTCAAACTGTCGCCGGATCTGATGCACGCCATCCATGACCTCGGCTTCCCCTACTGCACGCCGATCCAGGCAGGCGTATTGGGCTACACCCTCAAGGGCCGGGACGCCATTGGCCGCGCCCAGACCGGCACCGGCAAGACAGCCGCCTTCCTGATCTCGATCATCACCCAGTTGCAGCAGACCCCGCCGCCGAAAGACCGCTACATGGGCGAGCCACGGGCACTGATCATCGCGCCGACCCGCGAGCTGGTGGTGCAGATCGCCAAGGACGCTGCCGAGCTGACCAAGTACAGCAACCTGAACGTCATGAGCTTCGTCGGCGGCATGGACTTCGACAAACAGCTCAAGCTGCTCGAATCACGCTTCTGCGACATTCTGGTGGCCACCCCGGGCCGCTTGCTGGACTTCAACCAGCGCGGTGAAGTGCACCTGGACATGGTCGAGGTGATGGTGCTCGACGAAGCCGACCGCATGCTCGACATGGGCTTCATTCCCCAGGTGCGCCAGATCATCCGCCAGACCCCGATGAAGGGTGAGCGCCAGACCCTGCTGTTCTCGGCCACCTTCACCGAAGACGTGATGAACCTGGCCAAGCAGTGGACTACCGATCCGGCCATCGTCGAGATCGAGCCGGAAAACGTCGCCAGCGATACCGTCGAACAACACGTCTACGCCGTCGCCTCGGCAGACAAGTACAAACTGCTCTACAACCTGATCGCCCAGAACGACTGGATCCGCGTGATGGTCTTCGCCAACCGCAAGGACGAAGTACGCCGCATCGAGGAGCGCCTGACCCGCGACGGTATCAGTGCCGCGCAGATGTCCGGCGATGTGCCGCAGCACAAGCGCATCAAGGTGCTGGAAGGTTTCCGCGAAGGCAGCATTCGCGTGCTGGTCGCCACCGATGTGGCCGGCCGCGGCATCCACGTCGACGCCATCAGCCACGTGATCAACTTCACCCTGCCGGAAGACCCGGACGACTACGTGCACCGCATCGGTCGTACCGGCCGCGCCGGCACCAGCGGCACCTCGATCAGTTTCGCCAGTGAGGACGACGCTTTCGCCCTGCCCCCGATCGAGCAACTGATCGGTCGCAAGATCCAGTGCGAAATGCCGCCGGAAGAACTGCTCAAACCGGTACCGCGTAAACACTGACAGCAGTCGCCTGGCTTCGCTGTGCGGCAGCCAGCGGCCAGGGCACACCTACAGCGTCATTGCGTAGCGCCCTGCGCCTGCACTGGTCGACAGGACGTCACGCCAGTACAGGGACTCGTTCATGACACTCAAGATCGACAGCAGCGACCTGACCCGCGCCGTCCAGGCCGGCGTCCTTCAGCCCGGCCAGGATCAGGCCCTGCTGGACTTTCTCCGGCACGACCCGCAAAGCCGCCCCAGCTTTCAACTGTCCCATGTGGCCTATTACTTCGGTGCACTGCTGATCATCGGCGCCATGGGCTGGCTGCTCACCGAAGCCTGGATGAGCATCGGCGACACGGCCCTGCTGCTGATCAGCAGTGCCTATCTGTTGCTGTTCTTGCTTGGCGGCCGCAGCCTGTGGCAACGCGGCCAACCGATTCCCGGCGGCCTGCTGGCGGCGGTGGCGGTCAGCCTCACGCCCCTGGTGGTATTCGCCGCGCAGCGGGTATTCGGCCTCTGGCCGCTGGGCGACACGCAAACCGATTACGTCGATTACTACCGCTATGTGCAGGGTGGCTGGCTGGTCATGGAGGTGGCCACGATCCTGGTCGGCCTGCTGGTGCTGCGCCTGATGCCCTTCCCTTTCATCGTCATGCCGATTGCCGTGGCGCTCTGGTTCATGTCGATGGATCTCAGCGAGTTGCTCTACGGCGAGTATTTCAGCTGGGAACAACGGCGCTGGGTCTCCCTCTGGTTCGGCCTGGTGATTCTGCTCGTCAGCCTACTGGTGGACGGACGCAGCAAGCGGGACTTCGCCTTCTGGGGTTATCTGGCCGGCCTCACCGCCTTCTGGGGTGGCCTGAGCCTGATGGACAGCGGCAGCGATCTGGGCAAGGCCCTCTACTGCCTGATCAACCTGGGCCTGATCGGCCTCGCCGTGTTACTGCGGCGCCCGCTGTTCATGGTGTTTGGCGCTCTGGGCGTGGCCGGCTATCTCGGCTACCTGGCCCATGACGTATTCGAGGACTCGCTGCTGTTCCCGGTGGTGGTCAGCCTGATCGGCCTGGGCGTCATCGGCCTTGGCCTGCTTTACCAGAAACGCCGTGAAGCGATGACCGGTGCCCTGCGCCGACATCTGCCGGCCAGTTGGCAGACGTTCCTGCCAGCGTTGCGCCGCTGAGCCCAGGCTGATGTCCATATGACGATGAGCCGAGCATGGCGCAAGGCACCACGCCAGTCGACGACACGCCGTTGCTCTTCGGAAAAGACTCGATTAAATTGCGACTCATTCTCATAGAGTCGCAATGCCACGCCCATGCCCGAGGCCACTCCCGACGTTCCCGACCGCCAAGCCATCGGTGCGCTGTACAGCGACCATCACGGCTGGCTGTTCGGCTGGCTGCGTAAACGCCTGGGCTGCCCGCAGAACGCCGCGGATGTCGCGCATGACACCTTCGCCCGCATCCTCGCCTCTCGTGCCCAATTGAACCTGCGCGAACCGCGCGCCTTTCTCGCCACCACCGCGCGCCGCCTGCTGATCGACCGTGCGCGCCGCAGCAAGATCGAGCAGGCCTATCTCGAGGCCCTGTATCAGGCTGCCGAGGATCTCGAGGGCTTTCCCTCCCCCGAACAGATCATGCAGGCCGTGCAGGCACTGGAGCAGATAGCCCTGGCCCTGCGGGGGCTCAGCGACAAGGCGCAGCAGGCGTTCCTGCTGCGCCATCTGGACGGCCTCGGCCATGCCGAGATCGCCGCACGCCTGGGCGTTTCCACCAAGATGGTGCAGAAATACCTGGTGCAGGCCCTGCTGCACTGCCATCGTCGCCTGGACGGTGCGCCATGAGCGCGATCCCCGACACGATCCTGGCACAGGCCGCCGAGTGGCTGGTACAGGTGGATGCCGAACCGGCTAGCCAAGCCGATTTCGCCGCCTGGCGCGCCGCGGCCCCTCAGCACGAGGCCGCGGCCCGCAACCTCGAACGCATGATCGAGCAGATCGGTGCCCTGCCCGCCGCACCCGTCCAGGCCGCCCTGCGGGCGACGCGGCAGGTGGATAGACGGCGGGGCTTGAAACGCTCCGCCAGCGCCCTGTTGCTGTGCGCGGCGCTACTGCTGCCGGCCGCGCTGTTCCTGCAGGCCAACCCGCCCGGCTACTTGCTGGCCGATATCCGTACCGGCAGCGGACAGTGGCATGGACAGGTACTGGAGGACGGCACGCAATTGACCCTCAACGGCCACTCGGCCGTGAACCTGGCATTCGACCGCGAACGTCGTACCCTGCATCTGCTGCAAGGCGAAATCCTGGTCGAAGTCGCCAGCGATGCCGCACGGCCATTCGTCGTGGAAACCGCCCATGGCAGTATCCGTGCGCTGGGCACCCGCTTCGTGGTCGCCAGCCACGACCACGCAACCCAGCTGGACATGCTGGAATCCAGAGTCGAAGTCCGCTCCGGAGGCGACACCGTGCAGGTCGGCGCCGGCCAGCGCCTGCGCCTCGACGAGAGGGGGATAGGCCCACTGAGCGGCTTCGACGCCCATGAGCAGGAGCAGGCCTGGCACCAGCATCAACTGCTGGTCGAAGACCGTCCGCTGCCGGAGGTGCTCGCCGCCCTGGCACGACAGCGTCCCGGTTACCTGCTCTTCGACGGCGATGCCCTGGCGCATCTGCGGGTATCCGCCGTACTGCCCCTGGACAATCCCGATCAGGCATTGCGCCTGCTGGCCCGCAGCTTCCCCTTGCAGATCCGCCACTTCAGCCCCTGGCTGGTACAGGTCAGGCTGACTCAAGGCAACTAACTGGCCGTTGAGAAACTACCGGGTAAATGTTCCCTGTGGTTCCAGTTTTCATTCCTCGCCCGTCCTGACAGGCATAAGCCAATGAAAACGGGATCATCATGCACGCCGACCAACGCCGCCAACCCAACATCCAGCGCCGCTTCCCGCCGCTAGCCCTGGCCCTTCGGCTCGGCCTGAGCGGCGTACTGTGCCTGCCCATTGCCGCGTTGCAGGCGCAGAGCGAAGTGCTTCGCTTCGAGATTCCGGCCGGGCCGCTGGATCAGGCCCTCGGTCGCTATGCCCGCCAGGCCGGCGTGGCCCTGTCCTACGATGCCGCGCAGGTGCGTGGCCGCGACAGTCAGGGCTTGCAGGGCAGCTACAGCCTGGACGACGGCTTCGCTCGCCTCCTCCAGGGCAGCGGCCTGAGCGCCCGGCGCAGCGCCGATGGCTATGTGCTGGAGGTCGCTCCGGCCGGCCCCAGCCTGTTGCCGGAAACCAGGATCGACGCCGGTGCCTACCAGGAAAGCGCCTGGGATCCGGTAGACGGCTACGTGGCCAAGCGCAGCGCCAGCGCGAGCAAGACCGATACGCCGCTGAGCGAGATCCCGCAAACCGTCAATGTGGTGACCCGCGAACAGATCCAGGCCCAGGGCGCGCAGAACCTGACCGAAGCGGTGCGCTACACGCCCGGGGTGATCGCCAGCTTCGGCGACAGCGACAGCCGCAACGACGTGCTGCAGAGCCGTGGTTTCTACACCCGTTACAACCTCAACGGCTCACAGCTGCCATTCGGTGCCTACAGCGCCGCCCTGGCGCGCATCGAAACCTATGGCCTGGAGCGCGTGGAAATACTCAAGGGGCCGGCCTCGGTCATGTACGGCCAGGGCCTGCCTGGCGGCCTAGTCAACATGCTCAGCAAGCGCCCCAGCTTCGAGCCGCTACACGAAGTCCAGCTGCAGACCGGCAGCCACGACCGCGCCCAGGGCGCTTTCGATGTATCCGGCCCGCTGGATGAAGCCGAGACTCTGGCCTATCGCCTGACCGGCCTGGCGCGCAACGCCGACGGCAGGATCGACCATGGGCTACGACGAACGCCGCTTCATCGCCCCGGCCCTGACCTGGCAGCCCAGCGAAGACACCCAGCTGACCCTGTTCAGCCACTACCAGAAGGACGATACGCTGTCCGACTACCACCCCTTGCCCGCCAGGGGCACCCTGAGGAGCAACCCCAACGGCCGCCTGCCCGTTACGCGCTATACCGGCGAACCGGGTTTCGACGGCTATGAACGTGAGCAGTACGCGCTGGGCTACAACTTCAGCCATCGCCTGAACGACACCTGGACGCTGCGCCAGAACCTGCAATCCAATCATGTCAAGGTGGATACCAAGGCCAGCCCCAGCTTCATGCTCGACGCCAGCGGCCGCCAGCTCTCCCGCGTCGCCACCCACGGCGAAGGCGAAGCCACCAGCCTCACCGTGGACAGCAATGCCCAGGCCGAATTCGCCACCGGCGCGCTGCGCCATACCGCCCTGGTCGGCGTAGACTACCTGCACCTGGATGATCGCTACGAGTTCGCCTCCAACCTCTACGACACGCCCATCGACATCTACGATCCGGTGTACGGCCAGCCGGTGCCCGATCTGATTCCGCGCATCGACTATCGCCAGCGCACCGAACAGGTGGGTGTCTACGCGCAGGATCAGCTCAAGTACGACAACTGGATACTGACCCTGGGCCTGCGCTACGACGATGCCTCCAGCCGCACCCGCAACCAGTTGCCGGGTATCAGCAAGGCGCGCCAAGACGACAGCAAGGTCACCGGTCGCATCGGCCTGGCCTACGTTTTCGACAATGGAATGACGCCCTACCTGAGCTACGCCACCTCCTTCGACCCCACCGCCGGCACCGATTTTTCCGGCCAGGCATTCAAGCCGACCACCGGCGAGCAATACGAACTGGGCGTCAAATACCAGCCGCCGGGCAGCGACAGCCTGATCACCGTCTCGGCCTTCCAGCTGACCCAGGAGAACGTGCTCACCCCCGACCCGATCAACAACGGTTTCAACGAACAGACCGGCGAGATCCGCGTACGCGGCATCGAACTGGAAGGCAAGACCAGCCTTGGCCGGCAGCTGGATCTGATCGCCTCCTATGCCTACATGGATTCCGAGGTCACCAGGGCCAATCCCTCGGCCAGCGGCGCCACGCTCGAAGGCAACGAGCGCATCCAGGTGCCGGCGCACCAGGCTTCCGCCTGGCTCGACTACACCCTGGCCGACGGCCCGCTGGCCGGCGCCGGGGCAGGCGTGGGGGTGCGCTACCAAAGCAAATCCTATGGCGATGCCGAGAACACCCTGGAGATGCCGGGCCGCACCCTGGTCGATGCCGCCGTGCACTACGACCTGGGCCGAGCCAGCGCCAGCCTCGACGGACTCGACCTGCGGGTGACCGCGAGCAACCTGCTGGACAAGCGCTACGTCAGCTATTGCCAGGGCGAGCTGCAGTGCTACTACGGCCAGGGCCGCACCGCACTGGCGACGCTGACCTATCGCTGGTAATGACTGCTACGGTCATGTGTCGGCCAGGGTGGTAGATGTGCCCGAGGCGGCGAACGGGGCAATCGTAATGGGGGATGGCAGCCATAAGGCGGGAGCGGACATTCGATTTGGTGGGCTTCATGACGTAGGGTGGACGACGCTTCACCTACGCGGCCCGACCCGTCCACCACTCTGCGATCGCAATGGTGGATGAAAAGAGCGTCATCCACCCTACGTCTGCTTCCGCCTTTGAGTAATCACTCAGCCTGTTCGCTCGGATACGACATTTGATCTGTGATGTGGCACTAGGGTCGATAGCGTGCCCACAGCTTGTCGAATTCTCGCGCGTACTCGGTCACCAGATGCGGATCGTCGGTCACCAGCAGGTTTTCCTCGTTGCTGGTGCTGGCGCTGCGCGTCCAGTTGAAACTGCCATTGAGCAGCAGGCGACCGTCGAACAGAGCGAACTTGTGGTGCATGTGGAAGGGGCTGTTGTCGATGCGCAGGGGCACGCCCTGGTCGATCAGGTGCTGGATATCACTGCCCACGTCGAAGCGTTTTTCGCTATCGCTGATGATGCGTACCGCCACACCACGGCGGTGCACGGCGATCAGTTCATCGCTGAGCTGGTCGTCGGAGATGGTATAGACGCACACGTCCACCGACTCGCGGGCCTGGCGGCACAGATCGCGGATGCGCTGGCGGCAACTTTCGCCAGGACTGAAATGTGCACTGCCCTGGCCACGGATCGGTGAACAGCGCACCTCCAGGGTCTTGATCACCTGCTCCAGCCACTTCAACGCCGGCAGGGCATCCTCGGGGTTGTGGATCAATTCACGCACCAGCGCGAAAGCGCGGTTACGCAGGTAACGCACCTGATCGGTCGTCAGGTCGTTGCCAAGCTCACGCAGTTCGTCGCGTTCCTCGTTGCTCAGCCGGAGGTCGGCGAGGCTTTCGCGCAGGTGTTGATCGAGGTAATTGAAGTCCATTCTGCTCCCCTTTAGGGCACCTCTAAAAACTACCTGCGTTGTCATCACTGCGTTAAAAACAGGCTAAAAATGCTCATTTACAGCTCGTAAACTGCGCTTTTTCGCCTGTTTTTGCCTTGTGCTGACTGCCTCGCCTACGTTTTTAGAGATGCCCTTTATCGAGTACGACGTGCGCGGCGTTTGTGCCCACCGCGCTGCCATGAGGCATAGAGGCCGCCGCACAAGGCGCCGGCCAGGTGATATTCGAACGACACGCCCTGCTGCGGCGGCAGACCGAAGAAAAAACCGCTGTAGAGCAGCAGCGCCAGAGCCGCCAGCAGCAGATCCGCGAAACTGCGGCGAAACCAGGCGCGCCCCAGCAACAATCCCCAGAGCCCGAATAGCCAGCCACTGGAGCCGACATGGATGCCCTGACGGCCAAACAGCCAGACCAGCAGGCCACTGGCGACGATGATGAACAGGCTGGCGCGGATGAACTCGCTGCGCGACTCCAGCAGCGCCAGCGCCCCCAGTACCATGAAGCCGCTGAGGTTGCCGAACAGGTGCAGCCAACTGCCATGCAGCCAGGGCGCCAGCAGCACGCCCGGCAGGGCTTCAGGCACCCGCGGGATCAGCCCCCAGCGGTTCAGGCCGTAGCCATCCAGGCTGTTGACCAGTTGCAGCACGATCATCAGCGCGGCGATGCCGAGCAGCAGCTTGAGACGCGGCAGCAACCAGAGGGTCACGGCGTGTCGTCGCTGCGCCCCAGCAGACGCCCGATATCGCGTAGCTGAGTGGTCATCTCGCCCATACGCTTGTGGGTACCCAGGTCGATGTCGATCTTCTTGTCCATGGCATTGATCAGCGGCAGCACACCGTTCTGCAGGCTTTCGGCGAGGCGTTCGAGCAACGGCTGCAGGCCGGGCTGAACCGGTGCCTGCAAGGCCACCTCGACCTTCGGCTGCACTTCACGCAGGCGTTCCAGGCCAGCCAGCAATTCCTGCCAGGGCAACTCGGCCGCCGCCGGTTTGCCCTCGCCCATCCGGCTCAGGCCACGCACGCCCTCGACCAGGTCGTTGAGCTGCGCCACCACTCGCCCGCCGATGTCCGAATCGCTGCCGCCCATGGCCTTGTTGCGCATGAAGTCGCGCTTGATCTGCGTCCAGCGCTCGAGCTGCTCGGGCGTCTGGTTGCCACGCAGCTCGGCGAGCTTGAGCAGGTTTTCCTCGGCGCCGGTGGTCAGCAGTTGCGATTCGCCCTGATAGTGGTCGGCGATCAGTTGCAGCAGCTCGGCATCGTTCATCACCGAGGAGATCTTCTCGGCCATCTTGTTCATGTTGCGATAGCTGCCCTGCAGCTTGAACGAAGGTTCGGTGCGGTACTCGTTGGCCTGGGCGGCACTGGCGATGTACTGCTGGTTGACCTTGAGCACCACGTCGCGCACCTGCATCAGGCGCTGCAGGGTGGAGACGATCTCGTTGACCTCGGCACCGCTGTAGCCGTGGCTCAGCTCGTTGCTGGAGAACGGCTTGCCTTCGGCCTTGGCGACGAAGCGATAGACATCGGCCATATCCCGGGTGGCCAGCGGCGCCAGCACCGGATTGGAGGTCAGGCCGTTCTCGATGTAGCTGAGCGCGAAGGCCTCTTCCATGCCGCCGAGGGTATCGCCCAGGTTGTAGATATCGGCCCGGTTGGCCAGCATGTCAGGGATCTTGAACACGTCGCCGGACTCGGTATAGGGGTTGCCCGACATCACCACGCAGAACTTCTTGCCGCGCATGTCATAGGTCTTGGTACGGCCCTTCCACACGCCCTCGATGCGCCGGGTGCCGTCACACAGCGAGATGAATTTCTGCAGGAATTCCGGGTGGGTGTGCTGGATGTCGTCGACGTAGAGCATCACGTTGTTGCCCATTTCCAGCGCCAGGTTGAGCTTCTCCAGCTCCTGGCGGGAGGTGGCGTCCGGCGCCTGGGCCGGATCGATGGAGCGCACCTCGTGGCCGAGGGCCGGGCCGTTGATCTTCATGAAGATCAGGCCGAGACGATGAGCCACGTACTCCATCAGGGTGGTCTTGCCGTAGCCAGGCGGCGAGATGAGCATCAGCAGGCCCATCAGATCGGTGCGCTTGCTTTCGCCGGCGGTGCCCATCTGCTTGGCCAGGTTGTCGCCGATGACACCCAGGTATACATCGTTGATCAGCTTGTTACGCACGAAGGAGGACAGCGGCCGTGGCTTGAACTCGTTCAGGCGCAGCGCCTCGCGCTCGCGGTTGACCACCTCCTGGCGCAACGCCTGATAACGCTGCAGGGCCGGCAGGAAGGTCTCGCGGTGATAGCGCAGGCGCTGGAAGAAATCGTCCAGGGCGAAGGCCAGGGTGCCCTGCTCGATACGCGGATGCTCACCGAGCAGGCCGTCGGCCCGCACCTGTAGATCCGCCTCGGTGACACGTACCGGCAGCTCGGCATCGATCAGGCTCAGGGCCACGGCCTCGGGCACATAGGCCAGAGAGGCGGCGCCATGTTCGGCGCAATAGGCACGCAGCCAGTTCTCGGCTAGCGCCCAGCGCTGGTCGGGCCGTCCACGCAGGCGCTCCTGAGCCTGCAGGTAGCCGTCCCACATGTGCGCGGTCTGCAGGTGCTGACGCAGGCCGTCTAGCAGATCACGGGCGTATTTGCTGACCACGAATTCGACGCGCTCGGCAGCCAGCTCCTCGACCAGATACTCGGCAGCCTCACGCAGCAGCGCCGCCTCGAGCTGCATCGGATGGCGTGCCAGGAAGCTTTGCATCGCCGCCAGCACTTCAGCGCGCAACTGCACGAGGCCGTCGTCGCGGCCGAACAGCTTGCGGATGTTGGCGCAGGTGTGGGCTCGCTCGGCCCAGTGGGCGGCGTCCATGTCCTCGCGCCAGCGGTTCCAGAAGAACAGCGCGAAACCACGGGCCAGGGGCGTGTAGGTCAGCAGGCCGGCACCTTCGCGCAGGGCCAGCAGCTTGAGCAGGATGGCCATGGCGTCCTGATCGTGGATGCCTTTCTGGTAGCCCTCCTTGTAGCGCGGCGCGGCGAACTCGCGGATGCGCTTGATCAGCTCTTCGGGCTGGCTCATGTGCACCTTGAGCATATCCAGGCTGAGCCCTTCGGTGTTGCGTACGGCGGCGTCGAGTACCAGACCGGCCAGGAATTCGCCGCGATACAGCGCCGCCGACTCGGACTCCAGCGCCACCTGCCAGTAGTCGCGCAGCGATTCCAGCTCGCCGTCGTGCAGGGGTTCGAGGAAATCGGTGCCGGTCAGATGCAGGTACAGCTGGTCGCCCCGCGGCAACAGGGTCAGATCCAGTTCCTGGGTGTTGACGGCGAAGCGGTGGCGCGGCCCCAGCTTGATGACATCGCCGCCCTCTTCGAACAGCTCGCTCTTGTCGCGCAGGGCGCGCACGGCCTGATCGCGGGCGCCTTTCAGGTGTGCCTCGACATCGTCGGCCTTGACGCTGTCCTTGAGCTCGCGCAGGCGCTCGGCCAGCTCACGCAGCTTGAGAATCAGCGGGTCGGCGGCGAAGAAGGCATTGAGTTCCTCGGCCTGGTCGAAACGCGCGGTACGTCGGCCCAGGCTGTCGAGGATGCGCCGGGCGGCATCGAGCAAGGCCTGGGCCTTGCGCTGGCGCTCGTCGAGCAGGGTCTGCTTGTGCGCCTCGAAGGTTTCCAGCAGTTCCTCGCGCTTGGCCAGGATGTCGCCGAGAAACTGCTCGTGATCGCCGAACTGGCTTTCCAGCTCTTCGAGTTGCACCAGCAGGCGCGACAGCTGCTCATCGCAGCGCTCGGGATCCTGAGCCAGTGCCAGGGCATTGGTGATGCTCTGGCTGAACAGTTTGAACTGGGCGCCGAACTGCGCCACGGTTTCCGTCGAGCCCAACCCCTTGCGCCGCTGCTCGGCCCGCGCCTTGGCCTGGTTGAGCTTGGCGTATACCTCGGAGATGGCATCGACGATACGGGTGCGCTCGGTGGCGTCGTCGATCTGCAGCGAGGCCATCAGCCCGGAAAGCATGTCCAGGTTGGCGGCCATTTCGCCCAACCCCTCCAGGGGTTCGGCCAGCTGCGCCACGGTCTCGGCTTTCTGCGCCTGGGCATCGAGCGCCTGCAGGTTGTCGTGATAGGGCTGCAGCGCGGCATCGCCGGCGAGGTAGCGCGAGGTCGCCGCCGCGGTCTGCTCGTGGGCCTCGAGCAGCGCCGCCTCCATGGCGTCGATGCGCGACACGTCGATATAGCGGTAGTCGCGAATGGTCAGCAACTGGCCGCGCTGGGCGGTGATGGCGTTGAGCGCCTCGACATACTCTTCGACCTTGTCCCAGCTGTCCGAACGCAGGCTCTCGAGCAACGCCTTCTGCCGGCTCTCGGCACTGGCCATGGCGGTGGCCGACTGCTGGCGGATGCTCTCGACCTTCTCGAACTCGTCGAGCACCAGCTCGCCGGTCGCGGCGATCTCGCGCAGCAGCGGCGCCATGCCCGCGCACTGCGGATCGCCGAGCCAGTGATAGATATCGAACAGCCGACGGGTGTTCTGACACAGCAGGGTATAACGCGGCACCGACACTTCGCGGCTGTCGATCTCGCGGCTGAGGTTGAACAGATCGGAAACGCCGCGCACCAGCTCGGCGTTGCCGATCCGCCCGAAGAAACCGCTGCGCGCCGGCTGGCGGGCAGCGTATTCCTCGCTGCAGAACGGCGTCTGCCAGACTTGCATGGGGTGGATGCGGGTCGGATCAATGCCTTCGGCAGAGAAGATCACCATGCGCCCGTCTTCCAGGCGCGCGTAACCATGACCGAAGATCGGATTCTGCAACTGGCGGGTGACCAGGTTGTAGGTCAGCAATACCGCCCGGCCTTCGCCGGGGTGGTAAAAGATGTACTGCACGTCCTCGCCGTTGGGCGAACGCACCGAGCGCTTGAAGCGCATGCCGGCCATGGACTGCTCGAAGGTCTTGTGCTCGCCGTTCTGCAGGTAGTAACCGCCGGGAAAGATGATGCCGTGGTCTTCGGGCAACTGCACGCAGGCTAGACCGATGGCGTCGATGCGCTCGACCTTGCGGGTCAGGCGATTGAACACCAGGTAGCGCCACTGCTCCTCGCGGTACGGCAGGATCTTCAGCAGGATCAGGCTGCCCAGCGCGGCGAACTCGACCTGGGCGTCATCCAGCGATTGGGTCTTGTCCATCACCTCTTCGCGATAGATGCCCTGGCCGCTTTCGGTGTTGTTCTCGATCTTGATCGTCAGGTCACCGCCGACCGTCTCGACGAATACCGTGTCGAGGATGTTCAGGTGCGGGAAGCGCCCGTTGACGGTCATGTCGCGGGTGGTTTTCTGCCACTCGAAGTCGAACGGCGCCGGCAGCGCGATATCGCGCTCGCCGCGGTTGTCGATGTAGCGCACGTCCTTGCCGTCGAGCGACAACGACCAGCGGAACACACGGATATCGGTGATGCGCTCGCCAATCTGAAAGCTGGCCAGCAACTTGCCGTCGCGGATCGCCAGCTGCAGCAGGCGGGTATTCTTGTAGTAGGTGTAGAGCTCGTTGAAGTCGTTGACGAAGCCACTTTGCGCCAGGAAGGTGCCATCGAGCGGGATCGACTCGGCCTCGTAACCTTCAGGCCCCTCCACCAGGCGATAGAGAGAAAACACGTCGGCGACCGAGGTTTCCTTCTTCAGCCCGAGAAACACGTTGTAGCCGAACAGCAGCCAGTCGCCGACCTGGACGATATCGCGGGCGATGCAGTTGTTCTCGGTACGGATGCGAACCCGACCGGTCACTTCCATCTGGCTGCTGCCGAACTCCTGCAGACGTTGCTCGTTCAGCGCCTCGGTATTCTGCCGCAGGCGCAGGCCCTGCTCCTGCAGGCGCTTGTGCAGTACCTCATAGGCACCGCCTTCGGCAACGGCTTTGTCGAGAATGTCCTGCTGGGTGTTTTCGGCTTGGGCGTCCGACATCGTGGTCTTCCTGAATCTGCGCTGTCTGCAAGCAAAAGCGCGCCTATCGCGAGGATGAGGCGCGAAAAGCGATTTCTAGCGGTGCTCAGGCACCGATCTTCCTGGCGATCTCGGCGAGCTTGTCGCACATCGGCTGGTCGAGCTCTTCCGGCTTGATGCGGGCGATGATCCGCGTCAGCACACGGATCTCGTTGTCGTCGATCACGCCATCGCGCTCGGCGATATCCAGTAGCGAGCCCAGCTCCTGGACGTCCAGGCGGCCGTCATCGGCGAAGCACTGGATCGAACGGAAAGACATCTCCAGGTAATCTCTTGATTCCGACATGAAACATTCCTTGTAGGTTGATTGACTGCGGCGCTATATCTGCAACGCGTTGCAGGAGCCGGCTTGCCGGCGATAGCGATATCCCCAACGGCGGCGCGGTTAAAACCCCATCGCCGGCAAGCCGGCTCCTACCTGTGAAGCTGATATTTTCATGCGGCGTCAGCGACGCCGCATGGATCTTGCGTCATGCCTGCTCGGCGTCCGGCTGCGTGGGTTTGGTTTCCGCCACGCGGCCCTGCAGCAGCCGCGCCAGCACGTCCTGTACCACCGGGCTCTTGCCGACCACGCCCTCGATGGCCTTGCCCACCGACAGCGACTTGGCGAACGAGTTGAAGAAGTCGCCTTCGCCGCCGACGATTTCGATCTTCGCCTTGGCCAGCGCCGTGGCCAGCACCTCGGCCTGATCCTTGGCGATGTCCTTGTTCGCGGCGATGGCGGCCATGGCCTCCTCGAAGCTCTTCTCCAGCTGCATGCGGAACTCTTCGTGCTGGCGGGCGTTGTCGCTGAGTGCGTCGAGCGCGCCGAACTTCTTGCCCAGGCCTTCGGCCTCGGCATTCAGGCGCTCGAGCAGCACCTGCGCCTCGGCCAGGCCCAGATCCTGGGTCGCCTTGGCCTTGGCCGTACCGAGCTGCTCCTCGCCCCGCGCCTGGGCGCCGAGCTTCTCTTCCAGTACACGGGCATCGGCCAGACCGTCCTTCTCCTTGGCCGCCGCCTGCGCCTCGGTGACACGCGCCTGGGCCAGGCCCTTCTCCTGCTCGCCCTTGGCTTCGGCGATCAGCAGCTCGGCGTGCACGCGCGCCTCGGCCAGGCCTTCCTTCTCCTTGGCCGCGGCGGTGACTTCACGCACCCGCGCATCGGCCAGGCCAGGCGCCGCGCGCTCGGCCTCGATGCCTTCGGCGAGTTTCTTCTTCGCCTCGGCGCTCTTGGCCGCGGCTTCCAGCTCGGCCTGGGCGAGGTTGTTGATTTCCACCGCCTTGTGCTTGGAACGGGTCTCGTCGGCCTCGGCCTGCTTGACCTGGCGCACCAGCTCCTGCTCGGCCTCGGCCTGGGCATTGAGCACCACGACCTGCTTCAGGCGCTCGGCTTCGGACACCTCGCGCACTTCCTTGATGCGCTCTTCTTCCTGGGCCACGGTCTTCTCCACCGCGACACGCTCACGCACCACGGCGGCGATGTTCTTGCGCTCTTCCTCCAGCGCCTTTTCCTTCTCGATGCGCTGCAGCTCGACCTCGCGCTCGCGGGCGACCACTTCCAGATCCTTGGCGCGGGTGACTTTCTCCACCTCGATGACCACGGCCCGCTGGCGGTTCTGCTGCGCCACTTCCACTTCGCGTTGATGGTTCTCGGCGCGGATATCCAGCTCCTGCTGGGTCTGGATGCGCGCCTGCTCGGCCTTGAGCCGTTCTTCCTCGCGCACCTTCAGGGTTTCCGCCTCCTCGCGGGCGCGGATGGTCTCGATCTCGCGCTTCTGCCGCGCCTCGGCATCGGCCTGCTGACGCTCGAGCGAGAGCGTGGCCTCGCGGGTTTCGACGTTCTTCTTCTTGATCGCCAGCTCTTCGTTGCGCTCCAGCTCGTTGGTGATGACGTTCTGCGCGGCGGTCAGCTGGGTGATCTTGCGGATACCTTCGGCGTCGAGGATGTTGCTCGGGTCGAGGGAAGTCTTGGAGGTCTGCTCCAGGTAGTCGATGGCCACGTCTTCGAGCACGTAGCCGTTGAGGTCGTTGCCGATCACCTCGACGATGCGGTCGCGGAAGTCCTGGCGGTTCTCGAACAGCTCGACGAAGTCGAACTGCTTGCCGACGGTCTTCAGCGCCTCGGAGAACTTGGCGTTGAACAGCTCGTTGACCGCGGCGCGGTCGGAGGCACGCTCCACGCCAATGGCCTTGGCCACCTTGAGCACGTCTTCCTGGGTCTCGTTGACGCGCAGGTAGAAGGCCACGGTGATGTCGGCACGCATGTTGTCGCGGCAGATCAGTCCATCCTTGGCCCGGCGGTCGACTTCCAGGGTGATCAGGGAGATCTTCATGAACTCCTTGAGGTGGATGACCGGGTACACCAGCGCGCCGGTGAAATGCACCTTGGGCGTCGACGACATGTCGTTGACTATCAGTGCCGTACCCTGGGGAACCTTGATGTAGAAGGCCTTGAACAAGGCCAGCAGCCCAACGATCAGCAGGACGGCCAGACCGATCCCGACCAGCACGGGTATCAGCGACGGTGGAAGGTTATACATTGCGCTCAATCTCCTTTGAGACAGGTGGAACCGGACAGAGCCTTAGAGCCCCCGGAACTCCTCTTCAGTTATGACCCGGTAAGCGTGCTGCGCCTCCAGGTACTCCAGTAAAACGACACGGTCGCCACGCTTGAAATCTTGCTGCTCGTCAGCCCGAACCCGCAGGATCAGACCCGCGCCACCGTCCTCCAGCACCGCCTCGCCATGGCTGGCGGTCACCCGCCCGCTGCGCACCACCGCGGTCTGGCCGATTACGCTCTTGCTGCTGGTCACTTCCAGCTTGAGAAACAGCGGACGCAATGGTGCGCAGAGCAAGCGGCAGGGGGGTATGGCAAGAAACAGCGCGGCCACAGCCACCACCGCACCCAGCGGATAGCGCAGCCACTCCAGCGGCAACAGGCTGAGCAGCCAGAGATCGACGAAGTAGCTGATGAACCAGGCGAAGAAGAACAGCAGGGTCAGTACCAGGGTGAGCGGTACATCACGCAGTTTGAGTTTGGACAGGAGTGCCGCGGCCGGGCCTTCCAGTGCGGAGTCGGCCTCGATGTCGAGCATATCGATCTCGATCAGGCCAAAGGCGACGATGACCCAATAGATCACCGCCAGGCACAGCAGGAAACTGAAGATGACCGTGGGAAAAGCCAGCGAGACCTGCAGGAAGATTTCCATGATTTCCTATCCCTGAAAAACATGGCGGAGCCTGGTGGCCCCACCATTCATGACGCATCGCAACCACTTGCCTGGAGCCCGAAAGACTCAGGGCTTGGCCTTGTCCTTGAGGCGCGCCAGCACGCTGTTGGCACTGGTCTTGTCAGCGACGATACCCGCCGCACGCAACTTGGCATCCAGCGAATCATCCAGGTTGGACGCTTCGGCCAGTTCGGCGGCGGCCTCCATCTTCGCCGCACGCTCGGCCTGCTGCTGCTTGATGCGCTCCAGCGACTCGACCGCCGTGTGCAGCTTGGCCTGGGAACCGCCGTAACGCTGGGCCACGGCCATCTGCGCCTTCTGCACGCTTTCGGTAGCCTTGACCGTATCCACCTGCTGTTTCAGGCGCTTGATATTGGTCTCGGCCTGGCTCACTGCCTTACGCAGTTGCGCCACGCTGGCGGCATAACCATCGGCCTGTTCACGCTCGCTGGCCAGCTCGATTTCCAGGTTGGCGATCTTGCCAGCCACTTCGGTGGCCAGCTCTTCATTACCCGCCTCAAGGGCCTTGAGCGCGTATTGCTCGTACTCGGCGACCTTGGTGGCGGATTTACCTGCACGCTCGGCGGCCAGCTTCTGCTTGGCCATGATTTCGGCCAGGGCCTCCTTGGATTTGCGCAGCTCGATATCGGCGTCGCGGATTTCCTGATCGAGGATGCGCAGAGCCTGCCCATCGACCAGCGCTTCACCCACTTCATTGGCACCGCCACGCAGTGCCGTCAGCAATTTGCTCCAGACGTTCATCAGCGTTTCTCCTTACACACTGGCCTTGAGGAAATCTTCATAGGCTTCGGTAGCCTTGATCACGTTGTCCGCCAGCATTTCGATCTCCAGCACCACATTGGGCAGGATCGACGAAGCGCTCAGGGCACCGAACATGGTGTAGCAGGCCTGCCCGTCGGGCAGGGTTTCCAGGCCGACGCAGGAAAGCGGGAACAGCTTGTGGCTGCGCAGCACTTCCTCGTTGAACGCGGCCGTATCACGCACATCACTGGCCGGCCAGAGCAGCGCCTCGACGATGATCTGATCACCGAATACCGCGATGAACAGCGGCAGATCACCGTATTCCTTCATGGTCACGTGCAGACTGGCGTCGGCACCCTGGATCAGCTCGATGGCGGCGCGGCCATCGGCAAACGGCTCTGTCCCCGACAGCGCATCGAACAACGTTTGTGCAGTCCAAACCTGAGGCATGCTCACCCCCTCCTCCATTGAGGCCAGCTCCGACTGGGGCTGGCGCAGTTTTCGTTCAACTGCCGATAGCCGCTGGGCGTGCTCGGGCAGTATCCAGACTTCCTTTTTCACCAACCCCTGTTCGCGCAGACGCTGGCGAAAAAGACGCTGATAATGAGCTGACGATTTGTTTTCCATGAAACGCAGACTAGAACATCACATGTGATATTTCAATTCATCACATGTAATTAATTTCGATCTCGCGAAACAAGCCTGGAATCATACGAAGGGAATGACGCAGCGGGGAAAAATCTTGCCAATTAAATCGGCTCCCTGAAGAAAAATCCGCCGACTCTTTCGCAGTTGAGCAAAAGGCTGAAGGCGACGGACGCGCCATCAATTGGCTAGCCTTGGCATCCGGCAGCGAACCGGTATGATGCGCCACTTTTCCGGAAAGCCGCATGTCGTCCCGCAGCCTCCTCGCTTTGCTCTGCATCACCCTCTCCACCTCCCTCTCCGCCGCACCACCGCAAACCTTCAGCGAAGCCAAGAAGATCGGCTGGAAACTCTATGAGCGCCAGTCGGTGGAGTTCTACTGCGGCTGCAGTTTCAGCGGCAACCGCGTCGACCTGAAAAGCTGCGGCTACACCCCGCGCAAGAATGCCAACCGCGCGGCACGCATCGAATGGGAACACATCGTATCGGCCTGGCAGATCGGCCATCAGCGCCAATGCTGGCAGCACGGCGGGCGCAAGAATTGCAGCAAGAACGACAAGGTATTTCGCCGCGCCGAAGCCGACTTGCACAACCTGGTGCCCGCGATTGGCGAGGTGAACGGCGACCGCAGCAACTACGACTTCGGCTGGCTGCCACACCCACCGAGCCAGTACGGCGCCTGCCCGACAGTGGTGGACTTCAAGGCGCGCAAGGTGATGCCACGCAAGGAAGTGCGCGGCATGATCGCGCGTACCTACCTGTACATGAGCGACCGCTACCAGTTGAGACTGTCGAAGCAGAATCGCCAGTTGTTCAGCGCCTGGAACAAGACCTACCCGGCACAACCCTGGGAGCGCCAGCGCAACCAACTGATGGGCTGCGTGATGGGCTGGGCCAACCCCTACGTCGGGCCACTCGACAAGGGCCTTTGCGCGCTGGCTCCTATTGCCGTGAAGAGTCGGAGCTAGGGCGCAAATACGTCGAAGCCTCCCAGACAAAAAAAGGCCGGCACCTTGCGGTTACCGGCCTTGCGGATACTGACAGCACTCAGCGCATCAGAGCGGCTTGCCGCGATTACCGTGGGCAGCCACGAATTCCTGCACGACCGTCAGCTCGTTAGCCAGCACCGTGCAGCGCTCTTCACGCTCGAACAAGTCGGCCAGGTGTGGCGGCAGCGTGGGCGACTGGTCGACTGCCGCTTTCTCCACCGCCTCGGGAAACTTGACCGGGTGCGCAGTACCCAGCACCACCATCGGCACCGACAGACTACGGCGGCACTCGCGACCGGCACGCACGCCAATGGCGGTATGCGGGTCGAGCAGCTCACCGGTAGCGGCATACACCTCGGCGATGGTCTCGCAGGTCTGCTCGTCGCTCACAGCCAGGGAGTCGAACAGTTTGCGAGCCTCCGTCCAGCGATCGTCCTCGACGGTGAAACCGCCGGTCTGACGGAACTCGCTCATCAGCGCAGCGATCGACGGGCCATTGCGACCGTGCAGGTCGAACAGCAGGCGCTCGAAGTTCGACGACACCATGATGTCCATCGACGGCGACAAGGTCGGATACAGATCGCCCTTGGCGTACTGGTTGCCGCTCATGAAGCGGTGCAGGATGTCGTTGCGGTTGGTGGCGACGATCAGCTGGCTGATCGGCAGGCCCATGTTGCGCGCCAGGTAACCGGCGAAGATGTCGCCGAAGTTGCCGGTCGGCACCGAGAAGGCCACCGAACGCGCCGGCCCACCGAGCTGCAACGCGGCATGGAAGTAGTAAACGATCTGGGCCATGATCCGCGCCCAGTTGATCGAGTTGACCGCCACCAGGCGAGTGCCCTTGAGGAAACCCTGGTCGGCGAAGCTGGCCTTGACCATCTCCTGGCAGTCGTCGAAGTTACCCTCGATGGCGATGTTGTGGATGTTATCGCCCAGGATGGTGGTCATCTGCCGACGCTGCACTTCGGACACGCGGTTGTGCGGGTGCATGATGAAGATATCGACGTTGTCGCAGGCCTTGCAACCTTCGATGGCCGCCGAACCGGTATCACCGGAAGTGGCGCCCATGATCACCACACGCTCGTTGCGCTTGGCCAGCACGTAATCGAGCAGGCGGCCGAGCAGCTGCAGGGCGAAATCCTTGAACGCCAGGGTCGGACCATGGAACAGCTCGAGCACCCATTCGTTGCCGTTCAGCTGGCGCAACGGCGCCAC
Organism: Phytopseudomonas daroniae; assembly: GCF_004327275.1. Classification (NCBI taxonomy): domain Bacteria; kingdom Pseudomonadati; phylum Pseudomonadota; class Gammaproteobacteria; order Pseudomonadales; family Pseudomonadaceae; genus Phytopseudomonas; species Phytopseudomonas daroniae. Next base: position 40,291 of record NZ_QJUJ01000012.1, read on the forward strand.
CGCGGAATGATCGAACACGCCGTAGGTGTCTTCGAGAATCTTCTTGAAATCCGCATCCGGAATGCTGCCATCGACGAACGGGCGCATCACTCGGAACGCCAACTCGTGATACGGCAAGCCAGCCCAGGAAGCGATTTCCTCCTGAGTGAAGCGCGGCAGGTTTTCCGGCACGTAGAGGCCGCCATCACTGGCCAGGCCGGCCAGCAGAACATCTTCGAAATTCAGGGCCGGTGCCTGGCCGCGAGTGCTGATATAGCGCATTTTCTGCAAACCTTCGGTTTGAGCGGCAAGCTTCAAGCTTCAAGCTTCAAGCGAAAGCACAAGTGCCTTCGCTCGCGGCTTATCGCTTCTCCCCTGCTGCGGTGTTCAAGTTCAGTTCATCAAGCGAGCAGTGAACCCAAAGGCCCCTCTTGCAGCTTGAAGCTTGCAGCCTGTAGCTGCCCTCAGTTCAGTTGTTCGACGCGGATGCGCACGACGTTACCGACCACGTCGGTCAGCGCTTCCAGTGCTGCAATGGCGTCGTTCATGCGCTGCTCGGCAACGCGATGAGTGACCAGGATCATCGGCACCAGGCCATCCTGTTCTTCGACTTCTTTCTGCATGATCGATTCGATGTTGATGCCGCGCTCCGACAGGATACTCGCCACCTGAGCCAGCACGCCGGGGCGATCCTTGGCCTGAATGCGCAGGTAATAGGCGCTTTCGCAGTCAGCGATCGACAGGATCGGATGGTCGGACAGCGAGTCCGGCTGGAAGGCCAGGTGCGGTACGCGGTTGGTCGGGTCGGTGGTCAGGGCACGCACCACGTCGACGAGATCCGCCACCACCGCCGAAGCGGTCGCTTCCATGCCAGCGCCAGCGCCGTAGAACAGCGTGCTGCCAGCGGCGTCGCCATTGACCATCACCGCATTCATCACGCCGTTGACGTTGGCGATCAGGCGGTCGGCCGGAATCAGCGTCGGGTGCACGCGCAACTCGATACCGGCTTCGGTACGGCGCGCCACGCCCAGGTGCTTGATGCGGTAGCCCAGCGCCTCGGCGTAGTTGACGTCAGCAGTGGTCAGCTTGGTAATGCCTTCGGTGTAGGCCTTGTCGAACTGCAGCGGGATACCGAAGGCGATGGACGCCAGAATGGTCAGCTTGTGGGCAGCGTCGATACCTTCCACATCGAAGGTCGGATCGGCCTCGGCATAACCCAGTGCCTGCGCCTCGGCCAGCACGTCTTCGAAGGTACGGCCCTTCTCACGCATTTCACTGAGGATGAAGTTACCGGTACCGTTGATGATCCCGGCCAGCCAGTTGATACGGTTGGCCGCCAGACCTTCGCGAATCGCCTTGATCACCGGAATGCCACCGGCCACCGCCGCTTCGAAGGCGACGATCACGCCCTTCTCGCGGGCGCGGGCGAAAATCTCGTTGCCGTGCACGGCGATCAGCGCCTTGTTGGCGGTCACCACGTGCTTGCCGTTGTCGATGGCCTTGAGCACCAGATCACGGGCGATGCTGTAGCCACCGATCAGCTCTACGACGATGTCGATCTCGGGGTTGCTGGCTACCGCGAAGACATCGTCGGTAATGGTCACGCCGGTCGTCTGGTACTGAGGCTTCGGTGTACGGGTGGCGATCTGCGCCACCTCGATGCCGCGCCCGGCACGACGCGCGATTTCCTCGGCGTTGCGCTTGAGCACATTGACGGTACCGCCACCGACGGTACCCAGCCCACAGATGCCTACTTTGACCGGTTTCACACTAGACTCCCCATCTGCACTGCATAAAACGGCCGGAGCAGGCTCCGGCCGTGGAAAAAGAGCCGCACATTACGAAGCGGCTGTTCGATAGTCAATCAAGCCGGATCACTTGGCGTCCAGGGCCAGGCGAGCGAGCTGCGCCGCTGGCTGATAGCCCGGAATCATCTTGCCGTTCTCCAGAATGATCGCCGGTGTGCCGTTGACCCCGATCATCTGCCCCAGCTGATATTGCTCGGCCACCGGGTTGTCGCAGGTGGCTGCAGCCACCGACTGCCGTGACTTGGCCTGGTTCATCGCCGCCTGGCGATCCTTGGCGCACCAGACGCTGGCCAGATCCTTCGCGCCTTTGCTGCCCATACCCTGGCGCGGGAAGGCCAGATAACGCACTTCGACGCCCTGCTTGTTGAGCTCGGCCACTTCGCTGTGCAGTTTCTGGCAGTAACCGCAGTCGGTATCGGTGAACACGGTGATATGCGCTTTCGGTTCCTTGGGCGCGAACACCACCATGTCCTTGGCAGGAATGGCGTTGATCTGCTTGGCCACGGCGCGGCTTTCCTCGACCTCGGTGAGGTTCACCGCCTGGCCGTCCTTGAACTGAAACAGATAGCCCTGCATGACGAATTGCCCGTCAGCGCTGGCATACAGCTGACGACCGCCCTTGAGCTGCACCTGATAGACGCCGGGCATCGGACTTTCGGCGATGGCTTCGATCGGCAGATCAGGCTGGATCGACAACAGGTTCTGGCGGATCGTCTGATCCGGATCGGCAGCGTGGCCAAGGGTGCTGACCAGAGCAAGGGCCATGGCCGCGAAAATGCGGGTCACACGCATGAATACTCCTATCGAGCGACGGGGTGACAAGGGAAGAGCGAAGACTATCATAACCGCAGCCGCGGGCCTCAGGCCCAGGACGCAAAGCGCGAACTGCCACAGGCGATTCATCCGCGGGGATGATGCTGCGCATGCAGCGCCTGCAAGCGAGCCCGCGCCACGTGGGTATAGATCTGCGTGGTGGACAGATCGCTATGCCCCAGGAGCATCTGCACCACGCGCAGATCCGCGCCATGGTTGAGCAGATGGGTCGCGAACGCATGGCGCAGGGTGTGCGGCGACAGCGATTTGGCGATGCCGGCCACCCTGGCCTGATGTTTGATGCGGTGCCAGAAGGTTTGCCGGGTCATCTGTTCGCCACGCAGGCTGGGAAACAGCACATCGCCTGGCCGCCCCCCAAGCAGAACCGGCCGAGCCTCGCGGCAATAGCGCTCGACCCAGCCGATCGCCTCCTCGCCCATGGGCACCAGACGCTCCTTGCTGCCTTTGCCGAATACCCGCAGCACGCCCTGACGCAGATTGACCTGCTCGAGGGTAAGACCGATCAGCTCACTGACCCGCAGCCCGCAGGCATACAGCACCTCGAGCATGGCGCGATCACGCAGCCCGATGGGATCATCCAGATCGGGGGCCGCCAGCAGCGCCTCGACATCCGCTTCGGACAGCGATTTGGGCAGGGGTCGGCCAAGCTGCGGCATGTCCACCTGCAGAGTGGGATCGGTGTCGATAAGCCCCTCGCGCAGCAGAAATCGGTAGAAACCGCGCATACCGGAAATCAGCCGCGCCGTGGAGCGCGCCTTGTAGCCTTCGTTCATGCGCCAGGCCAGGTGATCGAGCAGCACCTCGCGACCAGCCGACTGCAACTCGACATCACGGCCCTGCAGCCAGCCATTGAGCAACGCCAGGTCACTGCGATACGCCGCCCGGGTGTGCACGGAAAGGCCTTTCTCCAGCCACAGCGTCTCGATGAAACGCTCGATCAGCGGATGGTCGACTGCGGACATCGATTACCCCCGAAACAGCAAAGGCTTGGCGGCGCCAGAGGCACGCGCACGATCAGAAACCAGGCAGCACCGGCACCGGCTTGCCGTCCTCACCCATCGCCACGAAGCTGAAGGCCCCATGGATGGCAAGTTCGCGGCGGGTGCCGTACATCTCCTCGACGAATACGTCGACCTGCACCTTCATGCTGGTGTTGCCGACCGCACTCACGCGCCCGACCAGCTCGACGATAGAGCCAGCCGGAATCGGATGATTGAAATCGATACGATCGGACGACACGGTCACCAGCGGCAGGCGACAGAAACGCGTGGCAGTGATGAACGATACCTCGTCCATCCAGGCCATGGCCGTCCCGCCAAACAGGGTGTTGTGGTGGTTGGTGGTCGGCGGAAACACCGCCTTGGCCACGCGGGTCTCCGAAAGCTCGGTACGCCGCTGAATTTCCTGTTCTCTGGGGGTCATCACTCAGAACCTGTTCACGATTTTGGTGTGCGCAATGGATACGAAAACCGCACCCGTATGAATGGCCTCGACAAGGCGGAAGCGGACATTCGATTTGGTGGGTTTCATGACGTGGACGACGCTTCACCTGCGCGGCCCGATCCGTCCACCAACCTAGCGATCGCAATGGTGGATGGAAAGAGCGTCAGCTACGCGCCCCGATCCACCCTACGTCCGCTTGCGCCACCTTGCTGCCGTTTCAACAAACGCCAGAAACGAAAAAAGCAGCCCTGGGCTGCTTTTTTTCGAGAGGGAAGCGTGGCTTAAGCCAGCTTCTCCTTGATGCGTGCTGCCTTGCCGGACAGGTCGCGCAGGTAGTACAGCTTGGCCTTGCGAACGTCACCACGACGCTTGACGGACAGGCTGTCGACCAGCGGGCTGTAAGTCTGGAAAGTACGCTCTACGCCTACGCCGCTGGAGATCTTGCGCACGGTGAAGGCGCTGTTCAGACCGCGGTTACGCTTGGCGATTACCACACCTTCGAACGCCTGCAGACGCTGACGGTCACCTTCCTTTACTTTTACCTGGACGATTACGGTGTCGCCCGGGGCAAAGGTCGGGATCTCTTTGCTCATCTGCTCAGCTTCGATCTGCTGAATGATTTTGTTGGTCATGCTGCGCTCCTAAGACGGGCCGTCAGGCCGGCCATCGATATTTAGTTATCGTCCCGCTGGCGGATATATTCCTCCAGCAGCTTTTTCTCTTCTCCAGAAAGCGAGCGGCTATCCAGAAGATCGACACGGCGTTCCCAGGTGCGTCCCAGGGACTGCTGCAAACGCCAGCGCCGGATGTGTTCGTGGTTGCCGCCAAGCAGCACCTCAGGAACACGTTTATCCGCATACACCTCCGGACGGGTGTAGTGCGGGCAGTCGAGCAAGCCATCCGTGAAGGAGTCTTCCTCGGCCGAATCTGCATGACCCAATGCACCAGGCAAAAGGCGCGTTACCGCATCGATCAGCACCATGGCCGGCAGCTCACCGCCGGACAGGACGTAGTCGCCAATCGACCACTCCTCGTCGACATGCGTTTCGATGAAACGCTCGTCGACGCCTTCGTAGCGGCCGGCGATGAGGATCAAACGCTCCTCCTTCGCCAGCTCGCGTACCGCCGCCTGCGTCAGCGGGCGGCCCTGTGGCGAAAGGTAAATCACCTTCGCCTGACCGCCGCTGGCCTGCCTGGCATCAGCCAGAGCATCTTCGAGCGGCTTGATCTTCATCACCATGCCAGGACCACCACCGAAGGGGCGGTCGTCAACGGTGTGATGACGATCCGTGGTGTAACTGCGTGGGTTCCAGCAGGTCAGCTGCAACAGCTCCTGCCTTACCGCACGGCTGGTAATGCCGTAATCGCCGATGGCGGCGAACATTTCCGGGAACAGCGTAATGACATCGACGCGCAAGCTCGGCATGGCGTCAGAAGTCCACATCCCAGTCGACCCGCATCTCGCCAGCCTCAAGGCTGATCGACAACACGCACTGTTGCGTATAAGGCAACAGACGCTCGCGATCATCGAGGCTGTCGATGCACGGCTTGACCACCATCACATCGTTGGCACCGGTCTCGAACAGATGATCGATCTTGCCGAGCAATTGCCCCGCCTGATCGATGACCTTGAGACCTATCAGCTGATACCAGTAGAACTCGCCGTCTTCCAGTTCGGGCAGCAGGCTACGGGGAACGCAGATTTCGAAGCCGGCGTAGGTACGCGCCACTTCACGATCATCGAGCCCTTTCAGCCTGGCGATCAGAACCTTGCCCTGCAAGCGTCCACCAGCCAGTTCAACCTGTTTCACCTCGCCATCGCGCCGCAGCGTCCAGCGAGGGTAATCGAGCACGTTATCCAGTGGATCGGTAAAGGAAAACACCTTCACCTCACCCTTGACGCCATGCACCGAGACAATCTTGCCAAGAACCATCAGATCCTCGGCGGGAGCCGGCGTCGTGCTCATAAAGTGCTTAGGCAGCAGCCTTGGCAGCTTCTTTCAGCAGCTGAGCAACGCGCTCAGACGGCTGTGCGCCCTGGCCGAGCCAGTAGGTAGCGCGCTCTTGATTCACGGACAGCTTGACTTCAGCACCCGAAGCGATCGGATTGAAGAAGCCGATACGCTCTACGAAGCGACCATCGCGCGCATTGCGGCTGTTGGTCACGGTCAGGTGGTAGAAGGGGCGCTTTTTGGAGCCGCCACGAGCGAGACGAATAGTTACCATGTGAACATCGTTCCTGTAGTCGGTGCTAACTTGAGGCACACATCAAAAATGGGCCTAGGCCCGAAAGGCCGCGTATTCTAAGAGCAAAAGCGGCAAGCTTCAAGCCACAAGCTGCAAGTAAAAGCAAAATCCCGGAGACCTAGCTCTCTTGCGGCTTGAAGCTTGAGGCTTGCAACTGCTTTTCTAGAACTTCGGCATGCCGCCGCCCGGCATCATGCTGCCCATGCCGCGCATCATCTTGGCCATGCCACCCTTGGCGGTGAATTTCTTCATCATCTTCTGCATCTGTTTGTGCTGCTTGATCAGTCGGCCGATGTCCTGCACCTGGGTGCCGGAACCCATGGCGATGCGACGCTTGCGCGAACCGCTGATGATTTCGGGGTCGCGGCGCTCGCCAGGCGTCATGGAGTTGATGATCGCCTCCATCTGCTTGAACTGCTTCTCCGCTGCGCCCTGGGCACCGCCCATCTGCGACAGGTTGACGCCGCCCATCTGCGGCAGCTTGTCCATCAGGCCGCCGAGGCCGCCCATGCTCTTCATCTGCACGAGCTGGTCACGGAAGTCTTCGAGATCGAAGCCCTTGCCCTTCTTCAGCTTCTTGGTGAGCTTCTCGGCCTTGTCCCGGTCGAGGGTCTGCTCGGCCTGCTCGATCAGGCTGAGCACATCGCCCATGCCGAGGATGCGCGAGGCGATCCGCTCGGGATGGAAGGGCTCGAGCGCTTCGCTCTTCTCGCCCATACCGATGAACTTGATCGGCTTGCCGGTGATCGCGCGAACCGACAGTGCGGCACCGCCACGGGCATCACCGTCGACCTTGGTCAGCACTACACCGGTGAGCGGCAGGGCGTCATTGAAGGCCTTGGCAGTGTTGGCGGCGTCCTGACCGGTCATGGCATCGACCACGAACAGGGTTTCCACTGGCTTGACCGCCGCGTGCAGCGCCTGGATCTCGGCCATCATCTCGGCATCGATAGCCAGACGACCGGCGGTATCCACCAGCACCACATCGATATATTTGAGCTTGGCTTCGCGGATCGCCGCTTCGGCGATGGCTACCGGCTTCTGGGTGATATCGGACGGGAAGAAGGTCACGCCGATGTCGCTGGCCAGGGTTTCCAGCTGTTTGATCGCCGCCGGACGATAGACGTCCGCCGACACCACCATCACACTCTTCTTCTTGCGCTCCTTGAGGAAGCGCGCCAACTTGCCCACGGTGGTGGTCTTGCCCGCGCCCTGCAGACCGGCCATCAGCACGACCGCTGGCGGCGTGGTACTCAGGTCGAGGTCTTCGTTGGCCGCGCCCATGAGGCTTTCCAGCTCCAGGCGCACGATTTTCACGAATGCCTGGCCGGGCGTCAGGCTCTTCGATACTTCGGTGCCGACCGCACGATCCCTGACCCGGGCGACGAAGTCCTTGACCACGGGCAGCGCCACGTCGGCCTCGAGCAGCGCCATGCGCACTTCACGCAGGGTGTCCTTGATATTGTCCTCGGTCAGCTTGGCCTTGCCAGTGACGCTGCGCAGAGTCTGCGAGAGGCGATCTGTTAGATTTTCGAACATGCGCGTTCCTTTCAGGCCGTCGGGCCGGGATGGGCTGGCAGCAAACGGCGGATTATAACCAAGACTGCCCTGCTGTTGAGGCTTCTTTATCGGAGCCCCTGCGACATATGAGAGCGGATACCGTTTACGGTCTTTTGGCGGCAACCGTTGTGTGCCACACTCAGCGCCTTTCAGGCCTTGTCATTCAGGATCTATGCACCCTCTGTTGCCCAGCCTCGCCGCGGCCATTTTCTACTTTGGCGCCGCCAGCTATCAAGGCCTGCACCTGACCCGCCGCAGCACACCCAGCAAACGCCTGCTGGCGCTTCTTGGCGTCATCGCCCTGTTCTTCCACGGCGGCAGTCTGTTCATGCAGATGCACAACAGCGTCGGCCTGACTCTGGACTTCTTCAACACCGCCAGCCTGATCGCCTACACCGTAATCGTGCTCATTCTGCTGGCCAGCCAGCGTATGCCGGTAGAGAACCTGCTACTGTTCCTCTTTCCCCTCGGCGGCCTGACGGTACTGTTCGCCCAGTTCATGCCCAGCGGCACCACCCAACCGCTGGAAGAAGGGCCCGGCATCCTCGCCCACATCCTGCTGTCGATCATGGCTTACGGCATGCTGACCATCGCCATGTTCCAGTCGCTGCTGCTACTGGTGCAGGATCATCAGCTCAAGCACAAGCACCCATCCGGGCTGATTCGCAACTTCCCGCCTCTGCAAACCATGGAGAGCCTGCTGTTCGGCTTCCTGTGGTGCGGCTGGGCGCTGCTGTCTCTATCGCTGCTGTCCGGGGCGATCTTCATCGACAACCTGTTTACCCAGCACCTGGTGCACAAGACCATCCTGTCCTGCTTCGCCTGGGTGGTATTCGCCGTGCTGCTGTGGGGCCGCCACCAGCTCGGCTGGCGTGGGCACAAGGCGATTCGCTGGACGCTGGCGGGGTTCTGCCTGCTGATGCTGGCATTCTTCGGCAGCAAGCTGGTTCGCGAATTCATCCTCCACATCTGACCGTGGACACGCCCTCCCTCATTCCTCAGTTGGCCCTGCTGCTTCTGCTGCTGGGCTGCGCGGCATTCTTCATCTGCGCGCGCACCGTGCTGTTCAGCCTCAATCGCTATCGGCTGCGCCACCGCGCCCGCCAGGGCCATCGCGCCGCCGCACGCCTGATCAAGTTGATGGATCAACCGCAACGCCTCTCCGCCACCCTGCGCATCGGCACGATCTGCAGCACCATGGCCGCTTCGGTAGCCGCCACGCTGCTGGCGCTGAGCCAAAGCGGTAATGCCATCCAGGTCATTTCACCGTTCGTGCTCACCCTGGCCGTGCTGATACTGGCGCATCCGCTCGGGCGCGTGCTGGCGATCCTGCCGACACACCTGTTTGCCTACCCGGCGAGCCGGCCACTGCTGCTCGTCAGTGTCGCGCTGTCTCCCCTGACCAGCCTGCTGCTGATCATCAGCCAGGCACTGCGCAACCGAATCGGCAAACCCGTGGAGGGTGAGCAAAACGACAATCTCAGCCTGGAAGAGCTGCGCAGTGCACTACAGGCCGATGACCTGCCGCTCCCCAGAGAAAGACGCACCATGTTGCTGGGCGTGCTCGAACTGGATCGGGTCAACGTGAACGACATCATGATTCCCCGCCACGAAGTCGTCGGCATCGACCTGCAAGGCAGCGTGCCGCTGATCGAACAGATCCGCAACGCCTCGCACACGCGCCTGCCGGTATATCGCAACAGCCTCAACCAGATCGAAGGCATCCTGCATATGCGCCGCCTGGCGGGCCACAGTGAACTGGACGAAACGACCCTGCTGCAGGCCTGTGATGCGCCCTACTTCGTCCCGGAAGTCACGACGCTGGCAACCCAGTTGGTGAATTTCCAGCAGCACAAGTACCGCACCGGCATCGTCGTCGACGAGTACGGCGAGGCCATGGGTATCGTCACCCTGGAAGATATTCTGGAAGAGATCGTCGGCGACCTGAGCACAGTAGAAACCGCTCACCCGAGTGAATTTCACCCACTGGGAGATGGTACCTGGGCGATCAAGGGCAGCGCTTATCTACGCGAAGTGAACCGGGCATTGGGCTGGAACCTGCCAGTCGACGGGCCGAAAACCGTCAACGGCCTGGTGACCGAGGTACTGGAGAACATCCCGGCCAGCGCCGTATGCCTGCAAGTCGGCCATTACCGTCTGGAAATCCTCAAAGCCACCGACAGCCGGGTGCTCGAGGTGCGGGCCTGGGAATGCCAGCCGCAGTGAACCCAGTGGTCAGACCCTTCCCTTAAGCGATTAGACGCAACAAGGCGAGGGCGGGCGTAGGGTGGACGACGCTTCACCTGCGCGGCCCGATCCGTCCACCACTCTGCAATCGCATTGGTGGATGAAAAGAGCGTCATCCACCCTACGACAGGCCGCTCTCCCCTTTTACGATCGTACCTGCAGATCCGGGAGAGGTTCTTACAGTTCGACCTTGACCGCCTGCGCCGAACGCAGCGCCTTGGCGCGTGCGGCTTCCAGCGACTCGTCACGTGCCAGGGCCACGCCCATGCGACGCTGGCCACTGACTTCCGGTTTGCCGAACAGGCGCAGTGCGGTATCCGGCTCGGTGAGTGCCGCCCCCAGGTTGCCGAAGCTGACCTGTGTCGACTCGCCTTCCACCAGGATCACCGCCGATGCCGATGGGCCGAACTGGCGGATCGCCGGAATCGGCAGACCGAGGATGGCCCGTGCATGCAGGGCGAACTCGGACAGATCCTGAGAGATCAGGGTCACCAGGCCGGTGTCATGAGGACGCGGGGAGATTTCGCAGAACCACACCTGGTCGCCCTTGACGAACAGCTCGACGCCGAACAGACCGCGACCACCCAGGGAGCCGGTGACGGCCAGGGCGATACGTTCGGCCTCGGCACGCGCGGCCGGGCTCATCGCCTGGGGCTGCCAGGATTCCTGATAGTCGCCCTTCTCCTGGCGGTGACCAACCGGCGCACAGAAGGTGGTACCGCCAACGTGGCGCACGGTCAGCAGGGTGATTTCGTAATCGAAGTCGATAAAGCCCTCGACGATCACCCGGCCCTTGCCGGCACGACCGCCGGCCTGGGCGTAATCCCATGCCTTCTGCACGTCATCGGCGCCTTTGAGCACCGACTGGCCCTTGCCCGACGAACTCATGATCGGTTTGACCACGCAGGGGAAACCGATGGCGCTGACGGCAGCCTGAAACTCTTCGAGGGAGTCGGCGAACTGATATGGCGACGTCGGCACGCCCAGTTCTTCGGCGGCCAGGCGACGGATGCCCTCACGGTTCATGGTCAGTTGCGCGGCACGGGCGCTGGGGATCACCGTGTAGCCTTCGTTCTCCAGTTCGACCAGCGTGGCGGTGGCGATCGCTTCGATCTCCGGCACGATGTAATGCGGCTTCTCCAGCTCGATCACCGCGCGCAACGCCGCACCATCGAGCATGCTGATCACGTGACTGCGGTGCGCCACCTGCATGGCCGGTGCGTTGGCATAACGATCGACGGCGATCACTTCGACGCCGAGGCGCTGCAGCTCGATCACCACTTCCTTGCCGAGCTCGCCCGAGCCACACAGCAACACACGGGTCGCGCTGGGCGACAGAGGGGTTCCGATACGGGGCATAACAGGATCCTTGGGTAGCAGGAGAATTCAGGCGACGATTTTAATCATGGGAGGCGTAGACCGCGAACAAAATCGCTGAGCCGTCAATCGCCCGGCCAACGCAAGGCTCTAGGGTCTGTTGACGTTTCAGCGCGAGCCGCGTTGCTGCGAGAAATCTCGCCAGGCTAGGCGGAGGACGCAGGGAATGGTTGTTCCCTTGCCAAGTCCTCCAACAACGCATGGCGAGATTTCCCGCGCAACCCGAAGGGCCGGGCCTGTTTTACCGCGATGCTGCGTTTCTCGCCGGCTCATTTAGCCAGCTAAACTTCGCGGCTCGTGCCTTGCCTCGCGGCAAAACGGGCTCCGGCGCGGCCGTGCGTGAAACGTCAACAGACCCTAGGCGGCGGCGCAGCGCTTCCTCCAATCGATGGAGCTCACGACTCTATTATTGATCCCGCGAATTGTCCTGGATCAGTGTGACCAGGTCAGGCCTCGTCTAAGCTCAAAGTGGATGCCGTCGCTGCATCATCGACAGAGGCAGCAGCGCGGCTCCTGGCACGTACACTTCCCGAGGAGGCATCGCCATGGACGCTTTCCACATCATGATCGTGCTTTTGGTCAGTGGCTTTCTGCTACTGGGAATCGGCTTCAACAACCGCGATCAGGAATGGGGCATCTGGCTGACCGGCCTGGGCGTGTTGTCGATGTTCGCGCCGCTGCTCTTCAAGGTATTCATCGAGTTCGGCTGAGCCTTGGCAGGTAGCTAGCTGCCGGCTTGCCAGCGCTGCAAGGACGCCTGATCGCTATCCCGCCCTTCGACCCAGCGCGGGCCGTCGGCGGTGTCTTCTTTCTTCCAGAACGGTGCCTGGGTTTTCAGGTAGTCCATGATGAACTCACAGGCCTGGAACGCCGCCTGCCGATGGGCGCTGGCCACGCCGACGAAGACGATCGGCTCGCCCGGCTCCAGGCGGCCGACGCGGTGAATCACCTCGACGCCCAGCAGCGGCCAGCGCTCACGTGCCTGGACTTCGATACCTGCCAGGGCCTTTTCCGTCATGCCGGGGAAATGCTCGAGAAACATTCCCGCCACGTCCCGACCGTCGTTGAAATCACGCACATAGCCGACGAAACAGGCCACCGCCCCGACACCGCTATTGGCCGCATGCACGGCATTGGTTTCCAGCCCGGGATCGAAAGCGGCCTGCTGCACGCGAATGCTCATCTCAGCCTCCGGTGACCGTGGGGAAGAACGCCACCGCATCGCCATCGACCAGCGGCTCGGTCAGCGTACAGAGTTCTTCGTTACGCGCGCACATCAGCCCGCGCTCGGCCAGCACCTCCCAGGCGCCGCCTCGCGCCAGCAAATGCTGGCGCAGTTCGTCGAGGTTGGCAAAGTCCGGCTGCAACTCTTCGGCATCCAGCCCCAGGGTTTCGCGGTAACGAGCGAAGTACTGCACGCGGATCATCGTTCGCCCTCTCCCACCAGAAAATGGCCACTCTTGCCACCGACCTTCTCCAGCAGGCGCACCTGCTCGATAACCATGCCACGATCCACGGCCTTGCACATGTCGTAAATGGTCAGCGCCGCGACACTGGCAGCGGTCAGCGCTTCCATTTCCACGCCGGTCTGGCCGGTGAGCTTGCAGCGCGCACGAATCAGCACCGCGTCGCCACCGTCGGCCTGCAGCTCGACCTTGACGCTGGTCAGCATCAGCGGGTGGCACAGCGGGATCAGATCCGAGGTTTTCTTCGCAGCCTGGATGCCGGCGATGCGCGCCACGGCGAATACGTCGCCCTTGGGATGTTCGCCGTCGACGATCATCTGCAGGGTCTCGGCACGCATCCGTACGCGCGCCTCGGCCACGGCCTCGCGCACGGTCTGCGCCTTGTCGCTGACGTCGACCATATTGGCGCGCCCCTGGGAGTCGAGATGGGTCAGCACGGGCAATCTCCAAGTAGAAACCTGGCGATTGTAGGCCCCGCGCCGGCCCATGCAAACCGTGGGCACCACAGAAAGCCCCCGGAGCCGCTCGACGGCTCCGGGCACAGGGTTACATGTGGCTTTCCGCGTACTCGGCCAGTATCGAGCGCGGAACGCCCTGCAGGGTGATGTGCACGCCGTGCTCGAAGCCTTTGAAGCGTTCGGTGAGGTAGGTCAGGCCTGAACTGGGAGCCGACAGATAGGGCGTGTCGATCTGCGCCAGGTTGCCCAGGCAGATCACTTTGGAGCCACTGCCAGCGCGGGTGATGATGGTTTTCATCTGGTGCGGCGTGAGGTTCTGGCACTCGTCGATCAGGATCAGGCTCTGCTGGAAGCTGCGCCCGCGAATGTAGTTCAGCGATTTGAACTGCAACGGCACCTTTTGCAGGATGTAGTCGACGCTGCCGTGGGTATTCTCGTCATCCATGTGCAGGGCTTCGAGGTTGTCGGTGATGGCGCCCAGCCAGGGTTCCATCTTCTCGGCCTCGGTACCGGGCAGGAAGCCGATTTCCTGATCCAGCCCCTGCACCGAGCGGGTGGCGATGATGCGCCGGTAGCGCTTGCTGACCATGGTCTGTTCGATGGCCGCAGCCAACGCCAGAATGGTTTTACCCGAACCGGCGGCACCGGTCAGATTGACCAGATGGATATCCGGATCGAGCAGTGCATAGAGCGCCAGCGCCTGGTAGATGTCTCGCGGTTTGAGGCCCCAGGCCTCCTGATGCAACAGCGGCTCCTGGTGCAGATCGAGAATCAGCAGCTCGCCGCCTTCAACCTCCTTGACCCAGCCGACGAAACCTTGCTCGTCGATGATGAATTCGTTGACGTTCACTCCCGGCAGCTCCTCGCTCAGCTGCACGCGGTGCCAGGTACGACCATGGCCCTGACGGGTATCGACCTTGGCGACGCGATCCCAGAAGGCGCCGCTGACATTGTGGTAGCCCTTGGAGAGCAGCGAGATATCGTCGACCAGTTGATCGGTGTGGTAATCCTCGGAATCCAGACCGCAGCCACGCGCCTTCAGGCGCATGTTGATGTCCTTGGTCACCAGCACCACGGAGGTGCCCGGCCGGCGTGATTTCAGCTCGACCAGCTGGTTGATGATCTTGTTGTCGTTGAGGTCTTCCGGCAGCCAGGTGACGGGCGCCGCGCTCTTGCTCATGAGGATCGACAGAAAACCGCTGGGGCCGCTCTTCTCGCGCTGGATCGGCACACCGTGTTCGACTTCCTCGGGGCTGGCGCCATCGAGAATCTTGTCGATCAGGCGAATGGCCTGGCGGCACTCGGCAGCGACACCCTGCTTGCCGGTCTTCAGCTTGTCCAGCTCCTCCAGCACCGTCATGGGAATGGCGACGTGGTGCTCCTGGAAATTGAGTAGCGCGTTGGGGTCGTGAATCAGGACATTGGTGTCGAGGGCGTACAAGGTTGGGGCGGTGGGCTTGATGCGTCCGTGGTCATCCATACTCGTCACCTCTTGTCGGATCCAGCGACGGAATGCCAGGACGGCGCTCCGCCACACAGGGCCACCGACTCCCCGACTGAACGGAGAGCTGCACACGGATGAGGGCCGAGGGCCGCCACCTGTCTGCAGGGTTCGGCGGTCTTTCAAGGCGTGGCCTGCGTCGACCGATCATCATGACCGGTTCGCCGTAGACCACACCTCGTTGATACTCCAAAAAATGTGACAGGAAAATGATCTTTTCAGCTTTTTTAATTTTATTTTACAGATAGACGAATGCCCCTTGGCGCTAGCGCAGCGCGCCGCTAAAGTCACAAGTCCAGCTGAGCCGTCGGGCGCCAATCGTTCCGCCTCCTCCTCTGCCTGGTCAATCGGCTAGAATCGGCGCTCCGCTGAAGGAGACGACCTATGCTGATGGTGATTTCACCCGCCAAGACCCTGGATTACGACACCGCGCCGGTGACGTCCCGCTTCACCCAACCCGAGTTCCTCGACCACTCCCAAGCGCTCATCACCCAGCTGCGCGAGTTCTCTCCGGCGCAGATTGCCGAGCTGATGCATCTGTCGGACAAGCTCGCCGGCCTCAACGCCGCGCGTTTCGGCTGCTGGACGCCAGCCTTCGACACGCAGAACGCCAAACAGGCGCTACTGGCGTTCAAGGGCGATGTGTATACCGGCCTGGATGCGCAAAGCTTCGAAGAGGCGGATTTCGACTTCGCCCAACAGCACCTGCGCATGCTTTCCGGACTCTATGGCCTGCTGCGCCCACTGGATCTGATGATGCCCTACCGCCTGGAGATGGGCACCAAGCTGGCCAACGCCCGTGGCAAGGATCTCTACGCATTCTGGGGCGAGCACATCAGCGAGTGGCTGAACCAGGCACTGGAAGCCCAAGGCGACGATGTGCTGCTCAACCTGGCATCCAACGAATACTTCGGCGCGGTCAAGCGCAAGGTACTCAAGGCGCGCATCATCGACACCGAATTCAAGGATCTGAAGAACGGCCAGTACAAGATCATCAGCTTCTATGCCAAGAAGGCCCGTGGCCTGATGGCCCGCCATGTGATCAGGGAGCGTCTGAAAGATCCGCAGGATCTCAAGGATTTCGACGCTCAGGGTTACCGCTTCTCGGCCAAGGACTCCAGCGCCGACAAGCTGGTGTTCCTGCGCGATCACGCTGCGCAGTGATCGCCCGGCGGAAACATTCGCCAACCCCTGCAAGCGTGCCGAGGCAGCCAGGCTTGTGTAGGATTGGGGTACATTCGACGTTCAAGGTCTAGCGATGATTTTCGGCGCGATTCTGGTGCTCAGCTGGTTCATCCTGCTGATCCGCTACCCAGCCAAAGCTCTGCCCATTTCCTTTGCCGCGCTGGTCGGTCTGGGCCTGGTGGCGAGCTGGGTGCTGTGGCAGGAGAGCCGGGAAAATCGCCACCTGGCTCACCTCGAATTGCGCCTGACCCATGCGCCTGAAAGCTGCCCGACGGATCGCCCATTGAGCCTGAACCTGCACAATGGCAGCGAAGCCGCACTGCTGGAGCTGCGCTGGCAGATAACCGCCTACCGGCCCGGCGACAGCGTCAACCTGGCGCAGCGGCTTTACGAAACCCCGCGCTACAGCGGCCCCGGCGAATTGCTGCCAGGCGCCGACTGGCAAACCTGCCTGCCCCTGCCTACTCTGCGTAGCGGCTACCGCGCCAGCACTCTGGAATTCCGTGCCGAACAGCTGCAAGGCACGTTCAGCCGCTGAGCCTGATCCCCCATGATCCTGACAATAACAAGCACAAGGATTCATCCATGAGCCATCCCACGGTTCTGATCACCGGCTGTTCCAGTGGCATCGGCCGCGCGCTGGCCGATACCTTTCTGCAACAGGGCTACCAGGTCTGGGCCAGTGCCCCCAAAGAGGAAGACGTGGCGCGCCTGAGCGAAGCCGGTTTCAACGCCGTGCAGCTGGACGTGGACGACGCCGCCGCTGTCGAGCGGCTGGCTGCGACGCTCAAGGAACGAATAGACAGCCTGGACGTGCTGATCAACAACGCCGGCTATGGCGCCATGGGCCCACTGCTCGATGGCGGTGCTCCGGCGCTGCGCCGGCAATTCGAAACCAACGTGTTCTCCATCGTCGGCGTGACCCGCGCACTGTTCCCCTTGCTGCGCCAGAGCAAAGGGCTGGTAGTGAACATCGGCAGCGTCTCGGCAGTACTGGTCACGCCATTCGCAGGTGCCTACTGCGCCTCCAAGGCCGCCGTACACGCACTCAGCGATGCCTTGCGTCTCGAACTGGCGCCCTTCGGGGTCGGCGTGCTGGAAGTGCAACCCGGCGCCATCGAATCGAGCTTCGGTACCCATGCCAGTCGCCAGGCCGAGCAGTTGATCGGCGAGCACTCACCCTGGTGGCCCATGCGTGAAGGCATCCGCGCGCGCGCCATGGCGTCCCAGGACAATCCGACACCGGCCAGCCATGTCGCACGCAATGTGTTCGCCGCCGTCACCAGTCGCAAGCGGCCGCGGGTGCTGCGCCTCGGCAATGGCAGCCGCGTACTGCCGCTGCTCGCCGCTCTGCTGCCTGGCGCACTGCTGGATCGAGTGCTGAGCCGTCGCTTCGGCCTGGATCGCGCCTTGTAGAACCCCGCATCAGAGGCGAGACTCAGCCTTCAACCTTTTGCCCTGGGCCGTGCCGCCATGCCTCCACCCCATCTGCCCGTCGCCATGGCTCGCTACGCCAGCGTCGGTGTCGTGGCCGCCATACTGCTCAACCTGCTGCTGCGCAGCTTCGTGAAACTCGGCGGTGTGCTGGCCACTCTGGTGATAGCCGCCAGCGTCGCGGCACTGATGGCCTTGTTGTTCGCCTGGCAGCAGCGCCGCCCGCCAACCCGAGGTGAGCGCCGTCGCCTGGTGTGGCTGTATGGCGGCATGCTCGCGCTGCTGTATGCCGGCCTGCTGACCATGATGACGCTGCAGGACGAGCCCAGCCCGATGGGCGTGGCGATCTTCGCCCTGCATTACCTGAGTTATCCACTGCTCGCACAGATGCTGTTTTCGGAGCGAATCTTCAAGCGCATGCCATGATCAGGCCGTACCAGCGGCGCATCGCTTTACTGGCAATGCAGGTGGTCATCTACCTGATCAATGCGCACCACCGCAGCATCGCCGGGATGTGTGCCGACAGGCCAAACGCGAGCACGACCCCGTCTGAAAAGTCGAACGCCCGTTCACTCGACCGGTCGCACCTGACATCACTTTCGGTAAACGGGCGCACTCATGGAGTACATCGATTGGCTGCAATGGCCGGCCATGCTGGTCACCGTCGCCGCTGCCTGGCTGGTCGCCTCCAAACAGCGCCAGCGGCGCAATCTGGGGTTCTGGGTATTCATGGCCAGCAATGTGCTGTGGATCATCTGGGGCCTTTACAGCCAAACGTATGCACTGATCGTGCTGCAACTGTGCCTGGCGGCCATGAATATTCGCGGCGCGATCAAGACTGAAGACAAATGAACGGTGTCCCCTGACGCGAGGGCATCAGCCGTATCCGAGCTGCCAATCCGGCTCAGGCTGTGAGACCATCTGCGGCTTGCCATCGCATTCATCCCGCCATGCCGAACCCTGCTTTTGACTTCAGAGAGCTCGCCTGATGCCAAACATCCTGCACCTGCAGCAGGCCGACTGGCGCGGCGATTTCGATGATGGCGCGCTGCGTCGTGGCCAGGATTACGCCACCCGCGGCCTGAGCCGCCTGGTCAGCCTCAAGGATCACAGCCTGCTCGCCAGTTGCCTGGGCAGCAGCGAGCGGCCGTACCAGCAACGCATCACCCTGCATCCCTACGGCCAGGGCTGGAGCGTGACCGGTCATTGCAGTTGCCCAGTGGGATTCAACTGCAAGCACGTAGCCGCGGCCCTGCTCACCCTGGAGGCACGTCAGCGCTCCGGCGAGGATCTCGGCTCGCTGATCATCGTCGAGAAACCGATGGAGGAAATCCTCCTCGACGATGTGCAGCCGCAACCGGTGCTGACCCTCGGCAGCCACGTGCGCGTGCACTTCGATGCGCGCAAGGGCCGCATGCTGGAGCAGACTCAACACCGGGCGGCGCTGGCCTTCGACTATCAGGGCCATAATGCGGCGGGCAAACCGATCAAGGATCTGCTGTTTCGCCTAGGCCCCACGCGCCAGTTGCGCATCGTGCGCGATGCAGCACGCGAAGCCGAACTGCGTCGTCGCCTGGAAGACAGCGGCTTACGAACGGCCCTGCGACAGAGCGAGGCCCTGGCCCAGCACCCCGGCGAGCACTTCGAGCTGCAGGGGGATGCGGCCTGGCTGGCCTTCATGCAGCAACAGGTGCCGGCACTGAGCGCAGAGGGCTGGCGTGTCGAGATCCAGCCCGACTTTCAGTACAACCTCGCGCAGATCGACGACTGGTATGCCGATGTCGACGAGGTTCCCGAGCACGGCTGGTTCGACCTGGAGCTGGGTATCGAAGTCGAAGGGCAGCGCATCAGCCTGCTACCCATCCTGCTCCAGGCCATTCGTCGCACACCCTGGCTGCTCTCCGGCGAAGCCCTGGCCCAGCGCCAGGACGAGGAACTGCTGCTGGTCACCCTGCCCCATAGCCAGCGGCGCGTGGCGCTGCCCTACGCGCGGCTCAAGCCCTTGCTGGCGGCGCTGGGTGAACTGTTCATCGGTGACGGCGAAGACATCGGCACCCGAGTGCGCTTGCCACGCGCCGATGCGACGCGCCTCAACGTCCTGCAACAGGGCCCGGCGCTGAACTGGCATGGCGGCGCCGAGCTGCGCGACTTCGCCCAGCGTCTGCAGCACACCACCCAGCAAACGGTGAGTGCCCCGGACGATCTGGCAGCACAACTGCGGCCCTACCAGCTGCAGGGGCTGGGCTGGATGCAGGCCTTGGCCGAGCTGGAGGTCGGCGGCGTACTGGCCGACGACATGGGTCTCGGTAAAACCCTGCAGACCCTGGCGCACATCCTTCTGGAGAAGCAGCTCGGTCGCCTGCAGCACCCAGCCCTGATCGTCATGCCCACCAGCCTGATCCCTAACTGGCAGGACGAGGCCGCCCGTTTCGCGCCGACACTCAAGGTGCTGGCCTTGCATGGCAGCAAGCGGCGCAGCCAGTTCAAACTGATCGGCGAACACGACATCGTGCTCACCACCTATGCACTGCTGCCGCGCGACCTCAAGGCGCTGACCGCGCAGCGCTTTCATCTGCTGATCCTCGACGAAGCCCAGAGCATCAAGAACCCGCGCAGCAAGGCAGCCCTCTCCGCGGGCCAGATCATCGCCCGCCAGCGCCTGTGCCTGAGCGGGACGCCGCTGGAGAATCACCTGGGCGAGCTGTGGTCGCTGTTCAACTTCCTGATGCCTGGCTGGCTTGGCGACAGCAAGAGCTTCACCCGCAACTATCGCACCCCCATCGAGAAGCACGGCAACGAACAGCGCCTGGCGCACCTGCGCGGGCGCATCAAACCCTTCGTGCTGCGGCGCAAGAAGGAACAGGTGGCGCGCGAGCTGCCGTCCAAGACCGAGATCACCCAATGGGTGGAACTGACGCCGGCGCAGCGCGACCGCTACGAAATCCTGCGCCTGGCCATGGATCGCAAGGTGCGTGAAGAAATCACCCGCCAGGGCCTGGCACGCAGCCAGATCGTGATCCTCGAGGCGCTGTTGCGTCTGCGTCAGGTGTGCTGCGACCTACGCCTGCTGAACGAGGCGCCTGACAATCTGGGTAGCAGCGATTCGGGCAAACTCGGCAGCCTGCTGGAGATGCTCGAAGCGCTGATCAGTGAAGGCCGCCGGGTACTGCTGTTCTCCCAGTTCACCTCGATGCTCGCGCTGATCGAGGCCGAGCTGCAGGCCCGCGGCATCGCCTATGCCAAACTCACCGGTAGCACTCGTGACCGGCGCACGCCGGTGCAACAGTTCCAGGCGGGACAGTTTCCGGTCTTTCTGATCAGCCTCAAGGCCGGTGGCTCAGGCCTCAACCTCACCGCCGCCGACACCGTGATCCACTTCGATCCCTGGTGGAACCCGGCTGCCGAAGCCCAGGCCAGCGACCGCGCCTACCGGATCGGCCAGGACAAGCCGGTGTTCGTCTACAAGCTGATCGCCCGGGGCAGCGTTGAAGAGAAGATCCAGCAACTGCAGCACGCCAAGGCCAGCCTGGCTCGCGGCCTGCTGGAAGAAGGCGGCAGCCAGGCGCAATGGCAACTCAGCGAAGACGACCTGCAGGCGCTATTCGCTCCGCTGAGCGACTGACAGGCACCGTCACCTCTCGGAATAGTTGTCGCCAACCACTTCGCCGGTGGCGTCGATGGCCTTGCTGGACGGAAACTTGTACGAGGCGAAGCGCACCGCCAGCACCGACAGCGCCAGGAAGAAGATGCCGCCACACAGGTACAGCAGGCCGATATCCGGTGCCTTGTGATGGGACACATCGCCGATCAGGTAGCGGGTCAGCGCGGTGATGGCGATGTACAGCAGAAAGCGGATCGGCAGATGATTGGTCTTGAAGTAAATGCCGACCATCGCCCCCAGCTCCAGGTAGATGAACAGCAGCAGAATGTCGTCCACGCTGGCACTGCCCTTCTCGAGCATGCCCAGAAAGGCCGCGACCGACGCCCAGGCAGTAGCGCCGCCAATGACGAACAAACCCAGGTAGTGAAAGCCCTCGACGAACAGGTTGCCAATCGAATTCGCCCCCTTGTGCATCTGCTTGCGGCTGTTATCTACCCACTTCATACGCTTCCCCTTTAACGATCGATGCAGTCGAAACGCAGCCATCATGGCGCGTCTGCGTGACATTCCCATGCAGGAACAAGACCAGTGAAGCTGGCCAGAATGACTGCCATGGCACAGAGAAGCCTGCCGCCACCGAAAAGGCACGGAAGCGGCAACGTGCGGCGCGTGACAAGATGCCGCGCACACAGAGAATCATGTTTACCCTGTTCAAACGCAGTGCGGTTCATTATGCTTGGCGAAACTGTATGCATGAACAGTATATTTTCAACCATTAGCGTGAAGGCGTAGAGGTGATGAATGGCCGTCGAAGTGGTGTACCGCAGCAGTCGCGATCCGGAGCATTTATTTATGGATAAAGCCGAAGCCGATCGTCACGACAAGATGCTGGAGCTGGCAGAACTGCTCAGCGAAGTGCTGCAGAAGGCGGTACCGTCCCTCAGCGAGGAACAGGGTGAGGAACTGGGCATTTACATGGCCAGAAACCGCGATGTGTTCGCCAAGGCATTCAAGAATCAGCCCGATGCCCTCGCTGAGCTCAGTAGCGAACCGAAAGCAGAATGATGGCTGGCCGGCGCTGCACAGATCGCCGGCAACATATCCTCAGCTATCAGTTCTGGACGGCGCACGCGCGCGCGGTTAAAACAGGGTCACCTACGGGAGGTGACCATGAGCGCACGCGACCACTGCCTTGCCTGTCTGAACACCGAGCAGCCAGCGCTCTTCGAAGCGGCGCTGTGGGTCGCTGCCGAACACGATATGGCAGTGCAGCCCAGGCAAGTACTGCATGAGCTCGACAGCCTGCGCCATCAGGTCGATGCCGGGCTTCCCACCTATCCCCCACAGGAACTCGCGCAACCCTTGCTGCGCCGCCTCAACGACCTGCATTTCTACGAAGACGACGACAACCCGGCGCGGCCACAGGCGGCACTGCTGCACAAGGTGCTACAGCGCCGACGCGGCCAACCCCTGAGCATCGCATTGATCGCCCTGGAGCTGGCACGCCGTCTGAACATCCCACTGCAGGGCGTCAACTTTCCCGGTTACTTCCTGTTGCGTGTACCCGGTGCCGACCACCTGCTCGATCCATGCGGCGGGCGCCGGCTCTATACCCGCGACTGTCGCGAGTTGCTGCTGCGCTACATAGGCCCTCGGGCTCAACTGAACGCCGAGCACATGCTGGCCTGCGACGCACGCAGCATGATCGTGCGCCTGTCGCGCAATCTCCGTCATTTGCATCTGCAGGAAAACGACTACTTGTCCGCCCTGAAAGATGCCGAACGCGTGCTGCAGCTGGCACCACCGAACGTCGGCGATCATCTGGCCAGAGCGGATCTTTACCAACGTCTGGATTGCCCACAGGCGGAGCGTTTCGATGTCCAGCGTGCCCTGCTGCTGTGCGATGACCCTGCTCTACATGTCCGGCTGGGTGATCGCCTGCGCCAGTTGAGCGCAAATACCGCCCTGCACTGATCCAGCCCTGCTGCCCTGCTCGGTCAGCAGAAAGCGAGCGCGCATCGTATTCATTTCAATACACCGTATCCAAAACGACACAGAGCTTGCCAGGGGCGACATCAGGGGGCTTGGCTGGCGCTTGCAGGGAAGTGCCGAGCGCGTCGTATCGAAATCGATACACAAGACTGCAAAAGAACTCACGAATATATTTAACACATTGATTTTTAAGATAAAAATAACATGGCACTTACTTTGCTAAAGGTTTCCCTAATAGTCGCGCCCGCTTTATAGATGGGCACACAGACCACCAAGGAGTCCCCATGAGCGAATTGCGTTTTACCGTCGAGCACGAATGGCTGCGTCAGGAGGCCGACGGCCTGGTCACTGTGGGTATCACCGCCTACGCTCAAGACGCACTGGGTGATGTGGTATTCGTGCAGTTGCCCGACCTGCAGGCCTATGCCGCCGGCGAAGAAGTGGCGGTGCTGGAGTCGGTGAAGGCAGCCAGCAACATCGACATGCCGCTCGATGGTGAAGTGGTCGAAGTGAACGCTGACCTCGAAGCCAGTCCCGAGCTGGTCAATGCCGAACCGCTGGGACAAGGCTGGTTCTTCCGCTTCCGCCCAACCGACGCTGCTGCGCTGGCCGGCCTGCTCGATCAGGACGCCTACGAGCGCCTGCTCAACGCCAAAGCCGACGCTTGAGAGAAAACCATGACCGACTTGACCACCCGCAACGAATTCATCGCACGCCACATCGGCCCACGCGAGCAAGACACCGCTGCCATGCTCGAGACCCTCGGCTTCAGCGACCTCGACGCCCTGACCGCCAGCGTCATCCCGGGTAGCATCAAAGGCACCAGTGTGCTGCCGGCTGGCGACGGCCAGAGCGAAGCCGAAGCGCTGGCCGCCATCAAGGCCATCGCGGGTAAAAATCAGCTGTTTCGCAACTACATTGGCCAGGGCTACTACGGCACCCACACGCCTTCGCCGATCCTGCGCAACCTGCTGGAAAATCCCGCCTGGTACACTGCCTACACACCCTACCAGCCGGAAATTTCCCAGGGGCGCCTGGAATCGCTGCTGAATTTCCAGACCCTGATCAGCGACCTCACCGGTCTGCCTATCGCCAATGCTTCGCTGCTCGACGAAGGCACCGCCGCCGCCGAGGCCATGACCTTCTGCAAGCGCCTGTCGAAGAACAAGGCTGCCAATGCCTTCTTCGCTTCCCAGCACTGTCACCCGCAGACCCTCGACGTGTTGCGCACCCGCGCCGAGCCGCTGGGGATCGAGGTCGTGGTCGGCGACGAAGCCACCATCGACGATGCCAGCGCTTTCTTCGGCGCCCTGCTGCAGTACCCGGCGAGCAATGGCGATATCTTCGATTACCGCCAGGTGGTCGAGCGCTTCCACAGCGCCAATGCCCTGGTGGCCGTGGCGGCCGATCTGCTGGCCCTGACCCTGCTGCAAGCGCCAGGCGAGTTCGGCGCCGACGTGGCCCTCGGTAGCGCCCAGCGCTTCGGCGTGCCGCTGGGCTTCGGTGGCCCACACGCGGCCTACTTCGCCACCCGCGACGCCTTCAAACGCGACATGCCAGGCCGCCTGGTCGGCCTGTCGGTGGATCGCTTCGGCAACCCGGCCCTGCGTCTGGCCATGCAGACTCGCGAACAACATATCCGCCGCGAGAAGGCCACCAGTAACATCTGCACCGCTCAGGTGCTGCTGGCCAACATCGCCGCCATGTACGCCGTCTACCACGGCCCCCAGGGGCTTGCCCGGATCGCCAAGCGCGTACACCAGTTGACCCTGATCTTCGCCCGCGGCCTGCAAACGCTCGGCCTGCAGATCGAGCAACAAGCGTTCTTCGATACTCTGACCCTGCGCACCGCCGAGCAGACCGCTGCGCTGCACGAGAAAGCGCATGCAGCCGGCATCAACTTTCGTGAAGTGGACGCCGAGCGCATCGGCCTGTCGTTCGACGAAACCACCACCCAGGGTGATATCGAGCAACTCTGGGCGCTGTTCGCCAACGGCAAGTCACTGCCGGACTTCGATGCGCTCGCCAAAGCGGCCGACAGCCAGCTGCCAGTTGCACAACTGCGTCAGTCAGCAATCCTCGAGCACCCGGTATTCAATCGCTACCACTCGGAAACCGAGCTGATGCGCTATCTGCGCAAGCTCGCCGACAAGGATCTGGCCCTGGATCGCAGCATGATCCCGCTGGGTTCCTGCACCATGAAGCTGAATGCGGCCAGCGAGATGATTCCCATCACCTGGGCAGAATTCGGCAACCTGCACCCCTTCGCCCCGGCCGAGCAGAGCGCCGGCTATCAGCAGCTGACCGACGAGCTGGAAGCCATGCTCTGCGCTGCCACCGGCTACGACGCCGTATCGCTGCAGCCCAACGCCGGCTCCCAGGGCGAATACGCCGGCTTGCTGGCGATCCGCGCCTATCACCAGAGCCGCGGCGACGATAAGCGCGACATCTGTCTGATCCCGCAATCGGCCCATGGCACCAACCCGGCAACCGCCCATATGGCTGGCATGCGCGTGGTCGTGACCGCCTGCGACGCCCGCGGCAACGTCGACATCGACGACCTGCGGGCCAAGGCCGAGCAGCACCGCGATCAGTTGGCAGCGATCATGATCACCTACCCGTCCACCCATGGCGTGTTCGAGGAAGGCATCCGCGAAATCTGCGCCATCGTCCACGACAACGGTGGCCAGGTGTACATCGACGGTGCCAACATGAACGCCATGGTCGGCCTCTGCGCACCGGGCAAGTTCGGTGGCGACGTCTCGCACCTCAACCTGCACAAGACCTTCTGCATTCCCCATGGCGGCGGTGGCCCAGGTGTCGGCCCGATCGGCGTGAAATCCCACCTGGCGCCGTTCCTGCCCGGCCACGCGCACATGCAACGCAAGATCGGCGCGGTCAGCGCCGCGCCATTCGGCAGCGCCAGCATCCTGCCCATCACCTGGATGTACATCCGCATGATGGGCGGCACCGGCCTGCGCCTGGCGTCGCAGATGGCGATCCTCAATGCCAACTACATCGCCCGCCGCCTGGAGGAGCACTATCCGGTGCTGTACAGCGGTGAAGGCGGCCTGGTGGCTCACGAGTGCATTCTCGATCTGCGTCCGTTGAAGGACAGCAGCGGCATCAGCGTCGATGACGTGGCCAAGCGCCTGATCGACTTCGGCTTCCATGCGCCCACCATGTCCTTCCCGGTGGCCGGCACGCTGATGATCGAGCCGACCGAAAGCGAGTCCAAGCAGGAGCTGGATCGTTTCTGCGACGCCATGATCGCCATCCGCGAGGAAATTCGCGCGGTCGAGCGTGGCGAATTGAATATCGATGACAACCCGCTGAAGAACGCCCCGCACACCGCCGCCGAACTGGTCGGTGAGTGGACGCACCCATACAGTCGCGAACAGGCGGTCTACCCGACCCGCAGCCTGATCGACGGCAAGTACTGGCCAGCGGTTGGCCGGGTCGACAACGTGTTCGGCGACCGCAACCTGGTCTGCGCCTGCCCGCCCATCGAGGCTTACCAGGACGCATGATCGCGCCTGGGCTGCCGACCGGTTCGGCAGCCCGATCCCTATACGCCCGCACGCTGTTGCGGGCCGCTCACAGCCTATACAGGAGAGCGCAATGACCACTGAAATTCTGGCGAAAACTCCCCTCCACGCACTGCACCTGGAATTGGGGGCGCGCATGGTGCCGTTCGCCGGTTACGAGATGCCGGTGCAATACCCGCTCGGCGTGATGAAGGAACATCTGCACACCCGCGAAGCCGCGGGTCTGTTCGATGTCTCGCACATGGGACAGATCATCCTGCGCGGTGCCGATGCCGCCAAGGCGCTGGAAAGCCTGGTGCCCGTGGATATCGTCGATCTGCCCGTGGGTACTCAGCGCTATGCCATGTTCACCGACGAGAACGGCGGCATCCTCGACGACCTGATGGTTGCCAACCTGGGCGACGACACCCTGTTTCTGGTCGTCAATGCGGCCTGCAAGCACCAGGATCTGATGCACCTGCAGCAGCACATCGCCAACCAGTGCCAGATCGAGCCGCGCTTCGAGCGCGCCCTGCTCGCCTTGCAGGGCCCCAAGGCCGTCGACGTGCTCACGCGCCTGGCGCCGGAAGTCGCGCAGATGACCTTCATGCAATTCGCTGCCGTGCGCCTGCTCGGGGTCGATTGCTACGTCAGCCGCTCGGGATACACCGGTGAAGACGGCTTCGAAATATCGGTACCCGCCGCGCACGCAGAAACCCTGGCACGCAGCCTGCTGGCCGAGCCGGAAGTGCAAGCGATTGGCCTGGGTGCCCGAGATTCGCTGCGCCTGGAGGCAGGCCTGTGTCTGTACGGGCACGACATGAGCGAGGAAACCACACCTGTCGAGGCAAGCCTGCTATGGGCGGTTTCCAAAGCACGCCGTGCTGACGGTACACGCCCTGGTGGCTTCCCTGGCGCCGAGCGGATCTTCGCGCAACAGCGCGAGGGCGTCAGCCGCAAGCGTGTAGGCTTGCTGCCTCAGGAGCGAACACCGGTACGAGAAGGCGCGGAGCTGGTGAACGCCGACGGCGAAATCATCGGCCAGGTATGCAGTGGTGGTTTCGGCCCGAGCCTGGCCGCGCCACTGGCCATGGGTTACGTACAGAGCAGTCACGTAGCGGTCGACAGCGAGGTGTGGGCGATGGTGCGCGGTAAACGCGTTGCCATGAAGGTCGCCAAGACGCCGTTCGTGGCGCAGCGCTACTACCGGGGATAGGGTCTATTGGCGTTTCAGCACGCCTCTCATCACCGCTCGGGCGGCAGCTTCTGCCGCCCGACCTCTGCTGTCAGCCTGCGTCCAGGCAACTGCGCTTGTTGCTGAAGGCTTCCCGGCGCATATCTCGCACATCCAGCGAAATACTCTCGACATCAGGCAAGCGTTCTATCAGTGAGCGCACGATAGCCATCGACAGCGCTTTCTTCTGCTCGTCCGTACGGCCGGCCAGCAGATAAAAAATCACATGCACGAAATCATTCTGGCTGCCACCGACACTGAAGTGCTCGTAAAGGCTTAGGCGCACCTTCACTTCGCCCTCCTTGAACAAACCTGTGCCCATCGCGGCATCGTGAACCAGCGCTACCAACGCCTCGGGATCGAGCGACTTTTCCAGCGAGCGTGCGCCCTCGATAAGACAATGCGGCATGGAATTTTCTGCCCTGATAAAGATCGTCATACGTTATCACACAACATTTCTTATTAATTCGCCTGCGGCCCAGGTCGTATGCTCGACCCTATGCAGACACATAAAAACAAGCCGCTTCGATAACTGCAAGCCCACAGAATACGCGGCCTTTCCCATATTACGGGATCGCCGCTGAAGCATCGGAAACGGTTCTGACGGAACTTTTTATCGGAGTGCGTTGACAAGCCGATTGAGAGCTGCAGATAATCAGCGCCGATGTTGTATGACAACAAGCCTTATAAAAACAAAAAAGGTCGCACCATGAAGACTGTCGCCTTGACTCTTTCCGCACCACTCCAGCTCGCCTCGGGTTTCATTGCCCAGCTTGTCGCATTCATCTCGATACCTGCGCGCCACTTATTCGCCGACGGCTAGGGCCTGAAGCAGAGTCCTGCGCGTTCGCGCGCCGGTCTGTCGCCCTGCACAGGGCTATCCATACCTTCCTCACGGCATGTTGATCACTGATCGGCAGAGGACGGCTTGTTCAAAAAATGGGAGCACAACAACAATGACAACACGCAAAATCATCTCGCTGGGCTTGCTCAGTGCCGGTAGCATGGCCCTCGCCCTGCCCCTCGCAGCTCAGGCCGAAGGCTTCGTCGAAGACGCCAAGGTCTCCTTGAACCTGCGCAACTTCTACATCAACCGCAACTTCACCAACCCGACCAACCCCCAGAGCAAAGCCGAAGAGTGGACGCAGAGCTTCATCCTCGACGCCCGTTCCGGCTATACCCCTGGCGTAGTCGGCTTTGGCGTCGACGCACTGGGCATGCTCTCGCTCAAGCTCGATGGCGGTGGCGGCACCTACGGCACCGGCCTGCTGCCGCGCCATGACGATGGTCGCCCGGCGGATGATTACGGCCGCCTGGCCCTTGCCGCCAAAGCAAAAATCTCCAAGACCGAACTGAAAGTCGGCGAATGGATGCCAGTGCTGCCGATCCTGCGCTCGGACGATGGCCGTTCCCTGCCGCAAACCTTCGAGGGCGCACAGCTCACCTCCAACGAAATCGCTGGTCTGACCTTGTATGGCGGCCAGTTCCGCCAGAACAGCGAACGCAACAACGCCAGCATGGAAGACATGACCTACGGTGTGCCCGGTCGTGCCGCCGGGGTGTCCGACCGTTTCAACTTCGTCGGCGGCGAATACAAGTTCAATGACGATCGCACCCTGATCGGTCTGTGGGGCGCCGAGCTCAAGGACGTCTACGAGCAGCAGTACCTGCAACTGACCCACAGCCAACCCATCGGTGACTGGACTCTAGGTGCCAACCTCGGCTACTTCCAGGGCGAAGACGACGGCTCCGCCCGCGCCGGCAAGCTGGACAACAAGACCTACTCCGGCCTGTTCTCCGCCAAGTACGGCAACAACACCGTCTTCGTCGGCCTGCAGAAAGTCAGCGGCGACACCGGCTGGATGCGCGTCAACGGCACCAGTGGCGGCACCCTGGCCAACGATAGCTACAACTCCAGCTACGACAACGCCAAGGAGAAATCCTGGCAGGTGCGTCATGACTTCAACTTCGCAGGCCTGGGCATTCCGGGTCTGACCCTGATGAACCGTTACATCAGCGGCGACAACATCCAGACCGCCACCACCAACGACGGCAAGGAATGGGGCCGCGAGACCGAGCTGGCCTACGTGATCCAGAGCGGTGCCTTCAAGAACCTGAGCATGCGCTGGCGTAATGCGAGCATCCGTCGCGACTTCAGCAACAACGAGTTCGACGAGAACCGCCTGATCTTCAACTACCCGCTGTCGATCCTGTAAACGTACATCGCATCGCTTTACTCCAGTGTCATGGCATATTTGGCCCGTCCTCGTGACGGGCTTTTTTATGCAGCCAGCAAAAGCGACGCGCCATGAGTGCCACGCTGCTTTGGTTTAAACTGCCGCGCCCGGCAAACGATAGCGCCCCATGACCCCGGCCAACCTCACCTTTCTGCACCAGCACCTGAATCACGCCCTGGATGAAGTACCAGCGCAAACCCGTCGTCTGTTCCATGGCCGTGGCCGCTGCTGGGAAGGACTTGAACACATCACCGTCGACTGGCTGCAGGGCATCGTGCTGGTGTGCCTGTTCAGGGAGCCGCCTGCAGACGAGCTCGAGGCATTGCAGGCGATGCTGCTGCACCTGAGTCGATCCGGCGAGTGGCAGCGCAGCCAGGCCCATAGCCTGCTGTTGCAACATCGTTATCAGACCGACAGCCCGATGCAGTGCCTGGTGGGTGAGCTACCCGAGGAATGGGTCATCGTGGAAGACGACCTGCGCTTTCTTCTCGACCTGGGTCGCAAGCAGAACACCGGCCTGTTTCTCGACATGCGCCTGGGGCGGCGCTGGGTACGCGAGAATGCCAAAGGCCAGCGGGTACTCAACCTGTTCGCCTACACTTGCGGGTTTTCCATCGCGGCGATTGCTGGCGGTGCCGAGCAGGTCGTGAATCTGGATATGGCCAAGGCAGCCTTGAGCCGCGGCCGCGACAACCATCGCCTCAATGGGCACGACCTGAGTCGAGTCAGCTTTCTCGGCCACGAACTGTTCAAGTCCTGGGGCAAGGTGAAACGCCATGGCCCCTATGACCTGATCATCATCGACCCACCGTCCTTCCAGAAAGGCAGCTTCGCCCTCACCCGTGATTACCAGAAGATCCTGCGCAAGCTACCCGAACTGCTCAGCGCCGAGGGGCGCGTGCTGGCCTGCATCAACGATCCAACCGTTGGCAGTGACTTCCTGATCGCCGGCATGGCCGCAGAAGCACCCGAACTGCACTTCGAGCGACGCCTGGAAAACCCGCCGGAATTCCCGGACAGTCAACCCGAAGGTGGACTCAAGGCGCTTCTGTTCAGCCGCTCCTGAACCAGTCCCATAGCCCTAGCGAAAAGCCGGAAAACAGGTTGATGCCCAAGGCTGACTTGATCAGATAGAGGAACAGCAGACCGACCAGCAGCGATACCATGATAAATACGCTGACACCCACTGCCTTGGCTGTCAGCGATAAATCTTGCTGAGCTCGGCTGAGATCGCGCTTGTTGCGCCCGGCCAACAGTACGAAGTAATAGCGCCAACGCCACAGCTTGAGCGTACCGCGCAGATCCAGGCGATGGCGCCCCCACTGACGCGCCCCGAAGGCTACCTGCAGCGCGTCGAGTTGCTCGGCACTGAAGGAGTCCTTGAGATCATCGGGCAGACGCTCTTTGAGGCCCTTGATGAAGGGATCCTGCTCATCCATGGTCATTTTCCAGATAGCTGAAACCTTGATGCCAGACACTTTATCAGCCCTGAACGAAAACGGGCCCCGTCATCAACGATGACGGGGCCCGCTCGATTCGCTTGCCGAGGTTCAACGCGAGGCGAACGCCGCGCAGAAACCACTGACATTATCGGGGCCACAGATGTGATTGACCGAGGTCATCAGCATCTGGCTCGGCGTGGCCTGGAAATCCACCGACATCATCACGCTCAGAGCGGTGATGGTGACGATGGAGAACACGAACAGCTTGCGTGCCCAGACCTTGTCGTCGACGGCCTTGTAGCCCGACACCCCCATCCACAACCAGTAGGCACCGCTGACAGCAGCTACGACGAAGTAGCTGTAGCCGGCATAACCACTGATGGTCAGCATCAGGGTGGCGACCAGGAACGCGGCGATGTACAGGACGATGCTGCGCTTGGCAGCGGGTACGCCCTTGATCACCGGCAACACCGGAATATTGGCGGCCTGGTAGTCATTGAAACGAAAAATGGCGATAGCGTACGAGTGGGGCATCTGCCAGAGGCTGAAGATCAGCAGCAGAATCGCTGCCCCCATATCGAACTCGTTGCTTACAGCGCAATAGCCCACAACAGGCGGAGCGGCGCCCGACAGACTGCCAACCAGGGTTCCATAAACCGAATTCCGCTTGAGGTACAGGCTATACAGCCCAACGTAGACGACGAAGCCCATCAGGACCAAGGCGACTGCAAGCAGGTTAGTGGCTTTATAGAGCAAGGCAACGCCTGCAATCCCGAGGATGCAGGCGTAAACGATGGCATGAGTCGGCGGAACCAGGCCTTTTACCAGCACCCTGTTCTTGGTTCGCTCCATCTTTTCATCGATGTCCCTATCGATGTAGTTGTTGAACACGCAACCGGAAGCAATCACCAGAGCGACGCCAAGCGCTGTTGCCAGGAACAGCGCCAGGTCGATATCCCCTTTCGAAGCCAGGAAGAAACCACCGGCAACGGAAATCATGTTTCCGAAGACGATGCCTGGCTTGGTCAGGAGCAGGTATTGCTTGAACATCAGGCTGCTCTCTTTTAGTTGGCCATCATGTAGTAGTGCATGCTCCAGATGATCCAGATCGAGAGCGCTACGACGATGATGGTGATCAGTATGGTGAACACGAAGGCAACCGTGTTCCAACGCTGCTCGGACGAGGTGTTCATGTGCAGGAAGTACACAAGGTGTACGTAGATCTGCACGACCGCGAACGCCACGATGGTGAACAGCGTGGCCGCTTTCGACATGACGGGATTCATCACGATCGCGAACGGAATCACGGTGAGGATTACCGACAGCACGAAGCCGACGACGTAATCCTTGGTGCTGCCGTGGCTGGCACCCGCGGAGGAGTGGTGATCATGAGCCATTACAGAGCCCCCATCAGATAGACAACGGTAAACACGCAGATCCAGACCACGTCGAGGAAGTGCCAGAACAGACTGAGGCAGCTCAGACGGGTCTGAGTGACCGGCGTCAAACCGCGACTGGCGACCTGGTGCATCATCACTGCCATCCATACCAGACCGGCACTTACGTGCAGGCCGTGAGTACCGACCAGGGTGAAGAACGCGGACCAGTAGGCACTGACCTGAGGAGCGGCGCCCTCGTGAATCAGGTGATGGAACTCGTAAAGCTCGATCGAGATGAACACCAGACCGAACAGGAAGGTGGCAGCCAGCCAGGCAAGCACCTTGCTCTTGTCGCCACGGTACATGGCCAGCATGGCCATGCCGTAGGTGATGCTGGAGAACAACAGGGCGAATGTTTCGACCAGAACGAGTTTCAGGTCGATCAGATCTGCCGGAGTGGGACCGCCGGCGTACGCGGTGCTGAGCACCGCGAAGCCTGCGAAGATACTCGCGAACAGGATGCAGTCGGTCATCAGGTAAATCCAGAACCCGAAGACCTTCATTTCACCCGCATCGTGGTGATGTTCGTGCTCATGCTCATCGGCATGAGCAGCGTGGTTGCTGATCACTTCACTGGACATGGTTTACGCCTGATTAGCCTTTGCTTGAATGTGTGCCTTTTCGATCCGCTCGATCTCATCGGGCTGCACGTAGTAGTCGACGTCCTGGTTGTAGCTGTTGCGAATCAGGACGGCGAAGGTGCCGACGAAGCTCAATGCAGCCAGCCACCAGATGTGCCAGATCAGGGCGAAACCGAAGGCCAGAGCGCCTACGGACATGATCAGGCCAACGCCGGTGTTCTTCGGCATGTGAATCGGTGCGTACTTGCTCGGCGCAGCCGGCAGACCGTCACGCTTCATCTCATGGAATTCGTCGATGCGATCACCATGTGGCGTTACCGCGAAGTTGTAGAACGGCGGTGGCGACGAGGTCGACCATTCCAGGGTGCGAGCGTCCCATGGGTCGCCAGTCACGTCGGCCAGTTCCTTGCGCTTGATGATCGATACAGCGAACTGGATCACGGTGCACAGGATACCGATACCGATCAGCACGGCGCCGACCACGGCGATGTGCAGCCACGGCTCCCATTCCGGGTTGGTGGTGCTGTTCAGACGACGGGTCATGCCCATGAAGCCGAGAATGTACAGCGGCATGAACGCCAGGTAGAAACCGACGATCCAGAACCAGAAGGACGCCTTGCCCCAGCCTTCGTGCAGCTTGAAGCCGAACGCTTTCGGGAACCAGAAGGTGATACCGGCCATGTAGCCGAATACCGCACCGCCGATGATCACGTTGTGGAAGTGGGCAATCAGGAACAGGCTGTTGTGCAGCAGGAAGTCAGCGCCCGGAACGGCCAGCAGAACGCCGGTCATACCACCGATGGAGAAGGTGATGATGAAGCCCAGGGTCCACAGGATCGGCGAAGTGAATTCCAGACGACCGCGGTACATGGTGAACAGCCAGGTGAAGATCTTCACACCGGTCGGAATGGCGATGATCATCGTCGCGATACCGAAGAAGGCGTTGACACTGGCCCCGGAGCCCATGGTGAAGAAGTGGTGCAGCCACACCACGAACGACAGCACGGTGATGGCAATGGTAGCCCAGACCATCGAGGCATAACCGAACAGACGCTTGCGGGCGAATACGGCAGTCACCTCGGAGAACACCCCGAAGGCCGGCAGGATCAGGATGTACACCTCAGGGTGGCCCCAGGCCCACAGGAGGTTGACGTACATCATTGGATTGCCACCAGCGTCGTTGGTGAAGAAGTGGAAATCCAGGTAACGATCCAGGGTCAGCATGCCGAGTACGGCGGTCAGGATCGGGAAGGCGCCGCAGATGATCACGCTGGTGCACAGAATGGTCCAGGTGAAAATCGGCATCTTGAACAGGGTCATGCCGGGGGCGCGCATCTTGATGATGGTCACGAAGAAGTTGACACCCGTCAGCAGCGTACCGATACCGGATATCTGTAGCGCCCAAATGTAGTAGTCGACCCCTACCCCGGGACTGTATTCGATTCCTGACAAAGGCGGATACGCGACCCAGCCGGTCATGGCGAACTCACCGACGAACAGCGAGATGTTGGTCAGCAGCACACCGACCACGAACAGCCAGAAGCTCAGGGAGTTGAGGAACGGGAAGGCAACGTCGCGCGCACCGATCTGCAGTGGCGTGACGATGTTCATCAGGCCGACCACCAGTGGCATGGCCACGAAGAAGATCATGATCGTACCGTGAGCGGTGAAGATCTGATCGTAGTGGTGCGGCGGCAGATAGCCTTCGGAACCGCCGGTAGCGATGGCGAGCTGGGTACGCATCATGATGGCGTCGGCAAAACCGCGCAGCAGCATGACCAGGGCGACGAGAATGTACATCACGCCGATCTTCTTGTGGTCGACCGAAGTCAGCCACTCGGTCCACAGGTAGCCCCACTTCTTGAAGTAGGTCAGCGCGGCGAACAGCCCGAGACCACCCAGAACCACGGCAATCATCGTGATTACCAGGATGGGCTCGTGCAGGGGTATTGCGTCTAGTGTCAGCTTTCCGAACATCGTTTATTCCTCCGCACCTGAATCGTGCGCGGCTTCGCTCACAGGGTTGCTCTTGTAATCGATGTACTGGCCAAGAATCTGCCGGAACAGACCAGGCTGAGCGTTGAAGTACTCGACTGGGTTGTTTTCACTCGCTTTGGACAGCAACTGATAGCTGCCATCGAAAGTCAGCGTGTCAGGCGACTGTTTGACCTTGGTCACCCACTGCTCGAACTCTTCGTTGCTGGTCGAATGCACCTTGAACTTCATGCCCGAGAAGCCGTGCCCGCTGTAGTTGCCCGACAGGCCGAAGAACTCGCCCGGTTCGTTGGCAATCAGGTGCAGCTGGGTGCGCATGCCGCCCATGGCGTAGACCATGCCGCCCAGTTGCGGGATGAAGAAGGTGTTCATCACCGACTGCGAGGTGATCTGGAAGCTCAGCGGGGTGTTTTCCGGAATGTACAGTTCATTGACGGTAGCGATGCCCTGCTCCGGGTAGATGAACAGCCATTTCCAGTCCAGCGAAACCACTTCGACGACCAGAGGCTTGACGTCGGACTCGATCGGCTTGTACGGGTCGAGCGAGTGGGTGGTTTTCCAGGTGATGACCGCCAGCACGGCGACGATCACGCAGGGCACGCCCCAGACGATGGCCTCGATCTTGTGCGAGTGAGCCCACTCGGGCGCGTAGGTCGCGTCCTTGTTCGAGGAGCGATAGCGCCAGGCGAACAGAATGGTCATGAAAATGACGGGAACCACCACGATCAGCATCAGCAGAGTGGCGGTAATGATGAGGTTGCGCTGCTCGATGCCGATCTGGCCTTTCGAATCGAAAAGAACCCAGTCGCAGCCACTCAGGGAGACGGCCACGACAATCGTCAGAAGCGTGCGGAACAAGCGGTGGTACTTCTCTTCTCTCATTTCACGACCTTCAGCAAAGTGATATCCCACATATCGTTCTGTTCAGCCTGATACCCAATACGGCAGGGCATGCCAGGAAAACGGTGCGCTCGCACACCGAAATCGTTTCAGCATCGAAACCACTAAACGGAGGGGGCGACATTTTCGGTTACGCAGCCGAAAAAACCAACTGCATAACGACGATGGGCCTACAAATAGTCGGGATGTAGTGCTCGCCCCGGCCTGCCCCAGCCCTACACCACCAACCGCAACCCTGCGGCCGGTGATATCTCGCTTAGCTCGCAAAGCCCCATAT
Organism: Phytopseudomonas daroniae; assembly: GCF_004327275.1. Taxonomy (NCBI): domain Bacteria; kingdom Pseudomonadati; phylum Pseudomonadota; class Gammaproteobacteria; order Pseudomonadales; family Pseudomonadaceae; genus Phytopseudomonas; species Phytopseudomonas daroniae. Next base: position 77,055 of record NZ_QJUJ01000012.1, read on the forward strand.
GACCGCACCTGTAGCGCGAGGTAAAACCACGGCTCGCTAGCCAGCTGCGAATAAACGGATGAGTTGCGACTCATAATAGTGGCTCATATCGCCGAATTTGCGCGGCAATATGTCGCACAGCAATAGCCACTCATAAAAAGGCTATTAGGGTAAATCAGGATCCTTCGGCAGATTGCCAATCGCAATAGCAACCAACGGCCATGGTGTTGGCCGCGGAAACGCTGCGATTAGCTGAAAGCGCATCGAGGATCGGTTCAACGAAACTGTTCGAGGAGTTGCACACCAGCCCCTCACTGTAAGGGCCGGCGTAGGCCAGGCGCCCCTGTTGATCCCAGATGGCGATGGCCGGGCTCGCCGGAATCGATTCCATCCCTTCCAGGGACTCCAGTGGCGTGAGTTTGCCGCGCAGGAACGGCAGCATCTCGCCCACGCTTCCCGGCTTCTGCACGCTGTAAAACTCGACCCCGGAGAAACGGTAGAGGCTGATCAGGTAATTGAGGTGAGCATCGGTTTCCTTGTGGCAGGGGCACTGCGGATCCCAGAAATGCACCACACGAATCTTGCCAGGCCCGGCCAGTTCGGCCGGCAGCTTGAGCCCGCCACCCTGGAAGAACACCGCCTGCTGCTCCTGATCACCGAAGGGACGCAGATAAGCGACACCGAAACGTGCCCAGACCCACGCACCGATCGCCAGCATGATCGCCAGCGCCAGCAGGCATAGAATCAGAAGAAAGCGCTTGGACGGAGCCGTCTGCGTCTTGCTCATCTACTCTGGCTCACGGCCGTATTTGATACGGAACTGCTTTTCCATTTCCTTGCAGCTATCGGTAGCGAAAGAGCGCGAGGTCGGCTTGGCGGTCGGGTCGTTTGCCTTGACCCAGCAGGCCTGGATGGCGGCTAGCTCGTTGGCTTGAATATCGGCAGTCTGCTCACGGGTGATGGCATAGATGATGATGCCGAAGACCAGCGCAATGAAGCCGAGACCGAGCAGGGTCAGCCACAGACATCCACCGCGTTTACCAGTGTCCGCCTGCTCCGTGGATCGATTGCGTGCCTTGTCGTCGCTCATGTCTACACCCCGCCGAAGAGGGTGCGGAACATAGCATTTTTACCCATGCCGCGGCAGGGACCAAAAAGCACATAGAAAATGAAGGGTTATCGCCCTCCCCCGCCCTGTCTGGCCTATAAGGCCCGCGGTCATGGGCTTCAGACGCGAGCGCCACGAAGTCTGTCGTCGACAACGGACATACTCCGTTACGACCCATACCGTCGCCAAGGGAACCCCTTGAGCACCCCGCCAACTGTAGCGTCAGGCGCAATCGTCACGATGCCTGACGAGGTCGCTGCGGGGGGCCAGCAAATTTCTGGTCAAACCTATTGCGGTGAACTTCACTCATACCTTGTGAGGGCTGAATTGAATTGCGGGTGCCGCACGATCCAGGCTGATCAGCTCTCGGATATCTCATGTCGGCAGGAAATGCTGGAGCCAGAGGAGAAGAGTCATGATCAATCACATTTGGGGGCTACTGGCCCATCCGGGCCGCGAGTGGCGCAACATCGACCGGGAAAAGGAGAGCATCACTGAGCTTTACGCCCATCACGTTCTGCTGATGGCACTCATTCCCGTGGTCAGTGCCTTTATCGGAACCACCCAAATCGGCTGGCATCTGGGTGGAGAAGCATACAAGGTGGCGATGCCGACGGCGGCTGCGCTGGGCATCGCGTTCTATATCCTGATGCTGGTCGGCGTGGCCATCATGGGTAACGTCATCCACTGGATGTCCGATTCGTTCGCCAGTCGCCCGAGCCGTCGCCGCTGCATCGTCTTTGCCGGCTATGTCGCCACACCGCTGTTCATCGCAGGCATCTCGTTGCTCTACCCGAAAGCCTGGTTACTGCTACTCGTTGGCATCATCGCGCTCGCCTACAGCGCTCGCCTACTTTATGTAGGCATGCCGGCGTTTCTGCGCATTCCCGTCAACGAGGGACTGACCATCTCTGGCGGTACCCTGGCCATTGGTGTACTGCTGCTGGAGCTGATCCTCGCACTGACCGTGGCACTCTGGGGGTTGGGCTTCAACGACTATGCGGTGAGCTGGTCGCTGTTCCGCTAGAAGCAGCTCCAAGCTGCAAGCCTCAAGCTGCAATTAAGAGCGCCGCGGGAAGCTTCAAACTTGAGGCTTGCAGCTGCTTCAAAGGAACCAGCGATACTCACGGGCACTGATGCTATCCATGAACGCAAGGTGATCCTGACGCTTGTTCTCGCAATAGACCATCACGAACTCCTCCCCCAAGCCGTTGTTCACCGCCTGATGGTGACGCATGGCAGTAACTGCCGAGAGCATGTCCATGGGGAAGTCGATACCGCTCTGACGGTTCTCGTTCAACGGCGCGATGGGTTCCAGTCGCTGCTCCAGACCATGCTCCATCGCCGCCAGAATCGCCGCCAATACCAGATAGGGATTGGCATCGGCGCCAGCCAGCCGGTGCTCGATGCGCAGGTTGCGCGCGTCCGAGTCGGGAATACGCACGCAGGCATCGCGATCTTCATAGCCCCAACTGGCACGGCTCGCGGCATTCACCCGCGAGCCGTAGCGACGGTAGGCATTGTGGTGGGCGGCGAAGATCGGCATGCAGTGCGGCAACCATTCCAGGCAACCAGCCACCGCGTGGCGTAGCGGGCGCTGCTCATCGACCGCCAGCAGATTATTGCCCTGCTCGTCATAGAGGCTCACGTGCACGTGCATGCCACTGCCCGGTGCATCAAGGTAGGGCTTGCTCATGAAGCTGGCCCGATGCCCGTTCCTGAGTGCCACGCCACGGGTGAGCCGGCCGAACAGCGCAGCCCAGTCGGCCGCCTGCAGGCCATCCTCACAGTGACCGAAGTTGATTTCGAATTGCCCAGGGCCGATTTCTGCGGTGATCACATTGGCGTCGATGCCCTGTTCGTTGGCCGCCTCGACGATCTCGTGCAATACCGTGGAGAAACGCGACAGGCGCTCGATATGCAGGTTCGGCTGATCGTCTTCATCGCCACACAGCGAATCACGCGGATACTGCGGCAGCCCGTCCTTGAGGGCGCGATCGAACAGATAGAACTCCAATTCGAAAGCGACGACCGGACGAATACCCTTCGCGGCCAGACGCTTCAGCACCCGCGACAGCACCTCCCGCGGCTCGAACTCGATGGGCGATTCGGTGCCATCCGAGCTGATCAGCATCTGGCCCAGCGGCTGGCTTTCCCAGCGCACCGGCTTGAGCGTGCCGGGAATCAACCGGCGGGTGGCATCCGGGTCGCCATCATTGAAGCAGTAATCACCAATCGGATGCAGGCCACCCTGGGCACCGAGCAGCACACAGTTCTGCGGCAGCTTGAGCAGGCTGCCTGCGGCGACTTTCTCCAGCATCTCGATGGGATAGCGCTTGCCATAGAAATGTCCGGGAATGTCCAGGCAGATCAGATCGACATAGCGAACGTCGGGGTGAGCGGCGCGGAAAGTACGGACTTCGTCGAGCAGGTTGTCGGTGGTCATGTCGAGGATCCTGTGTCCGCTCAGCGGAACACCCAGAGTACCCGTGCGGGCTGATCGGTAAGATTGGCGTAGCGAAACTGACTATGTGGCGGTAGCTGGAAGCTGTCGTTGGGGCCGAGGATGACCGGCTCCGGCTGATCATCCAGCCAGATGCTCAGGTGCCCTTCGAGTACGAAACCGCCCTGCTCCGAACTGTCGTTCAGATGCCCGTCGCCACTGCTGGCACCGGGTGCCAGGTGGCTCTCCAGCATGGAGAATCCAGCCGACATGCTCGGCGAGACCAGCACATCGGTGATCCCACCGGCGTAGTACAACGTGCGGCGTTCGCCAGGTCGGGTGACCCAGGGCAACATCCGGGGCTTGGCGAGGCTGTAGAAATAGGTGGTCGGTACACCCAGGGTCTCGCTGATGGCGGTCAGATCCGCCACGGTCGGCCGCGACAGGCCACGCTCGACCTGGGACAGGAAACCCACCGAGCGACCGATACGCGCTGCCAACTCACCCAGCGTCAGGTTCTTGTGCTTGCGCAGGTCGCGAATCAGGATCGCGAGCCCCTCGATTTCTTCTTGCATATCCATGGCGCTGTCCTTCAGATGCTGTCGCGCAGCCGGTACCAGGCCTTGCCCGCCGCTTCGAGCGGCGCAGCCAGCCAGGAGCCGCCAGGAAAACGTGGATTGCCGATGCGTTGATAAAGCGCCAGCAACTGCTCAGCGCCGAGGATCGAGTCGGCCACCGCCCGCGCGGCGGCCAGGGTCGGTAGCACGCCGTGCCCGGAGAAACCCTGCAGCCAGTAACGCTGCCCCTGGCGGCCGACATCCGGCGTGCGCTTCATGGTGACGTCGATATGCCCGCCCCAACCAAACTCTATGTCCACACCGGCAAGCTGTGGAAAGACGCGCTCCAGATAAGGACGGGTAGCAGCGGGAATATCTCTGGGCAACCCACCCAGGTAGGTGCAGCCGCCACCGAACAACAGCCGATTGTCCGGTGTCAGGCGGAAGTAATCGGGAACGAACTGGTTGTCGATCACGCAACTGTCATGGGGCAGCAGCGATTGCGCCAACTGCGGGTCGAGCACGGCCGTCGTGACCTGATAGGAACCCACCGGCAGCACGCGACGGGATAACGAGGTATCCAGATCGTCGAGATACGCATTGCAGGCCAGCACCAGTACATCGGCGCGCACCTCACCCTCGGCTGTGCGTGCAAGATAGCCGCCGGGTATTTCCTCGTAGCCGAGCACCTGGCTTTGCTCGAAGACCCGCCCACCGGCCTGTTCGATGGCAGACGCCAGCCCCTGGGCCAGCTTCAGTGGATTCAGGTGGGCGCCCTGAGCGTCGTAGAGCGCCGCCACATAACGCGGGCTGTCGATCCACTCGCGCAGCTCCGCGTCCTCGATCAGGCGCAAATCCTGATAGCCCCATTTCTGCAGCGCTTCGCTTTGCGCCTCGCGCAACTGGCTGACGCGGCGCGGCTGCACGGCAGCCCACAAGCTGCCAACCCGGTAGTCGACCGCGAAACCATGACGCTCGGGCAGCTCGCGCATTTCCTCGGCGGCCCAGCACATGCTGTCCCACAGGCTTCGCGCGCCCTCCAGGCCGAGTGCCTTTTCCAGCGGCGGCATATCGCAGGACCAGCCCAGCAAGGCCTGCCCACCATTTCGCCCGGACGCGGCCCAGGCCACTCGACTGGACTCCAGTAGCACCACGCGCTTGCCACTCAGGGCCAGACGCAAGCCCGTATGCAAACCACTGAAACCGGCGCCGATAATCAACACATCGCAGTCGAGGCTGGCCTCCAGACGCGGGCGTAGTGGGATCGTGCCGGGATAGGTGCCAGCATAGTAGGTACCGACATGCTGGGTAGACTGCTTGAACATGAGATGAAATTATCTGGCGATATTTCATGAAAAAATACATCATTAATTTCATATCGCCAAGCGCAGTCGGGTCATCGACACCTTTGCCAGCGATGAGCGAACGGTTAAGCGCCGGCCGGGTCGAACATCGACAACAATCGAAGCACTGGCGGCTGCATGACCAGAACCGGCCATGAAGCGCAGCCCGCGAGTGCCCAGGAGCCTTAGCATGACCCGACTCTCACACCTGACCACTCCCCTTCTGCTGGCTTTCGGCATTCTGCTGATCGCCGGCTGTGCCAGCCGCGAAGATGAAACCCAAGCACCTGCAGCCACGGTGACACCGGAGCAGCAGGCGGTCGATGACGATTTCCAGCGCTTGAGCAGCCTGGCTCAGCGTGGCGATCTGGATAGCCAATTCAAGCTCGGCAGTTTCTACTTCGTCGGTAAACCACAGAAGGATCTCAAGCAGGCCGAATACTGGTGGAAACAGGCGGCCGATCGCGGTCATGCCGAAGCGGCCGTCAGCCTTGCCTACCTGTACACCGGGCGCGACAACCCGGAGTTCGGCAACCCGCAAGCCATGCTCAAGTACCTGAACCAGTCCGCCAGCAGCGGCAACCCCATGGCCCAGCACATTCTCGGCAACCTTTACATGCGCGGCATCCAGGGCGTCGAACGTGACCCGAATCAGGCTCGCCGCCTGTTCCAGAGTGCCTGCCGGCAGAACTATGCGGCCAGTTGCAAAGCGCTGGATAGCAAACCGGGCGCCTGATCACATTACGGCTGCAGATCGAAAGAAGCCTGCCCGGTGAGCGCATCGAAAGGCACGGAGAAATGTTCATGGGCGATCAGCCAATGCCCGTCCTGCTTGCGATAGCACTGGCTGACGCGCATCCATGACGACTGCATTTCACCCTGCTCGTTCGCACCCCCGCAGTGGCAGATAAAATAGCCGAAGCCCAGATCCTGCCCCAGCTCTACATGCAACTGCTGCATGTCGAACAAAGTGGGCCCCGAACACATCTCCATGCAAGCCTGCCAGTGGGCCATGTAGGTGTCGCGCCCCTTGAACTGCAACTGTCCTACCGCATCGAACGCCACGACATCGATGCTGTAGTGTTCGCTGATGCGATGCAGGTTCTTGTCGCTAACGGCTTGCCTCCAATGTCCCAGCATCTGCTCGATGCTGGCATGGTCAGCCGCATTTTGAGTGATGGTATTCATCGCCTCCTCCAGTCGTCGCTACACTCGAAGCGCTCGTTCGCCCCGACGTAGTCTTACTCTAGCCGCCCGATGCGCAGCGGCCAGAGAAAGCGACCAATGCCCTACCCGGCAACTACGCCAGTTCCAACAACACCTCATCCAGCGCCTGCACCAGCAGATCGGCATGCTCGCTCTGAAACGTCAATAAAGGACGAATCTTCAGGATGTTCTCCAGCGGCCCGGCCGCGCTGATCAGCACGCCACGCTCACGCATGCCATTGACCACGCGCCGCGTCTGCTCGGCAGCCGGTTTTTTCATCTTGCGGTCGGTTACCAGTTCCACGCCGAGGAACATTCCGGCCCCGCGCACGTCACCGATCAGTTCGTGGCGCTCGCTCAGCTTGCGAAGCTCGCTGAGCAGGTAAGCACCGATCTGCGTCGAATGCTGCTGCAACCCTTCGTCACGGATCACATCCAGCACCGCCTGGCCGGCGGCGCAGGACACCGGGTTGCCGCCGAAAGTATTGAAGTAGCGCATGCTGCGGCCGAAAGGTTCGAGCACTTCAGGGCGCACCACCACGCCGGCAATCGGCTGGCCATTGCCCATGGGTTTGCCGAGGCTGACCAGATCGGGTTGCACACCGTGCCGCTGAAACCCCCACATATGCGCGCCAGTGCGGGCGAAACCGCACTGCACTTCGTCGGCGATATACAGCAGGCCTTCGGCTCGAGCGATGGCGACCGCCTCGGCGATGCAGCCTTGGGGATCTGCGAAGATACCGTCGCTGGCGAAGATACCGTCGATCAGCAGCGCTGCGGGCTTGATGCCGTTGATACGCATGTCGGCGATGGCGGCGCACACGTCTTCGGCGAACAGCTTGCCGGCTTGCTCCGCCCCCAGACGATAGGCGTCCGGCGCACGAACGGTGCGTGCATGAACCGGCAACTGAATGCTCGCCCCGAGTGATGGCGACAGCGAGGAAATATCGCCGGTTACCCCGTGGTAGGCGAAGCGGGTGATGATCACCCCGGTGCCGCCGGTGTAATGCCGGGCGATGCGCAGGGCCAGGTCGTTGGCTTCGCTGCCGGTGCAGGTGAACATCACTTGCTGCAACGCATCGGGAAAGGTGCCAAGCAGGCTCTCGGCATAATCGAGAATGCCTTCCTGCAGATAACGGGTGTGGGTATTCAGCCGCGCTGCCTGTTCGGCGATGGCCTGCACCACTCGCGGGTGGCAATGGCCGATGGAGGCGACATTGTTGTAGGCATCCAGATAGCGGCGCCCGGACTCGTCATACAGCCACACGCCCTCGCCGCGCACAGTGTGCAGCGGGCGTTAACCGGTGCGCTTGTGACGCACCGGGTGACACTCAAGGGTAGGAACCGCGGTCAGGCTTGTGGCCCGGCGCGTATATGCAAACCCGCCTTGGCGGGTTCGCATATTGGTTACAGCGGGGTGAGCAGCTCGCCACGCACTATAAAGGCATCGAGATTATCGAACACCAGGTTTTCCATGGCCAGCCTGGTTTCCTCGGTGGCACTGCCGACGTGGGGCAATAGCACCACATTGGGCATTTCGAATAGCGCCTCGGGCACCCGCGGCTCGTCCTCGAACACGTCCAATCCCGCACCGCCCAAGGTACCCGCTTGCAATGCCGCAACCAACGCCTGCTCATCCACCACGCTGCCGCGGGCGATATTCACCAGAATGCCGTCTGCACCCAGGGCTTCGAGTACCGCGGCGTCGATCAGGTGATGGGTCGACGCACCGCCCGGGCAGGCCAGTACCAGAAAATCCGCCCAACGAGCCAGGGCCTTGAGATCGGCCTCGTAGCCATAGCTGGTAGCTGGATCCTGGCGACGGTTGTGGTAGCGGATAGTCATATCGAAGCCGGCCGCGCGCTTGGCAATGTCCTTGCCGATCCGGCCGAAACCGACGATGCCCAGCTTCTTGCCGCTGACCTTGCGAGTCAGCGGGTACTGGCCCTTGAGCCATTTGCCCTGACGCACATGCTGATCGGCAGCGGAAAACTGCCGGGCGGTGTCGATAAGCAGACCGATAGCCGTGTCGGCGACACACTCGTTGAGCACATCCGGCGTGGTGCTGATCGGGATGCCCCGCCCTTTCGCCTCATCGACTGCGATCGAATCGTAGCCGACGCCGAAACTGCAGATGGCACGCAGGTTGGGCATCTGCGCCAGTTGCTCGGCCGAGCAACCGTAGCGAGCAGAAGTGACCACGATGTCGATATCGGCACCGTGCTCGGCGAGAAAATTATTGGGCTGTTCCCATAAACGGGTCAGCTGATAGTCGCGCTGCAGACGCTCGTTGAAACGCGTCGGGAAACGACCGACCTGAAGCACGTTGGGACGACTCATACAGCTCTCCTCTATTTCAGGCGAAAGTCCGGATGATACCTGCAATGTTCCGGGCAGCGATGCTCTGGAAAGCATCGTTGTCCGATAATCGATCAAGTCACGGGAGCCGGGTTGAAAAGCACCAGATCATTATGCAGGCGGTGCTTCTCCGCCCAGGTCTGCTTCTTGCCGCTGGCGACATCCAGGTAGATCTGGAAAATGTGCCAGCCCATTTCATCGAGGGTCATACGCCCCGAGGTGATCTGCCCGGCGTCCACGTCGATCAGATCCGGCCAGCGCTCTGCCAGCTGAGTACGGGTAGCCACCTTGATCACCGGCACCATGGACAAGCCGTAAGGCGTGCCGCGACCGGTGGTGAAGATATGCAGGTTCATACCGGCCGCCAGCTGCAGCGTGCCACAGATGAAATCACTGGCCGGGGTAGCGCAGAAGTACAGGCCTTTGCCACGAATCCGCTCGCCGGGCGACACGACGCCGGCAATCGGGCTGGTGCCGGACTTGGCGATGGAACCCATGGCCTTTTCGACGATATTGTTCAGGCCGCCCTTCTTGTTGCCTGGCGTGGTGTTGGCGCTGCGATCGGCCATCCCACGCTCCAGGTAGCGGTCGTACCAATCCATTTCATGGATTAGCGCATCGGCGATTTCCGTGGTCGCAGCCCGCGGGGTCAGCAGGTGAATACCGTCACGCACTTCGGTGTTCTCCGAGAACATCACGGTGGCGCCGGCCCGCACCAGCAGATCCGATGCCACGCCCAGCGCCGGGTTCGCGGTGATGCCGGAGAACGCGTCGCTGCCGCCGCATTGCATGCCGACCACCAGTTCGGAAGCCGGCACGGTTTCCCGACGACGCTGATCGAGCACCTTCAGGCGTTCCTCGATCATGGCCATGATTTCTTCGACCATGCCGATGAAGCCGGTGCTGGAGTCCTGCAAACGGAACAGCCAGTCCTCCTCCTCTATGCCATTGGTCAGCAGGTCGCCATCCATCAGCTGGTTGGCCTGCAGCTTTTCGCAGCCCAGGCTGATCACCAGCGCCTGGCCGCCGAGGTTGGGGTTGCGGCTGATGTTGTAGAGGGTACGGATCGGCACCACGGCGTCCGGCGCGTTGATCGCCACGCCGCAGCCGTAGCTGTGCGACAGCGCCACCACATCGTCGACGTTCGGGTATTTGGGAAGGATTTCCTTGCGCACTCGGTCGACGCAATGATCGAGAACGCCCACCACGCACTGCACGGTGGTGGTCACGCCCAGAATGTTGCGCGTACCGACCGTGCCGTCCGGGTTACGGAAGCCTTCGAATGTATAGCCTTCCAGCGGCGCCGACACAGGGGCCTTGATCGTCGCCTTGGGCAGGTTGTCCAGCACCGGTGGCTCGGGCATGCGCAGCACCGCCTCGGTCACCCAGGTTCCGGCGGCGATGGGTTTCAGGGCATAGCCGATCACTTCACCGTAACGCACCACGTTGCCACCTTCGGGAATCGCCACCAGCGACACCTTATGACTCTGCGGTATGCCCTCCAGCGCCTCCAGGCCATCGGCGAAACGGCCACCGGCCGCCACGCCCTGCTCATTGACCACCACGCCGACATTATCGTCGGCGTGCAGGCGGATGTAACGCGGGGAGTCCTGATGTTGAATGAGTTCCATGAGGCTAATCCTTTTCTTGTTTTTTCATTGCCATACAAGGCCGCGCAGCCAGTGCCACGCGCCATTGTATGGGTGCTCAGGCCGACGCCGGCGAGGGCGCCAGCCGCCCAAAGGCGGGGTCAAAAAATTGCCGGGAGCGGCTTTTAACGTCGCTTGCCACGGACGCCAGAGATGGCAAGGCCATAAAAATCTCGAGTTGGGACTGGGCCCGGTCGCTAGCCAATAATGGCAACGAGCGCGATGCCTGGACTCGGTCTCAGGACGCCGAGCGCAGACAGGCCAATGCAGAAGCTGCCCGCGATGGGGCATGGGAAGGATGTGCGGATACTGTTTTTCACGGCTTTATTGTCCTTATTGGCTGACGGTGCCTGGCTCGGTGACTGACAATCGATAATTGCGCAATCAATCCGGCAGTGAACATGGCACCACGCAGTTCGCTACGAGGCTGACTTTACTATGATTGCGCAATCATTCAAGTGCTTTTGTCATGTTGTCAGTTGTCTGATGAGAAGTCAGGTAGTAGCCCGGTCGACCAGCGTAAAGCCGGTATCCATGCGCACCGGCTGCAATTCGGAATCGTCGCGGAAGCGCTTTAGCAGCGCGCTGGCGACCAGTTTGCCCATGCGCGCACCATCGACATTCACCGTCGACAGCGCCGGGTGAAGATGCGCGGCACTGGACAGATCACCAAAGCCCATCACCGCCAACTGGCCGGGAATGTCGATCCCCTGACTCGCCGCTTCGGCCAGAATGCCCTGGGCCACGGTGTCCGAACTGCAGACGATCACTTGCGGGTCATGCCCCTCGGCGAGCAGTTGACGTAGCCCTTCTCGCCCACTCTGCAAGGTCGCTGGTGCAGCGAGAACCGCCATCGGCACCTCGTCGACGCCCAGCGCCTTGAGCTGCGACACCACACTGCTGCCGCGCTTGAACGCACGGGAGTCGTCGACCGAAACGATAGCGAAGCGCCGATATCCCTTGGCATGCAGATGACTGGCGATCGCCTGGCCGACCTTTTCGTGAGAGAAGCCCACCTGCATGTCGATGGGGGACGCCCCCAGATCCCAGGCCTCGACGACAGGAATACCGGCAGCCTGCAAACGCAGGCGACTCTCCTCGGTATGCAGCGTACCGGTCAATACGATGCCGTCCGGGCGACGGCCCAATACCGCGCCGAGCAAACGCTCTTCCTGCTCGGCTGAATAACCGGTGAGGCCGATCATGGTCTGGTAGCCCGCGACGGTCAGGTGATCCATCAGCGACTGCACGGTTTCAGCGAAGATCGAGTGAGCGATGGTCGGCACGAAGATGGCGATCAGTCGGCTTTTGTTCGACGCCAGGCCGCCCGCCAGCATGTTCGGCACGTAGCCGGTCACCCGCACCGCCTCGAGCACCTTCTTGCGCGCATCCTCGCTGACCACTTCGGGTCGGTGCAGCGCTCGCGACACGGTGATCGGCGAAACGCCAGCCACCTTGGCCACATCGATCAGGGTGATGCTCGCCCCCTTGTTCGCCGCCGAAAGAGAAGATGAAGAACGAGAGGATTTCTTTGCCATGACGGGCCGCGGGTTGTGCGAGGGAAGCCGCATCTTAACCAGCGAACCGGGCGGCAACTAGCGGCAGGCGCAGACAGACCTGTAATCAGGTGTTGCCCCCTGAAAGCAGAAAGCCCGGGCGATAGGCCCGGGCTTTCTGACACCTCGAAGAGGTGAACGTGCTTACTGCGGGCCCTGGGCGTCGATCAGGGCAGCCAGTTGCTCGTACTCGGCCGGCAGCAGGTCGGTCAGCGGAGCCCGAACCGGGCCTGCATCGTAGCCGGAAATCTTGGCGCCAGCCTTGACGATGCTCACTGCGTAACCGGATTTCAGGTTGCGGATATCCAGATACGGCAGGAAGAAGTCATCGATGATCTTGGCGACGGCGGCGTGATCTTCACGGGCGATTGCGCGGTAGAAGTCCATTGCGGTTTTCGGAATGAAGTTGAACACCGCCGACGAGTAGACCGGTACACCCAGTGCCTTGTAGGCAGCGGCATAAACTTCAGCGGTCGGCAGACCACCCAAGTAGGTGAAACGATCACCCAGACGACGACGGATCGACACCATCAGTTCGATGTCGCCCAGACCATCCTTGTAACCGATCAGGTTCGGGCAGCGCTCGGCCAGTTGCTCCAGCAGCGGAGCGGTCAGGCGGCAGACGTTACGGTTGTAGACGACTACACCGATCTTCACCGATTTACAGACTTGCTCGACGTGAGCGGCAACACCTTCCTGCGACGCTTCGGTCAGGTAGTGCGGCAGCAGCAGCAGGCCTTTGGCGCCCAGGCGCTCGGCTTCCTGTGCGTACTGAATCGCCTGGCGAGTGGAACCGCCCACGCCAGCGAGGATTGGCACGCTGCCCGCGCAGGTGTCGACGGCGGTCTTGATGACCGACGAGTACTCGTCGGCAGCCAGGGAGAAGAATTCACCGGTACCGCCAGCCGCGAACAGAGCAGTCGCGCCGTAGGGGGCCAGCCACTCCAGGCGACGTGCGTAGCCAGCCGGGTTGAATTCACCAGCGGCATCGAAGTCGGTCAGCGGAAAGGACAGCAGGCCGGAGGAGAGGACGGATTTTAATTCTTGTGGAGTCATTCTTCTTACACCCTTGGATGAGGACATGGAGGCCGTTACCGGCAACTGAAGTCATACGTTATCGTACAACTATTAAAAATCCAAGCAGTCGGACGCATTTTTCTTTCTATTGCACCGTTTCGGAGCAACCACTGAATAATCCAACGAAATGTCCAAAAACCAGGAAAAACCTCGGTAAATCTCTAATTACATCGGGAATATCATGCTTTAGATTGGCGAAAACTCGCTTTCTGGCGGAAAAATTTTCCACCAACCCGGCATGAAAAAGGTCATCAGCAGCCGACAAGTCATACGACAACATCAGCCAGATAGCCGTTATGAATCGACAATGACAAAGGTGCGCGACATGACGACACCCATCCGCAAAGGCCAGGACATTGACGTCCCTCACGCCGAACCGCCCTCCCCCGCAGCCCTCGCTTATCGCGATGCGACTCCCCTCTCCCAGCCGTCGAGCGAGAGAAGGCGCAGGTAACGACCCGCACTCAAGTCCGTATCACACCTCCACGAGCCTCCGTTCCCATAACAGAGTCGTGTGAGGCTGCGCCGATACGTTCAATCCGCTGGAGCCCAACGGGTCTTCCCGCAACCTTCGCGGCACAATAACAAGAGAAGCGAAACACCTCCCTACGCACCGCCCTCAGCCTGTTCGCCGCCCTGCACATGAGCGCCACCGCCGCTCATGTGCAGGCCGACGACAAGTACCCGAGCAAAGCCATTCAGGTGGTATTGCCCATCGCACCGGGTGGCGACACGGATGTGAACGCCCGCGTGTTCAACCGTTATCTGGAAAAGGAGTTGGGCAAACCGCTGGTAGCGGTCAGCGAGGTAAAAAGGAAAAGCCGCTGCAGCCGAACAAACTGCAGCGGCTTTTCCGCGTCCACCAGAAAGCATGTCTTTGTAAAAGCTGGCTTGCCAGCGAAACCATTTCAATGCACCGTCAGTTCGATCTTCATTACTGCTATCGCGAGCAAGCTCGCCCCTACAACGATCACTTTTAGACACTCTGAAACGACAAAGGCCGCTGTAAACAGGGCCTTTGTTTGTAGATCAGTGAGACTGACGCTTACTGAGCGCCCTGCGCCTTGACCAGTGCCGCCAGTTGCTCGTATTCGGCCGGCAGCAGGTCGGTCAGCGGAGCCCGAACCGGGCCTGCATCGTAGCCGGAGATCTTGGCACCAGCCTTGACGATGCTCACTGCGTAACCGGCTTTACGGTTACGGATGTCCAGGTACGGCAGAAAGAAGTCATCGATGATCTTGCCAACGGTGGCGTGATCGTCGCGAGCGATCGCGTGGTAGAAATCCATCGCGGTTTTCGGGATGAAGTTGAACACCGCCGAGGAGTAAACGGGCACGCCCAGTGCCTTGTAGGCAGCGGCATAGACTTCAGCGGTCGGCAGGCCGCCCAGGTAGCTGAAACGGTCGCCCAGACGACGGCGGATCGACACCATCAGTTCGATGTCGCCCAGGCCGTCCTTGTAGCCGATCAGGTTCGGGCAGCGCTCGGCCAGTTGTTCCAGCAGCGGAGCGGTCAGGCGGCAGACGTTACGGTTGTAGACGACTACACCGATCTTCACCGATTTACAGACTTGCTCGACGTGGGCGGCAACACCTTCCTGCGAGGCCTCGGTCAGATAGTGCGGCAGCAGCAGCAGGCCTTTGGCGCCCAGGCGCTCGGCTTCCTGTGCGTACTGAATCGCCTGGCGAGTGGAACCGCCCACGCCAGCGAGGATTGGCACGCTGCCCGCGCAGGTGTCGACGGCGGTCTTGATGACGGACGAGTACTCGTCGGCAGCCAGGGAGAAGAATTCACCGGTTCCGCCAGCCGCGAACAGAGCGGTAGCGCCGTAGGGGGCCAGCCACTCCAGGCGACGTGCGTAGCCTTCAGGATTGAACTCGCCTTGGGCGTCGAAATCGGTCAGCGGGAAAGACAGCAGACCGGAGGAGAGGACGGATTTTAATTCTTGTGGGGTCATTCTTCGAACACCTGTAAAGCGGGTTGAAATGAAAGGGCAGCCGCAGCCGTTAGAGATACGTTATCGTACGACCAAAATGAAAGCTAATACTTTCTTCTGAACAACCGCCAGTGAAGGCTTGCGGAAGCTGACGCCACCAAGTTGACAAGTTCGGAATCGGCTGAGCACACTCCGTCATATGACAACCTATAACAATAGATGTACGCCAGGCGGTAACGCACCCTCTCCCACCCACTAACCCAGCACGCGCGCATGGCGCACGTCCCCATGGAACCCTGGCGTTCATTTTTTTGCTGAACTCATCACCACCTACATCCCTGACAACAACAAGAAGGACATGACCATGAAACTCAGACGTACCCTGCTGTCGACCGCATTTCCTCTGGCCCTGCTGATCCCCTCCCTATCCGACGCGATAACCTTGCAAGTTGCCGATACGCAACCCAAGGGCTATCCAGCCATTACAGCCATTGAACATATGGGCGAAAAACTCAGCACCGCGACCAACGGCGAGATCACCATGAGGGTGTTCGCAGGCGGTGTACTGGGTGGAGAAAAGGAAGCGATAGAACAGGCCCAGATCAACGCCATTCAGCTAACTCGCGTCTCCCTTGGCGTCGTAGGCCCCGTGGTGCCGGATGTGAACGTCTTCAATATGCCCTTCGTGTTCCGCGACAGTGCGCATATGCGCAAGGTCATCGATGGTGAAATCGGCCAGGAGATTCTCGACAAGATAACCAACTCCACATTCGAGCTGGTCGGCTTGGCGTGGATGGACGCCGGTTCGCGAAATTTCTATAGCAAAGAGCCCATCCGCACGCTTGCCGACCTGAAAGGCAAGAAAATGCGCATGATGGAAAACCCGCTCTTTCTCGACACCATGAATGCACTGGGCGGCAGCGGCATTGCCATGGGTACCGGGGAAACCTTCAGTGCCCTGCAGTCCGGGGTGATCGATGGCGCCGAGAACAATCCAGCCGTCATGCTCGCTCAGAACCACCAACAGGTTGCCAAGTACTTCAGTGAAACCAGTCACCTGATCATTCCCGAGCCTCTGGTGATGTCGAAGAAGGCCTGGGAAGCGCTCAGCGCTGAGCAGCAAACGCTGGTGAGGAAGTTCGCCCGAGAGGCGCAGATGGAACAAAGGGCCCTCTGGGACATACAGGTGGCACAAAGCGAAGAAAAACTGAAGGCTGCGGGGGTCGAGTTCATCCAGGTGGATCGCAAGCCGTTCTATGAAGCCACGGCGGCAATCCGTGATAAGTACGGCGCGCCTTACGCCGCACTGATCGAACGCATCGAAGCCGTTCAGTGACACTGGCATCCGCTGCGGCCCTCGCCGTGGCGGATAACTGCTACACCGCAAGAGCCAGAGCCTATGACCACCTCATTCGAAATGACCTGTGACTGCCACGCGCATATTTTCGGTGATCACACCCGCTACCCCCTGGCAAGCGGTGCGGACTATCTCCCCGCTACCGCCACTGCAGACGACTACCAGCAGGTGCTAAGCAGCCTGAGCGTAGAGCGCTGCGTACTGGTACAGCCCAGTGTCTATGGCACCGACAACAGTTGCATGCTCGATGCGCTCACCCAGCTTGGCCCCAAGGCACGAGGCGTGGCAGTCATCGGCCGCGATACGCCACTCGAACAGCTACAGGCCATGCATCGGATTGGCGTGCGCGGTGTACGCCTGAATACCCTCGCCGCCAATGGCCCCACACTGCAGGAGCTCGCTTATGTCGAAGAACAGATCAGCAGCCTGCAATGGCACCTGCAACTGCTTTTGCGGCCGGAAACCCTGCCCAGCGCACTCGAGCACATCGAGCGCCTCGACGGCCCGGTGGTGCTGGATCACTTCGCGTCCTGCTCTCCCGCAACGGATGCAGGCACCCTCGATGCGCTATTCGATCTGGTAAATCGCAAGAAGAATGTGTGGATAAAGCTCTCCGCACCTTATCTGTTCAGCGATTGTTCCGAGTCCGCGCTGCACCATTATCGAACCTTCACCGAGCGCGCCGCAGAGCTCATGCCGGATCGTTTGTTATGGGGAACCGACTGGCCCCACACCGCCCGCCAGGACGCCAGCATCAGCACGCATCAGTTGCAGCGGTTACTCCTCGGCTGGCTGAGCAGCGCTGCAGTACGCGAGCAGATCACCGTTCACAATCCAGCCAGACTCTATGGCTATTGAATCAGGAGACAGGTAATGCCAAGAATTCTGCTCACCTACCCGCCTTCCTCCGTGAACACCTGGTACGGTGAAAAAGCGATGAGCGAACTGGCTGACCTCGGCGAGCTGGTGCTAAGTCCGAAAGACGGGGTCTTGAGCGAGGACGAACTGATCGAACTGGCCAGCAATTGTGATCTGATCATCTCCGACAAACCGACGGCAGGCACGGAACGTCTGTTTCGCGAGGTACCGAGCCTGCTGGCTTACATACGCTGCGCCATGGACACCAAGAGCATCGATATCGATGCCGCATCCAGGCACGGCGTACTGGTCACCCAGGCCGGCCCAGGCTTCACCCATGCCGTCAGTGAATGGATCATCGCCCAGATGATCAACCTCGCACGGAGCCTGCCGCATTATTTCAGTGCTTATCAGCACGGCCAGATACCGACGCAACGCATGGGCAGCCAGTTGGCCGGCTCGACCGCCGGAATCATTGGCTTCGGCAACATAGCAACCGCCGTTGCGCCCGTGCTCCGCGCACTGGGGGTGAAGATCCTCGCCCATGACCCCTACCTGACCGACAGTCCGGATGGCGTCGAAGCCGTTGATCTCGACACGCTGCTCGAACGATCCGATCAGGTGATCTGCCTGGCGCGCCACAGCGTGGAAACGGACAACATGGCCAATGCTGCATTCTTCGCAAAAATGAAACCGGGCGCCTTTTTCATCAACGCCTCCCGCGGTGGCCTGGTCGACGAAGCAGCGCTTGCCGACGCACTGGCATGTGGGCACCTGGCGGGAGCGGCGATTGACGTGGGTCGCGGTCATGATGATCACCCGACCGCAACCCTGGCGCAGCGTCCCGACATCATCGCCACACCACACATTGGTGGCATGGTGCCGGAAGCAATCATCTATCAGGTGTTCAGAACCGTGCAGCAGGCCCGCTCGATTCTTGCCGGCAGTATCCCCGAAGGCTCGCTGAATCCTGACGATGCGCGCCGCCTGACCACTCGTGGCCGTTGGATGCAGACACAAAGTCATCAGACAACCTAAATTTAAGAAGGTATCTCGATATCGGCCACTCAAAGCCCTCAGACCATGATGCAGAAACCCTTATAAATCAGCCTTCATGGCTTCATAGAGCGACTCGATCGAACGATATTGTTGTTTTGTGAGCGCGTTGACAAACGAATCGAGGGATGCCGATAATCCCACCATGTCATACGACAACAGATGACAATCTCCAAATAACAACAAGCAGAGAACAGGCCTCCCGCCCATGACTACGACTTCCAACGCCCAACCACCCTTCCATCGCCTGCTGCTCACTGGTGCGGCAGGCGGACTGGGCAAGGTACTGCGCGAACGTCTGCAGCCCCTGACCAAGATTTTGCGTCTCTCGGACATCGCCGAAATGGCACCGGCCGAAGGTGACCATATCGAAGTGCAGATCTGCGACCTGGCCGACAAGCAGGCCGTTCATCAGCTCGTTGAAGGTGTCGACGCGATTCTGCACTTTGGCGGGGTTTCGGTGGAGCGTCCGTTCGAGGAAATCCTCGGCCCGAACATCAGCGGTGTATTCCATATCTACGAAGCAGCGCGTCGCCACGGCGTCAAACGCGTCATCTTCGCCAGCTCCAACCATGTTATCGGCTTCCACAAGCAGACCGACACCATCGACGCCAGCGCCCCGCGCCGTCCGGATGGTTACTACGGCCTGTCGAAGTCCTACGGCGAAGACATGGCCACCTTCTACTTCGATCGCTACGGCATCGAAACCGTCAGCATTCGCATCGGTTCCTCATTCGTCGAACCGCTCAATCGCCGCATGATGAGCACCTGGCTGAGCTACGACGATCTGCTACAACTGATCGAGCGCGGCCTCACCACACCAAACGTCGGCCACACCGTGGTTTACGGCGCCTCGGCGAACAAGACCGTCTGGTGGGACAACCGCCTGGCCGCTCATCTGGGTTTCGAGCCCAAGGACACTTCCGAGATTTACCGCGACAAGGTCGAGGCCCAGCCGCCAGTGGCTGCCGATGATCCGGCCGCGCTCTATCACGGTGGCGCCTTCGCGGCTGCCGGCCCGTTTGGCGACGACTGATAGCTCGTCCTTTCGATAACAATAACAAGAGGTCGGACATGCCCATGCAAGCCGAACTGATTCTTGATGCCCGCAATGCAACGGGTGAAAGCCCGGTGTGGAGCGTGCAGGATCAGGCCCTTTACTGGGCCGATATCCCCAACAAACGCCTGTACCGCTGGAACCTGGCAGACGCCACCACGCAAAGTTGGGAAGCGGACGAGATGCTCGCCTGCATCGCCCGGCGCGCTGATGGCAGCTGGATCGCCGGCATGCAAAGCGGGATCTTCCAACTGAGCACCGGCGATGACGGCCGCCTGACCGGCGAACGCCTGGTCGAGGTCAGCCACGCCCACGACAACATGCGCTTCAACGATGGCCGTTGCGACCGCCAGGGCCGTTTCTGGACGGGTAGTATGCTCATGGACATGGCGGCAGGCGCCAACGTCGGCGCGCTGTATCGCTATGACGGCGCCGGACAGACCACCCTCCCCGTGCTGCTGGACGACCTGATCGTCCCTAATGGCCTGGGCTTCAGCCCTGACGGCCGCACCATGTACCTGTCCGACTCGCACCCGTCGGTGCAGGCCATCTGGGCGTTCGATTACGACATCGACAGCGGCACGCCGCACAACCGCCGCCTGTTCGTCGACATGAACGACTACCCTGGCCGTCCCGATGGTGCCGCGGTGGATGCCGAAGGCTGCTACTGGATCTGCGGAAACGATGCCGGCCTGATTCACCGTTTCACGCCAGCCGGTCGCCTCGACCGCTCTCTGGCCGTACCGGTGAAGAAACCGACCATGTGCGCCTTCGGCGGCCCCAATCTCGATACCTTGTATGTCACTTCGATTCGCCCGGGCGGCAACCTGGACGATCAACCTCTGGCTGGCGGCGTGTTCGCCCTGCAGCCAGGCGTCAGTGGCCTTGAAGAAACACCGTTCCAGTCCTGATTACCAACATCTGGGGAACCCGTTGATCCGACGGGCCACTCTGGAACTTCATAACGCTGCACACCAACAACAACAAAACGGAGATTCACATGAATTTCAAGCGCAAGTTGCTCATTGCCGCACTCCCTCTGGCTTTCGGCCTGTCCAGCCTGGCACAGGCTGACATGACCCTGAAGATCGCGGAAATTCACCCGGCCGGCTACCCGACCGTGGTGGCGATGGAAAACCTCGGCAAGAAACTGGAAGCTGCTACCAACGGAGAAATCAAGGGCCGTATGTTCTCAGGCGGCGTGCTCGGTTCCGAGAAGGAAGTGATCGAACAGACCCAGATCGGCGCCGTTCAGCTGACTCGCGTCAGCCTCGGTTCGGTCGGCCCGGTGGTTCCGGCCACTAACGTGTTCAATATGCCCTTCGTCTTCCGCGACATCGACCATATGCGCAAAGTGGTGGACGGTGAAATCGGCCAGGAAATCCTCGATGCCATCACCAACTCCGACTTCAACATGGTCGGCCTGGCATGGATGGAAGCCGGTAGCCGCAGCCTCTACACCAAGAAACCGGTGCGTAAGCTGGAAGACCTGAAGGGCATGAAAATCCGCGTGATCGGCAATCCGCTGTTCATCGATACCCTGAACGCCATGGGTGCCAACGGCATCGCCATGGACACCGGTGAAATCTTCAGCGCCCTGCAGAGCGGTGTGATCGACGGTGCCGAGAACAACTCGCCGACCCTGCTCGAGCACAACCACTTCCGCGTGGCCAAGTACTACACCCAGACTCACCACCTGATCCTGCCCGAGCCGCTGCTGATGTCCAAGACTACCTGGGAGAAACTGACCCCGGAGCAGCAGACACTGGTCAAGAAACTGGCCAAGGAAGCACAACTGGAAGAGCGTGACCTGTGGGTAGCCAAGGAAACCGCCAGCGACGAGAAGCTCAAAGCCGAAGGCGTCGAGTTCATCGAAGTGGACACCAAACCATTCTACGAAGCGACCGCTCCGGTTCGTGAGAAGTACGGTGTTCAGTACGCCGATCTGATCAAGCGCATCGAAGCCGTTCAGTAATCCTCTCGCGCAAGCGCATGGAGTCGGCGTATTGCCGGCTCCATGCAATCCGGTGAAGTCTCATGAAAAACCTGGTTCTAGGCGTCAACGACGCCATCTACCGTGCCTGTATCGCTACCGCCGGCCTGGCAATCGTGATCATGGCCACGATCATCCCCTGGGGCGTATTTAGTCGTTACGTGCTGGGTCAAGGATTGGGCTGGCCCGAGCCTATCTCCATCCTGCTGATGGTGCTGTTCACCTTCGTCGGTGCCGCCGCCAGCTACCGCGCTGGCGCTCACATGGCTGTGACTTCGCTGACCGATCGCCTGCCACAAACCCTGGCACCGCTGATCACTCTATTCGTGCGCCTGACCATGGGAGCGGTTGCGCTGTTCATGCTGATCTGGGGTTACAAGCTCTGCGCTGCGACTTGGCATCAGTATCTGAGCACCCTTCCTTCGGTAAATGTTGGCATCAGCTACCTACCGATTCCGCTGGGTGGATTCATCACCCTTATGTTCGTCATCGAGCAATTGCTATACGGCGATCAGAACAAACGTCGAGTCGTTGATTTCGAGCATATCGAAGACTCCAAGGAGGCCGTGTAATGGATGCCGCCATTCTCTTAGGCAGCTTCATCGTCCTGATCCTGCTACGCGTCCCCGTCGCTTACTCGCTCGGCATCGCAGCCCTTATTGGCGCCTGGTGGATCGATATCCCTCTGCACGCCGTGATGATCCAGATCGCCGGTGGCGTGAACAAATTTTCTCTGCTTGCCATTCCATTCTTCGTGCTGGCCGGTGCAATCATGGCCGAAGGCGGCATGGCTCGGCGCCTGGTGGCCTTCGCCGGCGTACTTGTCGGTTTCGTACGCGGCGGCCTGTCGCTGGTGAACATCACCGCGTCCACCTTCTTTGGTGCCATCTCCGGCTCGTCCTTGGCCGACACCGCGTCGGTGGGTTCGGTGCTGATTCCGGAAATGGAGAAAAAGGGCTATCCACGTGAATTCGCCACCGCCGTGACCGTTTCCGGCTCGGTACAGGCACTGCTTACCCCGCCCAGCCACAACTCGGTCATCTACTCGCTGGCCGCTGGTGGCACAGTGTCAATCGCCGCGCTGTTCATGGCAGGTATCGGCCCAGGTTTGCTGATGAGTGCAACCATGGCCACTCTGTGCCTGTGGTTCGCCAAGAAGCGCAACTATCCGAAAGGTGAAGTGATCCCGCTGCGTCAGGCGATCAAGATCTGCGTCGAAGCGCTGTGGGGCCTGATGACCATGGTCATCATCCTCGGCGGCATCCTCTCTGGCGTGTTCACCGCCACCGAGTCCGCTGCTGTGGCGGTGATCTGGGCGTTCTTCGTCACCATGTTCATCTACCGCGACTACAAGTGGCGCGAACTGCCGAAGATGCTGCATCGCACCGTACGCACACTGTCGATCGTGATGATCCTCATCGCCTTCGCGGCGGCGTTCGGCTACATCATGACGCTGATGCAGATCCCTTCGAAGATCACTACCGCGTTCCTGGCCTTCTCGGACAACCGTTACGTGATCCTGATGTGCGTCAACTTCATGCTGCTGGTACTCGGCACGTTGATGGACATGGCACCGCTGATCCTGATCCTCACCCCGATCCTGCTGCCAGTGGTGACCTCCTTCGGAGTCGACCCGGTGCATTTCGGCATGATCATGCTGGTCAACCTGGGCATCGGTTTGATCACACCACCCGTTGGGGCGGTACTGTTCGTGGGTGCCGCGATCGGCAAAGTGACCATCGAAGCGACAGTGAAGGCGCTGCTGCCGTTCTACGCCGCTCTGTTCATGGTTCTGATGGCTGTGACCTACATCCCGGCAATCTCGCTGTGGCTGCCTAGCGTCGTACTCTGATACTGCTACACCCGCGGCGGGTCGCGTGCATAACGCGACCCGCCGTTTTTTTAGCGCAGCGAGAACGGCCACCAAACCGTCAGGCGCTCAAGGCTAAACACGATACGGAAATTGCTTCCATGACCTCTCCTGCCCTGTTTCCCCGCCACATCGCTGTTCTGCTACTGGCTCTGCTGGCCTGCTCCTTCGCCGGCAACCACATCGCTGCACGTATCGCATTCGACAACGACACCGGCCTGCTGCTGGCGATTCTGTGCCGTTCCGGTGTAACCATGCTGGTGCTGCTGGGCATCGTGCTCTGGCAACGCCAGGCTCTGCAGATGCCGCCGGGCACCTGGCGCTGGCAATTGCTGCTGGGCCTGCTGATCGCCACCCAGAGCATTTGCCTGTATTCCGCCGTGGCGCGCATTCCAGTGGCGCTGGCGCTGCTGATCGGCAACACCTTCCCGATCATCCTTGCTCTGCTCACCTGGGCACTGGGTGGCTCGGCGCCGACGCGTCGCACGGTAATGCTCATGGGCCTGATCCTGGTGGGCCTGGTATTCGCCCTGGATCTGCCCGCACGCCTGAGCGCCAGCGAACCGGCCGGCCCGGAATGGATGGTTGGAGTGAGCGTGTCGTTCCTGGCCGCCTGCGTGTTCGCCTGCGCGCTGTGGATCACCGACCACAAGCTGTCGAGCCTGCGCGGCTCGGTGCGCAGCATGCTGACCCTGATGATCGTGTTCAGCAGCATGGCCATCGCCGGCAGCGCCGACCTGATTCCCGGCGGCATGAACCTGCCAGGCAACTCCACCGGCTGGATGGCACTGGGCGCCCTGGTACTGCTCTACGGCATCGCCTTCTGCATGCTGTTCGTCACCGTACCGCGCCTGAACATGGCCAAGAACGCACCGGTGATGAACATGGAGCCCATTGCCACGCTGCTGTTCGGCTGGCTGCTGCTGGATCAGATATTGAGCGGTATGCAGATGATCGGCGGCGCGATCGTGCTGGCGGGGATCGTACTGCTGACGTATCGCAAGGATGCCTGAGAGTCTGTCTACGATCAGTTGCGCATCGGCCCTGCGGCATCAGAGGTTCGCCACCTCGGCTCACACTGCCTTGGTGTTGAGAAGCCGCACGCCCAGGCCAATGAAAACGGCCCCGGTGATGCGCTTCAATATCGCCGCCCAGTGGGCGGCGTTGAGGCGCTTGCTGAATCGGTAGGCGGTGTAACAGTAGAGCGAATGGACGGTGACCACGATAGCCGCGATGGTGAGGTACATCACCAGAAACTGCCCTGCGATGGGTCGGCCATGATCGAGGAACTGCGGTAAGAAAGCGCAAAGAAAGATCAACGTCTTGGGGTTGCTCGCCGAGACCAGAAACGCCTCCGCGCCAATCCTCCATTTCGCGCTCGGCGGAAACGCCGGCACCTCGCCCGTTGCCCCGGTGGCTGGGGCACGGAAGAACAGTTGGCACACGCCGAGGTATATCAGATAACCGGCACCAGCGATCTTCAAGGCCAGAAAGGCCGAGGGCACGGCAATGAGGATAGCGCCCACGCCCAAGGCGACCCCGCTGATCACCAGCAGTTGCGCGACAAGGTTGCCGACGAAGGTCAGCCCCATGGCATATGGCCCGTAACGCAAGGCGTTACGCACGATCAGCAGCACGTTCGGCCCGGGTGTCAACGTGGTGGCGAGGTATGCCAGGGAAAAGGTCAACCAGAGGTACAACTCCATGATGGCGATTCTCGTTGTAATGAAGAGCCTGGCCCGCAAGATCGTAAACAGAGTCCAAGGGGCCCCCTTGGTCTGGAAGGCTCAGGCTTGCTTGACGACCACTTCCGCTGCCTCATGGGCCTGACGCAGCCGCTCGCGGCTGTTGGTCAGGTGCAGGCGCATGGCGGCACGAGCGGCGTCGGAGTCCTGGCGAGCAATCGCTTCGTAGATCTGCTCATGCTCACGCTCCAGGCGCGCCATGTAGTGAGCATGATCATCGTGGGCGATACGTGCCGAGTTCAGTCGGGTACGTGGAATGATGCTGGTACCCAGATGACTCATGATGTCAGTGAAGTAGCGGTTGCCGGTCGCGTGGGCGATCTGCAGGTGGAACTGGAAATCGGACGATACCGCATCGCTTTCATGGGCCGCGCCTTCATTCAGCGCGTCGAGCGCCTGGCGCATCGACGCCAGTTGCTCGGCGGTACGCCGCTGGGCAGCCAGGCCAGCCGACTCCACTTCCAGGCTGATACGCAGCTCGAGCACTGCCAGCACTTCACGCAGCGTGACGATGGTCGCCGGGTCGATACGGAAGCCACCAGGGTTCGGCATGTCCAGTACGAAGGTGCCAATGCCATGGCGGGTTTCTACCAGGCCGGAAGCCTGCAACCGCGACAGTGCTTCGCGCACCACGGTACGGCTGACGCCCTGCTCTTCCATGATCGCCGACTCGGTCGGCAATTTATCGCCACGCTTGATCACCCCATCGCGAATGCGCTGGGAAAGCTCCGCGACCAACTCCTGAGCCAGGCTGCGATGCTTGCGTCGCGCGCGTGGCGGCGTGTTCTGATTTTCCATAGCAATCATTATCGTCTGGATAGCCAAACTGCATCATATATCAGGCGGTTGTATGATGACACGTTCTTCGTTTATCTCCGGCAAATGACTCGTTAACTGCACAGGTACCGCACCATGCCGCTCGACACCTTGCATCTGCAGGATCGCTTCACCCGCCTCACGCTGGCGCCGCAGACCGGCGGCAGCATCGCCAACTGGACGGTCAAGGACAGCGGTCAGCCCTTGCTGCGCCCTAGCGATGAGCAGGCCTTGCAGGCTGGCACTCCTCGCCGGCTCGGCTGCTACCCGCTGGCCCCCTGGTCGAACCGTATCAGCGATGGCGGCTTCGATAATCCGCAAGGCTGGCTCGCTCTGGAAGCCAACGCAGACAACTCACCCATGCCGATTCATGGCAGCGCCTGGCAGCAACCCTGGCAAGTGGTCGAGCACAGCGAAGATTCGGCCCTGTTGCGCCTGGAAAGCCAGATACCGTTCGCCTATGTCGCACAGCAACGAATTCGTCTGCACGAAGGCCGTCTGGACATCCACCTGCAGGTTACCCATATGGCTGACGCCCCGATGTGGCATGGCCTGGGCCTGCATCCCTACTTTCCACGCCTGCCAAACACCCGCTTGCAGGCTCGTGCAGAACAAGTCTGGCAATGCGGCAGTGACAGCCTGCCGACCCATCTCAGCGAATTACCGGCAGACTGGAATTTCGCCGAAGAGCGCGATCTGCCACTGCAACACACCGACAACGCCTTTACCGACTGGAATGGCCAGGCGCGCATTCTGCAGCCCGACGCCGGCTACAGCCTGGATATCAGTGCAGAAGGCAGCGGCCTGTACCTGCTGTTCTGCCCCGAACAGATGCCGTTCTTCTGCTTCGAGCCAGTCAGTCACCCGGTCAACGCCCACCATATGCCCGGCAAGCCGGGACTGGTGCTGTTACGCAGGGGGCAGAGCCACAGCCTGACTTTCAGCCTGCAATACAACCCGCTGACCTGAAGCAACACCGGTCACATCCTGCGACGGCGGTACTGGACTTTCGATGTACTTTGACGATAATCAACCGCCTTACCCTATCTCCGGCCGCGCGTGCCGCGAATAACCGGAACTTTGGTGGGGTAAACGTTTCAAACAGATGTGGCGACCGTATCAGTAAGACCGCCCGGTCTTACGTTGTCGCCCCTCTCCTTATCAGAAATCATGGGTACTATCGTGACGAAAGACGAACTGCGCGCCGAACTCGAGCGCCAGGCGCAGCGTTACAAGGATGTATACGGCGGTGAGGTCATCACTTACGCCGCCCAACCGGATCCGGAACGCAAGCCGTGGCGCAAGCGAGCCAGCCTGCTCGATCAGGCATTCGATAAAGAAATCGAAAAGATCGAGAAAGACTTGTCCAGCAAGGCTGAAGCCAGGGCCGAAAACGCCAGCGCCTGACGACCTGATCAATGCCTGCTAGCGCGCAAGCCCCTCCGGCACGGCTGATTCAGCGCCGCTTGGATGTGGACTTGCCGCCCAGTAAAGACCCCATCAAGCCCCGAACCAGCTGCCGACCGAGCTGATTGGCGACTTGGCGCATGGCACTTTTCACCGCCTGGCCGGCCAACCCACCGAGAAACTCGCCGGCCACGCTGGTGGTAGACGGCACCTCCTTGCCCGCCTGAACCTGCTCACTCGCCTGGGCCGCGCGTGCGGTCAGAATCTCGTAAGCCGACTCCCGGTCAAAGGGCTTGTCGTAACGACCGGCCAACGGCGACTGACGAATCAAGCCAGCGCGCTCACCCTCCGACAGCGGCCCAATACGCGACTGCGGCGGTGCAATGGCGACACGCTGCACCATTGCTGGTGTGCCTTTATCCTCCAGTGTTCCCACCAGGGCTTCACCGATACCCAGCTCGGTCAGCACCGACAGACAATCGAACGCCGGATTGGGACGAAACCCATCAGCCACCGCCCGTAGCGCCTTCTGCTCCCGTGTGGTGAATGCCCGCAGGCCATGCTGAATGCGCAAACCAAGCTGCGCCAGCACATCGTCCGGCAGGTCGCCCGGCGACTGGGTGACGAAATACACGCCCACGCCTTTCGAGCGGATCAGCCGCACCACCTGCTCCAGCCGCGCCTGCAAGGCCTTCGGCGTATCGGCAAAAAGCAGATGCGCCTCATCGAAGAACAGCGCCAGGATCGGTTTGTCGGCATCGCCGCGTTCGGGCAGTTGCTCGAACAACTCAGCCAACAGCCATAGCAGGAAGGTGGCATAGACCTTGGGCGCCTCATGCACCAGGCGGCTGGCATCGAGCAGGTGAATACGGCCGCGGCCATCACGATCCGGCTGCATGATGTCTTCGAGCTGCAGCGCCGGCTCGCCGAACAGCGCCTCGCCACCCTGCTGCTCCAGGCTGGCCAGACGCCGCAACAACGCTTGCGACGATGTCGTGGTGAACAACGCGCTATCGGCGCCCAGCACCTGCGGCTGTTCCTTGAGGTGAGTCAGCAGCGCCTTGAGATCCTTCAGGTCGAGTAGCAACAGCCCTTCACGGTCGGCCACCTTGAACGCGGCATACAGCGCCGCCTGCTGGCTATCGGTGAGCTCCAGCAATGCGCCCAGCAACAAGGGGCCCATTTCACTCAGGGTAGTGCGCAGCGGATGGCCGCTTTGCCCGTGCACGTCCCACAGGCTGACCGGATAGGCCGTCGGGCTGTGCGCCAGCCAGGGCATGCTGGCGATACGCTCTGCAATCTTGCCCTGAGGCGCACCCGCGGCGCCGAGGCCACACAGGTCGCCCTTCACATCGGCAGCAAAGACGGCGACGCCCGCATCGCTGAAATTCTCGATCAGACGCTGCAAGGTCACGGTCTTGCCGGTACCCGTGGCACCGGCGATGAGGCCGTGGCGGTTGGCCAGGCGCAGTGATTGCCCGACTGTCTGGCCATCGCCGTCAGCCCCGAAAACGAATTGCTGATTCAAAGACATAATGCCGTCCCTTGGATTAAAGCCTTGCAGCCTCGATGCCGACCTAAACGCCAGGCGAAGCCCCATCAGCCTTCGCCGGTCGGTCCACCCGCTCCATTCGCCAAATGGCGACGTCCCACCAGACTGATTCTAGTGACTTGCGGACGCAAGATGCCGTGATGAGAAACCTGCAGCTCGGCCACAGAATTCTGCTGGCCACCACCCTCGTGCTACGGTCGCCTTCGCGCCGCTCAGTCTCTACAACGACAGCCGACAGCGCTACGTCGAGAAAAAACGTGGCAGTCGCCAACCAGGCCGGCGAGCGCCTGGGTAGCGCCACCAACCGCATTGGTGAGGTCGATGGTATGCCCCCGTCAGTAACCACTTTTCAGGGTCAATTACTTGTCCGGCGTGACGTCCCGCTCGCGCTGCAGACGCTGCCACAGCGCTTCGGCACCTTCGAAGTCGGTGCCATCCTCTTCGCTCAACGCCTCCGGATCGTAACGCCGAACGCAACCCTCACCCAGAGTGGGTGGTGGCATGGCCGTACCGGGCTCGCGTGGTTTGTCGTCGCTCATGGCATTTCAGGCGCGTTGGTGGCCTTCTTCATGCTGGGCGAACTCCTTCACAGCCAGCAACACATCGTGACGGCTGATCTGACCGACCAGCTTACCGCCTTCCACTACGGGGAAACGTCGGCGCCGCCCTTTCAGGAAACGCTCGGCCAGATCGATGATATCGGCTTCCGGCGAAGTGGTTTCGACGTTGGCGGTCATGTAAGAGCTGATGGTTCCGCCAGTAGACTCGTAATAGGCCCCCTGAAGAATGCCACGCAGACAATCGCCTTCCGACAGCAGACCGACCAGACGACCCTGACCGTCGACCACCGGCGCGCCGGAAATACGGTGCTCCAGCAATCGGTTGATGGCCGTGAACAGATCGGTGTCGGCATGGAAGGTGACCAAATGACGGGTCATGTAATCACGCACTTTTACGGACTTGAGCATGAACGCGGACTCCCTTATTCGAGCATCGGGCCGAATGGATCAATCGAACACGACGGTCTTGTTGTTGTGCACCAATACCCGGTCTTCCAAGTGATAGCGCAGACCGCGGGAAAGCACCATCTTTTCCACGTCCTTGCCGAGGCGCACCATCTCTTCGATGCTCTCGCGGTGACTGACGCGCACCACATCCTGCTCGATGATCGGCCCGGCATCCAGTTCTTCGGTCACATAGTGGGAGGTCGCGCCGATCAGCTTGACGCCTCGCAGCGAGGCCTGATGGTAAGGCTTGGCACCTACGAAGGACGGCAGGAAGCTGTGGTGAATGTTGATCACGCGCTGTGCATAGTCCTGACACAATTTGGGCGGCAGGATTTGCATGTAGCGAGCCAGCACGATGGCATCGGCGCGATGCTCTTCAACCAGGCGCGCGACCTCATCGAAAGCCGGCTGCTTGTTCTGCGGATCCACCGGCACATGGATGAAAGGAATGCCGTGCCACTCGACCATGCTGCGCAGGTCATCATGGTTGGAAATCACGCAGGGGATATCGCAATCGAGTTCATTGCTGTGCCAGCGATGCAGCAGGTCGGCCAGGCAGTGGGACTCACGGCTGGCCATCAACACGACGCGTTTCTTCTGCGCCGAATCGGTGATCCGCCACTCCATGGAGAATTCACGGGCGATCGGCGAGAACGCCTGGTTGAAGCCGTCGAGGTCGAAGGGCAACGAATCGGCACGAATTTCATGACGCATGAAGAACCAGCCGCTCTGCGTGTCCGAGTGGTGGCTCGCCTCGGTGATCCAGCCGTTGTAGGTCGCCAGGAAGTTACTGACCTTGGCCACGATGCCGGTACGGTCAGGGCAGGCGATGACCAGCCGAAAAGTGCGCATGAACAACTCCAGAGAATTAGCGAAGGCGCGCATTTTAGCCAGACTAACGAAAAACTGCAGTATCCCGACGGGCCTGACTGCGCGCCCTCCGTCAGCCTACCCCATGGTCGTGAGGAAAATCGCCGGTAAGCCAGGTGGTAACGCGCTCGCCAACAGACGAAAAGACGAGTAATTCCCGCATATTTTAAGTGCCAACAAAACAGTAAATTCGTGTTACCGACTGCAACTTCTCTTTGCCCCGTTTACTACAAAGCGGTTTACTTATAATTAACCGATGTCTACTATGAGCAATACTTGGCCACTACCCCCTGCATTAAAGGTAAGCACATGTCCCTGATCACCGAATACCGCAGCCTCGAAGAAAATATCAAAGAACTGCAAGAGCGCCTGAAGAACCTGTCGCAAGACGACAAACTCAAGAAAGAACTGGAATTCGAAGGCAAACTGCGCACCCTGATGGGCGAATACCAGAAGTCGCTGCGCGACATCATCGCTCTGCTCGATCCTGACGCTAAAGTCGGCAAAGGGCCGCGCAATGCCAAAGCTGCACCAACTGGCACCAAGCGCGCTCGTAAAGTTAAGCAGTACAAAAACCCGAACACTGGCGAAGTCATCGAAACCAAAGGTGGCAATCACAAAACGCTGAAAGAGTGGAAAGCCAAGTGGGGCGCTGACGTCGTTGAAGGCTGGGCCACCCTGCTGGGCTAATGCCAAACCGGGGCTGTGAGTCCATGAAGAACGCCAGCACTGCTGGCGTTTTTTATGGGCGCCATTACCAGGCCCTGGAAAGAAAACCACCACGAACAGAATCACCGTGAACCCGGCCTGTTCTGATCCGCAGAAATTTCCCCTCCTTCGTTTCCTTGCTGGCCGTACTAGTCAGCCATTGGTTTACAGTGCGTAACGCTGACGCAAGTCCCAAGCATGCGCTCTCCATGCCTCCAGTATTACTCGCTGAGCATCTGTCGCTCCGGTCAGGTATTGCGCCACGTCCGCCTCGAAACTCGCCAGGGTATTGGGCGCCCCCCACTCGGGTTGGCTAAGCCGTTGCTGACAGAACGCTTGCCAGCGCTGCTGTTCCTCACCATTCAAGGTCGCGGGAAAGTTGCGCGCTCGATAACGGAACAGTAATTCGGGTAACCGATGATCGTCGAAGGGCCAGCTCTGCGCCCCTAACTGTAATGGATCGCTAGTACGCACTTGCTCACACAGTCGTCGGTCACGATCGCCGATAAAACCGTCATACAACTGCTGTTCCGGATCAATGGCTGTGGCAAAACTTTCCTCTTCATAGATCTGCAGCAATTTGTCCTGCCACTCGGGCTGACAATCGATCAGGCGCTGTGCGCGAGCCAGGTAATCAGCCTTATCCAACTGCAGCCGCTGACAATCCTCCGCACGCAACACATTCAACGGGGCAACCACCGGGCACCGGTTGATATGGATAAGTTTGAGTGGCACCGGTTGTTCGCCTTCGGCTAACTCATCTCGCCGGGTATACAGACGACGGCGCAGCGTCTCGCCATCTTCTTCCAGCAACGGGGCAGCATCGAGGTGCAGGTCGCAAACGATCAACGCGTTGCGATTGCGCGGATGCCAGGCCAGCGGTAGCACGATGCCCAGATAATGACGAGCCCCGGCAAACCGCCCGGATACGTGCACCAGCGGCTGCAACAAGCGGATCTGGTCGAGCACCCGCTGCTTGCTGCGCAACCCGTAGAGGTAATCGTAGAGCTTCGGTTGGCGCTCGCGCACCAGACGCGCCAGAGCGATGGTGGCGCGCACATCGGACAGCGCATCGTGGGCCTGACCATGCTCGATGCCGTTGGCGACGGTCAGCCGCTCGAGTTTGAGGCTGACGCCCGCCTCGTCCTGCGGCCACTCGATACCCTCCGGGCGCAATGCATACGCAGTTCGCACCATGTCGATGAGATCCCAGCGACTATTGCCACCCTGCCACTCGCGCGCATAAGGATCGAAGAAGTTGCGATACAGGCTGTAGCGCGTCACCTCGTCATCGAAACGCAGGCTGTTGTAACCCACGCCACAGGTACCAGGGCGTGCCAGTTCGGCATGCACGCGCGTCATGAATTCGGCTTCGCCCAGCCCCTCGCGAGCCAGCCGCTCAGGGCCAATACCGGTAATCAGGCAGGCGGCCGGGTGTGGCAGGATGTCGTCGCTGGGCTGGCAATAGAGATTGAGCGGCGCTTCGATTTCGTTGAGCTGCTCATCGGTGCGGATACCCGCGACCTGGAGTGGCCGATCACGGCGCGGGTCGATGCCCGTCGTTTCGTAGTCGTACCAGAAGAGACTGGTGGGCACGGCGTGCTCCTATGGCGAGTGAACGTCGCAGTCTAGGTTCGTTACCGCTTCATCACAAACCACAAAACCCGATTAAAAGCTTGATCGCCCGCACACCTGGGTGAAGCCGCAGTGCGTTTGTCCTTGTGACGTTCTTCTTCCACTACAATATCAAGAAACAATCTTACTCACACTCGCCAAGGATGAATCATGAGTGACGCTATCTCCACCAATCCCTACGCCGTCCCCACCAGCGAGTTGCAGGAAGCGCCCAGTGGCGACCAGACACCCAGCATCGAACAGGCGCTGAGCCGCGGTTACGATTTCAGCATCGGCTCACTGATCAGCGAAGCCTGGCAACTGACCAAGGGCACCAAAGGCATCATCATCGGTGGTTTCCTGGTGTTTTACGTGGCGATGTTCATTGCCTCGTTCGTGATCGGTGCAGTACTCGGCGTGTTCACCCTGTTCAGCGACAACCTGATTCTGATCATCATAAGCCAGGTTGTGACGACCATCCTCGCGTCTGCTGCGGCTTACCCCTTCATGGCCGGCCTGAACATGGTCGGTATCCGCCGTGCAGCCGGACAACCGTTTAGCTTCAATGAAATTTTCAGCCACTTCGGTCGTACCGTACCGCTGCTGATCACCGCGGTGGTGATGATGCTGCTCATCTATATCGGTATCTTCCTGTTGGTGCTTCCAGGCATCTACCTGGCGGTCGCCTACATGCTGGCGATTCCTCTGGTGGTCGAGCGTGGCCTGTCGCCCTGGCAAGCCCTGGAAACCTCGCGCAAGGCCATCAGCCAGCACTGGTTCAAGGCATTCGGTCTGTTCCTGCTGCTCGGCCTGATCGTCGCCATCAGCGCCATCCCGCTGGGCATCGGCCTGATCTGGAGCGTACCTCTGTTCGTCGTGGCCATGGGCGTGCTGTACCGCACCATCTTCGGCGTGCTGCCCGTCGCACGCTAAGGCCCTTCCACCTGGCCGCGTTCGCGCTGTCAGGTTGCTTCCTGCCTCGCTGCTGGCTAGCATCGGGCTTTGCTCATACGACGTGACGATGCCACCTTCCTCTGTTTCCCCTCTCACTCGACAACAGCAGCCGGTGCTGGACACGCGCTATCAGGTGGAAACTCCGGAAGGCATCGATCTGGCATTGCGACCAGCCGGCCTGATACCACGGGCGCTGGCCTTTACCATCGACCTGCTGATCCGCGGCACGATTCTCGCTGTCGTCTACCTGACTCTGGGCTTGTTCGGCCAACTCGGCATGGGCATTGCGACCATCATGCTGTTCCTGGTGACCTGGTGGTACATGGTGCTATTCGAGGTGCTCAACCAGGGACGTTCGCCAGGCAAGCAAATGCTTGGCCTGCGCGTGGTGCATGACGACGGCACACCAATTGGCTGGCCAGCGTCGCTGACCCGCAACCTGCTGCGTTTCGTCGACCTGCTGCCATTCGCCTACACCCTGGGCATCATCAGCTGCCTGAGCAACCGTGCCTTCAAACGCCTTGGCGACATTGCCGCCGGTACCCTGGTGGTCTATCGCGATCAGCCCATCGAGCGCCCCAACCTGCCTGAGGCCGAAGCGCAGCGTGCGCCCTTCCCTCTCGACTTCGCCGAGCAGCGCGCCATGCTCGCCTTCGCCGAGCGCGGCGAACGCCTGTCGACTGCACGGCGGGCCGAGCTGGCCGCCATTCTCGCCGAACCGTTGCAAGTGGGTGCCGAGCACGCGGAAAGCAGGATCAACGGTATTGCCCGCAGTCTGTTGGGCCCGACATGAAACAGAGTCTTTTCGAAACCCGGCACCAGCCTCAGTGGCAGGCATTCACCGAGCAGCTGGATCGACTGGAGAAAGGCAGTGCCGATGCGGAGAAAAGCCGCACCTTCGCCGCCGACTACCGACGCCTGTGTCAGCACCTCGCTCTGGCCAGGGAGCGCGGCTACAGCAACCACCTGATCGATGAGTTGCAACAACTGGCGTTGCGAGGCCACCAGCAGTTCTATCGTCACCGCAGCGCCATAGGGCCGCAGCTGATCGGTTTCGTGCTGGCCGGTTTTCCGCGTCTGGTGCGCGAGGAATGGCGCCTGGTGACGATCGCCAGCCTGTTGTTCTTCGGCAGCCTGGCGTTGATGGGCGTGCTCGTTTACCTGTTTCCCGATCTCGTCTACAGCGTCATGGATCCCAGCCGCGTCAGCGAGATGGAGAGCATGTACGATCCCGATACCACGCGCCTGGGACGTTTCGGCGAACGCGACTCCGGTGACGACTGGATGATGTTCGGCTACTACATCATGAACAACATCGGCATCGCCTTTCAGACCTTCGCCAGCGGCTTGCTGTTCGGGGTCGGCAGCCTGTTCTTCCTGTTATTCAACGGTTTGATGATCGGTGCAGTGGCCGGTTACCTGACGCAGCTGGGCTACAGCGAAACCTTCTGGTCGTTCGTGATCGGCCACGGCGCCTTCGAACTGACCGCCATCGCCCTGGCCGGCGCCGCGGGCCTCAAGCTGGGCTGGGCGCTGCTCGCTCCCGGCCGCCTGCCTCGTGGTGAAGCGCTGCGCCTGGCGGCAATACGCGCCGTCAGGCTGCTCGGCGGCGCTGCACTGTTTCTGCTGATCGCCGCCTTCATCGAGGCCTACTGGTCCTCCATGACCTTCACCACCCCCCATATCAAATACTGGGTTGGCGCCGGACTCTGGGCGCTGGTGCTGGCTTACCTGTGTCTGGCCGGCAGGGGGCAGCATGCGCCTGACTGACGCCAGCGTGGCGATCCGCCCGCGCACGCCCTGGGAAGCCATGGATCTCGGCGTCCTCATGGCCGGCCGCCATCGCAGCCTGCTGATGGCCAGTTGGGCCGTCGTCACCCTGCCGATTTTCGCCGTGCTCTGTGGGCTGCTGTGGCAGTACCCGTCGTGGGCCATATTCATTTTCTGGTGGTTGAAGCCGGCCTATGAACGGCTGCCGCTGTACATCCTGTCGCGTTCCCTGTTCGGCGAAACGCCGACACTGAAGCAGGCGCTCAAAGCCTTTCCCGGCCTGCTCAAACCGCAACTTCTGGCCAGCCTGACCTGGCGCCGCCTCAGCCCCACTCGCAGTTTCGACCTACCGGTACTGCAGCTCGAAGGCCTCAAGGGCAAGGCACGCACGCAACGCCTGAACGTGCTGGCACAACGCGATGCCGGCGCCGCGACCTGGTTGACTCTGGTCGGCGTACATCTGGAGGTCGCTCTGTGGATCGGCCTGGGCAGCCTGGTGTACCTGCTGCTGCCCGCACAGATGGAAACGGAGTGGGACTGGCAGAGCCTGATCAGTGGCGATACCAGCCAATGGTTCTGGCTGGAACATCTGTCCAACCTGTTCTACGTCCTGCTGCTGGTTTTCTGGGAGCCGATCTACGTCGCCTGCGGTTTCAGCCTGTACCTGAACCGCCGTACCGCTCTGGAGGGCTGGGATATCGAGCTGACGTTCCGCCGCCTGCGCCAGCGCCTCACCGGCGTCGCCTACGCCCTGTTGCTGGGCTTCGGCATGCTAGCGCTGCACGCCCCCACACCAGCCTTCGCAGACACAGCGCACAGCTGCCCGCTGCCCAGTGAAGACCCGAATGGCCCGGAAGCGCCACGGCTGCTCGCCCAACCGCTGACCAGCGAGGCTTCGCGCGAATCCGTGCTGGCGATTCTCGACGAGCCGCCCTTCGAGAACCGCGAGACAGTGACTCGCTGGCGTTTCGGTGACGACACCGAGAAGGCCGAGGAAGAGTCGTCGGAGGACTTGGCCAAGGCGCTGGAAGCCCTGTTCAAGATGGTCGAGAACTGGAGCGCGCTGAAAGGCATCGCCCTGTTCTTCGAGGCCCTGCTATGGGCGCTGCTGATTGGCAGCATCGGTCTGGTGATCTGGCGTTACCGCGAATGGCTGAGCGCCTTCGCCGGCCGAGCACGGCTGCGGATGCCCGAAAGAAGCGAAGCGCCGAACCAGCTATTTGGCCTGGAAGTGGTGCCGCAGAGCCTGCCGGATGATATCGCCAGCACCGTCGAACGACTCTGGCAGGACGATCCGCGCGCAGCGCTGGGCCTGCTCTACCGCGCCCTGCTCAGCCGCCTGATTCACGACCACAAACTGCCGCTCAAGAGCTCCCATACCGAAGCCGAGGTACTGCCCCTGGTCGACGGCCTCGACGATCCGGAACTGAGCATCTTCAGCCAGACCCTGACCCGTCACTGGCAGAACCTCGCTTACGGCCATCGCCTGCCGCCGGCAGAGCTGAGCTCCGTACTGTGCAATGACTGGCGACGCCTGGTCGAACAGGGTGGCCGGTCATGAACCGTACCGCACGTTTCGTCCTCGGCGCATTGCTGGTGCTGGGCCTTGGTCTGCTCGGCAGCTACCTGCTGGGCCGCGCCGAGCCCTACGAAGATGTAGTGAGCCACGGGCCATCCCCGGAGGCGCGTGCCAACCCCTACATGGCTGCTGAACATTTTCTGCGTAAGCAGGGCCTCGAGGTGGCGCGTGCCGACAACCTCGCCGGCCTGGCCACATTACCCAGCCGCGGGCATACCCTGCTGCTGCTCGGCAACCGTAGCAACCTGACGCCGCGGCAGAGCGAGCGCCTGCTGCAGTGGGCGGCCCAGGGTGGCCACCTGTTGTTCGTCGCCGAGCGCATGTGGGACGAAGAGGAAGGCAAGAGCGGCGACCTGCTGCTCGATGCCCTGGGCGTGCAACAGTATCCGGTCGAGAAACTCGACGAATATGACGAGGAAACCTCGGACTCGGCCGGCGAAGAAAGCGAAGAAGAGTCGACGGATGCCTACCCGGAGCTGACCAAGCTTTATCTGGAGAACGAGCAGGCGCCGGCCTATATCGACTTCGATACCGACTTCCACCTCTACGACGCCAACAACCTTGCCCACGTCTGGGCCAACAGCGGCGAAGCCACGCACCTGCTGCAGATCTATCACGGCGAAGGCCTGATCAGCGTCGTCACCGATGCGTGGATCTGGCAGAACCCCAACCTGGCCGATCACGACAACGCCTGGCTGCTCTGGTACCTGAGCCAGGACAGCGCCGTGACCCTGGTCTACAACGCCGACCGCGACAACCTGCTGACCCTGTTGCAGCGGCATTTCGCTCCGGCTCTGCTGGCCCTCGGCTTGCTGGTGGCGCTGGTGCTGTGGCACGTTGGCCAGCGTCAGGGCCCATTACTGCAGCCACAGCCAGCGAGCCGTCGGCAACTTCAGGAGCATCTGCGCGGCGCGGCCGACTTCCTGCTGCGCCATGGGGGCCAGCAGCGCCTGCTGAACAATCTGCAGCAGGACATCCTGCGCCGCGCCCGTCGCCGTCATCCCGGCTTCGAGCGTCTGGGGGTCGCCGAGCAATGGCAGATTCTCGGCCGCCTCAGCCGCCAACCGTCTACCGCTATCAGCCAGGCCATGCGTCCGCTGAGCAAGAAACGTCTTTCCGCCAACGACTTCACCCGTCAGGTCGCCCACCTGCAAACACTCAGGAATGCCCTATGAGCGAACACACGCCCGACCAGCCGAGCAGTCCGATCAGCGAACCTGCCAGCCAAGCCGCTGCCGCGCCGGCCGCCAGCCATATCGCCCAGCAGCGCCAACGCGCCAGCCAACTGGCCCAGGCCCTGCGCCTGGAACTGCAGAAGGCCGTGATCGGCCAGACGGCAGTGATCGACGATGTGCTCACCGCCCTGATCGCCGGTGGCCACGTGCTGCTCGAAGGCGTGCCCGGCCTGGGCAAGACCCTGCTGGTTCGCGCCCTGGCCCGCTGCTTCGGTGGCGAGTTCGCGCGCATCCAGTTCACCCCGGATCTGATGCCCAGCGACATCACCGGCCACGCCGTGTACGACCTGCAAAGCGAGCAGTTCAAGCTGCGTAAAGGGCCGATCTTCACCAACCTGCTGCTGGCCGACGAGATCAACCGCGCACCGGCCAAGACCCAGGCCGCCCTGCTGGAAGTCATGCAGGAGCGCCAGGTGACCCTGGAAGGCCGTCCTCTGGCGGTGCCGCTGCCGTTCATGGTGCTGGCCACCCAGAACCCCATCGAACAGGAAGGCACCTACCCGCTGCCAGAAGCCGAGCTCGACCGTTTCATGCTCAAGCTGCACATGGACTATCCCGAGCAGAATGAAGAGCTGAGCATGGTGCGCCAGGTAACCCGCTCGACCAAGGCCGACATGCTCGAAGTCACACCACTGCGTACGCTGCTGCAGGCCAAGGACGTGCTGATCATGCAGAAGATCGCCGGCGACCTGCCGCTCGACGAGCAGGTACTCGACTACGCCGTGCGCCTGGCCCGTGCGACCCGCAGTTGGCCGGGCCTGGCCATCGGTGCCGGCCCACGCGCTTCCATCGCCCTGGTACGCGGCGCTCGCGCGCGCGCGCTGCTGCGCGGTGGCGACTTCGTGCTGCCCGATGACATCAAGGGTTGCGCCCTGGCCGTGCTGCGCCACCGCGTACGCCTGTCGCCTGAGCTGGACATCGAAGGGCTGTCCATCGATCAGGTTCTGCTGCAATTGCTCGACCAGGTTCCCGCGCCCCGTCTATGAACACCTCGATCCGGGATAACGCGGCATGAAGCCCTCCTCCGTTCTGCTCCGCCTGCTGGGCGGGTTGTTGGTGGTCGCCATCGTCCTCGGCGCGCTGGATGCCCTCTCCGTTGCCGTCCCGGAGCGCCTCGTTGCCCTGTGGTGGGGCGCGTTGCTGGTGCTCGCAGGCACCGCGCTGGTCGACGCCCTGCGCCTGTACCGCCAACCATCGCCACGCCTGCAGAGGCACCTGCCGGGCAACCTGCCGCTGGGTCGCTGGAGCGATGTGCAACTGACGGCCCATCATGCCTACTCGCGTGCGCTGCACCTCCAGGTATTCGATCATGTCCCGCAGGACATGGCCGTCGAGCATCTACCACAGCAGGTCGAACTGCGACCGGGCGAACAGACCACCTTCAGCTACCGGGTTCGCCCGCTGGTACGTGGCCATTTCGTCTTTCCACGCTGCGAGATCAGCCTGCCCAGTCCGCTGCGCCTGTGGCAGTCGCGACGCTACCTGGACGTGCGCGACGAAGCACGCGTCTACCCGGATTTCGCCCGCCTGTACGGCGCGCAGTTGATGGCCGTGGACGACTGGGTCAGCCAGTTGGGTGTGCGCCAGCAGCAGCGGCGCGGTCTGGGTCAGGAATTCCATCAACTGCGCGAGTTCCGCGATGGCGACACGCTGCGCCAGATCGACTGGAAAGCCACCGCGCGCAAGCGCACGCCCATCGCCCGTGAGTATCAGGACGAACGTGACCAGCAGATCCTGTTCCTGATCGACTGCGGCCGACGCATGCGCAGCCAGGACGGCGAGCTGGCGCATTTCGATCACGCCCTCAACGCCAGCCTGCTGCTGAGCTACGTGGCTCTGCGTCAGGGCGATGCCGTGGGGCTGATGACCTTCGCCGGCGAGCAAAGCCGCTACCTGGCGCCGGTCAAGGGCCAGGCCCAGGTCAATGTGCTGCTCAACGCGGTTTACGACCTGCAGAGCACCCAGCGTCCTGCCGACTACGCCATCGCGGTGGATACCCTGCTCAGCCGCCAGAGTCGCCGCGCCCTGGTGGTGCTGATCACCAACCTGCGTGATGAAGACGACGAGCAATTGCTGGGCGCCGTGAAACGCCTCGAGCGCAGGCACCGGGTACTGATCGCCAGCCTGCGCGAAGAAGTGCTCGACAGCCTGCGCCACACTCAGGTGCACGATTACGAGTCGGCGCTGAACTACTGCGGCGCCGTGGACTACCTCAACGCACGCAACACTCTGCACGAGCGTCTGGCCGCTCACAACGTCCCGGTACTCGATGCCCGCCCGGGCGAACTCGGCCCGGAGCTGGTCAACCGTTATCTGGCGTGGAAAAAGGCCGGGGTGCTGTAGAGCCGCTCCTGGTAGCCCGGATGGAGCGCAGCGATACCCGGAAGATCGTTCCCTGGGTTTCGCTGCGTCAACCACAGGGGGTTGTTTGTTTCTGGCTACTGCCCTGAAACGCGCCATTCCTTATACTGCGCCCCATCGATTTCGCCTGTGGAGCATACGCCTGTGAACTTTTCCTCCTGGACACCCAAGGAGCGCCTGATTTCCGGGGCTTTCTTCGCCGTCGCCATCGGTTGCCTGCTGTACGGCTTCACATCGGGCGTACCGCCGATGAGCAGCGAGTTCTTTTCGATGTTCGCCGTGGTGTCGCTGGTGATCGGCCTGGCGCTGACGCCCCGGTTCATGCTCCAGCCGCTGCGGGAAAGCCTGGGCAGCAATCTGTCGAAACCCATGCGCATCGCCCTGGGCTTCTTCTGTGCCTTCCAGCTGATCGCGGTCATTCGCGTGATACTCGGCTGACACCCGCAGCCCGCCATTCGACGGGCTGCGGTGCTCAGTTCGCCGGCAAAGGCAGCACCGTCACCTGTACTTCAGGATCGTGATCGCCGCCGCCGAGGATCACCCCACGCAAGGGTGAAACATCGGAAAAATCGCGGCCCCAGGCCAGGGTGATGTGCTCCAGCGCCGGCAGGATATTGTTGGTCGGATCGAAGTCCACCCAGCCATTGCGCGGGCAATACACCGACACCCAGGCGTGGGACGCATCGGCGCCAATCAACCGCGGCTGCCCGGGTGGCGGCTGGGTGAGCAGATAGCCGCTGACATAACGCGCCGCCAGACCACGGGAACGCAGACAGGCGAGCATCAGGTGGGCGAAGTCCTGACAGACCCCGCGGCGCTCCTCGAGCACCTTGAGCAAGGGCGTCGCCACCTGGGTGGCTTCGGCGTCGAAGGTGAACTCGTCGAATATTTTCTGCATCAGCGCGCGCGCCGATAACAGCAGCGGCTGTTCGGGCAGAAAACAGTCGTCGG
Source organism: Phytopseudomonas daroniae (assembly GCF_004327275.1). Lineage (NCBI taxonomy): Bacteria > Pseudomonadati > Pseudomonadota > Gammaproteobacteria > Pseudomonadales > Pseudomonadaceae > Phytopseudomonas > Phytopseudomonas daroniae. The sequence goes on from NZ_QJUJ01000012.1 coordinate 119,027, forward strand.
CGAACAGGCTGAAGGCGCGCTTCAAACGCACGTAAGGTGACTGGAAGCGATAGCGCGTGGCATCCAGCAGCTCCGGCTCCCAGGGCCGGCCCTGATACCCCAGGGCGTCACAGGTGGACTCCCAGGATGGCGAATCCTGCAGATCGAGATAGGCCCGCGGCAGCACTTCGACGTTCAGCTTCGCGCAGACCTTCAAGGCGTCATGGGGGCGTTCGAAGGCCAGGCGGGTCAGCGGATTGCCGAATACATCGACGCTATCGTGACGCTGGCAGGGCTGCGGGGTGATCTGCAGATGGCGCTCCTCGCAACGTTGCCAGGCACAGTCACGCGGCCACAGGTGCGCCAGTTGCTGAGCCAGGGACACCGGCGAGGTGTAACGATAATGGGTGTCGTGCAATACCTGATAACGAACACTCATGACGACCGGGTTCCCTGGCTGGCGGCGACGTGCACGAAAAAGCGCAGGCCCAGTTCATCCGACACCTTGCCGGATGCCTGAGCAACGGCTTCGAGCAGGTCGGCCAGGCCGTCGAGTACCGCGCGAATCCCCCGCGCGCCGAACAGCGGGTTTTCCAGGCTGCGCAGATCGACAGCGCTCAACTGCCGTTCGAGCTGCGCCAGCGCCGGTGCCTCGGGCAAGTGGAAGCGCTCGGCCAGGCGTTCCAGGGAGCGCAACAGCATGCGTACCTGGAACAGCACCGCATGGGGGTTCTGCTCGTCGAGCAGCAACAGATCGAGTACCGGAATGAGTTGTGCCGAAGCCATGTAGCGAGTGCGGTAGGTAATGCTGCTGTTACCCAGTTCCAGCAACCACTCCAGAGCCGATTGATCATCGGGCGTGCCGCCACGCAGGAAGCCACCGACGCTGTCGCAGAGAAACTGCAGGCGCTCGATGCAGCGGCCGATCATCAGAAAGCGCCAGCCGTCGTCGCGGGTCATGTCGTCCAGTGCGAACCCGGAGAGCGCCGCCAGGGACATCAGCAGACGATTGAGAAAATCCAGCAACTGACCGAAATCGCCGCCACGAACCTCCAGATTCTGCGCGTCGCGCTGCAGCTCCACCAGCGCCTGCCAGTTGGCCTGGGACAGCTTGCCGCGTACGCTGCCGGCGGTCCATTGCAGGCGCTGCAAGTTGGTACGCAGGCTGGCTGGCCATTCGGCGCCGAGCACCGCTTCCAGCAGCCGTGCATCCAGCGCGCCGTGCTCTTCGTCCGGTAGCAGGCCAAGACTTTCGCCCAGATACAGCGCAGCCTCCAGAGCCTGCGGGTCGTCATCGTCGTCGACGTAGCGGCCAAGCATGATGCGCAGCAGTCGCGCGTTGTCCTCGCAGCGCTCGCTGTAGCGACCGAACCAGAACAGGTTTTCCACCACCCGCGACGGCAGATAGGGGTCGCTGCGCACCAGGTCGGCGGCGCCCAACGGGCGCATACCATGCCACGGCTCACCAGGGCCGTGGCGCTCGCCGAGCACCCAGGTGTCCTTGCTGGCACCGCCACGCTGCATCGACACCACCTCGGCATCGGCTTCCGCGGCCACTCGGGTCAGGCCGCCCGCCATCACCCGGTAACCGTCGGCACTGGCCACGGCGAACACGCGCATGCCGATGGCCCGTGATTGCAGCTTGCCCTCTTCGGCCTGCCAGACCGGCGCCTGGGAGAGTTGCGCCAGCGCCTGAGCGACATAGGCGTAGGGGCGCAAACGCAAACGCGCGGCCAGTTCGGTACGCTGCGTTGCGTCCAGATCACGGCCAAACACCGGGGTGAAACTCTGCGACGGGAAACTCGGCCGGATCAGCAGTTCTGGCAGTTTCTCCAGCGCTTCCTCCAGTACCGGTGGTTCGCCGCACCACCAACTGGCGATGCTGGGCAGCAACAGCGGCTCACCCAGTAGTTTCTCGCTGATCGCCGGCAGGAAGCCCGGCAGCCCAGGCGCTTCCAGCACGCCACTGCCCAGGGCATTGGCCACCAGCACCCGGCCCTGACGAACCGCCTCCAGCAGGCCGGGTACGCCCAGTGCGGAATCGGTGCGCAGCTCCAGGGGATCACAGAAGTCGTCGTCGAGCCGACGCAGAACCGCATGCACGCGGCGTAACCCGGCGAGTGTCTTGAGATAGAGGGTGGCGTCGCGCACGGTCAGGTCGCTGCCCTCGACCAGCGGATAGCCGAGCTGACGGGCCAGGTACAGGTGCTCGAAGTAGCTTTCGTTGAATCGCCCGGGGGTCAGCACTACCACCAGCGGCGTCTCGCCATCGGCCGGTGCCAGGCGTGCCAGGGTGTCCTGCAGGGTGCGGAAGAACCCGGCCAGGTACTGCACACCGAGATCCCGGTACAGCTCGGGAAAGGCGCGGGAAACGATCTGCCGGTTTTCCAGGGCGTAACCCGCACCGGAAGGCGCCTGGGTACGATCCGCCGTTACCCACCAGCGGCCATCGGGCGCCCGCGCCAGATCCACGGCATATACATGCAGAAAGGTGCCGCCCGGTGGCTGCAGCCCCTGGCATGGCCAGAGGAAATTCTCGTGACCGAAGACCAGCTCCGGCGGCAGCAGGCCGTCGGCCAGTAACTGCTGCGGGCCGTAGAGGTCGGCCAGTACCTTGTCGAGCAGCGCCGCACGTTGCGCCACGCCAGCGGCGATGGTCTGCCACTCGGCTGCAGGAATCAGGTTGGGCAGCAGATCCAGCTCCCAGGGGCGATCCGCACCATCAGGATCGGCGTAGACGTTATAGGTAACGCCGTTCTCCTGGATCTGCCGGGTCAGCATGGCCTGACGCTGCTGCAACTGCGCCGGGCGGCTGCGCTGTAGCTGGCTCAGCAGCCTGCGCCAGTGCGGGCGCACCTGACCATTGGCGTCGAGCAGTTCATCATAAGCCGCATCGTTGGGTGGGTAATCGGCGAGCAGGTCAGGCATCAAGATCTCGGTGCTGTCTTTCGTGGGCTTAGCGTAGGCGTTGCGAGATAAAAGCGGAACCTGCGCCATCAGAACCCGTTTAAAGTCTCGCGAGCTCGAGCAATGCAAGGCGCTACGTAGTAACAGCCTCAGGCTGGTCAAAACAGGCGAGGAAGCGAACTGGGCTCGCGTTCGAGTTTACGTGTAAATGAGCATGACTCGCTTCGCTCGCCCCTTCGGGGCCGCACTAACGTGCGTTAGCCGCAAGCGGCTTGCCGAGCGCGCGGCAGTGCCGACGCGCAGCAGACTTTAAACAGGTTCTTAGATACGGCGCAGATCCAGGGTCATCGGCAGTTCCTGATTACTGATTGGCGTCAGCGGCGCGCGTTTGCCGGGGCTGTGTCCCAGGCGGAAGAAGCGCGCCAGGCGCCGGCTTTCGGCTTCATAGGCATTCACTGGCAGGCTTTCATAGGTGCGCCCGCCCGGATGGGCGACATGATACTGGCATCCACCGATGGAGCGGTTCATCCAGGTGTCCACCAGGTCGAAAATCAAAGGCGCATGCACACCGATGGTCGGCTGCAGGCAGGCCGCTGGCTGCCAGGCGCGGAAGCGCACTCCGGCGACGAATTCGCCGACCTTGCCCGTCGCGTGCAACGGCACCGGCACGCCATTGCAGGTGAGCACGTAGCGATCCGGGGTCAGGCCATTGACCTTGACCTGCAGCCGTTCGAGGGACGAGTCGACATAGCGCACCGTGCCGCCCACTGCACCCTCCTCGCCCAGCACATGCCAGGGCTCCAGCGCCTGGCGCAGTTCCAGGTCGATGCCCTTGACGTTGAAGTCGCCAGCCTTGGGGAAACGGAACTCGAAATGCGCGGCGAACCAGTCGGCGCGCAGGCGATAACCGAAGGCGGTCAACTCCTGCAGCACATCGGCGAAATCCTGCTCGACGAAGTGCGCCAGCAAGAAGCGGTCATGCAGCTCGGTTCCCCAACGCACCAGGCGCGCGGGCCGGTATGGCTCCTTCCAGAACCGCGCGATCAGCGCCCGCAGCAGCAGTTGCTGCGCCAGGCTCATCTGCGCGTGGGGCGGCATTTCGAAAGCACGCAGTTCGAGCAGGCCGAGGCGCCCGGAGGCCGAGTCAGGCGAATACAGCTTGTCGATGCAGAACTCGGCACGGTGGGTGTTGCCGGTGACATCTACCAGCAGGTTGCGCAGCAGGCGGTCGACCAGCCAGGGCGGACACTCGCGGCCCGCTTCGGGCATTTGTGCAAAGGCGATCTCCAGCTCGTAGAGGGCGTCGTTACGCGCCTCGTCGACCCGCGGAGCCTGGGATGTCGGGCCGATGAACAGCCCGGAGAACAGATAGGACAGCGACGGGTGATTGTGCCAATAGCTGATCAGGCTACGCAGCAGATCGGGGCGGCGCAGGAACGGTGAATCCGCTGGCGTGGCGCCACCCAGGACGAAGTGGTTACCGCCTCCTGTGCCAGTGTGGCGGCCGTCGATCATGAATTTCTCGCTGCTCAGGCGACACTGACGCGCCTGCTCGTAAAGGAACTCGGTGCGCTCGACCAGTTCGTCCCAGCTGGCCGCCGGATGGATGTTCACCTCGATCACACCAGGGTCTGGCGTAACCCGGAAGAATTGCAGCCGTGGATCGTTCGGCGGCTCATAGCCTTCGAGCAGCACCGGGCAATCCAGTTCGGCAGCGGTTTCCTCGATGGCGGCAGCCAGCTCCAGATAGTCTTCGAGATCGCTCAGCGGTGGCATGAACAGGTACAGGCGGCCATCGCGGGGTTCGGCGCACAGTGCGGTGCGCACGACATCCGCTGCCGACTGACCGCGCTTGGGTTTGCCTGGCGCATTGCCTCGGCCGCCATTCCAGACCCCGCGCTGCTGGTACTGCAGCTCGGCAGCGGCCGGCAGCGGCGCGAACACCTGGGAAGGGTCGGCCGGTGTCACGTAGGGGTATTCCTCGGCTTTGACCCATGGCAGCGAATCCAGTGGCAGGCGGTAGCCCAGGGCCGAATCGCCAGGTACCAGGCGGCAATATTCATCGCGCAGATACCAGCAACCGCTGCGCCAGCCGGCCCTGCGGGTATCGCGCGCCAACGGCAGGACATGACCGATCACCCGATCCAGCCCCTGTTCGAACACCTGGCGCAGGCGCTCACGCTCAAGCGGGTCGCTCAGTCGGGAATCCTCGGGCGAGACGTTGTCGGGCAAACGCCCCTCGCGCCACAGGTAGTAGAGGCCATCCTCAAAAGCCGGAAAGCTGTGCGCGGCATCGACACCCAGGCGCTCGGCCAGGTTGGCGAGAAAGCGCGCGGCCAGCTCTGCGTCGGCGCCATAGTCGCGCCCTTCGTCGGCCAGCAGCTCGGCGTTCTGCCAGACCGGCTGACCGTCACGGCGCCAGAAGGCATTCAGCGACCAGCGCGGCAACTGCTCGCCCGGGTACCACTTGCCCTGCCCGAAGTGCACCAGGGCGGCCGGCGCGTAGTGCTCACGCAGGCGCAGGAACAGATCCGTAGCCAGACGGCGCTTGTTCGGCCCCAGGGCCGCGGTATTCCATTCGGCGTCATCCGGGTAATCGAGGGCGACGAAAGTCGGCTCGCCGCCCATGGTCAGGCGCACGTCGCCGGCCTGCAGGTCTTCGTCGACACGGCGACCCAGCTCGACGATGTCACGCCACTGGTTGTCGCTATAGGGTTTTGTCACCCGCGGCGCTTCCCAGATGCGCTCCACGCGCATCTCATGGCTGAATTCGCTTTCGCACTCGTCCACCGCCCCACTGATCGGTGCCGCCGATGAGGGCTCCGGGCTGCACGCCAACGGGATGTGGCCCTCACCGGCGAACAACCCGCTGGTGGGATCGAGGCCGATCCAGCCTGCGCCCGGCAGGTACACCTCGCACCAGGCGTGCAGATCGGTGAAATCCACCTCGGTGCCCGACGGGCCATCCAGGGATTTGACGTCGGCGCTGAGCTGAATCAGATAACCGGAGACGAAACGCGCAGCCAGGCCCAGGTGACGGAACAATTGCACCAGTAGCCAGGATGAATCGCGGCACGAACCGGATGCATTGAGCAGGGTCTGTTCGGGCGTTTGCACGCCCGGCTCCATGCGGATCAGGTAATCGATGTCGGCGGCCAGACGCTGATTCAGGGCTACCAGGAAATCCACGCTGGGCCTTGGCGTGCGGTCGATGCTCGCCAGGTACTCGGCGAAGCGGGCTTCGCCCGGCAGCTTGACCAGATAGGGCGCCAGTTCGCGCTGCTCGCCTGCCGTATAGGTCAAGGGAATCTGTTCGGCATAAGGCTCGAGGAAGAAATCGAAGGGGTTGAACACCGCCATTTCGGCGACCAGATCCACCTCGACACGCAGTTCGCGAGTCTTCTCCGGAAACACCAGGCGCGCCAGGTAATTGCCCTGGGGATCCTGCTGCCAGTTGATGAAGTGATCGCCCGGCTCGACGCTCAGGGAATAGGAGAGAATGCGCGTGCGGCTATGAGGTGCCGGGCGCAATCGAATGATCTGCGGCCCCAGGTTGATGGCACGGTCATAGCGATAATGGGTGATGTGGTGCAGCGCGACATGAATGGACACGGCGGGCCTCCTGCAAGCCTGGGCGATAACGATAACGGCGCAAGACTTGTGCCAGCGCCAGCCTGCGGCGGCGGGGTGAACGCCTTGACGAAGACCTGGCCCCAACATGGGGCAGACCACGCCCCACGACGAACACTACGCACCATAACAGCACCTTAGCCAGCGCAGTGCGCTTCCGTTACCATCGGCATATTCAGTAGCGAGACGCGGCATGTATATCTATCGATTGGTTCTGATCCTGGTAGTGGGCATCTACCTGTTCTCGCCCGCCATCATGGACTGGTGGATCGACCCCAATGGCGCCTGGTACCGGCCTTATATGCTGTGGCTGATCCTCATCGTGGTGACTTTCATCCTGCAGAGTCAGCGCGATGCAGACGAGCTCTGACATGGCGAGGGGCAATCCGGTGATCGCGTTTACCTTTACTCGCAGAGCCAGCGCGATGCAGACGAGCTCTGACCTGATGCGGTGTAACCCGCCGACTGCCCGTTCACCTTCACTCGCAGAGCCAACGTGATGCCGATGAGCTTTAGCCTTAGCCAGCTGATGCTGGTCAGCGCCGCCTACCTGCTCGTGCTGTTCAGTGTTGCCTGGTGTGCTGACCGTGGCCTGATTCCACGCCGACTCATTCGGCACCCGCTGACCTACACCCTGTCGCTGGGCGTGTATGCCAGCGCCTGGGCCTTCTACGGCACCGTCGGCCTGGCCTACCAATACGGCTATGGCTTTCTCGCCAGCTACCTGGGCGTGACGGGTGCGTTTCTCCTGGCGCCGGTGCTGCTCTACCCCATTCTGCGCATCACCCGCACTTATCAACTGTCGTCCCTGGCCGACCTGTTCGCCTTTCGCTTTCGTAGCACCTGGGCCGGTGCGCTGAGTACCATCTGCATGCTGGTTGCCGTGCTGCCGCTGCTGGCACTGCAGATCCAGGCGGTAACCGATGCCATCAGCATCCTCACCCGCGAGCCGGTGCAACCGCAGATCGCCCTGGCGTTCTGTGGCCTGTTCATCTTGGTCACCATTCTCTTTGGCGCCCGCCACCTGGCAACCCGAGAGAAGCACGAGGGCCTGGTATTGGCCATCGCCTTTGAGTCGATCGTCAAATTGCTGGCCATGGGCGCCATCGGCCTGTACGCGCTGTATGCGGTATTCGACGGCCCACGCGAGCTGGAACAGTGGCTGGTGCTCAACCAGGCGGCCCTGGCCAGCCTGCATACGCCGCTGCAGGAAGGCCCGTGGCGCACCCTGTTGCTGGTGTTCTTCGCCTCGGCCATCGTCATGCCGCACATGTACCACATGACCTTTACCGAGAACCTCAACCCGCGTGCCCTGGTCAGCGCCAGCTGGGGCCTGCCGCTGTTCCTGCTGTTGATGAGCCTGGCTGTGCCGCTGATCCTCTGGGCCGGCCTGCGCCTGGGCTCGACCACCAGCCCGGAGTACTTCACCCTGGGTCTGGGCATCGCCGTGGACAGCCCGACGCTGGCGCTGATCGCCTACATCGGCGGCCTGTCGGCCTCCAGTGGCCTGATCATCGTTACCACCCTGGCGCTGTCGGGCATGCTGCTCAACCACGTGGTGCTGCCGCTGTACCAGCCACCGGCCGAGGGCAACATCTACCGCTGGCTGAAATGGACGCGCCGCGCCCTGATCGTCGCCATCATCCTCGCCAGCTACGCGTTCTATAACCTGCTCGATGCCCAGCAGGAACTGGCCAACCTGGGCATCGTATCCTTCGTCGCCACCCTGCAATTCCTGCCGGGCGTGCTCTCGGTGCTGTACTGGCCGACCGCCAACCGTCGCGGCTTCATCGCCGGCCTGCTGGCGGGCATCGCGGTGTGGGCAGTGAGCATGCTGATGCCACTGCTGGGTACCCTGCCCGGCCTTTATGTACCGATCCTGGATCTGGTCTACGTACTGGATGACAGCAGCTGGCACCTGGCGGCCATCGCCTCCCTGGCGACCAACGTGCTGGTGTTCACGCTGGTCTCGGTCTTCACCGACTCGAGCCCGGAAGAGGACAGTGCCGCCGAAGCCTGCGCCGTGGACAACGTGCGCCGTCCGCAGCGCCGTGAGCTGCTGGCCCTGTCGCCCCAGGAATTCGCCACTCAACTGGCCAAGCCACTGGGCGCCAAGACCGCCCAGCGCGAAGTCGAGCAGGCCCTGCGCGACCTGCACCTGCCGTTCGACGAGAGCCGCCCCTATGCGCTGCGCCGCTTGCGCGACCGCCTGGAAGCCAACCTGTCCGGGCTGATGGGCCCGAGCGTGGCCCAGGACATCATCGAATCCTTCCTGCCCTACAAATCCGGCAGCGAGAGCTACGTTACCGAGGACATCCACTTCATCGAGAGCCGCCTGGAGGATTATCACTCGCGCCTCACCGGCCTTGCCGCCGAACTCGATGCCCTGCGCCGCTACCACCGCCAGACCCTGCAGGAACTGCCCATGGGCGTCTGTTCCCTGGCCAAGGATCATGAAATCCTGATGTGGAACAAAGCCATGGAAGAACTCACCGAGATCCCCGCACAGCGCATCGTCGGCTCGCGCCTGTCGACCCTCGGCGAGCCCTGGCGCGATCTGCTGCAGCGCTTCATCGAGATACCCGACGAACACCTGCACAAGCAGCGCCTGGCCCTGGACGGCCAGATCCGCTGGCTCAACCTGCACAAAGCCGCGATCGACGAACCGCTGGCGCCCGGCAATAGCGGCCTGGTGTTGCTGGTCGAGGATCTGACCGAAACCCAGATGCTCGAAGACAAGCTGGTGCACTCCGAGCGCCTGGCCAGCATCGGTCGCCTCGCTGCCGGTGTCGCTCACGAAATCGGCAACCCGATCACCGGTATCGCCTGCCTGGCGCAGAACCTGCGCGAAGAACGCGAAGACGACACCGAACTGACCGAAATCAGCGGGCAGATTCTGGAACAGACCAAGCGGGTGACGCGCATCGTCCACTCACTGATGAACTTCGCCCACTCCGGCAATCATCAACGGGCCGACGAGCCGGTCTGCCTGGCTGAAATCGCCCAGGAAGCCATCGGTCTGCTGGCCCTTAACCGGCGCAGTGTGGACGTGCAATTCTTCAACCTGTGCAAGCCCGAACATTGGGCGGAGGGCGACCCTCAGCGCCTTGCCCAGGTACTGATCAACCTGCTGAGCAACGCCCGCGACGCCTCGCCAGCCGGCGGCGCCATCCGCGTGCGCAGCGAAGCGTCGGAACACACCATCGACCTGATCGTAGAGGACGAAGGCAGCGGGATTCCCAAGGGCGTGATAGATCGGCTGTTCGAGCCGTTCTTCACCACCAAGGATCCTGGCAAAGGAACCGGACTCGGCCTCGCGCTGGTCTATTCCATCGTGGAAGAGCATTATGGCCAGATAACAATCGACAGCCCGATTGACCCCGAGCAGCAACGTGGCACCCGTATCAGGGTGACGCTGCCTCGGCATTTCGAGGCAATGCCACTGGCAACCTAAACACCGAAGAACCGCATTCCCGGCGACGCGTGTGGCCCGGCTTGGCTGCAGGCACCGTGGAAGCAGGTTCCGAGACCGTCGAGAGAATTCGTTTAAATGCCTCATATCCTGATCGTCGAAGACGAAACCATCATCCGCACTGCCCTGCGTCGCCTGCTTGAACGTAACCAGTACCAGGTCAGCGAAGCCGGTTCGGTACAGGAAGCCCAGGAGCGCTTCGATATTCCGGGGTTCGATCTGGTAGTCAGCGACCTACGCCTGCCTGGCGCGCCGGGTACCGAGCTGATCAAGCTGGCCCAGGGCGCTCCGGTGCTGATCATGACCAGCTACGCGAGCCTGCGCTCGGCGGTCGACTCGATGAAAATGGGTGCCGTCGATTACATCGCCAAACCTTTCGACCATGACGAAATGTTGCAAGCCGTGGCGCGCATCCTGCGTGATCGCCAAGCTGCCCGCAGCACGTCAGGCGGCGCCCCTGCCGCGGGCCGCGCGGTGGAAAAAGGCGACAAGGCGGCCAATGGCGAAATTGGCATCATCGGCTCCAGCCCGGCGATGCTGGAGTTGTATAGCAAGATCCGCAAAGTCGCCCCTACCGATTCCAATGTACTGGTACAGGGCGAATCCGGCACCGGCAAGGAACTGGTCGCCCGCGCGCTGCACAACCTGTCGAAGCGCGCCAAGGCACCGCTGATTTCGGTCAACTGTGCAGCGATCCCGGAAACCCTGATCGAGTCGGAACTGTTCGGCCATGAAAAGGGCGCGTTCACCGGCGCCAGCGCCAGCCGCGCCGGCCTGGTAGAAGCGGCCGACGGCGGCACCCTGTTTCTCGATGAAATCGGCGAGCTGCCGCTCGAAGCCCAGGCGCGTCTGCTGCGGGTACTGCAGGAAGGCGAAATCCGCCGGGTCGGGTCGGTACAGTCACAGAAGGTCGACGTACGCCTGATCGCGGCAACCCACCGCGACCTGAAAACCCTGTCGAAAACCGGCCAGTTCCGCGAAGACCTTTACTACCGCCTGCACGTCATCGCCCTGAAATTGCCGCCGCTGCGTGAGCGTGGCAGCGACGTCCTGGAAATAGCCCGCTCTTTCCTCCTGCGTCAATCCACGCGCATGGGCCGCAGCGACCTGCACTTCGGCCCGGACGCCGAACAGGCCATCCATCATTACAGCTGGCCAGGTAACGTGCGGGAGCTGGAGAACGCCATCGAGCGCTCGGTGATCCTGTGCGAAGGCAGCACCATCAACGCCGATCTGCTGGGCATCGACATCGAGCTGGAAGACCTGGACGACGACGCCTTCATTGGCCTGCCGCCGCAAAGCGGGGCGGTCAACGCCACCACTCAGGATCCGAGTGAAGATCTGTCGCTGGAGGACTACTTCCAGCACTTCGTGCTCGAGCACCAGGATCATATGACCGAGACCGAGCTGGCCCGCAAGCTGGGTATCAGCCGCAAATGCCTGTGGGAACGCCGCCAGCGCCTGGGCATTCCACGGCGCAAATCGAGCGTCACCAGCGAGTAATCCGTACCTGAATGTGCGAAGGCTCTAGGCCGGCTGTTACCGCAGTGATGACAAGACGTAACAAAGCCGGGGTTTACGGTAACGGAACCCCGGCTTTTTTCTGCTCACGAAAAAGCAACAAAACAACAAGCCATTGTTTTTAAAGGGAAAATAAAACCTGGCACGCCACGTGCTCTATCTCTGGCACAACAACAATAACAAGCATGACCCACGACAATAAAAATAAGACGTAACGACTCCAGCACAATAAGAACAAGACGGCAGGAGACGAAGCTAACTGATTCTTTTGGAGAGGATTTCCTTATGGGGCCTTGCCCCGTAACCAGATAGAGAACAATAAAACTGTCGATAGACAGCACCGGTTCTGGTTGGGTCGAAGACCCGAGGTAGCGTCAGCATCCAAAGCAATCCGTTTGCTCTTGCTCCCGGTATCGGGAGGCTTTCCGGACAGCATGGACTCCGGAACGGGCGATCGAACAAAAACAACAAGCCCGCATAACAAGAAAAAACGCGCAGCAACATTTATGGGGAAGCTTCGGCTCCCCCAGTAGCTTCCGCCCCGGCCTGCCTTCCTCCCCCGCTTACACCCTCATACGACTCAATGCTAGAATCCGCGCTATTTCTGCGCCTTTACATTATTCTGGCCGCTCATTTCGTCATACAGTGCCCTCCATGCTGAAAAAGCTGTTCAAGTCCTTCCGTTCGCCGCTGCGCCGCGCTCACAAGCCTCACAGTACGCCGCACGTGCTGAACAACAACCAGCACCCGATCCAGCGCGGGCAGATCAGCCGCTACGCCATCAGCGTGGTCGAGCGTCTGCAGAACGCAGGCTACGAGGCCTATCTGGTCGGTGGTTGCGTACGCGATCTGCTGCTGGGTATCGAGCCCAAGGACTTCGACGTCGCCACCAGCGCCACTCCGGAGCAGGTCAGAGCCGAGTTTCGTAACGCCCGGGTGATTGGCCGCCGCTTCAAGCTGGTACACGTGCACTTCGGCCGCGAGATCATCGAAACCGCCACCTTCCGCGCCAATCACCCGCAAGGTGACGAGGAAGAAGACAGCAATCAGGCATCGCGTAACGAGAGTGGCCGCATCCTGCGTGACAATGTTTACGGCACGCTGGAAGACGACGCCCAGCGCCGCGACTTCACCATCAACGCTCTGTACTACGATCCGGTTTCCGAGCGGATTCTCGACTACGCCAATGGCATGCACGACATCCGCAACAACCTGGTGCGGCTGATCGGCGACCCGACACAGCGTTATCAGGAAGACCCGGTGCGCATGCTGCGCGCCGTGCGCTTCGCCGCCAAGCTGGACTTCGACATCGAGAAACACAGCGCCGATCCGATCTATGACCTGGCCCCTCTGCTGGGCGGCATTCCTGCGGCCCGCCTGTTCGACGAAGTGCTCAAGCTGTTTCTCAGCGGTTACGCCATCTATACCTATGACCTGCTGGTGGACTACGGCCTGTTCGGCCAGCTGTTCCCCGCCAGTGCCGCTGCGCTGAAGCACAACCCCGAATACACCGACACGCTGATCCGCAACGCACTGGACAACACCGATCTGCGCGTGCAACAGGGCAAACCGGTCACCCCGGCCTTCCTGTTCGCCGCCCTGCTCTGGCCGGCACTGCCGGCGCGGGTGGTTCGCCTGCAGGAGCGCGGCATGCCGGCGATTCCGGCGATGCAGGAAGCGGCCCACGAGCTGATCAGCGAACAGTGCCAGCGTATCGCCGTGCCGAAGCGCTTCACCCTGCCGATCCGCGAGATCTGGGACATGCAGGAGCGCCTGCCACGACGCAGCGGCAAACGTGCCGACCTGCTGCTGGAAAACCCGCGCTTCCGTGCTGGTTACGATTTCCTGCTGCTGCGCGAAAGCGCTGGCGAGGAAACCGACGGCCTCGGCGACTGGTGGACGGACTATCAGGATGCCAGCGACAGCGACCGTCGGGTGATGATTCGCAACCTGTCCAGTAAGGACGATACGCCCGGCGCTCCCCGCAAGCGGCGGCGCAGTGGCGGCAAGCGCAAGCGTAGCCCCCAGGGCGGCACCGCCAGCGAGTAACCCCATGGAACGCATCTACATTGGCTTGGGCAGCAACCTCGCCGCACCAGCCGAACAACTGCGCCAGGCACTCGCCGCGCTCGAACAACTGCCACACACACACCTGGTGGCAGTCTCCTCCTTCTATACCAGCGATTCGCTGTTACCTGGCCAACCGCGTTACACCAATGCCGTGGCGGCGCTGGACAGTGACCTACAGCCGCTGCAATTGCTCGATGCGCTGCAAGGTATCGAGCTTGGTCAGGGCCGCGAGCGTCATGAGCGTTGGGGCCCGCGCACGCTGGATCTGGACATCCTGCTATTCGGCGAGCGGCTGATCGACGAACCACGTCTGCACGTACCGCACTACCACATGCACGCACGCGCTTTCGTTCTCTATCCCCTCGCGGAGATCGCCGCGGGCCTGAAGCTGCCCGACGGCCGTGCCCTCGACGAGCTGCTGGCGGCCTGCCCCTTCGAGGGTCTGGAACGCCTGGCGCCCTGACGCTGCCGACTGCGGTAACGTCGTAACAGCGCGGTAACACATTCGATTGACTTGGGCCCCTGCCATCGGGACTATAGCCACCCATTGCCCCGTACTGGAGCAAAAAGGCCGATACAGGCCACATTGAAGCAGCCCGGCTGCCCTTTCGATGCCAGAGAGAATCTGCTCCACGAGAGCCTGCAAGCAGCAGGCCCCGCACAGGTTCCGAGTGAGGATACGTTCATGCCTGATGTAACCCTGACCACCCTGCAAGCGCTCAAGCAGAAGGGTGAAAAGATCACCATGCTGACCTGCTACGACGCCACTTTCGCCAAGTCCAGCTCGCAGGCCGGCGTAGAAGTGCTGCTGATCGGGGACTCCCTGGGAATGGTGCTACAGGGACATGACAGTACCCTGCCGGTCAGCGTTACCGACATGGCCTACCACACTGCCAGCGTCAAACGCGGTAACCGGGGCGCGCTGATCGTCGCCGACCTGCCCTTCATGGCCTACGCCACCCTGGAGCAGACCCTGCAGAATGCGGGTGCACTGATGCAGGCAGGCGCTCATATGGTCAAGATCGAAGGCGCAGCCTGGCTGGCCGAATCCATCACCCGCCTGGCCGAACGCGGCGTGCCGGTGTGCGCGCACCTGGGCCTGACACCGCAAACCGTGAATATCCTCGGCGGTTACAAGGTGCAGGGCCGCCAGGAAGCGCAAGCCCGGCAGATGGTCGCCGACGCCATCGCCCTGGAGCAGGCCGGCGCAGCCATGCTGCTACTCGAGTGCGTACCGGTCGATCTGGCCGGTGAGATCAGCCGCTCCGTCAAGATACCGGTAATCGGTATCGGTGCCGGCCCGCAGACCGACGGCCAGGTGCTGGTACTGCACGACATGCTCGGACTTTCCTTGAGCGGCCGCGTGGCCAAGTTCGTGAAGAATTTCATGACTGGTCAGGCCAGCATCGAAGACGCTCTCGCGGCCTATGTGAAAGCGGTGAAGGACGTCAGCTTCCCGGCTGCCGAACACGGGTTCTCCGCATGAATACCGTCAAGACAGTGCGCGAACTGCGCGCTGCTGTTGCCCAGGCACGTGCCGAAGGCAAGCAGATCGGCCTGGTGCCGACCATGGGCAACCTGCACGCCGGCCACGCCGCACTGGTGGAAAAAGCCGCGCAACGCGCCGACTTCGTCGTCGCCAGCATCTTCGTCAATCCCATGCAGTTCGGCCCTGCCGAGGATCTCGACAAGTACCCGCGCACCCTGCAGGCCGACCAGCAGCGTCTGGTCAACGCCGGTTGCCACCTGCTGTTCCACCCGGATGTCGAGGAGATGTACCCGAACGGCATGGGCGAGCAGACCCGCATCAGCGTGCCCGGAGTATCCGAGGGCCTGTGCGGTGCCAGCCGCCCCGGTCATTTCGAAGGTGTCGCCACCGTGGTCACCAAGCTGTTCAACATGGTGCAGCCAGACCTGGCGGTGTTCGGTCAGAAGGACTTCCAGCAACTGGCGGTGATCCGCACCCTGGTGCGCGACCTGAACATGCCGATCCAGATCATTGGCGAGCCAACCGTGCGCGCCGAGAGCGGCCTGGCGCTGTCCTCGCGCAATGGTTACCTGAGCGATGAACAGCGCGATACCGCCACCGTTCTCTACCGCTCGCTGCAGGAGATCGCCCAGGCCATCCAGGCCGGTGAGCGTGACCTGCCCGCGCTGATCGAACAGGCACAGCGCCAGCATGCCGATGCCGGCCTGCGGGCCGATTACCTGGAAGTACGCGAGGCGCAGAGCCTGCGTACGGTCAGCCCTGGCGACCGTGAACTGGTGGTGCTGGTGGCGGCCTACCTGGGTAACACCCGGCTGATCGATAACTTGAGTTTCATTCTGGATCAGGGCTACTGACGACCATCTCCACCGGGTACAAGAACCCGGATACACTGAAAAGCCCGGACGATTAGCCGGGCTTTTTGGTATGTAGATCTATCGCCGAAGCCTGCCAACCGAATGCCTCAACAAGGAAGCCCCATGGCGTATTACCGACAGCCGCTCGATGTTCTCGCCCTTCCCACCTGGCAGGCGCTACAGCAGCATCGCCAGGCCATGCAGCACTTCAGCATGCGTGATGCCTTCGTCGGCAACCCACAGCGCTTCGAACAATTTTCCCTGAGTAGCTGTGGCCTGTTCCTCGACTATTCGAAGAACCTGGCCAGTGCCGAGACCATAGCGCTGCTGATGGCGCTGGCCCGCGAAGTTGGCCTGGAGCAATCGATTCGCGCCATGTTCGACGGTGAAAAGCTCAATGCTTCCGAAGGTCGCCCGGCCCTACACACCGCGTTGCGCCGGCCATTGGGCGACAAGGTGCTGGTCGACGGCATCGATGTGATGCCCCATGTGCAGCATGTGCTGCAACAGATGACCGAGCTGGTCGGGCGTATTCACGATGGCCTGTGGCGCGGTTACACCGAGAAGCCCATCACCGACGTGGTGAACATCGGCATCGGCGGCTCCTTCCTCGGCCCGCAACTGGTCTCCGAGGCGCTGCTGCCATTCGCCCAGCGTGGCGTGCGCTGTCATTACCTGGCCAATATCGACGGCAGCGAATTCCATGAGCTGTCGGCCAAGTTGCGCGCCGAGACCACGCTGTTCATCGTCTCATCGAAGTCCTTCGGCACCCTGGAAACCCTGAAGAATGCCCAGGCGGCCCGTGGCTGGTACCTGGCTCAGGGCGGCTCCGAGGCCGAGCTGTACCGGCACTTCATCGCCGTGTCGAGCAACCGTGAGGCCGCAGTGGCCTTCGGCATCCGCGAGGAAAACATCTTCCCGATGTGGGACTGGGTCGGCGGCCGCTACTCGCTGTGGTCGGCCATCGGCCTGCCCATCGCGTTGTCCATCGGCATGTCCAACTTCAAGGAACTGCTGGCCGGTGCCTACAGCATGGACACGCATTTCAAGACCGCGCCATTCGAAGAGAACATGCCGGTGCTGCTGGCGTTGCTCGGCGTCTGGTACGGCAACTTCTGGGATGCCCAGAGCCAGGCGATCCTGCCGTACGACCATTACCTGCGCAACATCACCAAGCACCTGCAGCAATTGGACATGGAGTCCAACGGCAAGAGCGTGCGCCAGGATGGCAGCCCGGTCAGCGGTGCAACCGGCCCGGTGATCTGGGGTGGTGTCGGCTGTAACGGTCAACACGCCTATCACCAGTTGCTACACCAGGGCACCCAACTGATTCCGGCGGACTTCATCGTCCCGGTGGTCAGCTACAACCCGGTGTCCGATCACCATCAGTGGCTGTACGCCAACTGCCTGTCGCAGAGCCAGGCGCTGATGCTCGGCAAGTCCCGCGAGGAGGCCGAGGCCGAACTACGCGCCAAGGGCCTGAGCGAGGAGGAAGTGCAGCGCCTGGCGCCGCACAAGGTGATCCCCGGCAACCGCCCGAGCAACACCCTGGTGCTCGAACGCATCAGCCCACGCCGCCTTGGCGCGCTGGTGGCATTGTACGAGCACAAGATATTCGCCCAGAGCGCCATCTGGGGCATCAACGCCTTCGATCAATGGGGCGTGGAGCTGGGCAAGGAGTTGGGCAAGGGCGTCTACTCGCGCATGGTCGGTAGCGAAGAAAGTCGTGCCGAAGATGGCTCCACCCAGGGGCTGATCAACTACTTCCGCGGGCGCCATCGCGGTTGATCCATTGCAGGCGCTCGCTTGGCGGCGGGCGCCCGCAATACTTTGCGTCACTCCTCGATCACTCTTGAAAACTTGGCTGCTACCCTTAGGGTTTGTTGACGCTTCAGCACGACCGCGCCGGAGCCCATTTTGCCGCGAGGCAAGGCACGAGCCGCGAAGTTTAGCTGGCTAAATGAGCCGGCGAGAAACGCAGCATCGCGGCAAAACGGGCCCGGCCCTGCGGGTTGCGCGGGAAATCTCGCCATGCGTCGTTGGAGGACTTGAAAAGGGAACGCCATTCCCTGCGTCCTCCGCCTCGCCTGGCGAGATTTCTCGCGGCAACGCGGCTTGCGCTGAAACGTCAACAGACCCTAGTGTCTATTGCGGACATATAACAACAAGGGTAACCCACCATGTTCACGATCAGCCGCCACCCCGTCAGCGACGAAGTACGCCAGCGTGCCCACCTCGATGAAGCCGCTTATCAGCGCCTCTACCGCCAGTCGGTCGACGATCCCCAGACATTCTGGGGCGAACAGGCCAAAGCCTTTCTCGACTGGTTCAAACCCTGGGACGAAGTTTCCAGCGGCAGCCTGAGCAAGGGCGACATTCGCTGGTTCTCCGGTGGCCAGTTGAACATCAGCCATAACTGCATCGACCGTCACCTGGCCAAACGTGGCGATCAGGTGGCGCTGATCTGGGAAGGCGACGATCCAAAAGATTCGGCCAGCATCACCTACAGGCAACTGCACGAGCAGGTCTGCCGCCTGGCCAACGTGCTCAAACGCCGCGGTGTGAAGAAAGGCGACCGCGTGTGTATCTACATGCCAATGATCCCGGAGGCGGCCTACGCGATGCTCGCCTGCACCCGCATCGGCGCCGTGCACTCGGTGGTATTCGGCGGCTTCTCGCCGGATGCCATGCGTGATCGGATTCTCGATGCCGATTGCCGCACCGTGATCACCGCCGATGAAGCGGTACGCGGCGGCAAGCTCATCCCGCTCAAGAGCAATGTCGACAAGGCCCTGAAAAGCTGCCCCAACGTCTCCACCGTACTGGTGGTCGAGCGCACCAGGAACAGCGTCGACTGGGTGCCGGAACGCGACCTCTGGTACCACGAAGCCGTGCAGCAGGTGGACGCCGAATGCCCCACCGAGCCCATGGATGCCGAAGACCCGCTGTTCATCCTCTACACCTCCGGCAGTACCGGCAAACCCAAGGGCGTGCTGCACAGCACCGCGGGTTACCTGCTGCAGGCGGCGATGACCCACAAGTACGTGTTCGACTACCACGACGGCGACATCTACTGGTGCACCGCCGATGTCGGCTGGGTTACCGGACACAGTTACATCGTCTACGGCCCGCTGGCCAATGGCGCCACCAGCCTGATCTTCGAGGGCGTGCCCAACTATCCCGATATCTCGCGATTCTGGCAGGTGATCGACAAGCATCAAGTGAACATTTTCTACACCGCACCGACAGCGTTGCGCGCGCTGATGCGCGAAGGCGAAGCCCCGGTGAAGAAAACTTCGCGCAGCAGCCTGCGCCTGCTCGGAAGCGTCGGTGAACCGATCAACCCGGAAGCCTGGGAGTGGTATTTCAACGTGGTTGGCGAAAAGCGCTGCCCCATTGTCGATACCTGGTGGCAGACCGAGACCGGCGCCATCATGATCACGCCACTGCCCGGCGCCACCGACCTCAAGCCCGGCTCGGCGACGCGGCCGTTCTTTGGCGTGCAACCGGTGTTGCTGGACGAGCAAGGCAAGGAAATCGACGGTGCCGGCGCTGGCGTGCTCGCCATCAAAGCAAGCTGGCCGAGTCAGATTCGCAGCGTCTACGGCGACCACAAGCGCATGCTCGAGACCTATTTCACCGCCTACCCCGGTTACTATTTCAGCGGTGACGGTGCGCGCCGCGACGAGGATGGCTACTGGTGGATTACCGGGCGTATCGACGATGTGATCAACGTTTCCGGCCATCGCATCGGCACCGCCGAGGTGGAAAGCGCGCTGGTGCTGCACGATGCCGTAGCCGAGGCGGCCGTGGTCGGCTATCCCCATGACCTCAAGGGCCAGGGTATCTACGCCTTCGTCACCACCATGAACGGTGTCGAAGCAAACGACGAGTTGAAGAAAGAGTTGCTCAGCCTGGTCGGCAAGGAAATCGGCAGCTTCGCCAAACCCGAGCTGATCCAGTGGGCGCCGGGCCTGCCCAAGACCCGCTCGGGCAAGATCATGCGGCGCATCCTGCGCAAGATCGCCTGCAACGAGCTGGACAGCCTGGGCGACACCTCGACCCTGGCCGACCCGGCGGTGGTCGACAGCCTGGTCGCCGAACGGCTGAACGGTTAGCCACATAGGGTAGATTGGGGAACGCCCCGATCCACCCTCGATCGTTACAATGGGGCGTCGCTCTAGCCAGGAAAACCGCCCCGCCATGGAATTCATCCGCCGCCGAATCGAAAGCCAGGTGCTCAGCCTCAGTGGCATCGCCCTGGGGCAGATCGATTTCGAGAACCCCAAGGGCGATCCCGGCCTGTTCGGCCCGGATTCGGTGAGCTGGCGTATCCATGGCGATTTCACCAGCATGCTGATTGGTGGGGTCAGCGCCCTGCTGCTGCAGGCTTTACATCCCCTGGCACTGGCCGGGGTGTGGGATCACTCCAATTTCCGCGATGACCTGCTTGGCCGCCTGCGCCGTACTGGCCAGTTCGTCTCCGGCACCACCTTCGCCAGCAGCAAAGATGCCGAGTGGCTGATCGACAAGGTCAAACGCGTCCATCTGCAGGTGACCGGCACTGCGCCGGATGGCAGACCCTACGCAGCCAGTGATCCGGCTCTGCTGACCTGGGTGCATGTCGCCGAAGTGCACAGCTTTCTGCAGGCCCATTTGCGGTATCTCGATCCACGCCTGAGCGCGGCCGATCAGGATCGCTATTACGGGGAAATCGCCCTGGTCGCCGAACGCCTGGGCGCACGCGACGTGCCACGTAACCGAGCCGAAATCGACGCTTATCTTGCGGCGATGCGCGGGCAGTTGCTGTGCGACGAGCGCTCCCGGGAGATTCTGCGCATCCTGCTTGCCGCACCAGCCCCCAGCAGGCTTGCGGTTCCCGTGGGCCAGTTGTTCCTGCAGGCGGGCATCGACCTGCTGCCGGACTGGGCCCAGACGATGCTCGAACAACGGATGACGCCGCTGCGCAGCCGCCTGACCCGCGGTGGCGTACATGCCATTGCCCCGGTCATACGCTGGGCGGTACACAGCGGCTCACTGCATAAGTCGCGGATACGCATGGGCCTGCCGCCCTACTGAGGGTGATAAACTGCGCGCCCCCTTATTCACGAGTCGCCGCACATGCCGTCTCTCGACCAGGCAGTGCGCGCCGCGCTTGCCAATCGCCAAGCCCTGATCGCCGAGCTGCATGCACAGAACACCGATTGCTATCGCCTGTTCCACGGCAGCCAGGAAGGTGCCGGCGGCCTGACCCTCGACCGTTACGGCCAACAGTTGATGGTGCAGAGTTTTCACCAGACGCTGACCCATGACGAGCTGCTCGCCCTGCACGAACAGGTCAACGAGGTTCTCGGGCTGCACACGCTGCTGGTCTACAACGACCGCTCCAGAGGCAACTCGCGTATCGACCGCAGCGACCCGGTGTATGCCTCGAGCGAAGAGGCCCTGGCCGATCAGGTTGGCCGGGAATGGGGCCTCGATTACCGCGTGCGTGGTCGCCATCCCGGCCAGGATCCGCTGCTGTTTCTCGACCTGCGCAACGCCCGCGGCTGGATCCAGCGCCACAGCGCCGGGAAAAGCGTGCTCAACCTGTTCGCCTACACCTGCGGCGTTGGCCTCAATGCGGCGGCCGGTGGCGCACACGAAGTGGTCAACCTCGACTTCGCCGAGGGCAACCTCGCGGTCGGTCGCGAAAATGGCGCGCTCAACCCGGATCTGCTGCCCATGCAGTTCGTGCAGTCGGACTATTTCCCGGCGATCCGTCAGTGGGCCGGGCTGCCTATCGCCCAGCGACGCGGGCAGAAGCTGCCGAGTTATCCACGCCTCGCACAGCGTCAGTTCGACCTGGTGTTCCTCGATCCGCCGGCCTGGGCCAAGAGCGCCTTCGGCACCGTCGACCTGCTGCGCGATTACCAGAGCCTGCTGAAACCGGCGATTCTCGCTACCGCCGATAACGGTACCCTGGTGTGCTGCAACAACCTGGCGAAGGTGGCCATGACCGACTGGCGCGAACAGGTGCTGCGCTGCGCCAGCAAATTGGGGCGCCCGGTACGCGCGCATGAACAGCTGCTGCCGGCTGCGGACTTCCCCTCCGCGGACGGCAACCCACCGCTGAAAACCCTCGTTCTACATTTTTGAAGACTCGCACCGTCCCGCGGAACCCAGGGCTCATGCCATAATCCAAGGCACTCTCGCCAGGAAGATGAGCAAGACCATGCCCAAAGGATTGCGACGCGCCGCCACTGCCCTACTGATCGCCATCGGCCTGTACAGCCTGATCGGCTTTCTCATCTTGCCCGGCATTGCACTGCGCATCGCCAACCAGCAGTTGGAAAATTATGCGACTCAGCCTGCACGGCTGGATCGCCTGCAACTCAACCCCTTCACTCTGGAGCTGGATCTCTGGGGTCTGCACCTCGGTGAGCCTGGCAAAGAGCAGGTGGCCTTCGAGCACCTGGCCGTGAATCTGCAGCTGGACAGCCTGTGGAGCGGTGCCCTGCACCTGGCTGACGTGAGATTGGTGAAGCCTCACACCGAGGTGCGTTTCGACAAGGATGGCAACCTCAACCTGGCCCAGCTGTTCAAGCTCCCGGCCAGTGAGGAGCAGACGGAAGAACCCGGCGAGCCATTTGCCCTGCGCATCGACCGCATCGAACTGCTGGGCGGTAACCTGCATTTCCAGGATCTGCGCCCGCAGGAGCCGATCGACATCCACTACGACGATCTCAACCTGGAACTGCATAACCTCAGCACCCTGCCCGACGACAACGCCGACATGACCCTGGTGGCCACCGGCCCGGCTGGCGGCCGTATCGACTGGAGCGGTGAACTGAGTCTGAGCCCGATCAGTTCCAGTGGCACCCTGAAGATCACCGACGAGCCGATGAAAGCGTTCTGGCCCTACGTGCGTGACGCCGTCCCGCTGGTGCTCGAAAACGGTGTAGTGAGCCTGTCGACCGATTACCGCTTGAGCCTGCGTGACAGCACCGAGCTGTTGCTGAACAACGCCCGCATCAAAGTAGCGCCATTCGCCATGCAGGCGCCGGACGGCAAGCCATTGCTCAAGCTGGATGCACTCGAGGTCAGCGAAACCTCTCTGGATCTGGCCAGGCAACAGGTGGTGATCGGCAAGATCCGCGGCCAAAAACTGGAAGCCTGGGCCACCCGCGAAGCCGACGGAGAGCTCGACTGGCAGAAGCTGCTGGCCGGCAAACCGCAGGATGCGCCCAAGCAAGCGCCTGCGGATGCCTCCGAGACACCCGAGGCGGCCGACGATGCAGACCACGGCTCGCAAGCCGCGCCGAGCGAGCCAGCAAAGCCCTGGCACGTTCTGGTCAAGGACGTACAGTTACGCGACTACCATGCCCACCTCGTCGACCGTGTGCCGAGCAAGGCGACCACCGTGGAACTCGGCCCACTCGACCTCGACGTGCAGAACTTCGATAGCCTCGGCACCTCGCCCTTTGATCTCAAGCTCGACACCGGTGTCGGCAAACAGGGCAAGCTGCAAGCCGAGGGTCAGGTGCAACTGAGCCCGACCACCGCGACCCTGAAAGTGGTCACCCGCAATATCGACCTGCGCGTGGCACAAGCCTACATCAGCCCCTTCGTGCACCTGGAGCTGCGCAGCGGCCTGCTGAGCAGCGATCTTGGTGTCGAGCTCACGGCAACCGAGCCCCTGGCCCTGCGTGTACAGGGCAAGGCACAGATCACCCAGCTGCACACCCTCGACACCCTCAAGAACCGTGACTTGCTGCGCTGGAAGCAACTGGATCTGGGCGGCCTCGACTACCGCCATGGCGATCGTCTGGGCATCGAGCGGGTCGACCTGGAACAGCCCTATGCGCGCTTCATCATCAACGAAGACCTGAGCACCAACCTCAACGAGCTGATCGTCAAACAGCCCGCTGGCAACGCCGCTCAAGCGCAATCGTCAGCCGCCGCTGAAAAGCCGTTGGCCATCCATATCGGCGAGGTCAGCCTGAAGGATGGCTCGGCCAACTTCGCCGACTTCAGCCTCAGGCCCAACTTCGCCACCGCGATACAGCAACTCAATGGTCGTATCGGCACCCTCGACAGCACCAGCAGCAAACCAGCCCCCGTGGATATCAGCGGCAAGGTCGACCGTTACGCGCCGGTCAGCATCAAGGGCAGCCTGACGCCGTTCGATCCACTGCAGAGCCTGGACATCGCCACCCAGTTCAAACAGGTCGAGCTGACCACCCTGACGCCCTACTCCGGCAAATTCGCCGGCTACCGCATCCGCAAGGGCCGCCTGAACCTGGATCTGCATTACCGCATCAACAACGGCAAGCTGAACGCACAGAACAAGGTACTGGTCGAGCAATTGCAGCTCGGCGAAAAAGTCGACAGCCCGGACGCCGTGGATCTGCCGATTCGCCTGGCCGTAGCTCTGCTCAAGGATACTCAGGGGCGGATTTCCCTGGAGCTACCTCTGCAGGGCGACCTCAACAACCCACAGTTCAGCGTCATGCCAATCGTCTGGCAAACCCTGCGCAACCTGGTGCTGCGTGCCGCCCAGGCACCGTTCAAGTTCATCGGCGGCCTGGTCAGCGGTGGTGCCGACATGGATCTGAGCACCGTGGTGTTCGCACCTGGCAACGCCGAGCTGGATGAGCAGGCGCAAAAATCGTTGGATATGCTCGCCAGCGCCCTGCAGGAACGCCCGACCCTGCGCCTGGAAATCGAGGGTCTTAGTGCCCAGAGCAGCGACGGCCCATTGCTGGCCGAGCAGCGCCTGGAGCGCGAGTATCAGGACTACCTGTACCGCATCATGCAACGCCGTGGTGATCAGGTGCCGGCCAACGCCGACTTGCTGGTGGTGCCGGAGGACGAAAAAGCCCCGTTGCTGGAAGGCATCTACCGCGCCCGCCTGAAACAACAGCCGCCTGCCGAGTGGGCCGAGCTGGACAGCGATGAGCGCACGGCGCACCTGCGCGATGCCGTGCTGGAGTCCTGGAGCGACAGCCGTGGCCTGCAGCGCCAGCTGGCCCAGGATCGCGCCGCGGCGATCAAGGCGTACTTGGTGGATAGCGGCAAGTTGGCGGACGAACGCATCTACTTGCTCGACGTTAGCCTAGGCGAGGCTGAGAACGACGGCCGCGTGGCTACGCCCTTGCATCTGGATAGCGAGTGATAGGGATATGAAGCGTTTGAGCCTGTTGCTGGTGCTCTGCACCAGCCCATTGCTGAGCCAGGCCGATACCCTGCGCTGCGGCAACAAGCTGGTGAACCTCGGTGATCGCACCTTCGAGGTGATGCAGAAATGTGGCGAACCGGCTTTCCGTGACCCCGTCGGTTATACGCTCGGCCCCCACTATCGACGCGAAACGAATATCGAGGAATGGGCCTACGAACCCAGCAACGGCATGTTCACCATTCTGACTTTCGAGGCTAATCGGCTGACGCGCATCGAACGCAAACGCAGCCGCTGACGACCATGAAAACACTCATCACCTGCACCCTGCTCATGCTGCTGGCGAGCACCGCCAACGCGGCGACCTGGCGTTGCGGCAGCGCTCTAGCCAGCACCGGCGACAGCACCGCCGAAGTCCAGTCCAAATGCGGCGAACCGAACAACCGCGCGTTCATCGGCTACAAGGAACAGACTGACAGCTATGGCTTCACCCATGAAGTGCAGATAGAGGAGTGGAATTACGGCCCGCGCAACGGCATGAACTACTTTCTGCGTTTCGAGGGCAATCGCCTGAACAGGATCGACAGCAAACGCGGCAATTAGCCGCTAGTCGATCAGAGCGGGCGACGGCAGAACGCCGTCACCCGGCAGCGATCAGCCGCGAGCGGCGTTGATCGCCTGGATGTAAGGCTCGGCCTGACGCTGATCCTTGATCAACGCGACGAAGTCATTGCCGTCAGCATCCTTGGCATCGAGGTCGTAGCCGGCTTCGACGAAGAACCCGACGAACCGCTCGAAATCGTGGTCACGCAAGCCGCGGTAGGCTTTGACCAGTTTGTGCAGCGAGGGCGGCGTGGCATCAGCCGGTTCCACGGCGAGAAACAGCTTGATCTGCTCGTCGCTCACTTCGTCGCCAATCACCTGCTTCTTGTCTTTACGCATCGCTCACTCCAGCTAACCAGACCACACGGGGCCGGCAGTGTAACCCCGGCGCCGCAACCGCTCAACGCGGGGAACTCGTCGCAGGTACAGCCAACCTTTCTAGCACTGGCAAACCCTGAGCGGTACGCGACCTAAGTCAATACCGATGCGCTCTGGTCACTCTTATACTGGTGACAACCTCAGGGTCTGTGGACGTTTCAGCATGACCGCCCTGCGGGTGGGGCCGCCCAGGTTGCGCGAGAAATTTCGCCATGCATTGTTGGAGGGCTTGGCAAGGGAATACCATTACCGGCGTCCTCCGCCTAGCGGATCGCCCGGCCTGGCGAGATTTCTCGCAGCAACGCGGCTTGCTCTGAAACGTCAACAGCCCCTAGGAAACACCACAATGCCCACTCTGTTCGCCGCTTGCCGCCAGAGCCTGCTCGGCGGTTATTCCTGGGCCAGCCTGCGTGGCGATCTGGCCGCCGGCCTCACGGTGGGCATCATCGCCATCCCCCTGGCCATGGCCCTGGCTATCGCCGTCGGCGTGGCGCCGCAGCATGGTCTCTACACGGTTCTGGTGGCGGCCCCGCTGATCGCCCTGTGCGGCGGCTCGCGCTTCAATATCTCCGGCCCCACCGCCGCCTTCGTGGTGATTCTGCTGCCGATCACCCAGAAATTCGGCATTGGTGGTCTGCTGCTGTGCACCCTGCTCGCCGGGCTGATTATGATCATGCTGGGGTTGCTCAAGGCCGGTCGCCTGATCGAGTTCGTGCCCTACCCGGTCACGCTGGGATTCACCGCCGGTATCGGTATCGTCATCGCCACGCTGCAGATCAAGGATCTGTTCGGCCTGCAACTGGCCGAGCAGCCGAGCCACTATGTGCAGCAATTGCAGTTGCTGTTCCAGGCACTGCCCGGCATCCGGCTCGGCGACAGCCTGGTGGCGCTGGCCTGCCTTGCCGTATTGCTGCTCTGGCCGCGCCTGGTGCCGCGCATTCCGGGGCATCTGGTGGCGCTGGCGATCGGCGCACTGCTGGGCCTGTTGCTGGAGCGCGGCGGACTGCCGGTGGCGACGCTGGGTGAGCGCTTCAGTTACAGCGTCGAGGGCGTCAGCTACCCAGGCATTCCACCCTTTCTGCCAACGTTCGCCTGGCCGTGGCAATTGCCTGGAGCAGATGGCCAGCCACTGGTTCTGTCCTTCGAATTGATCCGCCAGTTGCTGGCCCCGGCCTTCGCCATCGCCATGCTCGGCGCTATCGAATCGCTACTCTGCGCCGTGGTCGCCGACAGCATGACCGGCAGCAAGCACGACCCCAACGCCGAATTGCTCGGCCAGGGCATTGGCAATCTGGTCGCGCCGCTGTTCGGCGGCATCACCGCCACCGCCGCCATCGCCCGCAGCGCCGCCAACGTGCGCGCCGGCGCCTGTTCGCCGCTGGCCGCAGTCATCCACGCCGCCGTGGTGCTGGCCGCCATCCTGTTTCTCGCCCCGCTGTTCAGCTACCTGCCGATGGCCGCGCTCGCCGCCCTGTTGCTGATGGTGGCGTGGAACATGAGCGAAGCCCACCACGTGGCCCATACCCTGCGCATCGCGCCACGCAGCGACGTGCTGGTGCTGCTGACCTGCCTGTTGCTCACGGTACTGTTCGATATGGTGCTGGCCGTCGGCGTCGGCCTGTTGCTGGCCGCAGGGCTATTCATCAAGCGCATGAGCGAACTGACCGATACCCGCAGCCTGCCACGGCAAAACCATCAGGCCCTGAGTGACCTGCCGGAGCACGTGCTGGCCTTCGCCATTCGTGGCCCGCTGTTCTTTGGTGCGGCAGAGCGGACGCTGAGTGCGCTGCGCCGGCTCGATCCTGACATCCGGGTGGTGATTCTCGATCTCAGCGCCGTGCCGATGCTCGACATGACGGCGCTCGCCGCGCTGCACAGCATCGTGCTGGAGTACCGCAAGCACGATATCTCCCTGATCGTCAGCGGCGCCTCGCCTTCACTGCGCCTGAAACTGCGCCGCGCCGGTCTGCAAAACGCTCATGGCCGCTTGAGTTATGCCCGGGATCTACCACGCGCCCGGACGATCTGCGAAAGCTGGCAGTTAGCGCCTGATCACGGTCTCGCGAACTGACGGGCTCTTAGAGCCCCTTCACCGCATAGATTCCCGGCGCATTACGCCAGTAGCCCTTGTAGTCCATGCCATAACCGAAGATGTAGCGGTCGATGCACGGCAGGCCCACGTAGTCGGCCTTGAGATCCGGGCGGGCCTTGCGGTCGTGATCCTTGTCGATCAGCACGGCGGTGTGCACGTTGCTGGCGCCCGCGTGGTGGCAGAAATCGATGATCGCCCCCAGGGTGTGCCCTTCATCGAGGATGTCGTCGATGATCAGCACATCGCGGTCGATGAACGACACTTCCGGTTTGGCCTTCCAGAACAGCTCGCCGCCGCTGGTCTGGTTGCGATAGCGGCTGGCGTGCAGGTAGGAGGCTTCCAGGGGGAAGTCGAGCTTGGTCAGCAGCTTGCCGGAAAAGATCAGCCCACCGTTCATCACGCAGAACACCACCGGGTTGCGGTCGGCCAGTTCGGCGTTGATGGCGACGGCGACGCGCTCGATGGCGGCTTCCACTTCGGCTTCGCTGTACAGGCAGTCGGCTTCGGCCATTATCTGACGGATGTGAGCGAGATCGGCGGGCATATCATGTCCTCATTGGTGGCCGACGGCGGGCAGAAGCCTGGCTCTGCCGAGCGTCGATCACGCTGTATTGATGGCTCCGGCGCACAAGCTGATCACCGGGTCAGAAAAAGGCGGCAACGTTACGCATCCGACGGGTGTGGCGCAAGCATCCACGAATGCGCTCGACAAATGGCATGGCCGTTGCTCGCCGATTGTAAAAAGTTCCACATCCGCAGCGCCCACACTGCGACGCAATGCTTTAATCTAGCGTGTTTTTTGCCCACTTTTGCCGGAGACCCCGCAATGCCAGTCCTCGAGATCCGCCATCCGCTGATTCGCCACAAGATCGGCCTCATGCGCCGCGCGGATATCAGTACCAAGAATTTCCGCGAACTGGCCCAGGAAGTGGGCG
This sequence comes from Phytopseudomonas daroniae, assembly GCF_004327275.1. Taxonomy (NCBI): domain Bacteria; kingdom Pseudomonadati; phylum Pseudomonadota; class Gammaproteobacteria; order Pseudomonadales; family Pseudomonadaceae; genus Phytopseudomonas; species Phytopseudomonas daroniae. Next base: position 148,114 of record NZ_QJUJ01000012.1, read on the forward strand.
CCCTGCTCACTTACGAGGCGACCAAGGATCTGCCGCTGGAAAGCTACGAAATCGCGGGCTGGGCAGGCCCCGTACAGGTCGAGAAGATCTCCGGCAAGAAGATCACCGTGGTACCGATCCTGCGCGCCGGCATCGGCATGCTCGACGGCGTGCTCAGCCTGATTCCGGGTGCCAAGGTCAGCGCCGTCGGCGTGGCCCGCAACGAGGAAACCCTGCAGGCGCACACCTACCTGGAAAAACTGGTACCGGAAATCAACGAACGCCTGGCGATGATCATCGATCCGATGCTGGCCACCGGCGCCTCCATGGTCGCCACCATCGACCTGCTGAAGAAGGCCGGCTGCAAGGAGATCCGCGCCATGGTGCTGGTCGCCGCGCCCGAGGGCATCAAGGCGGTCAACGAAGCACATCCGGACGTGAGGATCTACACCGCCTCCATCGACCAGCGTCTCAACGAACACGGCTACATCATCCCCGGGCTGGGTGATGCCGGCGACAAGATCTTCGGCACCAAGCAGAAGGACGCCTGATTGATGCGCGACGAATTCAACGATCCGTTGTGGCGTCAGGTGCTGTCCGGCGCGCAGATGCTCTTCGTGGCCTTTGGCGCCTTGGTGCTGATGCCGCTGATCACCGGCCTCGACCCCAACGTGGCGTTGTTCACCGCCGGCCTGGGCACCCTGCTGTTCCAGATCGTCACGGGCCGCCAGGTACCGGTTTTCCTGGCCTCGAGCTTCGCATTCATCACCCCGATCATTCTCGCCAAGGGCCAGTTCGGCCTGGCGGAAACCATGGGCGGCGTGGTCGCTGCCGGTTTCGTCTATACCTTTCTCGGCCTGGCCGTGAAGATCAAGGGCACCGGTTTCATCGACCGCCTGCTGCCGCCGGTGGTGATAGGCCCGGTGATCATTTCCATCGGCCTGGCCATGGCGCCGATCGCCGCCAACATGGCGATGGGCAAAGCGGGTGACGGCAGCGTGCTGCTGCCCTACAGCACGGCGATGTGGATTTCCATGCCGACCTTGCTGACCACCCTGATCGTCGCCGTTTTCGGCCGCGGCATCTTCCGTCTGGTGCCGATCATCTCCGGCATTCTGGTGGGCTTCGCACTGTCGATCTACTTCGGCGCCCTCGACCTTGGCCATGTTGCCGACGCGCCCTGGCTGGCGGTGCCGGCCTTCACCGCGCCGGCCTTCAACTGGCAGGCGATCCTGTTCATCGTGCCGGTGGCTCTGGCTCCGGCCATCGAGCACATCGGCGGCGTCATCGCGGTGGGCAGCGTCACCGGCAAGAACTACCTGAAGAAGCCGGGCCTGCACCGCACCCTGCTCGGTGACGGCCTGGCCACCTCGGCAGCCGGTCTGTTCGGCGGCCCGCCCAACACCACCTACGCGGAAGTCACCGGTGCGGTGATGCTGACCAAGGCCTACAACCCGAAGATCATGACCTGGGCGGCGATCTTCGCCATCACCCTGGCCTTCATCGGCAAGTTCGGCGCCATCCTGCAGGGTATTCCGGTACCGGTAATGGGCGGCATCCTGTGCCTGCTATTCGGCTCCATCGCCGCAGTGGGCATGAACACCATGATCCGCCACAGCGTCGACCTCAGCGAAGCACGCAATCTGGTGATCGTGTCGGTGACCCTGGTGTTCGGTATCGGTGGCGTACTGATCGGCACCGGCGACGGCCCGGACGACTTCGGCCTCAAGGGCATCGCCCTGTGCGCCATCGTCGCCATCGCGCTGAACCTGATCCTGCCGGGCAACGACGGCTGGAAGAAAAAGAACGCAGACGAAGCGCCGGACATCTGAGAATCTGTTCACGATCTTCGTGTGTTTGGCAAATAGGAATCCGTATCCCTTGGATCGGCGGCAATAAGGCGGAAGCGGACATTCGATTTGGTGGGTTTCATGACGTAGGGTGGACGACGCTTCATCCGTCCACCAACCCAGCGATCGCAATGGTGGATGAAAAGAGCGTCAGCTACGCGCCCCGATCCACCCTACGTCCGCTTGCACCCCTCTTTGCTGTCATTGCGCTCGGAGTCTCGTCGAAAGATCGTGAACAGCTGTGGGACTCGCGATAGGGCGCGCTCTTACCCCACGCTTTGCGGCGCTCGCTCGCAAAGCCGCTTGAGCGCTGCCGCCCAACTTGGGTGGTCGTTCAGGCAAGGCACCAGCTCCAGGCTCTCGCCCCCCGCCTCCTGAAACTGTTCGCGTCCGCGATCACCGATTTCCTCCAGCGTCTCGATGCAGTCGGCAACGAAGGCCGGACACATCACCAGCAGCTTTTTCACGCCCTGGACGGCCAGCTCGTCAAGGCGCGCCTCGGTGTAGGGCTCGATCCATTTGTCCTTGCCCAGCCGCGACTGAAACGACACCGACCATTGCTCGGGCCGCAAGCCCATGCGCGCCGCGAACGCCTCGGCGGTGCGCTGGCACTGGCTACGGTAACAGCGCGCCAGCACTGCGTCGCTGACGCCCACGCTATCGGGGCGGCGCAGGTCGTGTTTCGCGTCGATACCTTTCACCAGCTTGCGAATGTGCCGCTCCGGCAAGCCGTGAAAGCTCAGCAGCAGATGATCGAAATCCTTCTGCAGATACGGGCGCGCGCTGTCGGCCAGGGCATCGAGGTAATCGGGATCATCGAAAAACGGCTGGAGGATGGAGAAGCGAATCGGCAGCTTGCGCTCACGCACCACCCGTTTGGCCTCTTCGATCACCGTGGTGGTGGTGCTGTCGGCAAACTGCGGATACAGCGGTGCCAGCGTGACCTGCTCGATGCCTTGGCCGGCGAGGCGGGTCAGTACGGTTTCCAGCGACGGCTCGCCGTAGCGCATGGCCAGTTCTACCGGCCCCTGCGTCCACTGCGCTTTCATCGCCTCCTGCAAACGCTTGCTGAGCACGATCAGCGGTGAGCCGTCCGGCCACCAGATCGACGCGTAGGCGTGGGCCGATTGCGCAGGGCGGCGGATCAGGATCAACGACACCAACAGCCGTCGCAGCGGCCAGGGCAGATCGACCACATAGGGATCCATCAGAAACTGGTTGAGATAACTCCGCACATCGGCGACTTCCGTGGAGGCCGGTGAGCCGAGGTTGACCAGTAGTAAGGCGTGATCGGTCATGCAATGTCATCCTGTTAATGAAGGCTCAGCAAATCCACCAGAGCCACGTCCAGATGAGTGAAACGGAATTCGAAGCCGGCCTCCTGCGCCCTGACAGGCAAAGCATGTTGGCCGCCCAGCAGGAGCAGTGACATCTCGCCCAGGCCTGCGCGCAGTGCGAAGGCCGGTAGCGGCACGATGGCGGGCCGGTGCACGGCGTGGCCAAGTTCGCTGGCGAATTCGCTGTTGCGTACCGGATGCGGCGAACACGCATTATAAGGACCGCGCGCCTGCTCGTGCTGCAAGAGAAAATCAATCAGGGCGATTTGGTCGGCGATATGAATCCAAGGCATCCACTGGCGTCCATCGCCGATGCGACCGCCCAACCCGAAGCGAAACGGCGTGACCATGCGTTTGAGGATGCCGCCCTCCTTCGCCAGCACCAGGCCGGTACGCAGCAGAACCACGCGAATGCCCAGTGCTTCGGCCTGCTGCGCGGTATCTTCCCAGGCGACGCACAGTTGCGCGGCGAAATCCGCGCCGGAGGCAGCCTGCTCATCGACGATGCGCTCGCCACTGTCGCCATACCAACCGACCGCCGAACCGGATAGCAACACGGCAGGCTTCCGTTCACGGCTCTGCAGCCAGGCCAGCAACTGCTCCGTCAAGTGAACGCGACTTTCCCACAACAGCTGTTTGCGCGCCTTGCTCCAGGGGCGGTCGGCGATGGGGGCGCCGGCCAGGTTGACGACTGCATCCAGCGGCTCGTCGCCGATGTCCTCCAGTCGCCCGACGCCGCGCACGCGAGTACCACAGAGCACCGCCACCTGCTCCGGGCGACGACTCCACACCGTCAGTTGGTACCCCTGCTCGAGCCAGTGGTGACAGAGCGCGCGACCAATCAGACCAGTACCGCCGGTGATCAGGATATGCATGGCAGGTTCCTCACTATGGTGTGCTCACAAGGTTCGACGCCGCTTGCGGGGCAATGCTCAAGAACAATTACCCGCTGGAGCAGTCAGCCGACATAAACGGGGAAACTATTGCCGCCCGCACCTATTCTGAAGAATAGATGCCCTGGCTGCAGGCACTGGCCGACATGGACATAAGCTTATACATGAACTGTACATTGTATGAGCTATGTCCAAAGTGTAGTTTTGGGGCCCAGCGGGTTGTCGATCCTGCGGTTGCGGCAGCCCGACAGCACATGAGGTAAACATGACCAATACAGTTCCCATCGCCATCATCGGCACCGGTATCGCCGGGCTGTCCGCGGCCGAGGCACTGCATGCCGCCGGATATCCGGTGCAATTGTTCGACAAGAGTCGCGGCAGCGGCGGCCGCATGGCCAGCAAACGCAGTGACGCTGGCGCCCTGGATCTGGGCGCTCAATATTTCACCGCACGCGACCGCCGCTTCGCCGCTGCTGTCCAGCAATGGCAGGCCCGTGGCTGGGTCGAGGAATGGACGCCCAGCCTCTACCAGTTCGCCAACGGCACGCTCAGCCCATCGGCCGACGAGCAGGTGCGCTGGGTCGGCAAGCCACGCATGAGCGCCATCACCCGCGCCATACTCGGGGCCCTGCCGGTGAAGTTTTCCTGCCGTATCACCGAGGTATTCCGCGGTGAGCTGCACTGGCATCTGCTCGATGCCGACGGCGAGAGCCACGGCCCTTTCAGCCACGTCATCATCGCCATACCGGCGCCCCAGGCCAGTGCTCTGCTGGCAGCGGCGCCCAAGCTCGCCGGCACGGTTGCCAGCGTGAGCATGGAGCCAACCTGGGCGGTAGCGCTGGCTTTCGAAGAGCATCTACAGACACCGCTGGAAGGTTGTTTCGTACAGGACTATCCGCTGGACTGGACGGCACGCAACCGCAGCAAACCCGGACGAGATGTCAAGCTGGACACCTGGGTGCTACACGCCAGCAGCAACTGGAGTCGCCAGCATCTGGATCTGCCCAAGGAGCAGGTGATCGAGCACCTGCATGGCGCCTTCGCTGAAATGATCGGTTGCGCCGTGCCGGAGCCGGTATTCAGCCTGGCCCATCGCTGGCTGTACGCCCGCCCTTCGGCGGCGCATCAACTGGGCGCCCTGGCCGATGCCGACCTGGGTCTCTACGCCTGTGGTGACTGGTGTCTGTCAGGCCGTGTCGAAGGCGCCTGGCTAAGCGGCCAGGAAGCGGCTCGCAAACTGATCGCGCACAATCAGTGAATACCGCAAGGCATCGCCTGCCCCCGCGCAAGCTGCTGCTGTCCAAATGGACGGCGGCCACGCCGCAGAACCGCGAAAAGCACTTTCTGGTCACCGAACTGTTCTGCGACGAAGAAGGTACGGTGCAGGAAGTGGAACTTCAGGCCGTACTCAGCAAGCGCGCCCAGTACCTCGACTGGCGGCTGCTGCAGGATACCGAACACTGGCAGATGGGCTGGCGTTGAAGCGCTGCCCGCCTCGCCTGTTGCTGGCAATAGCTGTACACAGCATTTGACTTGTACAAGATCGCGCCTAAGATGAAATTAAACTTGTACAAAAATAAATCCTTGTACAAGAACATTCTCGAAGGTTCGCCATGCCAGTCAGCCCACTCCACTGCGAAAAACCCAAGCTTGGCGTCAGCGCCTGCCTGCTCGGCGCAGAAGTGCGCTACAACGGCGGCCATAAGGCTTCCAGGCTGTGCCTGGATCAACTGAGCGACTATTTCGAGTTCGTGCCGTTCTGCCCGGAAGTCGCCATCGGTCTGGGTACGCCGCGCGAGCCGATTCGCCTGGTCGGTGACCCGGCAGCGCCCCGCGCCGTGGGCACCGTACATCCTGACCAGGATCACACCGACGCCCTGACCGCCTATGGCGAGCAGGTGGCTGCCGATCTGCCGCCTATCAGCGGCTACATCGTCATGCAGCAATCGCCGTCCTGCGGCCTGGAGCGGGTCAAGGTCTATCAGGACAACGGTCACCCCAGCGAGCCGAAGGGCCGCGGGCTCTACACCCGTGTGCTGTGCGAACGCCACCCGAACTTGCCCATCGAGGAAGACGGCCGGCTCAACGACCCGGTGCTGCGCGAGAACTTCCTGACGCGGGTGTTCACCTACGCGCAGTGGCAGGCACTGTGCCGAACCGGCCTGAGCCGCGGCAAGCTGATTGAGTTTCACGCACGTCACAAATACCTGCTGATGGCCACCGACCCGCTGCGCTACAAGCGTCTCGGCCGTTTGCTCGGCGATCTGTCCGGGCAGGATCTGCACAGCCTGGCCGCGCACTACATCAGCGAACTGATGACGGCCCTGAAGCGCTGCGCGACTCGCGGCACCCACAGCAACGTGTTGCAGCACCTGAGTGGCTACCTGAAGGGCGCCCTGAATACGGCGGAAAAACAGGAAATGCAGCAGCTCATTGGCCAATACCGCCATGGCATCGTGCCCCTGGTGGTGCCGCTGACCCTGCTCAAGCACCACTTCCGCCAACATCCCGATCGCTACATCGCGCAGCAGATTTACCTGCAACCGCACCCGGAAAACCTCAGCCTGCGGAACGCTCTATGAACCAGCCAACCTCACCCGAGCCAAACGCGGGGGCTTACCGCGGCGCCATCGCCGACGGCTACCTGCCGATCCGCGAGGTGGCCAGCCGCACTGGCGTGAACCCGGTCACCCTGCGCGCCTGGGAGCGGCGTTACGGCCTGATCGTGCCGCACCGCACCGCCAAGGGTCATCGCCTGTACTCCCCGGAGCAGGTGCAGACCATTCACGCCGTGCTCGGCTGGCTCAATCGCGGTGTATCGGTCGGTCAGGTCAAGGGGCTGCTGCGCGCCGACCAGCCGCTGCCGGCTGAACAGGCTTCACAATGGCAGGAAAAACGCGAGCGCATGTGCCACGCCATCCATTTGCTCGACGAGCGCCAGTTGGACGAACGTTTCAACGCCGAACAGGCGCTCTACCCTCCGCAGATTCTCTGCCAGCACCTGCTATTGCCGCTGTTGGTAACCCTGGAAGAACGCTGGCCACAACGCCCCGGCGCGAAAACCGAGCGGCTGTTCCTGCACAGCTGGTTGCGCAGCAAGCTCGGCGCTCGGGTTTACCACGACAACCGCCAGCACAATGGCAAGCCGCTGCTGCTGATCAACCTGTGCCAGGTGCCGATGTCGCCGCAGTTGTGGCTGTGCGCCTGGCTGATCGGCACCGCCGGTTGCCCGGTGGATGCCTTCGATGGGCCAATCCCCGCCAACGAACTAGCGCTGGCCATCGCCCGACTGCAACCCCGTGCCCTGTTGCTGTTCTGCGAGGCGGACTCCAATACCGATGCCGAGTCGTCGCTGCATGACTGGTTGGGCGACCACGGCGTGCCCTGCCTGTTGGTCGGCATCGAGGACGAAGCCCGCGGCGGGCAACTGGTCGCCAATGCCCCCAAAGGCGCGGATATCACCTTCATGGCCGATCCCCTCGCCGCGCTGCAAACGCTCGCCGACCGCCATCTGCTCGAATAGGACGCCCCATGCTGCAACTGATGTGGTTCCGAACAGACCTGCGCGTCACCGACAACGGCGCGCTGACCGCCGCCATGCGGGCCGGGCCGACGGTGGCCGTATTTCTGCTCAGCCCCGGTCAATGGCAACGGCATGACGATGCGCCAAGCAAGGTGGACTTCTGGCTGCGCAACCTGGCTGAACTGAGCCGGGAGCTGCAGCGCCTCAACGTACCGCTGCTGATTCGTGAAGCCGATGAGTGGAGCGCTGCCCCCAAAATCCTGGGCGCATTGGCTCAGGAGCTGGAGGCCAGCGCGCTACACGTCAACGAGGAATATGGGGTCAATGAAACCCGGCGCGACCATGGCGTCGCAGCCGTACTGGATGGGCTCGACATCAACTTTCACAGCCACCTCGATCGTCTGCTGTTCAAGCCCGGCAGCGTGCTGACGCGCACGGGCACTTACTTCAAGGTCTACAGCCAGTTCCGTGGGATCTGCTACCAGCGTCTGCACAACGCCCTGCCGCCCTTGGTGGTACTGCCAAAGGCGCAAGCCAGACTGAAGATCGACGGCGACAAGGTGCCGGATAGCGTCTCCGGCTTCGAACCGCCGAGCCAGACGCTGCGTGATGCCTGGCCGGCTGGCGAGCAGGCCGCTCGGGAGCGGCTGCAGCGCTTCGCCAGTGAATGGATCGAGGACTACCACGACAACCGCGACTTCCCGGCCCGCCCCGGCACCAGCCAGTTATCCGCGTACCTGGCCGCTGGCGTGGTTTCCCCGCGCCAGTGCCTGCACACGGCGCTGAATCTCAACCAGGGTGAGTTCGAAATCGGCAATCAGGGTACCGTCACCTGGGTCAATGAGCTGATCTGGCGAGAGTTCTACACCCATATCCTGGTCGGCTACCCACGCGTGTCCATGCACCGCGCGTTCCGTTCGGAAACCGAAGCCCTGCCGTGGCGTGATGCCGGGAGCGACCTGCAAGCCTGGCAAGAGGGGCGCACCGGCATCCCGATCATCGACGCGGCGATACGCCAGTTGCTGGCCACCGGCTGGATGCACAACCGCTTGCGCATGGTAGTGGCGATGTTCCTGACCAAGAACCTGCTGATCGACTGGCGCGAAGGCGAGCGCTTCTTCATGCGTCACCTGATCGACGGCGATCTGGCTGCCAACAATGGCGGCTGGCAGTGGAGCGCCTCGACCGGTACCGACTCGGTGCCCTACTTCCGCATCTTCAATCCGGTCAGCCAGTCCCAGCGCTTCGATCCGGATGGTCGCTTCATCCGTCAGTGGCTGCCGGAACTGGCCACGCTCAGCGACAAGGAGATTCACGATCCTCATGTCGGCCGCAAAGGGCAGGACGGTCTGTTTGCAGCAGGCCTGGACTATCCACTGCCAATCGTCGACCTACGTGCCAGCCGCCAGCGGGCCCTGGACGCGTTCAAGAACCTGCCATCGGCAAGCGAGCCCTCGTGAACGAATTCCTGCAGCGTCTCACCAGTCTGGGCAAGCACAACCTGGATCGTCTCGGCGGGCTACATCATCTGCATTACGTGCGCCCCCTGCGCCTGTAGGACGAAATCCGCAGCGGGCGCGGCACGAACGGGCGCATCCGGGATCTGACGAATTTCGTCTTCAGACTGTGGGACTTCTACCGCGGCTATTGCGAAGGCGGCTTTATCGAGCGCACCATCGACACCGCTCAAATGCTGCTGGCCAAACCGGCAGCGTCCCCCCCAACAGCTGCTCGGACGATTCGGTGCCTAAAAACCTGCTCAACGCCATCCTCTTTCAAATCGGCTGGTTCACCTGTGTACTCGGTGGCGGCCCTTGGTTGTGGCTGGTGGCGGTGATCATGCTGGTGCACCTGTTTTACATTGGCAGTTGGCAGCGCGAAGGCAAACTGCTGGTGAGCGTGTTCCTGTTCGGCAGCGCGGTGGACAGCTTTCTGCTGCAATTCGGCGTCTTCTATTTCGGCGAACCTCGCCAGCTCATCCCCTTGTGGCTGGCGCTGCTATGGCTGCTGCTCGGCACTACGCTGTGCCACTGTCTGGCCTGGACAGCGCGGCCCTGGTGGCGCGCCAGCCTGCTCGGCGCCTGCTTCGCGCCATTGTCCTACTATGCGAGCGCCGCTCTGACCGGAGCGAGTTTCCCTTACGGTGCCGAGGTCACGCTGGCCCTGCTGGCACTGATCTGGGCGGTAGTGCTGCCGGTGTTGCACGGTTTCGCCAGGCTCCACACGGCGAACGACCGCCCGGCTTGAATCCACTCAGAGCAACGGCGCCTGGCGTAAACTAACCCCATGAGCGCCAACCACTACATCCCCCATACCCAGATTGCCGAAAACACCGAGGTCAGTTGCAGCACCTGCGCGGCCTGCTGCTGCCAGCTGGAAGTGATGCTGATCACCGATACCGGCGTGCCACGGCGCTTTATCGACAACGACGATTGGGGTGGCGAGGTGATGCGCAGGCTGGATGACGGCTGGTGCGCCGCACTGGATCGCGACACCATGCGCTGCACCATCTATTCGGTACGTCCACTGATCTGCCGCGAGTTCGAACTGGGCGCTCCCGAATGCCTGGAGGAACGCCGCGGCATCCGCGATGCCTATCGCTGACAGTGCTCTCCGCGGCCTCGCCACGAACTTACTGCAGGCATAAAAAACCGGGCGTGAGGCCCGGTTCAGGATGTGGCAACGCGACCGACTTAGAAATTCAGGCGGTAATGTACGGTATAAGCCTCGACGCCATCGTTGGGGTTCTTGAGGCCGGCGTTGGAATAGTGAATCGCACGAATACCGACTTCGTGACCGCCTGCGAACCGTAGGCCAGCGCCGATGCGATCCTCGAACTGGAACGAGGAACCCAGATCGTTGGACTCGAGTTTGGTGTTGGAAAACGCTGCCACACCGATACCGGCTTCCAGGTAGGGTTTGACGTTCTGCCCGGCGAATTCGTAGACGAATACCGGCGCGAAGGAGATGCTGTGGTTGGTGGACGTATCATCACCCTCCCAATAGGTGTAACCAGCATCCCAGTAGCCGCCCAAGTGGCCGACACTACTTTCGAACCAGCGGCTGTTGAAATCGAACTGAGCACTGAGACGGTAAACCATGGTGGAATCACCTGACTGACCTGCAGAAAAGGTCACTCCCGCGGCCTGAACTGCTGTTACCGATCCAAGAGACAACGCAACTGCAGCGGCCAAGCCAACCAGCTTCTTCATTGGAAACATCCTTTTTATAGGGATCACGGATTCTGTTTAAGTGAAGCACGGAAAAACTATAGTTACAGAGTTGCTCTGAGTTCCATTTGTTCTAAAAATATTTAATGGCCAATAGCCCACTAACGCTCTTGGGTAAAACTGTTTACATACTCGGCGCTGCCCCACAGCCGCGGCAGAATCCTTTGCATGAGCAATGGTTCACCACTGCACCAGAAGCGATCTGGCGCTGCCGGCCCTGCGGCCAGCAACCCTCGTTCACTCAGCAGCCGTTGTAGCTGCCGTGCTACGGCAGCGCCGGTGTCGATCAGGCTGATCGACGGATCCAGCCACTGGCTCAGCAATGGTTTGAGAAAGGGGTAGTGGGTGCAGCCGAGAATCAACGTATCGCAGCCCTCGGCGAGCAGTGGTTCGACGTAGCCACGCAGCAACTCGTGCAGCGCCGGATCGTCCAGATCCCCCGCTTCGATCAACTCGACCAACCCCGGACAAGGCTGGGTGACCACCCGCACATCGCTGGCGAACTGATCGAGCAGCGCGGCGAAACGAGCGCTTTTCAGCGTGCCGGTGGTAGCCAGCACACCAACCACGCCGGATCGGGTCGCCGCGGCGGCAGGCTTGACCGCAGGCTCCATGGCCACGATAGGCAGCTGTGGGTAAAGCGCCCGCAGCTCGGCGACACCCGCCACCGTCGCGGTATTGCAGGCCAGCACCAGGGCCTTGGCATTCCGGACGAGGAGGAATTCGGCGATTGCCCGGCAGCGCTCACGGATGTACTCGGCGCTTTTTTCGCCATAGGGCACGTGACCGCTATCGGCCACATAAAGCAGCGACTCGTGCGGTAGCACCGCACGGATCTCTCGCAACACCGTGAGGCCACCGACGCCGGAATCGAACACCCCTATCGGCGCTTCACTCATGGGCGTTGCCCGCACAGACCGCACAACCCGGATCGCGCTTGACCCGCAGTTCACGAAAGCGCGAGCCGAAAGCATCGATCAGCAGCAGCCGCCCCACCAGCGGTTCACCGAAACCGGCCAGCAGCTTCAGGGCCTCCAGCGCTTGCAGGCTGCCAACCAGGCCGACCAGTGGCCCAGCCACACCCGCTTCGCTGCAGGTCAGCTCGGCTTCGCTGCCATGGCCATACAGGCAGTGGTAACAGGGGCTGTCGGCACGACGCGGATCGAACACCGAAAGCTGCCCTTCCAGACGGATCGCCGCGCCACTGATAAGCGGCCTGCGGGCGGCGACACAGGCGGCATTGACCGCCTCGCGGGTGGCGAAGTTGTCCGAGCAATCGAGCACCAGATCGACCGCCGCCACCGCTGCTGCCAGGGAGTCCGCGTCCAGCACCTGGCGATGGGCATGCAGACGAATGTCGGGGTTGAGCGCCGCCAGCCGAGCCAACGCCGAATCCACTTTGCTCTGCCCGATGCTCGCGGTGTCGTGAGCGATCTGCCGCTGCAGGTTGCTCAGGTCGACAGTATCGAAATCCGCCAGGTGCAGCTCACCGACTCCGGCCGCCGCCAGATACAGCGCTACCGGCGAGCCGAGCCCACCGAGGCCGACGATCAGTGCGCGGCTGCTCTTGAGTCGCAACTGGCCATCGATATCGATCTGCGACAGCAGAATCTGCCGGCTGTAACGCAGCAGCTCCTCATCGTTCAAGTGTTCATTCATGCGGCCACCGCCCCAGGCTGATGCGCTCATGATTGGCCAGATCGCGCCGGCTGTGAACCTCGGCAAAACCGCGTTGGCTCAGCAGATCACGCACCGCCTCGGCCTGATCGAAACCATGCTCGAGCAACAGCCAGCCGGGAGCCGCCAGATAATCGGGCGCCTGCCTGATGATCAGACGGATATCGTCCAGGCCGTCGAGGCCCGAAACCAGCGCGCTGCTCGGCTCGAAGCGTACATCGCCCTCGCCCAGGTGACGGTCGTCACTGGCTATATAAGGAGGATTGCTGACGATCAGTTGATAATGATCGCCGCCCAGCCCATCGAACCAATGGCTCGATTTGAACGCTGCGTTATCCAGCCCCAGACGCACACGATTGCTTTCAGCCAGGGCCACAGCTTCGTCGACCCGGTCGACACCCGTCACCTGCCAGGCTGGACGCTCACTTGCCAGCGCCAGGGCGATAGCGCCCGTACCGGTACCGAGGTCGAGCACACGTGCCGCGCTGCCAGGCAGCAATGTCAGGGCGGTTTCCACCAGCAGTTCGGTATCCGGGCGTGGGATCAGGGTATGCGGCGCGACATCCAGATCCAGACTCCAGAAACCCTGCCGGCCGAGAATGTACGCCACCGGCTCGCCGTTACGTCGGCGCGCCAGGCTGGCCGCGAATCGCACAGCCGCGTCGGCCTCGACCTCACGATCCGCCCAGGTGCGCAGATAGCTGCGCGGCTTGCCAAGGGCATGAGCCAGCAACAGCTCGGCATCCAGACGGGCACTGGGTGAGTCCGGCAGTTCAGCGGCATTGAGCAGAAATTCGATGGTCGCCATCACTATAAGCCTCAAGCTGCAAGCCTCAAGCTACAAGCTCCCGCGCACCCACTTGCGGCTTGTGGCTTGCAGCTTGCCGCTACGGTGGTCAATCGCTGAGCGCGGCCAGCTGATCGGCCTGGTATTCGGCGAGCAGCGGTTCGATCACCGCGTCGACGCCACCGGCGATCACTTCATTGAGCGAATACAGGGTCAGGTTGATACGGTGATCGGTGACCCGGCCCTGAGGAAAATTGTAGGTGCGGATGCGTTCGGAGCGGTCACCGGAACCGACCAGCAGCTTGCGCGTGTCGGAAATTTCCTTGTGCGCGGCGGCATCCTGCTGATCCTTGAGCTTGGCCGCCAGCCAGGCCATGGCCTTGGCGCGGTTCTTGTGCTGCGAGCGCTCTTCCTGGCACTCGACCACGGTACCGGTGGGAATGTGGGTGATGCGGATCGCCGAATCGGTGGTGTTGACGTGCTGGCCACCGGCACCCGAGGAGCGATAGGTATCGACGCGCAGATCGGCCGGGTTGATCTCGATGGCCATCTGCTCGTCCGGTTCGGGCAACACGGCCACAGTACAGGCCGAGGTATGGATGCGCCCCTGGGATTCGGTTTCCGGCACACGCTGCACGCGGTGCGCGCCGGATTCGAACTTGAGCTTGGCGAACACGTTGTCGCCCTCGACCCTGGCGATCACTTCCTTGAAGCCGCCGTGCTCGCCTTCGTTGGCCGACAGTACTTCGACGCGCCAGCCCTGCCTCTCGGCATAGCGCGAGTACATGCGAAACAGGTCGCCGGAGAAGATCGCCGCCTCGTCGCCGCCAGTACCGGCACGCACTTCGAGAAACACGTTGCGACCGTCGTTGGGATCCTTGGGCAGCAACATCCGCTGCAGGCTGTCTTCCAGCTCGACCAGGCGGGCCTTCGCCGTGTCGACCTCTTCCTCGGCCATTTCGCGCATGTCCGGGTCGCTATCCTTGAGCAGCGCCTGGGCGCCCTCCAGATCGGCCTGCACCTTGCGGAACTCGCGGAACGCCATGATCACCGGTTCGATCTCGGCGTATTCCTTGGAGTAGGCGCGAAACTGGTTCTGGTTGCCGATCACTTCGGCATCGCCGAGCAGGGCCGTGACCTCTTCGAAACGATCCTGCAGCATGTCGAGTTTGTTGATCAACGAAGCTTTCATTGCATGCCTTTATTGGACGACGCGCCTTCTTCGAGGGCGAAGAGCTCCTGGGCCACACCGAGCGCATCGACGCGCCCGTCGGCGGAGAATTTTTTCAGTTGCACGCTGGGCGCGTGCAGCAGCTTGTTGGTCAGGCCGCGGGCCAACTGTGCCAGTACGTCTTCGGCAGCGGCGCCATTGGCGAGCATGCGCTGGGCGCGGGCCAGCTCATCGTCACGCAGGCGCTCGGCCTGCTGCCGGTATGCCCGAAGTACATCCACTGCGGCCAGTTCGCGCAGGCGCACCATGAAGTCGTCGGCGCCGACGGAGACCAGCTCCTCGGCGGCCTGGGCAGCCCCCTGGCGACTCTTGAGGTTTTCCTCGATGACTTCGTGCAGGTCGTCGACGGTATACAGATAGACGTCGTCCAGCTCGCCAACCTGGGGCTCGATGTCCCGCGGCACGGCGATGTCGACCATGAAGATCGGCTTGTGCTTGCGTTGCTTCAGGGCACTTTCCACCGCGCCCTTGCCGAGAATCGGCAGCTGACTGGCGGTGGAACTGATGACGATATCGCTGTGCGCCAGCTCCTGCGGGATATCGGAAAGCAGCACGGCGTGCGCGCCGAACTGTTCGGCCAGGCTGCTGGCACGCTCGAGGGTACGGTTGGCCACGACGATTCGCTTGATTCCTTGATCGTGAAGGTGACGGGCGACCAGGCTGATGGTCTCGCCCGCGCCGATCAGCAGCGCCTGGCTGCGATGCAGGTCGGAAAAGATCTGCTTGGCCAGGCTCACGGCAGCGAACGCTACCGATACCGGGTTCTCGCCAATGGCGGTGTCGGTACGCACCTGTTTGGCGGTGCTGAAGGTGGCCTGGAACAGACGCCCGAGCAATGGGCCCAGGGTGCCGGCCTCGCGGGCGACGGCAAAGGCGGACTTCATCTGGCCGAGAATCTGCGGCTCGCCCAGCACCATGGAATCGAGGCCGGAGGCCACGCGCATCATGTGACGAACTGCCGCATCGTCTTCGTGGACGTAAGCGCAGGCACGCAGCTCGTCGACGCTCAAATGGTGATAATCGGCCAGCCAGCCGAGTACGGCATCGACGCCCGGGCCGTCCTGTTCCAGGTACAACTCACTGCGATTGCAGGTCGACAGAATCGCCGCCTCACGGCTTGGCGTGTGCCGGCAAAGCAGCTGCAACGCCTCTACCAGCTGCTCTGGAGTAAAAGCCACGCGCTCGCGGACATCCACCGAAGCGGTCTTGTGGTTGATACCGAGGGCGATAAAGGCCATGCACGTCGCTGACAAGGGGTGGAAGCCGCCAATTGTCCTACTTCGGTCGAGGTAGGACAACCATTGCCCACCGCATGGCGACGATAGCGAGCCTCGATCGTCGGCAATGAGAATTACTCAATACGACCAATAGCCCGTAAGGTGGATTAGCGGCGAATCCGCAAATGACCAGACCACAAACCTACCACCCCTACAGCGATGCGTAACCCACCGAGCGCCAAGCGGAGTCCAGCGCCCCGCTCAGTGGGTTTACAGCGTCTGTCACTCGTCGAACGGCAAGCCCTGATGGTGTGCGTCTAACCCACCGCGGCTAATCGATGACCTGTACGTGCTCCTGAACGTACAGGGTAGCGGCACCGTTGGTGTAGGCATGATAGAGATCGCCGCCCACGTTCACATCGGCACCTGGCATCCAACCGCTGCCCAGCGCCACCGAGTCCTCGTCGTCACCCAAAATCGTCAGCAGGTTACCGCCGGCGATATCCAGCACGTCCTGGGCGGTCAGTCCGGTGATCGCGTTGGCGCCCTTGGCCGACAGATCCAGCACCTCGATGCTCCTGAGGTTGCTGGCCAGCTCGGTGCCGCTCAGGCTTTCGCCGTAGCGCAGCTGGATGGTGTCCTCGCCGCCACGACCGTCGATCGCCTCGCCGCTCCATAGCAGATTGTCAGCGTTGTTGGTCGGCAGCTTGTCGGCGACGTTGATCTGCAGCGTCGTCGACGCTTCGCTGCTGACCACGCCCACCGGGTTGCCACTGGCATCCACCTCCTGGGTCCAGGCCGTGACGGCGATGTTCTGCACACCGCCAGTGCCCAGATGGAGGAAGCCCAGCCCATTCAACTGCTCCTGTGTCAGGCCCGCGAGAGTGTGCTGATTGGTGTCTGCGTCATACGTGGATACCAGCTCGACACCGTCGGCATAGAACACCACCTTGCTACCATCCGGGAAGCCGCTCAGTTCCAGGGTAGTCAGCTCGTGATGGCTATCGTTGGCGTTGACCGCCACCGGATCCTTCATCTCTGCGTTCAGGTTCAGGGCGATCACCTCGCCCGCCGTACCAAAACTGAGAGTCGGTCGCAGTTCGATACCGTCCGCCTGCGGTGCCACGCTCAGGTCGAACTCGACCGGCCAGGCAGTCGGCTCGTTACCTGGCTCGCCGCTGACCAGGTACAACCTGAGGTCTTCCAGCGTGCCGCTCCAGTGGGCCGGAGCCTGGATGCCGATATAGGCCGGCAGGGCATTGCCCGAGACGGGGATGGACCAGGTGTTGGTCGTACTGCCTCCGGCGTTGCTGGCCAGCACGGCACCCGAACCATCCGCGTTGTTGCCATACCAGACCGTAAAGTCCTTGGGCAGCCCCTCGATGAAGGCCGATTGCAGGGTCTCACCGCTGTCCGGCAGGAGCGTACCGGTGATGTTCAACTGCGCCTGCGTCTTGGTCACACCGTCATGCTCGGTGCCAGCGGCCGCTATCGTCACTTCCGGGGCGGTGTTGGTCGGATTGACCGTCAGGTTGCCCTGGCCTGCGGAAATCATCGCCGCGCCGCCGTTCTCCTGATTCTGCACCCAGGCCTGGAGCTGGACGCTGCCGCTGTCATGCGTACCGGCCGGGGTATAGGTCAGGTTCAGCACGGTGTCCGGGGTGACGCCGTCGATGACGTAGTACTGGCCATCGCTCAGCCCCGGTACGCCACTCACATCCTGCAGGGCCAGCGGCGCAGCACCCTGGCTGAGCTCGCCTGGGATACCCGTGCCATCCAGTTGCAGATAGAGCTTGCCGTCGACGACGCTCCAGTCGCCGCCCTGATCGGCCGGGTTGGAAACCGTGATAGCGATATCGATCGGCTCGCCCTCGGTTACCGGCGCGGCGACGATCGACACTGTCGCCTTGTCGGTGACCGGCGCCAGCTCGACCTGCGGCTCGACGTGGCCTTCGCTATGCACGCCGTTGTTGTGGAGGGTCACGGTGACATCCAGCGGCAGGTCGCCGCCGAGGTTGTTGGCGTTGCCATTGGCATTCGTCGGCGGGATGACGGTAATGCCCGCCAGCGCATTGTTCAGCACATCCTGGACGGTGGCGTTGGTCACACCCGTCACTGTGGTGATCCACAGCACCACCGGCTGGCCGTTCTCGACCGCTTCCGTTTGGGTCATGCCAGGGAACGTGGTGCCGTCGCCTGGCGCAGTGCGCAGGGTAATGGTCATATCGAAGCTGGCCTGATCGGCGCCGCTGGTATCCACTGTGGCGGATACCACCTGATCCAGGGTGAACGGGCCATCCTCGCTCTGCGGGGCGACGATCTCGCCCAGGGTCACCGTCGGCAGCTTGCCTTCCTCGCCCAGGGCGAAGTCGGTGCTCAGGTACCAGGTAATGCTGGCCTCCTCGGTACTCTCGGCATTGCCATCGCGGGTCACCACAGTGATGGTGATCGGCACGTTGTCGAGCGCGCCGCTATTACCGTTGACACTGAACACGATGCTCTTGGCGATATCTCCGTTGAACTGCTCGCCGACCGGTAGCAACCACTGGCCAGCACCGGTGAATATCCCGCCCTGCACCGCCATACCGTTCGGCACACCCTGGATGAGGATATGGGTCAGTCGCTCGCTGCCATCGTAGTCTCTGGCGTTGCCGGCGTTGGCATCGGGCTCCTTGGCGATGTCCAGGCTGACGGTGACCGTGCCTTCGGCCATCAGCAGGTAGGAAGTGCCCGGCTGGCCGTTGATCGCCGTCAGGGCGAGATCGACCTCGTCAGTCACCGGCTGCACTTCAAGGGTATGGCTGGTGTTCTGCCAGCCGCTTTCCACCGGCCCGGTGGTGCCGTCCTGGGCAGTATCGGTGACCTTGTATTGCACGTTCAGCACGATATCGCCGCTGAAGTTGGCACCCGCCTTGGCATGGATGCTCTTCACCGCATCCACACCGCTGATCTCGTACCAGCCACCCACCGCGACCAGTGGCTGGGTGCCGGCGGCGTCACTGTAGAAGGTGACGCCATCCACTGCCTCGATGCGCACCGCGCTGATCTCTTCGTCGGTATCACCATTCTTGTAGTCGGGCGACAGGTCGAGCCGGCCGAGCTGATCCTCGATCATGCTGGAGCTCATGTTGAGCTGCGCCTCCGGTGACGACGTGACCTGAAACTCGACGTTCTGCGGCGCGAAGAAGGTCTCCGACGGGTTGTCGCTCTCCGTCACTACCGGCTGCGCGGTCAATTGCACCGTGCCGCTGTAGTTGGCCGGCACCTGGATCTTCACCGAACCATCGGCGATCTGCGCAGGCGTCACCACCCAGACCCGGTCGCTACCGCTGGCATTGCCGACCACTGGCCCGGCACCCACCACGCTGAAGCCATCGGCCAGGCCACTGATGCGCAGGGTGATGGTTTCCGAACCGTCGTTTGAGGTCTCGCCGGAGGCCAGCGAGGTGACCAGCTCACGCAGCTCCACCTGGCTGCCGTTGTTGTCGAGATCCTCCTCGACATAGACCTGATCGTTGTCGATGGTCATCGACGGCTCGTCCGGTACGCCCAGCAGGGTGACGGTGATCGGCAGGATGTGCGCAGCACTCGGCGACGAAGTGATCGTCTGCTCTATTCCATCTTTATCGATATAGGTCAGCGTATCGATGGAAACCGCCTCGACCGACAGATTGATGGTCTGGTTGCTGTCCTTCGGCGGGATCAGCGTTGGCTGCTTGCTATTGTCGAAGTCGATCAGCTCCAGTTGGTAGCTGCCATTGCCGTCCGGCGTCAGCCCACTGCCCACTGCGTAGGTAACACCGTCGTAAGTGATGCTGGCGCCGTCCGGGATCCCCTTGATGGTGATGTTGAAGGTCTCGCTCGGGTCATCGCTGGTCGGACGGATGTTCAGTTGAATCGGGGCGCTGCCATCGCGACCGGCATCCTCGTAGGCGGTAATTCGCGCATCCACCTTCAGGGTCACCTGGTCGGCCACCGGATCGAGGATCAGGTTGGTCAGCCAGGACTCGCCCGAGACCTGGGTATTGGTAGCGTTGTAGTCGTCTTCATCATGGTCGATGGTGACGGCTTCGACCTTGATCTTGACCACGCCCTTGAAGTTGTGCGGCCCCTTGAACTGCACGGTGTCCAGGTATTCGATCGGGATGTCCACCGGCGAGCCGTTGTAGGGCACGGTGATCCAATCGACACCATCGCTGTACTGGAAGTACGAGCCATCCAGTTCCTCGTCGGCATTCGTGTAAGGCGTGAAGCGGGCGAAGGTTTCCTCGCTGCCGCCAACGGGGCCGCCATTGACGGTGCCATTGCCGTCCTCGTTGCTCCAGGGCGTCTTGAGGTCGAAGCCTTCCGAGTTCAACTCGAACCACTCGTCTTCCTTGCCATGGTCGGTATAGAGGTGGTCGCCGCTCATGGTCACGTCGTTGCCGTTCTGGCCATTCGAGTCGCTGTCGACACGCTCGCCGAGCGGGGTGACGGTGATCCGGACGCTCAGTTCCTGATCCTCGACCTGATGGCTGTCGGTGCCATTGGTATCGGTCGAGGTGACCTTCAATATGATCTCCGCATCCTTGCTACTGTGTGCCGGCGGCTTGATCATGAAGCCATTCAGCACGGCCTCACGTTGAGCTTCGCTCAGGCTGCCGTCGAAGGTGATGGTGTAGGGGTCGCCGGTCGAACCGTCGCCGGAAACACTCCAGCCACCGTTGTTGGTTGGTTCGGTCACCTGCCAGCCACTCGGGATTTCGAAGGCCACCTTGTCGATGACCTCGGTGCCGGTGCCGATGTCGGTGACCTGCACATGCTGCAGGAAGGCTACCGCGGTATCTTCCTCGGTGGTCACGTTCCCCGCCGCCACATCGCCGGCAACCGGGGTGATGTGCAGGTTCAGGATCACACTGTTGTTGCTGGTATCGGCCTCGACAACGCCATTCGGAGGATTGCCCGAATTGCCCGGCGTGCCCTGGAAGCCGTCTGCGTCCTTGTCCTGGGCGTTGATACGGATGCCGATGCCGTTGAGATCGCCACTGTAGTCGCCGACCGCGCCGATGTTGATAGCCGGGAAGCTGGCGATATCACCGGTCTGACCATCGCTGCCAGTTTGTGCGGGGATATCGCGGCTTGCGCCTACCGCCAACTGCGTGCCATTGACCAGGATGGCCTGCCCGGTGTTATTGGTGATGGTGATCGAGCGCACCTCGGAGCCGTCCAGATCCTGAAACGACGCGCTGAGGATATCCTTCACGTTGAAGTCGGTGTCTTCCTTGAGGGTGACAGTGGCCTCGGTGTTGCCGGTATAACTCACGCCGTCGATGTTGGTGCCGGTGGTCACGCTGGTGTCGAACAGCAGTTGCGCATCGTCGGTCACCGCCTGAACGTAGACGGTGATGGTCTGGGTGCTGGTGGCACCCTCCACATCCACCAGTTTCACGCCGCTGTCGTCGACTTCGTGGCTGGTGACGCTGACGCCGACCGTGAAGTTCTCATGGTGGTGCTCGGCTGGAGTGGCCTTCAGGGCCTCGTACTCGGCTGCGGTCAGGTAGTTGACGCCCGCCCCCGTCGGTAGGCCATCGCTGACGTGCAAGTCGGTATCCACGTCGCTGTCACCACTGGTCTCGACGATGACAATGGTATAGCTGCCGCCGCTGGCGACCAGCGGTGTGCCATCGGCCTTGGTCAGGATCGCCCCCGCCGTCGCGCCGTCGCCGGACAGAGTCAGGGTGATGGCGCCCAGGCGTTCGGGGTGATCGCCCAGAGTAGCGCTGCCGTTCTGGTCGGCGTTATCGGTGATCACCGGCAGTTTCAAGCCCAGGGTGACATCGTTGTCTTCTGGGGTAGAGACGCTGGCACTGGCCCCACCGTCAGTCGAGGCGTCGTGGGCCAGGGCGGGCGCATCGGCAAGCGGGTTGACGGTCACGGTCACGGTGACCTGCTGGCCCACGCTGTCGTGGTCGGTTCTGGTGGTGTAGGTGAAACTGTCGGCACCGCTGTAATCCGGGGCAGGCACGTAGGTGATGCTGCCGTCGGGGTTGACCGTGACCGTGCCGTGCTGCGGCCCATCGCCAGGCTCGATACTGATGTTGTTGCCTGTTGCGTCCGCACTGGTGGTGAAGCTGACGGAAGCGTCCTCGTCGACCTCGATGGCCTTGGCGGTTACCGGCGCATCGTCGACCACGGTCACGCTGAACGAGCCGGGTGCGGTATCGCCGTCGGCATCGGTTACCACGAAGGGGAAGGACAGCTCGATCTCATCGTCGTCGACCACATGATCCAGTGCCCCGGCCAGGATGAACTCATAGGCCGCGGCTTCGCTGTGTGGATCGGTGATGGTGACGGTGAATACCTCCGGCCCGCCGCTACCGGCCGTCGCGCTCAGCGTATGGCCGTCCGCACTGACGACGTAGACCACCTGCACGCCGCCCGAGGTCAGGCCGGCCGGAGCGACCAGCGTACCCGGGAAGGTCACGTCGATGGCATCGGCGCCCTTCACCACGCCGAGTGCCCCGCTGGCGCCGAGGGCGTGATTGCCAGCGTCCGGCGTCGAACCATTGGGCAGATATTTTTCCTCGACGATGCCCGCTGGCGGCGTACCGGCGACATTCGGCTCGGTGTCGGTGACCGTGATCGGCTGGGTGGCCCAGCCGCTGATATCGCCATCACCATCGATCAACTGATACTGGAAATCCGCGGCGAGATTATCGTCGGTCGCACTGCCTGGCGCGCCATGGCCGGCGGAAGCGCCGGTGTCGCTCGCCGGCGGGCTGGTGTAGCTCCAGTCGCCGTCGCTGTGCACGGTCAGCGAGCCACCGTCCAGGGTGATCACGGTGATAAAGTCGCCGGCGGCGATGGGCCCGGACTCCTGCTCGGCACCGTCGACGTCTATGTACTTGAACATATGTACGCGGGCGCCATCCGCCCCCAGAGTGTCGTTGTCCCGCAGATTGGCTTCGCCGGTGGCGGTGCCCACTGTCTGCCCACCTTCGCCCAGGATTATCGGGTTCTGGTCGGATGCGACCGGGGCGTCGTCGACGATCTTGATGTTGAGGGCCTGGCTGTTGTCGTCGCCGTCACGATCCTGGGCAGTGATCGCGAAACTATCGCTGGTGTCGTCACCCGCCACCGTCGGCGCGTTGACCAGAGTGTAGGTGTAGTCGATGGTGATGATGCCATCGGTGCCCAGGCTGTAGCCGTCGAGTACCAGGGTGCCGTACTCGGTGGTGACGGTCTGGTTCGCTGTGCCCAGCGCCTCTACTTGCGTGGCGCTCAACACCAGGCTGGCTGGATCTCCGCTGGCGTCGGTGTAGCCGATGGTGACGCTGGCCAGACCGTCCAGTGCAGAAACGGTGAAGCTGGCATCGACCACGGTGTCATTGAAGTTCGGGTTGGAGCCATTGCTCAGCCCGCTCTCGAACACCACCTGGTCGTCAATCTTGCCGTCCGGTGTACTGGCCGTATGATCGGTCGGCACGTCGACCTCCACACCATCATTTGTGCCGTTGACAGTGATGGTCAGGGTGGCCACGCTGTCGTCGCCGTCGGCATCGGTCAGGGTGTAAGTGAATACCTCTTCCAGTTCCTCGCCCACGATCAGGCCCTGGACATCGAGGTTAGCGTTGTCCAACTGGTAGCTGTAGCTGCCGTCGGCATGGAGGGTCAGGGTGCCGTACTGTCCGGTGACATTGACACCTGCCACGGTCGGCGCAGTGCCCGCCTGGGTGTTGTCGGTACCGGCAACGACTTTGCCCACCGTCGCGCCATCGGCGCCTTCGGTATCCTGACCGGCGCCGCCGCTGGCTCCACCAATCAGTTCGCCGGTCACCGGCGCAGTGGCATCTTCGCTGACACTGTTGATGTCGCTCACCGCCTGCGGGGAATCGTCAACGATCTTGATCGTGAGGTTCTGGGTGATACTGCTGTCACCGTCACGGTCGCTGGCGCCGATGGTGAAGACATCGTTGACGTGGGTGCCACTGACTTGCGGGGCGTTAACCAGAGTGTAGGTGTAGTCGATGGTGATGATGCCATCGATGCCCAGACTGTAACCGTCGAGCACCAGGTTGCCATATTCGGTGGTGATGGTCTGGTTCGCTGTGCCCAGCGCCTCGACTTGCGCCTTGCTCAGTACCAGGCTGGCCGGATCGCCGTTGACGTCGATATAGTCAATGGTCACCGCGCCGTTCGGGGCCAGTCCATCCAACGCACTGATGGTGAAACTGGCATCGACGGTGATGTCGTCGTCATCCGAATTGGAGCCGTTGCCCAGACCGCTCTCGAACACCACCTGGTCGCCGGTGTTGCCGTCCGGGGTGGTGACAGTATTGTCGTTCGGCACGTCGACCGTCACACCATCATTTGTGCCATTGACGATGATGGTCAGTGTGGCCACGCTGGAGTCGCCATCGGCGTCGGTCAGGGTATAGGTGAATACCTCCTCCAGTTGCTCGCCCACGATCAGCCCCTGAACATCGAGATTGACGTTGTCCAGTTGGTAGCTGTAGCTGCCATCGGCATGGAGAGTCAGACTGCCGTACTGGCCAGTGACGAAGATGCCCGCCACGGTCGGTGTACTGCCCATCTGGGTGTTGTCAGTGCCCGCGACGATCTTGCTCACCGTCGCGCCGTCGGCGCCCTCGGTGTCCTGGCCGGCGCCGGCGGTGCCACCGATCAGTTCGCCAATCACCGGCGCAGTGGCGTCCTCGCTGATGGCGTTGATGTCGCTCACCGCCAATGGCGCGTCGTCGACGATGCGGATCACCAGAGTTGCGCTTTCCTCATCGCCGTCCGCATCTTCGGCGGTGATGGTGAAATTGTCGCTGGTGTGAGTGCCGCTGACTTGCGGGGCGCTGACCAGAGTATAGGTGTAGTCGATGGTGATGATGCCATCGGTGCCCAGGCTGTAGCCGTCGAGCACCAGGTTCCCATATTCGGTGGCGATGGTCTGGTTCGCTGTGCCCAGCGCCTCTACTTGCGTGGCGCTCAACACCAGGCTGGCTGGATCGCCGCTGGCGTCGGTGTAGCCGATGGTGACGCTGGCCAGACCGTCCAGCGCGCTGATGGTGAAGCTGGCATCAACGGTGATGTCGTCGTCATCCGGGTTGGAACCGTGCACCAGACCACTTTCGAATACCACCTGATCGTCAATCTTGCCGTCTGGAGTGCTGGCCGTATGGTCGGTCGGCACGTCGACGAGAATCGGGTCATCCACCGGCGTGACGACGATCACCAGCTCCGCCGTATCAGTGCCGCCCTCGCCGTCGGAAATCGTATAGGTCACGGTCGGCACCGTGCCGTTCCAGTTGGCTTCCGGGGTGAAGGTATAGGCACCATCGGGGTTCAGCTCAAGGGTGCCGACGCCGGGAATCGTCGCAGTGCTGCCGGCGTCATACACGGTGGGGTCGCCTGCAACTACGAAGGTGGTCACCGTCAGCGGGTCGCCGTCCGGGTCGCTGTCGGCGGAGCCGGCCGGATTGTCGGAGCTGGCGCCGGTGAGCACGTTACCGCTGACCGGGGTGTCTTCCAGGGTCTCGACGTTGTCGTCGTTGGCCAACGGCGGCGGGTTGCTCACGGCCCAGGCGAAGGTCTGCGTCGCCTCTTCGCCATCCTGGTCGGTGGCGGTCAGGGTCACGTGGTAGACGCCGTCGCTATCCGGGCCACCCTGGCTGGCAGAACGGTCGATGGTGCCGGTAACCTGGCCGGTGAGCGGGTCGAAACTCAGCCCCGGCGGCAGGCCGGCGATGCTGTAGATGAGCGTGTCGCCATCGACGTCGCTGAACAGGTTCGGCAGATCCAGGGTCACCGTGGTGACACTGTCGGCATCCAGGTTGGTCTGATCCAGCGGGGTTGCCGGAGGCTCTGCCACCGGCGCGTCGTTGACCGGAGTGACGACGATGACCAGTTCTGCCGTGTCAGTGCCGCCCTCGCCGTCGCTGATACTGTAGGTCACGACCGGCACCGTGCCGTTCCAGTCCTGATCCGGGGTGAAGGTGTAGGAACCATCGGCGTTCAATTCAAGGGTGCCGATGCCGGTAATCGTCGCCATGCTGCCAGCGGGATGCACGCTGGGATCGCCAGCGACGACGAACGAGGTCACAGTCAGCGGGTCGCCATCCGGGTCGCTGTCGGTAGCGCTGGCAGGATCGGAGGAACCGGCGCCGGTGAGTACGTTGCCGCTTACCGGAGTGTCTTCCGGTGTGGTCGCGTTGTCGTCATTGGCCAGTGGTACGGGGTTGGCCACCGTCCAGGTGAAGGTGATGTCGGTGCTGTTGCCCGCTGGGTCGGTAACGGTGACGATGACCGGGTAGAGACCGTCGTCGTTCGGGCCGTTCTGGCTGGCCGAGCGGTCGATGGTGCCGCTGATCTTGCCAGTAGAGGGGTCGATGCTCAGGCCATCCGGCAGGCCGCTGGCGCTATAGGTCAGCGGGCCGCCGCTGTTGTCGCTGATCTGCCCGGCCAGGTCGAGGTCGATGACATCGGAATCCTCGTCGACCTGGTTCGGTACCGTACCCATGGGTAGCACGTTGTCCACCGGTTTGTCGTCATCGTCGGTGCCGCTGTTACCCGCCGGATCGGTAACCTTGGCAGTGACGCTGACATCGGTATCA
Organism: Phytopseudomonas daroniae; assembly: GCF_004327275.1. Taxonomy (NCBI): domain Bacteria; kingdom Pseudomonadati; phylum Pseudomonadota; class Gammaproteobacteria; order Pseudomonadales; family Pseudomonadaceae; genus Phytopseudomonas; species Phytopseudomonas daroniae. The sequence goes on from NZ_QJUJ01000012.1 coordinate 174,436, forward strand.
CCCGGTGCCACCGGCACCTCTACGATCACACCATTGTCCAGGTCGCCCTGGGTTACCGGACGTTCGAGAAGGGTGTTGCCATCCTTATCGGTCACCAACAGGGTGTCGCCGACCTTGACCTTGTCATCCAGGGTAACCAACGCCGGAACACTGCCGTCCGGGCCGATCTCAACTTCGTTGTACACCCCGTCCGGGCCGGCGCCCTGCAATTCGACGGTGACGCCAGGGACGTCGTTGTCCACCGGTTTTTCGTCATCGTCGGTGCCGCTGTTACCTGCCGGGTCGGTAACCTTGGCAGTGACGCTGACATCGGTATCACCCGGTGCCACCGGCACCTCTACGATCACGCCATTGTCCAGGTCGCCCTGGGTTACCGGACGTTCGAGAAGGGTGTTGCCATCCTTATCGGTCACCAACAGGGTGTCGCCGACCTTGACCTTGTCATCCAGGGTAACCAACGCCGGAACACTGCCGTCCGGGCCGATCTCAACTTCGTTGTACACCCCGTCCGGGCCGGCGCCCTGCAATTCGACGGTGACGCCAGGGAC